>NZ_URHZ01000037.1 GCF_900547735.1 uncultured Clostridium sp. | reverse complement strand
ACCTCCCACTCCCCCGTCCGCCGTCTTACAGAGGCGTCCTCGCATCTCAACTAAAAAAGCCCCGCAAACGGTCATTCCCCCATTTCCGAAGCTTTCTCCTGCAAATCTCTTTTACATCCCGGGGGACTTTCAGGCCCCGCCGGGATGCATCTGCATACAAAATTAGTTATTCACAATGTCTTTTACCTGATCGGTTGTTAATTCGGCAACATCGGATACCTTGATTTCGCCGGACTGGATCTTTCCAAGGATTTCTTCTACCTTGGCAACATTTTCTTCACCGATGCTCTTTGTCAGGTTGTCGTTGAATACGATACCTACGGCATCATCTTTCAGACCGTATGTTACAGTTGTTCCAAACGGAACTTTGGAAGGATCTGCCACATAGTCGGAACAGATTTTGAATAATGCATTGTCAAGAAGCTTTAAGCTGGATGTAATTACGGATGCCTGTAAGTTGGAGCCTTCCAGTGTTCTGTACTGGTCGCTGTCTACGCCGATGGCCATAACGCCGTCTTTCTCTGCCGCTGCTTCGATAACGCCGTTGCCTGCGCCGCCTGCTACCTGGAATACGATGTCTGCGCCTTCGGAAATCTGTGCATTGGCAAGATCTTTTGCTTTTGCAGTATCCATAAAGTCACCAACGTAAGCTGTTAAAATCTTTGTCTCTGGATCTACGTATTTAGCTCCCTCTGCATAGCCTACGAGGAAGTTGTTAACGGTTGTGCTCTCTGTGCCGCCTACAAAACCGATGGTCTTGTCCGTGTTGGCTGCATTCTCGCCTGTTGTGTAGTATGCTGCTACGGCTCCTGCAAGGAAACCGGACTGGTTGGAATCGAATAATACGGTTAATACGTTGCCTAAGTCACCGGAAGTATAATCTACATCCTGGTCAAAGAGGATGAATTTTGTATCCGGGTACTCCAGCGGGATTGTCTCAAAGTTTTCCTTGTTCTGGAAACCGGTTCCCACGATAATGTCTGCGCCGCTGTCTGCCGCATCGTAGAAAGCTGCCTGCCATTTTGTCGTGTCGTCACCCATCTCAACAACGTTAACTTCAAATTTGTCGCCCATCTCTTCCTGGACTCTCATAGCTCCTTCATAGGCGGACTGCTGGAAAGAAAGGTCATTTTTACGGCCGATGCAGAGTGTCATTTTTAACTTTTCTCCGCTTCCCGCTGCGTCTGCTGCTTTTGTTTCACCGTCTGCTGCCGGCTCTGCTTCACTTCCTGCAGGCGCTTTCGTCTCTTCCGCCGTTTTGCCGCCTCCGCAGGCAGTCATGGACATTGCCATTGCCGCAGTCAGGATGATCGCTGCTGCTTTTTTAATTGATTTTCTCATAATGTTCCTCCTTAGAACGTGTGAATAAGTATTTTATATCAAAGGGCGCTTTTCCCAAAGATAGCATAAAGATAACATATAAAAATAATTTTACAAAGAATCCTCGGTCTTTCTCTTTACCTTGTAATAGAAACTGAATATTACATAGAAAATGATGATGGACGCGTAAGGAATAATCGTAATAAGGTACGGATCCACATTGTTGTTCTGCAGATAGATGGAAATACCGCTGCCGAAGCCGTAAAGGATGGAACTGACCATTCCCATCAGCGCATTGCCGGCCGCCATTGCATTGGTTGCCAGCGCGATGTAGCCGCGGCCCGCAACCATACCGGAGGTAAAACGGTTTACATATCCCATGGACAGGTACATTCCTCCAAGGGAAGCTAAGAAACCGCTGATAAACATGGCCTGGTAGCGCACCTTTTTTACATTGATGCCGACGGAGCGGGCTGCCTCTTCCGATTCTCCCACGGCCCTGATATGGATGCCGAAGGACGTCTTTTTAAGCATAATGAACATCAAGATTGTAACAATAAATGCGATATAAGTCAAACTGTTATGTCCGGACAGAACGTCGCCCAGTCCCGGGATATCTTTGATCACCGGAATCTGCAGCGCCGGAAAAGCCGATGATGCCAGAGAGTTGCTGGCATTCTTATCTCCCGTAATGGAATACAGACAGAATACGGAACCGCCGCTGGCCGCCAGGTTAAGCGCCACACCGGTGATAACCTGATTGGCTTTCAGATGCTGTACAAAATAAGCAAGCAGCATGGTAAAGGCAATTCCCGCCGCAAGGCCCGCAATCGCTCCCACCAGAAGACTTCCCGTAAAGCCGCTGCCTAAAACTCCGCAGAGAGCCGCGATTGTCATCGCTCCCTCCAGTCCCAGATTAAGTACGCCCGAACGGCTGGCAATCAGGGCCGCCATCGTGGCAAAGAGAACCGGTGTCGTGGCGCGGAGAACGGTAAACCAAAAATCAAGATTTGTTATAAAGTCCATTTTTCCCCTCCTTAGATCGCGCCTTCTGCATCCACCGTCTGGTTTTGCAGCGCTTCTCTTTCTTCTTTATTCTTCTTCATCTTATACAGGAACCGCTCGGAGGCGATCAGCATGATCATGATACCCTGGATGATGGAAACGATCTCAGAGTCCACGTCGCCGCCCCTGGACATTACCAGGGCTCCGATACGGATATAAGAGATGAAAAAGGCGGAAACAGGTATCATGAGCGGTTTTGTCCCGGCCAGCAGGTTGATTAAAATACCGTCCCACACATAGGTCTGGGCCGTAATCCACTGGAATTTCTTGTACATTCCGATCATCTCGACGCCGCCGCCGAGACCGGCCAGCATACCGCCGATGAGCTGGGAACCGATCACGACTCCGCCGATTTTAATACCCGCGTATTTTGCAAAGTTCTCATTGGAACCGGTGATTTTAAGTTCACGGCCGAACTTTGACTTGTCCATCAGAATCCACATGATGATTACCGCGATAATCATGATAATCAGACCATAGTGGGTGTTTGTCCCTTTCATCATCTTGCCCAGGGTCGCCGTCGGCTGGAACCCGATGGAGAATGAGCCGTTGGAGGTGTCCAGGAAAAACTTTCTGATCAGCCAGTAGCCGAAGTTAAAAAAGATGTAGTTCATCATCAGCGAAATCACAAGCTCGTTGGCGCCGGTCTTTTTCTTGATGAGAACCGGGATGATGCCAATCACGCCGCCCACCGCCGTGGCAGCGATGAGAATTACAATCTGATGCACGATATTCGGCATCGGACAGGCAATGGCGATTGACGCCGCCATGACGCCTGCAAAATAGAAGGAGCTGTCGGCCACCATGGAAAACAGGCCACTCTTATGCATGACATTGATGGCAAGTCCGCAGAATACAAGCGGAATCATCGTCTCAATTACGTTAAAGAAGTTTCTCTTTGTTGAAAATGGCCCGAGCAGGAATTTGTAAAGAGCCGTCCACGGATCGTCCGCCACCGCAAAGATAATCACTGCCGCTATCAGAAGGGCGATCAGGATGGATGCCGTTACGCGGATCACTCCATACCATTCAAACTTTTTCTTCTTGTTCATCTTACGCCTCCTTAAGCTTCTCTTCGGAATCGGATTTAAGACCCAGCATGTAAAGGCCAAGCTCTTCTTCCGTCGTATTCGGGACATCGTCTAAGACACCCGCGATCTTTCCCTGATGGAATACAATCACGCGATCGCTTAGTGCCTTTAACTCCGCCAGGTCGGCGCTTACGAGAATCAGGGATTTATTCTCATCCCTCATCTCCAGAATCTTTTTGTGGATAAACTCCATGGCGCCCACGTCCACGCCGCGGGTCGGCTGGTTCAGGATGATGACATCCGCACCCGCCGTAAATTCTCTCGCCACAATGGCCTTCTGGATATTGCCGCCGGAAAGGCTCTTGATGCTGATATCGAGGCTGGACGTCTTAACTTTAAAGTCCGCAACACAGCTTTCGCAGTAGCTTTCTATGGCCTTCTGATCCAGAATCGAATTTTTGGAAAGTTTATCAAGGCTGGCCGCAATCAGGTTGTCGCGCACGCTCATCTCCGGCGCGCTGCCGTTCAAGTTGCGGTCCTCGGGCACATGGGCAATGCCCAGCTTCCGGTTCTCCCGGATCGTCTTTTTGCAGAGATCTTCGCCCCGGTACAGGATGGAGCCGCTCTCCGCCTTCATGTTGCCGGTCAGGATCTCCATTGCTTCCTTCTGTCCGTTGCCCTCGATGCCGGCAATGCCGAGCACCTCGCCCTGTCTTAAGGAGAAACAGAGGTCATCCAGCTTCTTCGTGCCGAATTTGTCGGTATAGCTTAAGTTCTCCACCGTCAGAATCTTCTCTCCAAAATCCTGAGGCGTCTTTTCGTATTCCAGTTTGACGTCACGTCCCACCATCAGGCGCGAGATCTCCTCCGCCGTCACATCTTCCACCCGGTAAGTGCCTATCGAGCGGCCGTCCTTTAACACGGTCAGCCGGTCGCAGAGGTATTTCACCTCATGGAGCTTGTGGGAAATAAAGATAATCGTGTATCCCTCTTTCTTGAGGTTTAAAAGCTGTTCAAAAAGCTCTTCCGTCTCCTGCGGGGCAAGTACGGCCGTAGGCTCATCCAGTATAATAATCTTTGCGCCGCGGTACATGGTTTTTAAAATCTCCAGCTTTTGCTTCATTCCGATGGAAATGTCACGCACCCTCTTTGTGGCTTCCACATGAAGGTTATACTTTTTTGAGATTTCCTCGGTCACCTGCACCGCTCTTTTCTGATCCAGGAAAAGTCCCTTCTTTTGCTCAATTCCCAGTACCAGATTCTCCGCAACGGTCAGTGACGGCACCAGCATCATATGCTGGTGGACCATACCGATCCCGTGTTCGATCGCATCCTTACTGGAATGAAAATGCACTTCCTGTCCATGAAGGAATACTTTACCGCTTGTGATCTCTTCGATACCAAACAGCATCTTCATCAGAGTAGACTTTCCGGCTCCATTCTCTCCCACCAGTGCATGGATTTCTCCCTTGTCCACACTGAAGTTGATATTGTAATTAGCCAGAACGCCGCCCGGATAAATTTTAGTCAGGTCTTCCACCCGTAAAATTTCCTCTGCCATAGTCATTCCCCTTATTATTCTTCTGTTCGTGTATTTCCGTTACTGCATACGGAGTATAAAGTAACCTGTTTATGCCAGTTCCAGAGCCACTTCCATCATATTGGTAAATGTGGTCTGGCGTTCCTCGGCCGTCGTTGCCTCCCCGGTCACTGCGGAATCGGAGATTGTCAGGATGCAAAGTGCATTAACTCCCGCATACGCTGCGTTGCTGTAGAGAGCCGCCGCCTCCATCTCCACCGCCAGGACTCCCATCTTATCCCATGTCGTCCCTGCGGGAGGAAGATCCGGATTGTAGAACATATCGGAACTTAAGACATTCCCCACATGGTAGTTAAGTCCTTTCGCCTCTGCCGCCTTTACTCCCTTTGCAAGGAGTTCATAGCTGCAGATGCAGGCGTAATCGCCCGGCAGGCGGAACTGTTTTACATAGTTGGATGTGGTGCAGGCTCCCATTCCGAATACCATATCGCGCACTTTTACTTCGGGGCGGAGCGCTCCGGCCGTTCCGACGCGGATCAGGTTCTTGCATCCGTAAAAATGAATCAGCTCATAGGAGTAGATTCCGATGGAAGGGCAGCCCATGCCGGTTCCCATGACGGACACGCGTTTTCCTTTATAGTATCCGGTATAGCCAAACATATTTCTCGTAGCGTTAAACTGTTTTACATCGGTCAGGAAATTATCTGCAATATATTTCGCCCTAAGCGGATCACCCGGTAAAAGTATTGTTTCCGCAATCTCTCCTGCCTGTGCTCCGATGTGTGGTGTTGGTGTGTTGTGTTCTGACATAGTCATTCCTCCTGATTATTATTTTAGACTGTTTATATGCTTATAAGCGCATTTTTGAAAATGCGCCTCCAAACTGCTTTTTCATCTTCTGTTATTTCATCTACATTTCTTTGTATAACCAATTTTTCAGATAAAACTCTTTGCGTTCCTTAAAATCTTCATTTTTCACCTGCAGACCGGGGCAGGTGAGGATGTCACAGACGGTCTTCATCACAATCTCCGCCGTGTGTAAATAGGCATTCTCTTCATCCACAATCGTAAAATCGCTGCTGTGGATCCGCCCTCTTATCCCTGAAAAGCCAAACTGGACCGCCGGGAGCAGATATCCCAGATCCCCGATATCGCCGGAAGCTCCGGAAACCACATTTTTAATAATTTTCTCTTCGGGGCAGATTTCCCGCATATGGCGGTAAATAATCTCATTCAGCTCTTTGGACTGTTTGAGCGGCATATATCCCGTCCTGTTTTCAATCCGGCACGACAGGCCGAGGGCTGCCGCAGAGTGCACGGCGCAGAGGTCGAATTTCTCCCCCGCTTCCAGAAGATCCGCGAGCGTGTTGGCCCTGACATAGGTTTCCAGGACCGCCTTCTCCGGGATAATATTGACGCTGCCTCCGCACTCCGTAATGACGGGATGTATCTGAAGGCCCACGTCCGCCGGGAACTGATCCTTCATATAGGCAACGGCATCCATACAGAGACTCGCTCCGTGAAGCGCATTGCGCCCCATATGCGCGGCCGCGCCCGAGTGGGATGCCTGTCCGGTAAAGACTGCCTTTTTTACCATGAAACCGGCCAGAGTGGAGTTAACGTCAAAAAGCGTTTCCGTCTCCCCATTGACATGCATGGTCAGGACACAGTCGACATCGTCGAACACTCCCTGTTCTATCATGTTCTGTTTTCCGGAAAAATAATTGATTTTTCCTTCTTCTTTTAATTTTTGCCTGTAATCGAACTCTATAAACTCTTCAGCCGGGGCGGCAATAAAACTGATACGCCCTCCCGTCTCCTCCGCTATGTTTAAATCCTTCAGCATCTTGAGGACGCCGGCCATAACGGCGGTCTGGATACTGTGGCCGCAGGAATGACAGGGATAACTCTTCTCTCCGTCGTTCACCACCAGAGCATCCATATCGGCCACCAGGGCGATGTGGTATCCGTCCCCCGAGCCAACCGTTGCCAAAATCCCCGTCAGACAGAGATCCGACCGGCAGGGAATCCCGTGTCCACGCAAAAAAGAAGTGAGAATCTGATTCGATTCCACTTCTTTAAAACCGGGCTCCGGGCAGCTAAAAAGCTCCCGTCCCAGCTTTATCAGTCCGTCTTTATTCTGCTGAATTTCCCTGTTGATTTCTATATAAAGGTCTTGTCTTTCCATCCTGTCACTTTCCGGCAGAAGCCAACGCGTAATTTTGCTATTTTATTTAATAAATTTATCATGATTGGAGAAAAAAGTCAAATGCTGTAGTTGAAAAGTGAGAACGCCGACGCAGGGTGGAGTAATGAATTATCGCTATCCGGCGCCCGGTTCCTGCAGCTAAACTGATACCTCCCATAAAGATCGAAATAGCTGCACGCCCTCTCTTCCCCGGCATGCAGCTATCCACTATTTATTCATTTTTCCACTTTTCAATCTTCAAAGCGCTGACAAAGATCTCCTGCAAAAATCCACGGGACTGTCTAAAAATCACATTTACATCTGCCTGAAAACCGGTAAAAACTTTGCTGCCGAAGAATCTGCCGGAGAACCTTATAGAGCACCCATGCTTAGAAAACCTGCTTCAGCACATAGGATTTCTCCTGCATCATCTCACGGAGCGTGCCGGCTATCCCTTCTCTCCCGATCCCGCTCTTTTTATATCCGCCGAACGGCATCTCCGAGGACCGGAAATCACTGGCCCCGTTGATGACCACGCCTCCGCACTGCATCCGGCCGGCTGCCGACATGGCTGTTTTGATATCTTTTGAGAAGACAGCTCCCATCAGGCCATAGCAGGACTGATTTGCGATCGCAATCGCCTCGTCCATCGTCTGAAACGGGATAATCGGAAATACGGGACCGAATATCTCCAGATCCCTGGCAATATCCATCTCCCTCGTGACGCCGGTCAGAACAGTCGGAGGGAAATATACCTCGTCATAGACTTTCCCGCCCAGGACGCAGGATGCCCCCTGGCTTACCGTGTAAGCCACCTGTTCTTCCACCTGTCTGGCCGCGCTTCGGCTGATCATGCAGCCCTCGTCCAGCTCCGGGTCCATCGGATCGCCGATCTTTACTTTCTTTAGGGCTTCCACCAGTTTCCGGGTGAATTCCTGCTCCACTAGGTGATGGACGATGAAACGCTTGCTGGCGCAGCAGGTCTGGCCGCAGTTTCCCATACGCCCGAAAACGGCTTCTGACACGGCCAGATTGAGATCCGCATCCTCGTTGACGATAAAAGCGTCGTTGCCCCCAAGCTCGAGAAAGACTCTCGTCAGGTTTTTAGCTGCTCTCCGATACGTCTCCACCCCCGCCTGGTTACTGCCGGTCAATGAAACCGCCGCAATCCTCGGATCTGAAACGAGTTTTTCTCCGATCAGTCCCCCCCGCCCAGTTACCACCTGAGCTGCCTTCGGCGGCACGCCCGCCTCATGAAGCAGTTCCACCAGCCTGATGATGGTGAGCGGACAGTCCGTCGGCGGCTTTATGATAACCGAGTTACCGGCGGCCAGAGCAGGCGCGGCCTTCTCCGCATACAAGTCCACCGGAAAATTGAAGGGCACCAGGCAGACCACAACTCCCAGCGGTTCCCAGCGCGTAAATACCAGGTCCCTGGAATCACTGGTCATCTGGTTACCCCCCGGCAGCGTTTCTCCATAAAGATGGGCCGCTTTCTCCGCATATCCGGTAAACAGGGCGTGGACTGCATCCAATTCCATCTCTGTATTCTTTATATTTTTTCCGTTCTCCCTGCACAAGAGCTCCTGAAGCTCTTTCCGGTGCTCCTCCACGAGCGCCGCATAGCGGTAGAGAATCCGGTTCCGTTCTAAAATCGTCTTGGAGGACCATTCTGAAAATCCTTCCGTCGCCGACTGTAATGCCAAATCGAGTTCCGCTTCCGTCGCTGCGGGAACCGTGTCAATCACTTCATTCGTCGCCGGATTCAGAATCTCGATCCGGCTGCTGCCTGCCGCCTTTTTTCCGCCAATTAACATTTCCATTGATAAAAACCCCTTCCGTTTATTGGCCAAAAGGGCAATTTTCTACTCCTCTGCAAACACAATATTCACTTTGGCAGATAACTCCTTAAATATCTCTTCCGGAAGGCCGCGATCTGTGATCAGGCCGTCAAAGCGCTCCCAGGCGGCGTATTCAACCAGCGCATTGTTCATAAATTTGCTGCTGTCTGAGACAATATAACTTCTCCCGGCGCTCTCCATCATCTTCCACTTGGCGTGCGCCTCCGGAAAGTTCTCCACACAGGGACCGCGGGACGTGCTGAGGGCGCTGGCGCCGATAAACGCGATATCCGCCTGGATTCCCGCCAGGCACAGATCCACCCACTGCCCTACGGCGGCCAGGTTGGACGGGTAAACCTCCCCTCCCAGCGCCAGTACATTTACTTTATTTTCTGCCAGACGAATCGCCGCTGTCAGGCTGTTTGTCACTACCGTTATGTTTTTCTTTGCGAGCAGTTCCTCCGCAAGCCAGTATGTTGTGCTGCCGGAGTCCAGGATCACTGTGCTGTTGTCTGATACCAGGTTCACAGCGGCCCGGGCGATTGCCCTCTTGGAGCTTATGTTTCGTTCCATTCTGCGATTGAGAAACACATTGCTTCCCGTAAAATAATTATCTACTACGACCGCGCCTCCGTGGGTCTTGCGCGCGACTCCGCGCTGTTCCAGCGCGATCAGATCTTTTCTTGCAGTTTCGGATGACACATGAAATTCATTTACTATCGTACTGATCTTGATATGACCGTCGGCCACCAGCATCTGAGTAATCTGTGCCTGCCGTTTTTCTGCTAATATTCGAGCCAAAAGTTTCATCACCCTTCGTCACAACATCATTTTTAATTGCATATTATTGTTGTTTATTTTATCATGAAGCCGTAGCGAGAGTCAATGATTCTGGGAAATTCTGGATCCACCTATGCTCTTTTGTCTCCTCCGCAGGTCCGGATCCATTCCCTCACCTCTTTTTTGATTCCCTCTTTTACCGTCCCTATCAGGTCGATGATAAAAGCATTTTCCCCGAACCGCTCCAGCTCTGCTTTCATTCCGTTCATATAGGCGCTGGCAATGCACGTTCCCACGTTTACCTTGCAGATCCCCTCCGCGATACAGCGGCGCACATCTTCTCCGGCGATTCCCGTCCCTCCGTGGAGAACCAGCGGAATGCTGATCGCCCGGTGGATCTCCTGCAGCCGCTCAAAGCTCAGATGAGGTTCCCCCTCATAATAGCCATGGGCTGTCCCGATGCCGACCGCCAGGGTATCCACCCCCGTCTCTTCCACCAGACGGACACAGTCCGCCACCCGGGCAAGATAATCGTCTCCCTCATATCCGCCCTCATATCCGACGCCCTTAATCCGCCCTATCTCCGCCTCTACGATACTACCTCTGGCATGGGCATATTCGGCCACCTCTTTCACTGCGGCAATGTTTTTTTCCAGCGGCAAAGCCGAGGCGTCCAGCATGACCGAGGGGAAGCCGTAGTCTACCGCTGCTTTACAAACCTGGACGTCCTGGCAGTGATCCAGGTGCAGAATGACCGGAACGTCCGAGCGCTCCGCCATCTCTCTCCCGAGCGCCGCATAGATCTCCAGTGGAAGCTGCGTAAAATTCTCAGGGTGGATTGCCACCATCACGGGTGCCCTAAGCTCCTGCGCCGCCGCCGTGACCGCGCTCATATCCCAGACATCCGCACAGTTAAACGCGTTCAGCGCGTAGCAGCCCTCCTTCGCTCTGCGAAACAATTCTTTTACTCCGCACTGATTCATAATTTTTCTCCCCTTTCCCGCGCATTCGGCGTCATCACCACTTTGATCGCTGACGGATCATGGACTGCAGCGGCGTATGCCTCGTCCCACTTTTCTAATGCAAATTTATGAGTTACCACACCTTCCGTCGCGATTAGTCCTCTGTCTATCCCGGCAATAACCGCCTCGAAACAGCCCGGCCCCAGATGGGAGCCCAGAACATCGATCTCCTTCCCATCCCCGATGATATTCCAGTCGGCCATGATGTCCTTTGCAAATATACCGAACTGGACGTAGCGGCCCAGGCTTCGGACAGCCTTCAACCCCTGCCTGACGCTGGCCTCGCTTCCCGCGGCCTCCAGATAGACATCGCAGCCGTAGCCGTCCGTCCGTTTCAGGATCTCCTCTGCGACATCGCACTGGGACGGATCCAGGACCAGATCCGCGCCGAATTTTTCAGCCAGGGCGCGCCGGTTTTCTCTCAAATCCAGGCCGATGATAAGCTTTGGGATAGCCAGGCGGGCCATCGTCACCATACCGAGCCCAATCGCTCCCAATCCACTCACGACTACGACGTCCTCGTGGCGGATTCTCGCCCGCTCCACGGCGTGCATACTGCATGCGTACGGCTCGATCAGAGCCGCCTGCTCCACTGTAAAATGCTTTGGGATATGGTGATTGATTCCCCGGCGGTGAATCCGCATATACTGGGCAAATCCCCCTTCCGCCTCCCTCTGGAATCCGTACATTTTTAGATTCTGGCACATCCAATACTGGCCATTCTTACAAAACCGGCACTCCTTGCAGGGGATGATCTGCTCCGAAATCATCAGTTCCCCCAGTTCATAATCCGTTACGTTCTCTCCCTTTTTGACGATTTCACCGTAGAACTCATGTCCCGCCGTGACAGGCGTCTCGATAAACCGCTCCTCGGGCGGCGCGTTCCACTCGTGGCCGCCTGCAAAATTTTTCAGATCCGAACCGCAGATGCCGCAGCCCAGGATCCGGATGACCATTTCATCTTCCCGGCAGGAGGGAACCGGCCGTTCCTCCAGCCGCATATCCATCGGCCCATACAGGCGCAGCGCTTTCATCCTATCTTCCATATGACTTTCTCCCATTTCCATACGCCTTTTTACTTCAGGCACTTTCCTATTCCTACGCGCACCTTCCTTTTTTCCTCGCGCCTCCTTATTCTCTCCCTGGATAAACAATCCCTTTCATATAGCCGTCAAAAGAGGAGGCGGCCATCGTCTTCGCCAGCCCTTTAAGCCCGCAGGAATAGGTAAAGAGCTGCTCCAGTTTTTCCTTCCGGTCACACAGAATCCGGAATGCCTTGTGGAAGGCATGGGGGGTGTTTACCGTCATCCCAATCAGCGTGGCATGTTTTGCGCAGAGATCCGCAAAGGGATCAAAGGTTACGGGGGACGGTTTCATAGCGTTTCCACACTCCACCAGCGTCCCCAGGCGCTTCATGAGGTGAATCCCGTCGCAGAAGGCCTGCCCGGTCCCCACACACTGGAAGACCACATCCGCCCCTCTGCCTCCTGTCAGTTCTCCGATTTTCTCCTTCCGCTCTTCCAGGCTCTGGGTCTTGTAATTCAGCAGTAAATCAGCCTCAGCCATTTGGCCGCACATCTCAAGCCGCTTCTTCCGGCCGCCGGCCACCACGATCCTGCCAGTCCCCAGCATCCGTAGATAAAAAGCAGTCAGAGCCCCGATCGGCCCGTCCCCGATGACCAGAGCCGTCCTGGTCTCATCCAGGCAGTTTTCCATGGTGCCGGGGCAGCGCATGGCCAGTTCCACCGTCCTGACCGCCACCGCCAGAGGATCCAAAAGAACTGCTCTCTCGGCCGGCATGGACTCCGGTACTTTCCACAGATACGTCCCCGGATAGATATACATATATTCCGAGAAACCGCCGGTCAGGGCCGTCTCCCCTTCCGGGCGCTCATAATCGCCTGCCCCCTGATAGGGTAACCAGTCGCCGTAGCCGAAGGGCTTCTCGCAGACGGAATAGGCGCCGTTTCCGTAGTCCAGGCAGTTAGCGCAATGTCCGCAGGTGACCGTCGGATAGAGGACAATCCGGTCTCCCGTTTTTAGCGGTCCTCCATAAATGTACATGGCGTCATTTGCCCGTCCTCCCATCTCCACTATCGTCCCGGTCACTTCGTGGCCCAGCACGACGGGAAACGGCGGCGTCTCCGTGCTGATGTGGAGATCCGAGCCGCAGATTCCGGCTGCCTCCACCCGGATCAGGATTCCGTCTTGCTCTACCCGGGGCATTGGAACTTCCTGGATGTCAAACTGCCGGTTTCCACGAAAAGCCGATGTCTTAAGCATGTTTTTTCACCAGCCCTTTCTGAACATTATTCACCGCCACCGCAAAGAGCAGGACGATTCCTTTAACCAGCCACTGTGTATATTCGGTCAAATCCAGCATAACCATACCGTTGGACAGAATTCCCATAATCAGAACGCCGGCCACCACATTGACGATACGGCCTTCGCCGCCCATCAGGCTGACTCCGCTTAAGACGGAAGCCGTGATTGCATCCATCTCAAAACCGACCCCCACCGACGGCTGGCCCGAATTGACGCGGGAAGCCATGATAATGCCGGCAACCGCCGCCAAGGTGCTGCATGCGATATAGCAGATCATCTGCACTCTTGTGGTGTTAATGCCGGATAAACGCGCGGCCTCCTGGTTCCCTCCGACCGCATAAATGTGACGTCCAAAATACGTTTTTTCCAGAAGCACAAAACCGAGGATAAATACGGCCACCATAATGCAGAGCGGCACCGGGATTTTACCGATATACCCCTGTCCGAATACCCGGAAACTGTCGGGCAGGCCGTAGATCGGAATCCCTCCCGTCAGAAGGTAGGCAGCGCCTTTGGCAATGGTCTGCATGGCCATCGTTCCGATCATAGCCGGGATTTTAAAATATGTACACATAAAGCCGTTGACGGCGCCGCAGCACGCGCCCACCATCAGTGTGATGATCACGGCCAGCCAGATCGGCAGCTGCCCCTGCACCACTAATTTGGTACAGACCACCCCGGTAAACGCACACATCGTTCCCACCGAAATATCGATTCCACCGACCAGGAGAAGGATGGTCATTCCCACGGCCGCTATACCGGTCATGGAAACCTGCCGCCCCACGCTCAGAAGATTGGACGAGCTGAAGAAATTATCCGCCGTCAGCGCAAAAAACAGGATCTCCGCAGCCAGGATGATAAACACGCTGATCGTTGACAATTGTATTTTTTTACCTTTCAAGATTCCACCCCCAAACTATTTTCCCTGCTTCCGCCGGAAGCAAGTTCCAATATTGCACTCTGCGTCACCTCTGAACCGCTCAGGAAGCCGCTCAACCGCCCTTCGTGCATCACCATAATTCGATCGCTCATCCCAATCAGCTCCGGAAGCTCGGAGGATATCATGATAATCGCCTTTCCTTCCCTGCGCAGATTTGCCATCAGCTGGTAAATCTCCTGCTTCGCCCCCACGTCTATGCCGCGGGTCGGTTCGTCAAATATCATGATATTGCAGTTAGCCGCCAGCCATTTGGAGAGCACCACCTTCTGCTGGTTTCCGCCGGAGAGATGGTCGGTCAACTGTGCGTCGGACGGGGTCTTAATCTCCAGAGCATGAATGTATTGATCAATCAGTTTCTGCTCCTTCCCCCTCTGCACCATCATAAACCGGCTTAAAGATTTTACCCTGGTGAGCGAGATATTGTTCCGTACACTCAGGTGCAGGTGAATTCCCTGCCCCTTTCTATCCTCCGGAATCAGGCAGATACCCGCCCGGATCGCATCGGACGGCGTCCGGATCGGGACCGGCCGGCCATGCACTGAAATCTCTCCTGAAGTCCGGACATCCGCTCCGAAAACCGCCCTGGCAATCTCGGTGCGCCCGGCTCCCACCAACCCGGCAAAGCCGAGTATTTCTCCTGCGCGGACTTCAAATGACACATCTTTTAATTTGCCGGTCGTCAGATGGGAAACCTGGAGCGCCGTCTCCCCTGTACAGCTATCCCCTTTTTCAGGGTAGCTCTCTCCCAGCTCCCGGCCCACCATCAGGCTGACTAATTCCCTGCGGGTGGTCTCGGCCGTATTCAGGGTGCGGATCACGCGGCCGTCGCACATAACTGTTACTTTCTCCGCCAGCTCAAAGAGCTCCTCGATTCTGTGCGAAATATAGATAATCGTGATTCCCTGGCGTTTCAGATCCCGGATGATCTCGAACAGGACGCCGACCTCCTGCCCTGTCAGAGGAGCCGTCGGCTCGTCCATGATCAGGATTTTTGCATTTTCATAGATGGCTTTCCCGATCTCCACCAGCTGCTGATAGGCGATGCTGAGTTCCCCCACCGGCCGCACCGGATCCAGGGAAACCTTCAGTCGGTCGAAAACTTCTTTCGTCCGCCGGATCATCTCGCTGCGCTTCAGCATGATCCCATTTCGGATTTCTTTCCCCAGAAACAGATTTTCATATACGCTCAATGCCGGAACCAGATTGAATTCCTGATAGATAATGCCGATCCCGGCCTTCTTTGCTTCCGATGGGGTGAACCCCTGATACTGCCGTCCGTCTATGTAGATCTCTCCGCTGTCCGCTCCATAGGCGCCCGACAGGATTTTACACAGAGTTGATTTCCCCGCCCCGTTCTCTCCCAGAAGAGCGTGAACCTCACCCGGATAAAACTCGATGCTGGCGTCGTTTAGTGCTTTCACCCCCGGAAATGTTTTGGTCAGATTTCTGACCGTCAAACTTGGAACCGCCACATTTTCACCTCCCTATGACGAGGTATGGACGACAGACCGCCTTCCATACCTCTCTTCCTTGCAGGTTAATTGGTCAGGTAAGTATCCACGTTGGAGCCGTCGATGGCCACACAATCGAGATAATAGATACTCTCCAGCTTTTCCCCGTTCGCCGCTTTGACCGCATAATCCATGCAGAGGCGTCCGATATCCTCATTGGGCAGCTCCAGACCAGCGGACGCCCGATATATCGTCCCTTCTTTGATCTTGGAGAGCGCTTCCGACGCGCCGTCACAGCCGCCGACAAAGAAGTGGTCGGTGTTTACTCCGGAGGCCATAACCGCCTCGTATGCTCCCAGCGCCCCGCTGTCATTTACGCCCAGAATCACCTGTACATCCGGGTGGGCCTGAAGAATGTTCTCCGCCGCGCGCATGCCGGTGTCAGTCAGGTTCGCAGCCGCCGTGGCCGCCAGTTCTGCATCCGGCGCATACTCCTCAATTCCGGCCCTGATTCCGTTCTCACGCTCGATCACCTGCGGAAGTGTCGGCTGGTTTAAAATGGCATATTCCGCCTTGCCGCCCAGCTCCTCTGAGATCCATTTGCCTGCCGCCGTGCCCAACGCATAGCCGAAATTATACTCTTCAAATGTCACGCAGCTGGTGGCCTCCTCGATGAATGTCGTCTCCGTGATCACGCGGATTCCGGCTGCCTCCGCCTCCGCAATAGCGCCTCTGCTGGACTCTGCGTCCAGAGCGCTAACGATGATGGCGTCGCAGCCTGAGCTGACGAAATTCTCAATTGCAGATACCTGTTTCTGGGTGTCTGACTGTGGATCGTTGATGACGAGATCGATCCCGTTCTCATCCGCGTACTTCTGCGCTCCGTTGGAAAACTCGGCAAAATAAGAGTTCGACAGGTCCATGACCGACAGGCCGATTTTCATCTTTTTCCCGCTGTCCGCCGAGGCGCTTTCGGCGGAACCCGCCTCATTTGCAGGGGCAGACGTGTCCGCGGGAGCCACAGCATCCGCAGCCGGAGTCTCCGGTGTTTTCGCTGCGGAACCGCTTTCTTTTGCGGAACAGCCGCTCAGGGATGTACAGACCAGACAAACAGCGAGCGCCAGGTTGAGCATTTTCTTCATATCTTTTCCTCCTTTTTGTGGCGGCATATCTGCCGCTTTTGGTTTTCCGGTATCACCCGGTGTTTTTATGATAAATTTTTCCACGGTTCACACCTATCCGCTTTCTCGAACGGCTGTGAATCGCAGCTAAATTTTCTTATGTGAAACGTGAAGCTGGCCGATTCCCGAACGGACATACCACGGATGGTTTTCTTTATACCGGTCGTATTTATCCTGGTAATAGGAAAAATGGTCCGGCTCACTGCGGATTCTCTTTTTCACCTTGACCATGACGTCCGCCGCCTCTTCCATCGTCCGGCAGCCACCGGCGGCTTTCATAGCGAGAATGGCCGCTCCCAGCGTCCCGGCTTCATTGGAGCTAAGTGTCACGATATCGCGGCCCATGAGATCCGCTTTCATCCGGAGGTATCGCTCGTTTTTAGCCAGCCCTCCCACCGCATGGATTTCCCCCAGGGTAACTCCGGCCGCCTCCAGACATTCCAGATTGAGCTGTAACTCGAACGCGATCCCTTCCAGCAGAGCCGCAAAGAGTTCCCCGCGGCCGGTCTTAAGATCCGCCCCCAATAGGATGCTTTTGGCCTCCGGGTCATTAAACGGCGTCCCGGCTCCAGAAAAATAGGGAATCCAGATCACGTTATTCTGTTCTCTCGGGACCATATCAAACATTAAGTCATAGACATCTTTTCTCTCCTGCACGGCCGCCAGAACCAGGTCCTGGCAGAAACAGTCCCGAAACCATTTCACGGCCCTTCCCGCCGTCATCGTGCAGCCATAGATGGAATATTTCCCCGGAATCACATGGGGTTCCACCGAAAGATTGTATTTCGCCAGCAGTCTCAGATCAGGCGGACGCCCCGCTACCGCACCCACGGCCTCCACGCTCCCCATCCCGTCCAGGACATCCCCGTCTCTGATTACCCCGGCCCCCAGGGATACGCACTGTTGGTCATGGCCTCCTGCGACCAGGAGAACTCCCCTCGGAAGGCCAAGCCGGCCGGCTGTCCCGTCCTGGATTGTCCCTACCACGGTTCCCGGTTCCACCGCCGGGGGAAGGAGAATTTCCGGCAGCCTCGCCGCTTTTAAAATCTCCCGATCCCACTTTTTCTCCCAGATATCGAACATCTCGGTGGTGGATGCCAGCGTATAGTCGATATGCGGTTTTGCCCCCAGCAGGAAGAGAAGCAGGGAATTCATCGGGAGAAAAAACGATGCCTGCCGATATATCTCGGGCTTATGCTTTTTCAGCCACATGATACGGCAGACGGAGGAGACCCGGGACGGATCATATCCCGTTTTCTCAAAAAAGCGCTCCCGATCCACGCGGCCGGCCAGCTCTTTTTCCACATCCTCTCCCCTGGAATCGGAGTAAATGATGGCGTCGGCCAAAATCTCTCCCGTCCGGCTCAACGGAACTACGGATTCCCCCAGCGATGAAACGCTGATTGCCTCAATCTTTTCTCCGCCGCACCGGACCGCGGTCTCCCGCAGCACCTCCATCGCATCTTTCATCACCTGCCGGCTGTCCAGTTCCTGGCCTCCGTCTGACGTCGCTTTGGGAGTGTACTCCCGGTAGGCGCCCGCCAGTATCTCCCCGTCCGCCCCGACGGCAGAAGCTTTACAGCCGGAAGTGCCGATATCCACACCTATTACTGCCATCTGCTTCCTCCCGATCACTTAAACTTTGTTATCCAAGTTCTATACTTGTTATTTTCTGTTATTTGAATTATATCGCAAGTAATCGCAAGTTTCAATTGTCAAATATCTACAGAATCTTATTTGGATTTTTGGTTTATTTTCACAATTCATTTTTTATTTGCAAAGGATTGCAATCGAATTAATATTTAGAATGAAAAGAAATTTTAAATATGAGGAAGCGTTTTTTAGCGTTGCTCTAATGCCCCCGCTCCGCGCCAATGGTAACAGACTAAGCCCAGCTCATCCCGTCTCTCATCCATAGCAAACCAGGCCTGAACCTGCGCCTCCGTATCCTCTGCCGTCATCTTCATTACAATAAGCGCTGAAGGCAGCCGGTTCCAGCTGCCAGATGATCCGGAGGTTACTTCCATCGGAGTAGATGAGGTCGCACTTATCCAATTACATCACCATTCCTGACTCTGGCTTGCGGCGGCTGAATTGTTCTGTTTTTTCAAGTGGGCGGTGGTATTGTCGCGGGCACTACGTTTTTTTGAGTGCCGGGGGAAGGCCGGGTTAGGAAGGATGTTAGGCATTTTTTATGGGGCTTGGATGAAATTTTTTCGTTTTTTCTATGATGACGGATGTTGTTTACACAAACGGTTGGAATGATGGTAAAATATTGTTAAGACAGAGATATTTTGATGGTTGATGATGGGCCGGGCTGTCCGACAGAAGAAGACAATAAGAGTCGGGCAGGCGGACGTTGTTGTTTATATAATATAGTTACAGCGGACAACGAAGGAGGACATTGTATGAATGGTTGGAATGACGGCATCACTAATGCGATTGCATATATTGAAGAGAATTTGACTGGAGATATCAGTATTAGTGAAATTGCAGATAAGGCGCATGTGTCCAGTTTTTATTTTCAGAAAATCTTCCATGTATTATGCGGCTTTACGGTCGGCGAGTATATAAGGAACCGGCGGCTGACGCTTGCTGCGCAGGAGCTTTGCTCTACCGATATCAAGGTGATTGATGCCGCACTGAAATATGGCTATGATTCGCCGGACAGCTTTGCCAGGGCATTTACGAAGTTTCATGGAATCAGTCCTTCCGCAGCAAGAGAAAAAGGAAGTAAGCTGAATTCTTTTGCACCGCTGAAAATTAAACTCACATTGGAGGGCGGTACTATGTTGGAGTACAGGATTGCCGAAAAGGCACAGTTTACAGTAATGGGAATGTTGCGCAGATTTAATATGGAGACTTCTTATAAAGAGATTCCCAGGTTTTGGACGGAACATAAGGAAAGCGGCGGATGCAAAACCGTATGCGGAATGTTCGGGGTATGTCTGGACGATGAAGGGAAGGACTTTGAGTACATGATTGCCGATAATTACATTCCATGGAATGAGGTTCCGGAGGGTTATGTAACGAAAGTCATTCCGGCATGTACATGGGCTATCTTCCCCTGCCACGGCGCCTTGCCGAATGCGCTGCAGGATGTGAATACAAGGATATGGAGCGAATGGCTGCCGTCCTGCAAGGCGTATAAGATTGCGGGTAACTATAATATCGAGATGTATACACCGCCATGTGAAAATCCGGATGACAACTATAGTGAGATATGGATTCCTGTAGAGAAGGTATAATTCACGGTTTGTTGACGGTTTCTATGTGCAGCATTTCATTGTAACGGCATGGTGTCAGGCAATTGCGGAACAAGAAACAACGCTTTTAAAGAATGATCATTTGTGAAATGGGGGTGATGGCAATCCGGCATAAAAAAATTGCAGTTTTTTTCATATTAGTTTGCAGCCTTTTAGCCATTGCCGCAGGCATATACTATCACAGGCACGCCCCCGACAGAATGGCTAAGAATATTTTATTGAGCATTACCACTGATTCAAAAATTGAATCGCTTTTCACCGACAGCCCGGATTTGGAACCGGAAACGTTTCTTGAACACTGTGAGCAGAGATACCGGCCCGATTTAACGGAGGAGGCCTTTGATATGGCCGTTCGGGATGGAACCTTCCTTACCTTTTTCAGATCGAACCCGAAAGGAGGCCGCCTGAAAAGCAGCGGTATCGAGGTGGAACGGCTGCAGACGTTGCCTGATGATATCAGTTTCTTCGGTGTTGTCAAAGCCGATTATGTCTCCGCGGACGGAAGCGCCTATACTCAGACATGGAATGCCAAAATCCGTATCGTACGGGTAAAGGGTACCTGGAAAATAAAATACCTGACTCTGACCTTTGTCAGATAGCGATTTCATTCCAGATTGAGTGGTGCTATTTTGAATTCATCATAAAAACGGCTGCGTGCTTTGTAAGCATGCAGCCGTCGGACTGTTGACCTGAACTGCCGATTTCCAGGGGCTTTAGCCCTTGGAAATCGGCAGTTCAGCCTTAAATTAGTATTAAAGTCTGACCTTGCTCCCTTTTCCGTCTCTCTTTCCTATCTTCAGCCGGTTTAAATGTACCTGCTTTTCTTTGTACATCACGGTCGGCTCGCCGTCTGCGCCCAGGAGGTAGACTTCTTCCAGTTCTTCCCCGCGTCCCAGTTTAATGCCGCGCACGCCCTTGGAGTTCTTTTTCAGGGTTGAAATTTCTTCCAGGTCAAAGCGCAGGAATACACCGTTTGTGGTCTGCAGGACAGCTTCCGTTTTGCCGTCGGTAAGCTGGATACTGATTACCATATCGCCCTCCTGCAGCTTTGTGGCCGCCACCATTCGGTTGTTTGTCTCGAATTCTTCGCCCGGAACGAGTTTTACCATCGCTCCTTTCGTTGCAAAGAGCAGGCGTCTGCCAAGCAGCGCCGACGCATTGATGATAAAAATAGGCCGTTCCTTTGTTCCATCGAATTTGCACAGGTTGTCGATTGGAGTTCCCTTGTCTCTCATCTTTCCGTACGGAATGTCGGACGCCTTTACCTGGTGCAGAAGGCCTGTGTCCGTAAAAAGACAGATCTTATCGGTATTCAGGCATGGGATGACGTATGGATTCTCCCCGTCTACCGTCTCCTGGTTTCTGTCGTAAGTGGCTTTGTCTATCAGCTTGCTGTAGCCGAACCGGTCCATGATAAAGACGACTTCCCGGATTTCCACGGCCGTCTCATCATAGACCGCCTCCTTGCCGTCCTCGAGCAGGGTTCTTCTCGGCGTTGCAAACTCTGCCTTGATTCCTTCCAGGTCTTTCTTGATCACATCATCCATTGTGATTTTGCTGGAAAGGATTTTTTCATATTCCCGGATCTTTTTAAGTGTCTCTTTGTATTCCTTCTCAAGAGCCATAATCTCAAGACCGATCAGTTTATACAGTCTCATCTCCAGGATTGCGGATGCCTGTTTCTCGGTAAAATGAAGCTGTTTTGCGTCCTCCTCAAATCCCGGCACGCGGAATTTAATGTTGGAAATATCGCCGTTCATCAGGCAGGCCTTGGCGTCCTTCAGGTTCTTTGAGCCTCTGAGGATTGCGATAATCAGATCGATCACATCGCAGGCCTTGATCAGGCCTTCCTTAATTTCCTTCTTTTCCAGCTCTTTTTCCAGGAGTACATTGTATTTTCTTGTGTTATTCTCATACTGGAAATCCAGGTAGTTTTTGAGGATTCCCTTTAAACTCAGTGTCTCAGGCCGGCCTCCGGCGATGGCCAGCATATTGACTCCGAAAGTGTCCTCCAGCTTTGTTTTCTTGTAAAGGATATTCTTGATTTTTTCTATGTCTGCGTCTTTTTTAAGCTCTAAGACGATACGGATGCCCTCTTTATTGGACTGGTTGGAAATGTCGACCACGTCGGTGAGCTTCTTGGACTCCACCAGATCGGCAATGTCTACCAGGCATTTGTTGATTCCGGCGCCGATCATCGTATACGGTATCTCGGTGATAATCAGCTTGTCCTTGTCCACGCGCCTCTTGCCCAGCTCCACATCCAGCTTTGCGCGGAGCTTAATGCGTCCGCTTCCCGTCTCATAGATATCCAGGAGCTCGCTCTTATTGGCGATGATGCCTCCCGTCGGAAAATCGGGGCCGTGAAGGATATTTAAAAGCTCTCCCGTCGTGCTGTCCGGATTGTCGATATAAGCCATGACCGTATCGACCACCTCCCCGAGATTATGGGGCGGAATGCTGGTGCTCATACCTACGGCAATTCCCTCCGCGCCGTTGATCAGGAGGTTGGGAACACGTACGGGAAGAACTTCCGGTTCCTTCTCCGTCTCGTCGTAGTTGGGCACAAAGTCTACCGTCTTATCCAGGTCCTTTAAATATACTTCTTCTGCAAATTTCTCCAGTCTCGCCTCCGTATACCGCATGGCGGCGGCTCCGTCTCCCTCGATGGAACCGAAGTTGCCGTGGCCGTTGACAAGCGGCATTCCCTTCTTAAAGACCTGGGACATGACAACCAGTGTTTCATAGATGGAGCTGTCCCCGTGGGGATGGTATTTACCCATCGTGTCGCCGACGATACGGGCCGATTTTCTGTGAGGCTTGTCATGCCCCAGACGCAGCTCGCTCATATCATAAAGCACGCGGCGCTGTACCGGTTTCAGACCGTCCCTGGCATCCGGGATGGCCCTGGCCGTAATGACACTCATGGAGTAGTTCATATAACTGCGCTGCATCTCTTCCGAGTATTCCGTTGTGATTATCTTCTCAGCCATTCTTTATTCTATCTCCTGCAATTTTCTGTTTTCACCGGGTATTATCACGGCCATGTAAAGCCTGATCCGCCGCACGCCCGGCCGAAGCGCCCCGTTTATGCGTCGATTTCCGCCTCATCGGCATGCTCATAAATAAACCGGCGTCTTGGAGGTACCTCGCTTCCCATCAGCATCTCCGTAATCTCGGACGCCATTCTGGCATCTTCTATCTCAACGCGCTTTAAGATTCTAGTCTCCGGATTTAACGTCGTTTCCCAGAGCTGCTCCGCGTCCATCTCACCGAGACCTTTGTAACGCTGCAGGGTAAAATCACCCCCGTGCTTCTTTCTGTAACGTTCCAGCGCCTTCTCATCGTAGAGGTATTCCTCCTCCCCCTTCTTCGGGATTACTTTAAACAGAGGCGGCATGGCAATATAGACATGGCCGTCGTTGATGAGATCCGGCATAAAGCGGTAAAGGAAGGTAAGAAGCAGCGTATCGATATGGCTGCCGTCCACGTCGGCATCCGTCATCAGGATAATCTTGTTATAACGGAGCTTGCTGATATCGAAATCATTGCCGTAGCCTTCCGAAAATCCGCAGCCGAAGGTGTTGATCATCGTCTTGATCTCGGCATTGGCCAGAACCTTGTCCATTGTGGCCTTCTCCACATTCAGGATCTTTCCGCGGATGGGAAGGATTGCCTGGTACTGACGGTTTCTGCCCATTTTGGCCGAGCCGCCGGCCGAATCTCCCTCGACAATGAAGATTTCACATTTCTCTGCGTCGCGGCTCTCGCAGTTTGCCAGCTTACCGTTGCTGTCAAAGGAAAATTTGGATTTTGTCAGCATGTTGGTCTTGGCCTTTTCCTCCGCTTTCCTGATCTTGGCGGACTTCTCCGCACAGGCGATGATTGCCTTCAGCACCTCCAGATTGCGGTCGAAATATAACTGCAGCTCTTCCCCCGTCACATTGAATACGGCTTTCGTACAGTCGGCGCTGGCCAGCTTTGTCTTTGTCTGTCCCTCAAAAATCGGGTCCGGATGCTTGACCGCAATGACGGCCGTCATGCCGTTTCTTGTGTCTGCGCCCGTAAAATTGGAATCCTTGTCCTTCAGAATCCCCAGTTCCCTGGCGTAACTGTTGATCATCGTGGTAAAACGTGTTTTGAATCCCACCAGATGGGTTCCGCCCTCCTGAGTGAAAATATTGTTGCAGAATCCCAGCACATTTTCCTCAAATGTATCCACAAACTGGAATGCCACCTCCACCTCAATGTTCTCCGATGTCCCTTTAAAATAAAACGGTTCGTGGACCGGTGACTTGGTGCTGTTTAGCTCCTTAACGTAAGCCAGGATGCCTTCCGGCTCACTGTAGGTGATTTTCTCCGCTTCCCCTGCTCTTTTATTCTCATAGTGAATGGATAACTTGGGATTCAGGTATGCGGTCTCGTGAAGACGGCTCTTCAGCCAGTCCGCCTTGAAACGCGTCTTTTCAAAGATTTCTCCGTCGGGCTTAAAGTTAATCCTGGTTCCCGTCTCCCGCGTCTTGCCGATAACGGGAAGCAGGCCGTCCTCCAGTTTTATAACGGGGATTCCTCTCTCATAGGCATCATGATGGATACAGCCGTTCTTGTACACTCTCACATCCATATGCTCGGAAAGGGCGTTCACCACGGAAGAACCGACTCCGTGAAGACCGCCGCTTGTTTTATACGCATTATTATCGAATTTTCCGCCCGCATGGAGGGTGGAGAGTACGATTCTTTCCGCTGAAACTCCCTTTTTGTGCATCTCCACCGGGATTCCCCTGCCGTTGTCGCGCACGGTACAGGAGCCGTCCGCCTCCAGAGTGACCCAGATATCGTTACACTCCCCGGCCAGGTGCTCGTCCACCGAGTTGTCCACGATCTCGTATATTAAATGATTCAGGCCCTTTGTTCCGACACCTCCAATATACATACCGGGGCGTTTGCGGACCGCCTCCAGGCCTTCCAGGACGGTAATACTGTCCGCATCATACTGTGTTTTTGCCATGATATTCCTCCAGATCTGGTATTAATCTGTCTTATTATTACATAAAAAAATGGGTTTTGCAAGTTTCTTAATTGAGAAATAAGGAGGCGGGGCTACCATTCGGTTACTGTTCACAGGTAATGTCCCGCGAGGCGTTTTCGCGCGTATTTTGCCGTTTCTGTGCATCGCAACGCTTTATCCACGCCCCGCCCTCACGCCGGTAAATCCCCGGACGATACCCGGAAGTCGGGACGTGGTGTATGAAAAAATGGTTCTTATTGTTTTCCGGCTGTTTTTCCCTCAAAGTATATTCTGTTCTGTTTCACTGCTTCCGAATCGGGTTTGTAGTAGGCGGCCAGATCGTTGTATCTTGCGGCTTCCACGTATTTCCCCTGGCGGTCCAGGCAGACAGCCAGTTGGATGGCGGGCACGAACTCGCGGTACTCCGGTTCCACGAAGGCTCCCGGGAGTGGTTCATAGGATGTCTGCATGGCCTGACGGTACCAGTACTCCGACTGCTTGTAACGTCCTGCATCCAGGAAGTGTTTTCCAATGTCACAGCAAATCTGGGGTCTGGGGACATCGAGGGAAAAAGTATGGAAAAGTTTTTTAAGAGCCTCCTCCCCCCTTCCCAGGCCGTAGAGGCACAGGGCACAGAACCGGCAGGCGTCCACCAGATTTTCAAGCCAGGCCTCTCCTTCCCTGTTTTCCAGAAACTGCTCGAATACTCCGACCGCGTCCTCATTTCTCCCATGGTAATACAACTCCCGTCCATAGTAGAACTGATGGCGCGGTTCCAGTTTCTCCCCTTCCGCTATCATTCTTTCATAGATTTTCAGGTTTCTTTCACTGTACTCTTTCTTTATGGAATGGTGTTCTATCATTGCATCGGAATAAATAACTTTTCCCCTGACCGTAACCGCCTCATGCACGCGGCCGCTCCAGAGATATCCGTCCTCTCTCCTGAGAAGACGTTCCCGGTCAAATAAAAACGCCGGTTTTCCCCTGTCGTCAAAAGCAGTTACATACTTCATCATGACAGCGGAATCTGCCGGCGTCAGTTGTTTCTTCAGTTCGTTTATTTTCTTTTGTTCGCTCTCCTGAATCACATCATCCGCATCCAGCCACATGCAGTAATCCATGGATGCCTTTGAAAACGCAAAATTCCTTGCGGATGCGAAGTCGTCCTTCCATTCGTAATCATAAATCTGATCGGTGTATTTTGATGCAATTTCCTTTGTACCGTCGCTTGATCCCGTATCTACGATGATAATCTCGTCTGCTATCTCCTTTGCACAATCGAGGCAGCGTCCCAGCACCTTCTCCTCGTTCTTTACTATCATACAGAGACTGACTGTTGCCATGACAGTCCTCCGGTTCTTTCTTTACTCTACTTTATGATGCGGGAGCGGATCTGATGTTACCGTTCATACAGGACGTGTTTCCCCGCATGATTTCACCTGTTTTTTACGGAAATCCCGGGGCATGTTTTATCCGAGCGCCACATCCAGAATCATCATAATCACAAAGCCTGCCGCGAATCCGATGGTTCCCATGTTGGAGTGTTCTCCCTCGGCCGATTCCGGTATCAGTTCCTCCACTACAACGTAAATCATGGCTCCTGCTGCAAACGCCAGCAGATAAGGAAGCACCGGCACAATGAAACGGTACATGGCGATTGTCAGGACCGCTCCCACCGGTTCTACAATACCCGACAGCATTCCAAGGAAAAATGCCTTTCCGCGGCTGCTGCCGCCCTCGGATTTAAGGGGCAGTGAAATGATCGCCCCCTCCGGGAAGTTCTGTATCGCAATACCGATGGACAGCGCCATGGCGCCCGCCATCGTGATACCGCTGTTCTCGGCCAGCAGTCCGGCAAATACCACGCCGACCGCCATTCCCTCCGGTATATTGTGAAGCGTCACGGCCAGCACCAGCATCGTCGTCTTTTTCAGACTGCTTTTTGTGCCCTCCGGTTCGTCACTGTTCAAATGGAGATGGGGAATCAGTTTATCCATCAGAAGCAAAAATGCGATTCCGAACAGGAAGCCGACCGCCGACGGAATAAATGCCAGTTTTCCCATCCCTTCAGACATATCCATGGCCGGTATTAAAAGCGACCACACCGAGGCGGCAACCATAACACCGGAGGCAAATCCCAGCAGTGTTTTCTGTATAACGGGTTTTATCTGATCTTTTAAAAAGAACACGCAGGCTGCCCCTGCCGTGGTACCGATAAAGGGGATCAGTATTCCAGTAAGTATATTCATCTGTTTATCCTCCTATAATTTATGTTACCGTTCTCCCACAGTGAAAAATAGAACAGTAACTAATTTATAACTATGCAGGACTCCCATAGTTATCTCTTGCAATCCAAAACATTTCTGTATTTAAAAGCATTATAGCAGATAATGATAATGTTTACTAGTATTATTTTTCTCAACAGAGAACAAAGGATCCCGCTCGCTGGATTCTTGCGCTGCCGCGCGGTTGCTTCAGCGACTATTTACCTCTGCGCGGCATGTGCATCCTCGCGGAGCGTTTTTGATTCATCGGACGTAATTTCCTATGAATTAAAAAAATGTCCCGCGGAGTATCTCTCCAGCGGGGCATTTTCCATACTTTTTATGAAATTCCAAAGGTTCCGGTCCTCTTTTATTCGGTATCGAGTCCGTCGTCCTCCTCATCCTGTTCGAAACTGATAAATTCCCTGGAGGAAACTTTCTTTCTCTGTCTCTCCTCCTCCACAAGACTTGATAACTGCTCCTTGACATCGGAACTGTTCTTCACATTGACCAGTTCAAAGTTCCCGAGGCTTGAATCACTGGAAACAATACGGATGGTTCCCAGGCCGAACATCCGCTGCAGCAGGCTTCTCTCAAGTCCCAAATCCTTGATGCGGTAGAGGCGCACCTCATCCTCCCTCAGATTAAAAATTCCTCTTTTTATAAAAAGTCTGTCCTCGGACATGCTGTACACGGTAAATGTCCAGGGTAAACCGCACCAGAGTCTCTTTCTGTCCGACCATAATATTTCTTTTTCCATTTTTCTCACCTTTCATGCTGTTTCCTGCCGCCGATTGCCCGTATCCGGCTTTGGAGGCCGCAGTTCTCTCTTCTCTATTCTATTGGTTGTAACTTTCCGTATGATTTACTTCTTCGTTATGCTCCACCGCTTTTAATTTTCTCATAAGGGCATAAATCTCTTCTTTTTCTTCGCTTCTTATAAAAGTTGCCGTTATAAGAAACAGGGACGGACCGGAAACGGCCTCACAGACCGCCTGAAATAGCGGCTGTCCGTCCTCCTCTTCCTCATTCCAGCCGATGCGGACCCGTCCGCCGGGGATATCAAACTCTTCCCTGTCACGTTCGAGGCTGCGCTCGGAAAATTCCGCATTTCCCTCTCTCCTTTTAAAGCCGCTGACGCGCCATACGGGCTCATCCGTCCCCGGATTCCACCACATGCTGCAGCCTTTCCTATCTTCATACTCCTCCCACTCATACAGGCAGTTCCCGGGCAGAGTAATACGCAGATCACCGAAGGCATGTGTCACCGTCCCTTTGCGGTATCCGATTGGGAAGTCCGTCTCCATCTCCTCTGCATCCTCCCCGATGGCAGGTTTTCTGCCGGCCAGTCCGCAGATTTCACGGTAGGAAGACAGGGGCAGGGGGAGGCTGCGATCCAGTTCGGCCGCTCTTTCAAGACAGTCGAGAATCCTTTCATTACATTCCCTGTCCTCTTCACTTCTTTCGGATGGGACGAAATAGCAGTCTTCCCACAGGAAATGAATGGCGCAGTTACGGTAATACAGGGCGTCTTTTTCCTCGGTGTCCCATATAAAAAAGCGTTCCGCCAGCCAGCCGATGCCATGCTCCTCCACCTGTTCCGTCATTTTCTTTACATCAAAACGGCCCATCGGCGTGATAACGCTGCCCTTTATCTCTTCCGGCTGATACTGATCCAAATCCCAGCAGAGGCAGAAATTGCTGTACTCACCGCCGCGCTCCGCGCAGTGTCTTTTCAGCGCATTGAGCCAGGGATAAAAATGTTCACTCTTCATGCGCTCGAAATCACGGTGTCCATAGTATTCCGTATCATCCGACACCTCCAGGTTTTTAAGCGCCTTTTTCTCCAGTTCATCCAGAAAGCGGACCGCCGCCGCATGGAATCCGGCCCCCGACGGTGTGGAATAACATTCTCCCGAGATAAGCCACCGGCCCATCATGCCGCTTTCTTTCTTCCATTCCATCGTCAGTTCTCCCATGGGACAGAATGAAACTCTCAGCCAGCCGTCATTCACGGTCAGCCCATATCCGCTGTTCGCGGCCAGTTCCTTTATCTCATTGATAAGGAATTCTTTTTTTCCCGCTCTGGCAGTGAAGGTCAGTCCGATACTCATCTTCCGTCCTCCTTCCTGCTCAGGCCCACTCCGCTCACATCCCTTCGGAATGAGTGGAATGCCGCTTCCATCTTACGTCTGCTGAATACGGCCGCCGCCGCATCCAAAACCTGCCGTAAATCCCAGGCCACAAAATCCAGGTATCCATATTCCGTACCCGTAGCCCCGCCGGTGAATGTCACGGCATCCCCCGCTTTGTCCGTAATCTCTTTCTCAATGCTGTCACGCAGATCCAGGGCTTTGCTCCGCTCGTTCCTCTCTAATGGATAGAAGAAAAATCCCGGAACCGCTCCGTCCTGATGGAAATCTTCCATAATTCTGTCGTCACCGCTTAAATAACCGCTTACCACTTCGGGGCAGGTAGTGACCCCGGCAAAGCTGTCTTCCCTCAGGAACCATTCCTCTTTCTCACTTGGCTCCATCGTGTAACACGTATACCAGCCGCACAGTTCCTCGGCCGTGACGGCATCCCGGCCTTCTATGTATTCCTTCAGATGATCCAGCCGGATCGAATCGCCCTCTTTGGGTTCCCCGATTAGATCCAGGTAGCCGATATAACGGATCGCGGGTATTTCTCCGATTGCCTGATCCACTAGAATCGCCATCATCGAATAGGCCTGGTTCTCATTTTCCTTTAAAAGAGGAATCAGCTTTTCACAGAATATGGAAAGTCCTATCTGCTTGTCGTCCAGTTCTTCGATCCATACCAGGGCATCTTCCGTGCCGATTCCCTGCCCGTACATTCTAAGTTCAAATCCTTTTGACGGCTGTCTTCCAATTCCGATATTCCAGTTCTCAAATAATTCTTCCGGCGCATGTTCTTTAAAATAGACGAATTTTATAAGGCGTGCCCTTTCTCCGTCCGGTGTCAGGAACAGATCGCATTTCTCCCCGTTAAATCCCATCTCAAAGCAGATATTCTCAAAAGCCGGGGAAAGGAGATCGGCGCATAAACCGGCCACCTTTTCTCCATGTTCCCTGCGCTTTATCATCCCGCGAAGCTCGGCTTCCCCTTCAAGAAACGAATCCCAGCCCTCCTTTACTCTCTGCCGGAAGGGTTTCATCGATACGGGAATAACAAGGTTCCGTTCACATTCCTCAATAAAATTTATCGTGTCTTCATCTCCCGGGAGCGCTTCCAACGCTTTTTCAAAGTAGTATTTCGCCTTCTTGTCCCGGTTTAGATAGTAGCATGCATAACCCATACGGAAATTCCATCTGTGATCCGCGCCGAGTTCTTCCCCAACCGATTCCAGCAGACGGACCGCTTTCTTAAAAAGTCCGCTGTCTCCCTCACCGGCCAGGTTATTGCAGGCACAGGCCAGCTCACTGATCAGGACCGGGGTCTGCTCTTTCTCGGGAAGAGCCTCTATAAAGTCTATGATTTTCTGATATTCTTCACTTTCATTCCATTCATTAAGCTGGCGTAAAAAAGTCTGATCCATGTTATGCGGCCTCCGTATCCGCTGGGTTTCGTTAGTGCGGCAATATGAGTTCATTATACTGAATCAGAGGGGATTTTTCAAGAGGGGCGCGATTTGACGGCCGGCGGAAAAGGGAAGGTGTTGGTGCGCCCGCTGTGTAAGGGAAAGCTCTTCAGGTTTGTCGAATGTTACTGAACTTTATCAAATAATGTAAAACATTCCTGACAGACTTCATGCTATACTATCGCTATAAGACAAGCGCGCGCCTTAAAAAAGATACATGAAAAAGAGGTTTGACAGTGAAAATACGGAACCAACTACAGGTAATCATGGACAAGAGAAATTTGACTTACCGACAACTTGAACGAATGACCGGCATATCGCATACGACGCTTAACAAGATTGCGATCGGGGATACTTCTCCAACTCAGAATACGATGATATCGATCGCTAAAGGGTTGCGTATGGATGTGACCGAAATATTTGATTTAAAATATTAAGGAGATATGAATGAAAACGGACTTTATGAAAGCGATCTGCCTGATGATACCGATGATGGTAAGATAGCTGTGTCAATGAATCAACAGTCCCGGCAATACTCTGTACCCTTACCCAGTCCCGCCTGATACAGTTTTCCCCCCTTTGAGCGCTAATCAGGCAGGCGGGCAAGCCCGGATACGTATGGCGTATTGCACTTTGAGGCATAGCCAGTTTTGGCTATGCCGTTTAAATTTAAGACGGTAAGCTGAGCACAATTTCTTTTCCTCTCAGGGTTTCCGTGCAAGCTCTAAATCAATTGTATCAAATAGGGTGATTTGGCCGCCCGAATGATGAATGGCCCGTTCTATTTCCGAAAAGAATTTTCTTCTTTTCTGTTCTTCAATCGCAATATGGTCGGAATACGTGCCGAGAAGGGCGGTGTATTCTTCCGCCGTAAAAACCCTTGTCCTGTGATAGAGCCGGCAGCTTATATCGGTAAATCCGTATTTTAGCGCCGTTTCCGCACGCCTCCGGGCATCTTCCTCCCGGTACTCGCCGGGGCTTGAGGAACCGGGCATGTATAGCGAGTAGATTTGTTGGAGCGTTTCCCCGAGTCCTCCCCTGCCTTTCTCTATGTATGGATGGTTGGCAAACCGGGCGAAGGCACCGCCGCTTCTCAGTATATCATAGACCTTCTCATATCCCGTCTCTTCCGGGATCCAGTGAAATGCGGATGCGCAGTATACAAGATCGCAGGAATTACTTTCACACTTAAATTCTTCAAATTTAGACGTTACCACCAAAAAATCAGGAAATTCCCTGAATTTAAGACGGCACAGCTCCGCCAAATTCCCGCCGCATTCCACGGCGGTCACTTTGCATCCTTTCATCAGCACCGGCAAGGTCGCCTGCCCTCCGCCAATTCCAATTTCCACAACACGGCTCGACCGTTCGATTGGAATGTACTGCCAGATATCCTCATACAACTCCGGAACGTATCCCGGACGCATTTTTTCATACTTTTCGGCTTCCGAATCAAATGTCCATTGAAGCCCGCCGCTTAACGCCATAGCTCTCCCCCTAGACTTTCAACATCCTGTACCCCACTCCGATATGCGTCTGAATATACTGGGGATTGGACGGATCCGCCTCAATCTTCTTTCTCAGAGTCGCCATAAAAACTCTCAGCGACGCCACATCGTTATCCCAGGCGCTTCCCCATATTTCTTTTGTAATATAGGTATGCGTCAGAACTTTGCCCACATTTTTCGCCAGCAGGCAGAGCAGCTTATATTCAATCGGAGTCAGATGAAGCTCCTCCTTTTTCAGGGTAACGGTTCCCGCCGCATAATTAATTTCCATATCTCCGTTTGTGAAGACAGAAACCGGCGCAGAGCCGTTCCCTGCGTCGTTCAGCCTGCGGAAGGTGACGCGCAGACGGGCCAGCAGCTCTTCCACGGAAAACGGTTTTGTCAGATAGTCGTCCGCTCCTGCATCCAGGGCGTCGATTTTATCCGTATCCTCGCTTCTGGCGCTGAGCACGATGATGGGCGTCTTGGCCCAGGAACGAATCTTGTGTATAATATCAATCCCATCCATATCGGGAAGTCCCAAATCCAGCAAAACCACGTCGGGATTATAGGAGACCGCCTCTGTTATGGCCGTCTCCCCCGTCGCAGCGGTCCGGAACCGGTACTTATGGGTCTCCAGCGTTGTGGTGATGAGATTTCTGACGGCAGCATCGTCTTCCACTACCAAAATTAACGGTTTATTCATGCAGGGTTACCTCCTCAAGCGGTAAAGTAAATGTAAAGACAGCTCCATGGGGCACATTGTCCGTGACCGTAATCGTCCCTCCGTGTGCCGTAATAATTGATTTGCAGAGAGCCAGGCCGAGGCCAAGGCTGCGGCGGCTGTCGGCCACCCTGGTTCCCGCGGTGTAAAACATATCAAAGATATGTTCTTTAACCTCTCCTGAGATGCCGTCTCCCGTGTCCGCTACGGTCACGACGGCGGCTTCGCCCATTTTCTTTGTTTCGACCGTGACCTGCGAACCGCGGGGCGTATATTTGATGGCATTGTCCACCAGATTGATAATCACCTGCATAATCAGCCTCGCATCCGCCCTCACAAGCAGAAGGGAATCATCCGATACGACCCGGATATTGTGTTCACTGCGCCTCCTGTCCGTATGACGCAGGGCCTCCGCAATAATCTCATCGAGAAGCTCTGCCGTCAGCCGCAGTTTCATTGTCCCGTCCTCGATTCTTGTAACCGACAGCAGATTTTCCACCAGATTAATAAGCCAGAGGGAATCGTCATAGATATCCTCGTAAAGCCTGATCCGTTTTTCCCTGTCAATGCAGTCCTCACTGGAAAGCAGAATTCCCGCATTACCTGATATCGAGGTCAGGGGCGTCCTCAGGTCATGTGAAATGGAGCGCAGCAGATTGGCCCGAAGCTGTTCGTTCTTCGCCATCAGCGCGGCGGCCTCCCTCTCCTTTGACACCTTATCATTCTTAAGCGCCAGGGCACATTCCCCCAGGATTGAAAGCATGATGCTGTTCTCAAACGCGTCGAGGGGCTCCCCGTCTATGGCGATTCCCACGACTCCGAATACCTCCTGTGACATCCGCACGGACAGATAGAGGCACTTGGCATTGCCCAGTGTCCCGGTTGTCGCGCCCGCGCGCTTATTATTATGGAAAACCCAGGCGGCCACGGCTCGCTCATTTTCATCGGTATAGGCCGACAGCGAATTTTCACTGTGAACGGCAAAGAGCTGCGGGGCGGCCAGACCGCCGTTCCGGATTCTGTAGAACAGAATATCCCGGTCCAGCAGCTTTGTCAACTGGTTACATGTCACGGAAATCATCCCGGTCAGATCTTTTTCATTGCCGAGCGCCCGGTTTGTATCAAACAGCACCTTGGTCCTGTAAGCCGTCTCAGCCGCCTGGCGCGCCTGGCGCTGAATCTTGACCGCCAGGGAACTGGTCAGGAATGCCGCTATGAACATAATCGGAAAGGTGGCAAGATACTTCGGATCATAGGCGTTAAGCGTAAACCTGGGCGCCGTGAACAGAAAGTTAAAAAGCAGGACGCTGATCACGGAGCTTATCAAACTGTACAGCCGGTGTGATGTGACAACTGCGGTCACCAGCACGCCGAGAATATAGATGGTTATAATATTGGCTTCGCTGAACTGAAGCAGATCAAACAGATAACTGACCGCCGTAGCGGCCGCCAGCACCAGAAGGCTCATTGCAAGCTCCGCCATGGAAAGCTTCTGCTTCTTTGAAAAATGGCGCCTAGCCCGGTAAGACAGGGCAATCTGATCCGGAATAATATAGATATCCAGATTAGGGGCCATCCTGGTAATCCTCTCGGTTAACGGCGGCGGCCCCAGCAAAAAGCTGCGGCGCGTGCTGCTTCTGCCGAGTACAATTTTCGATACGCCGGACAACCGGGCAAATTCGGAAATCTGAAAAGCGATGTCCTCCCCATATACGGTTTCAATCGCCGCCCCGAGCTGCTCCGCAAGGCGGGCGTTCTGCCTGAGCCTCTCCTTATTTTCATCGGAGGAGGATGCGAAATCCGGCGTTTCCACGAACACGGCCGTGAAGCTCCCCTTAAATGCCGCCGCCATCCTGGCTGCGGTGCGGATAATTTTCGCGTTGGTCGGCGAACCCGACAGACATACAAGAATGTGCTCATCGGCAAAGCTCCGGTTCACCTTCCCGCCCGACTGCTCCGACATCCGGTTGACCCGGTCCGCGCATCTGCGCAGCGCAATTTCCCTCAGGGCAACGAGATTTTCCACCGAAAAGAAATTTCCCAGCGCCTTTTCGGCCTGCTCTTTCCGGTAAACCTTGCCCTCTTTAAGGCGCTCTATCAGTTCACCCGGCTCAATATCCACAAGCTCCACCTGCTCCGCATTGTCAAATACAGAATCCGGGATTCTCTCCCTCACCGTAATGCCCGTGATGGAGGCGACAAGGTCGTTGAGGCTCTCAATATGCTGGACGTTGATTGTTGTGTAGACGTCGATGCCGTTATTGAGCAGTTCCCTCACATCCTGGTACCGTTTCCGGTGGCGGCAGCCCTCCGCATTGGTGTGCGCCAGCTCATCCACCAGAAGAAGCTGCGGTTTTCTCGCTATGGCCGCATCCAGATCGAACTCCTGCAGCGTAATGCCGCCGTGGCGGATTCCTTTGGCCGGAAGAAGCTCCAGCCCATTTAACAGCCGGGCGGTCTGAGGCCGTGCATGTGGCTCCACGTAACCGGCAGCCACATCAATGCCGCGCCGTTTCGCTTCATGGGCGGCCTGTAACATCGCATATGTTTTTCCCACCCCTGCTGCATATCCAAAAAATATTTTCAGGCTGCCCCTGCTTTTTGCCTCTTCCTCATTCTTGATTCGGCGCAAAAACTCCTCGGGGCTGCTTCTGGTCTCTTCCATAAAATCACCTCTGTCTGTGAGAGTGTACCGTAACGATTCTTTTCATTCATTTCCTTCATCCTAATCGGTTACAGTATATCAGACTATTTTTAAAAGACGTATAAGGAAATAAGCGGATGGTATTAAGATTGCATTAAGATTTTCCCCCGTGCCGCAGCTTTCCCCCGTAAAAGCGGTGTTTTGGAAAACCGCGCGGCATGTGCATCCTCGCGGAGCGTTTTTTTACACAGGACCTAATTTCCTATCAATCCAAAAATCCCTCCGGGGATCCTTATATCCGCCGGAGGGATTCATTCTCTTTCGCCGTCCCTTCCCCCGCTCTCCTTACTTCACCTGAACTTATTCGAAGGAACTTCCGTACTTTTTATATACATAAATATCAAAAATAATCATGCAGGTCCATCCCAATGTCGTTCCCACGGCAACGGATTTCAGTCCGATATCCGCAATCAGACTGTAGGTCAGTATAATCCGGATCGGCATCTGGATCAGGGTACCCATGAGCGTGAATTTCAATTTTCCTATGCCCCTGAAATATCCCTGGAAACTGTATGTGATTCCCGCCATAAAATAAAAGCAGGCCATCGGACGCAGATAGGCAAGGCCGATTGCAATGGCATTCGTCTCGCTGGGTTTCAGGAAAATCTCAAACAGCGGCCGTCCGGCAAACAGAATGGCAAATGTGACAAAAACCGTATAGGTGACGGCTATCACCATTGTAATCTTAAATGCCTTCGGAATGCGGTCGAATTTTCTTCCGCCCTTGTTCTGGGCTGAGAAAGTGGTTACCGACGAAGCAAAACTGCTCCCGGGCGCCAGCACATAGCTGTCTATGATGGATGCCGCATTAAAAGCCGCAATCGCATCCACTCCCAGGGTATTGACACCCGACTGCACCAGTAAGCGGCCGAGATAAAGCATGGTCTGCTGAAGCGCCGAAACCGAGCTGTAATTCACGGTGCTTTTCAAAAGCGGGAGGTCAATCCGTATTTCCGAAGGTTTCAGACACAGGGCAGGCACCTTCCTATAGATATAAATAAGCAGCACCACCGATGAAACCGCCTCCGAAATCACGGTGGCATAGGCCGCCCCCAGAACTCCCATCTGAAGGTTCCTGACAAAATAGACATCCAGGAAAACATTAATTGCCGTGCTGAACATCAAAACATAGAGCGAAGTTTTTGAATCCCCGGTCGCCCGCAGGGCCGCCGCCAGGATATTATAAAGAAACGTAAAGATAAGCCCTCCGGAAATCACCCTCAGATACCTTGCCGCCAAAGCGGAAATTTCCACAGGAGTCCGTGTGAGCCGTATGAAAAAATCACTTCCCGCGAAAAACAGCACCGTCAGTACAACGGTCAGAATCAGTCCGGCGCCAAGCGAGGTTGACAGTTCTTCCCTGAGCCTCTTATAATTCTTAGCGCCAAAATACTCCGCCATCAAAATAGAAGCTCCCATCGTGATTCCGGCAATCATAAAAATCAGAATATTCATAATCGGCCCGGCCGCCCCGATCGCCGCCAGCGCCTCTTTCCCCTTAAACTGCCCCACCACAACGGAATCCACCGTGTGATAAAGCTGCTGTAACAAATCACTGAATATAAGCGGCACCGAATACAGTAACAGGTGTTTCGTAATATTCCCTTCCGTCATATCCCGAGTCATCGCAAGACCTTCTTTCTCATTCGAATGCGATGACAATTATATCCCCCGCCGAACCATGTGTCAATAACATATCATCGAAAAGAAATAGGTCATAAACAGAATGGAAATTCACATCGGCCCTGCCCTTATTCTCCCATCCTCTCCGCTATTTCCAGATTACACCCCAGCACATTTACTTTCTCCTCTCCGAATATCCCCAGGACCTTTTCCTCGGTGTTGTTTTCGATAATCTGATACAGCTCTTCCTCCGAAAGGCCCGAGGCTTTCGAAACCGCTCCCACCTGCACCTTTGCGCCCTGGACCGTGATGTGGGGATCCAGACCGGACCCGGAGGCTGTCAAAAGGTCTGCGGGAATGTCCTCCTGTCCGACACCGGGATGGGACTTCATAAACGCTTCCAGATCCGCCTCCACCCGTGTTTTCAAATCGGGATTGGAATTTCCATAGTTGAACGACCCGGAGGCAACTCCGCCGTAGCTTTTGTCCTCCTTTTCCTCTGTTGTGTAACAGTTATAGCCGACGGAAGAAATACGGCCGTGAAAAAACCAGGGTTCTTCAAACTGCTGCCCCACATACTTTGAGCCGACCGTGCGCTCCTCACCGCCGACGACGGCCTTAATCAGGCTGCCGTTTGCCTGAGCCGGGAACATGGCCTGGCCTGCCAGGGTCAGGGCCGCCGGATAAACAACCGTGCAGAGCGCCCCCAGTACGATTGTACATACCACCGCTTTTCTTAAATAGGTAAAAAATAATTTCATATCTGTCTCCTCCTGGTTATAATCCCAATATGGCAAGCAGCGGAGCCACTATCATATCAATCAGCTTGATACCGATAAACGGCACCGCCACGCCTCCGATTCCATAGATACCCATGTTCTTCAGCAGCATTTTCTCCGAGCGCATCGGTTTATATTTCACGCCCCGCATCGCGATGGGAATCAGCCCCGGAATGACGACGGCATTAAAGATAAGAGCCGATAAGATGGCGCTGTAAGGCGTTGTCAGCTTCATGATGTTCAGCATATTCATCTGGGGAATCACGAGCTGGAACATGGCCGGAATGATGGCAAAATACTTGGCAATGTCGTTCGCAATTGAAAATGTAGTAAGCGAGCCCCGGGTAATCAGAAGCTGTTTTCCAATCTCCACCACCTCCAGAATCTTGGTCGGATCGGAGTCCAGGTCCACCATGTTGGCCGCCTCTTTGGCCGCCTGGGTGCCGGAGTTCATGGCAATTCCCACATCCGCCTGGGCCAGGGCCGGCGCGTCATTGGTACCGTCTCCCGTCATCGCCACAATTTTACCCTGGGCCTGTTCTTTTTTAATCTCGGTAATCTTGTCTTCCGGCTTACACTCCGCGATAAAACCGTCTACTCCGGCCTCCCTTGCGATTGTCGCCGCCGTCAGCGGATTATCACCGGTACACATAATCGTCTTGATTCCGATCTCCCTGAGTCTGGCAAACCGCTCCACCAGCCCCGGCTTCACCGTGTCTTTCAAATAAATCACTCCGTAAATCCGATTGCCCGCGCAGACCGTCAAAGGCGTACCTCCCAGTTTCGATATGCTCTCCACGATTCCGCTTAGGTCGGGCGGCACCGCGCCTCCCCTGTCTGTTACAAACTCCCTGACGGCCTCGCCCGCTCCCTTTCTCAGTTTCACGCCGTTCTTTAAATCCACGCCCGACATTTTCGTCTGGGCGGTAAATTCGATGAAGTTCATCTTTTCACCGTTATTTTTGTCCGTCTTAGCACCCATCTTCCGCCCCAGTTCCACGATGGATTTCCCCTCCGGCGTGCCGTCCTCCAGGGAGGCCAGAACGGAGAAGTCCACCAGCTCCTGTTTGGAAACGCCTGAGACCGGGTAGAAATCGGCTGCAAGCCTGTTTCCAAAGGTGATGGTTCCCGTTTTGTCAAGAATCATCGTGTCCACGTCTCCGCAGGCCTCCACCGCCTTGCCCGACATGGCAATGACGTTAAAACGCGTCACACGGTCCATACCTGCAATGCCGATGGCCGACAAAAGGCCGCCAATCGTGGTGGGAATCAGACACACCATCAGAGCAATCAGGGTAGCCACCGGAATGTGAACCCCGGAGTAAACGGCGAAAGGATAGAGGGCCACAATGACAATCAGGAAAATGATCGTAAGGCCGACTAAAAGTGTATTGAGAGCAATCTCATTCGGCGTTTTCTGCCTGGACGCCCCTTCTACCAGAGCAATCATCTTATCCAGAAAGGACTCTCCCGGCTCCGCGGCGATCCTTACTTTAAGCCAGTCCGAAACCACGGTCGTGCCGCCGGTAACGGAAGAAAAATCGCCTCCCGATTCTCGGGTGACGGGGGCCGACTCACCGGTAATCGCCGACTCATCCACCGAGGCAATTCCCTCTATTACTTCGCCGTCGTTGGGGATCAGTTCGTTCATCCTCACTATCACCACATCACCCTTTTTAAGCTCCGAGGCAGAAACATCCCTCTCGGAACCGTCCGGCAGAATGAGGTGGGCGGTGGTGTCCTTCTTTGTCTTTTTAAGCGTTTCCGCCTGGGCCTTACCGCGCCCCTCGGCCACCGATTCCGCAAAATTGGCGAATAATACGGTGATGAAAAGAATCAGCGTTACAAAGATGTTGTATATTCGGAGCGTTCCCGCGGAAAGTCCTCCGGAATGGGCCACATCTCCGAAGAGGTTGGGCATAAAACACAGTAAAAGCGTTATGAGAAATCCCGTTTCCACCACAAACATGACCGGGTTTTTCATCATATACCTGGGATCCAGCTTTTTAAATGCTCCTGTGACCGAGCTTTTTAATATCTCTTTTGTAATGAATTTTGTAGTCTGCTGTTTTACTTTCGACATCAAATCCTGCCTCCTAATCTAAGTTCCTGTGTATGACAATGCATGAAATTTACATGAGTCCCGGAAACCATATTGTCAGATGCTCCGCAATGGGGCCCAGCGCAAGCGCCGGAAAGAATGTAAGCGCCGCAAATATATACACGATAAATACGAGAATCATTGTAAAGACCGCATTATCCGTCCTGAGTGTCCCGACCGTTTCATTGACCCTGCGTTTTGCGAGGATGCTCCCGGCGATTGCAAGCTGCAGGATGATTGCCGGAAAGCGGCCGAAATACATCGCAAGCCCTGCCGTAACATTCCAGAATACGGAATTGTCCGAAAGTCCCTCAAACCCGGAACCGTTATTCGCCGCCGAGGAGCTGTACTCGTAAAGCACCTGGGACAGTCCGTGAAATCCCGGATTGGTGATCCCCGCCAGTCCTCCCGCCGTCGATACGGCCAAAGCCGAAAAACCGAGAATCAGGAGCGGATGGATAATGAGGCAGACCGCCACCAGTTTCATTTCCCTTCCTTCGATCTTCTTACCCAGATATTCCGGGGTGCGTCCTATCATCAGTCCGCAGATAAAGACCGTTAAAATCACGTACATCACCATGTTCATCAGGCCCACTCCCTTGCCTCCGAACACACAGTTTAACATCATATGTAACAGGGGCACCAGGCCGCCCAACGGTGTCAGGCTGTCGTGCATATTGTTGACCGTACCGGTGGTAAACGAGGTCGTCGTCGTGGTAAACAGGGCCGACTGGGCTATGCCGAACCGCACCTCTTTTCCCTCGTAGGAGCCGAGGCTCTGATTGAGGCCCACACTTTGAAGCACCGGATTACCGGCCAGTTCCGCCCTGTAGCAGAGCGTAAGCCCGATGACGAAGATGATTGCCATAGCGGCGAAAACCGTCCTTCCCTGGCTTCCAAAGAAAATCTTTTTCCCATCTTTTTTCCGTCTGTCCGCAATCATATTTCCAAAGGCAATGACGCAGGCTCCCGGCAGGATCATCATGGAGTAAAGCTCACAGAGATTGGTGATAATCGTCGGATTTTCGAGCGGCGTCGATGAATTGGCGCCCAGGAAACCGCCTCCGTTCGTCCCTACGTGTTTGATGGATTCAAGGGCCGCGATGGGACCGGTGGCGATATCCTGCCATTTGCCCTCCAGCGTCTGAACCGTAAAATTGGACTGGAAATTCTGCGGCGTTCCCTGCCAGATTAAGAGCATTCCCACGATAAATGAGATGGGAATTAAAATTCTCGTTGTATTTCTTACCATATCCTCATAGAAATTGCCCATCGGCCTTCCCGACATGCCCCGGCAGAAGGCCATGCATGCCGCATAACCCGTGGCCGCCGACGTGAACATCATAAAGACAATCACGGCCATCTGGCTTAAATAAGACAGACCGGATTCCCCGGAATAATGCTGCAGGTTCGTATTTGTCATAAATGATATGATCGTGTTGTAGGACAGTGTCGCCTCCATCCCGTCTATCCCGTTCGGATTCAGGAACAGGATTCCCTGGAGCCTTAAGATCAGGTAGCCGACCGCTATCATGACCGCATTTGTCATGAGCAGGTTGAGCGCATAGACCTTCCAGCTCATTTCTTCCCTGCCAAGCCCGCAGATCCTGTAAATCAGGCCGTCTACTCTGTCAAAAACGGGATCTGCAAACGTCTTCTGCTTTGTCGCAACATGGTACAGGTAAATTCCAACCGGAACCACGAGCGCCATGTATAGGAGCAGTGTCATTATTATCTGAAACATTTTCTTTTCCTCCTGTCACGCTTCCGTATTAAAGTTTTTCGGGATATACGAGCGCATAAACCAGATATGCGGCAATCCCCGCGATAATAAATCCTAAAAATACCATGTGATTTTCTCCTTTTCCAAACCCGGACTTTTATTTTCCTCCGTCCGGTTCCACCTGTGATCCGCACCAGTCAATGAGCAGTTTCATAAGGAAACAGCTTCCCAAAATGATGCCTGCCATATAAATATCCATCATATTTCTTCCTCCTTTTACTTCCGGTGCGGCAATCACGGATTCCGCACCGAATTGATAGTTCAGATTCTAGCATCTGCTTTATAAAAATAGTGTTAGTCCGGATGCGGTTCACATTAAGATTATATAAGTGTGCTTACGTCCATCCGAGCAGCAGGGCGGCCGGTATCATCACAGCCGATGTCACGGCAAAAACCGTAACCAGGATAAAAAGCGGAATCCCAATCAGCGCCCCGGCGGCAAACAGACAGGGATGCAAACGGGCGAACCTCATAAACGCGGCGTCAAATTTAAGTCCAATATTTTGAAATATGCGAATCATACATACCATAATCCATTCCTCCTTACACCTTTATCCTATCACCCGTTCTGTTAAATCTGTAAAAGCGAATCAGAGATGAAAATTAAGATATTATAAAAAAAGGATATCGCGTTTATGGTAACCGATTTCTTTACCGATGTTGTATCCGTCCTTTTTGTTTTGTATAATGGTTAATGAATGTTAACAATAAACGGTTTGCATGCCTTTGTTCTGCACGGAACAAAAAGACCTGCGGCCCCGTCAGGCGGATAAAATGGAGTGTGATTATGGAATGTGAGGAAAGACTTAATAAAATAGTAGAAGGTTTCCGAAAATGCAGAAATGCCTTTACCGCGATCGGAGACGAGACTAGGCAGTTGATTTTGCTTGTACTGCTGGAGAGTGACCTGTCGGGCATCCGGGTGGGTGAAATTGCACAAAAAACTATTATTATATGAGTGTGGATGAGACGCAATGGAAAGATATTGCCGATTTGGTCAACCTGATCTATGGCAGTGTAGAGCTCACCAGTTCACAATTATAAATTCAGATTAAGGAGGACGTCATTATGATTTTATATTTTTCAGGAACCGGCAACAGCGAATATGCGGCAAAGAGAATTGCTGAAAAAACAGAGGATGAGGTTTTAAATCTGTTTGAAAAGATTAAAAACCGGGATTTTTCAATGGAGTACCCGGAAATTAACCACCCGGACAGTCCATGGGTGATTGTAGTCCCCACCTATGCGTGGAGAATCCCCCGCATCGTTCAGGAATGGCTGGAAAAGACCAAACTGCCCGGCAGCAGAGAAATTTATTTTGTAATGACCTGTGGGGGAAATATCGGAAATGCGGGAAAATATCTCAGGGAACTGTGCCGTTCCATAAAAATGGATTACCGGGGATGCTGTCAAATCGTCATGCCGGAAAATTACATTGCAATGTTCTCCTCTCCTTCCAAAGAAGAAGCATTGGAAATCATCCGCCGGGCGGAAGGGGAAATCGCTCGGGCGGCAGCCTTTATAAAGAGCGGGAGGATGTTCCCTCAGCTTCCCCTGACGGTGAAAGATAAGATGAACAGCGGAATTGTCAATGATCTGTTTTATCCGATGTTTGTCCATGCCAAAAAGTTTTATGCCGCAGACACCTGCATCTCCTGCGGGAAATGTGCGGCTGTCTGTCCCTTGACCAACATCCGGCTTGAAAACGGCAGGCCCGTATGGGGAAATGACTGCACGCACTGCATGGCCTGTATCTGCCGCTGTCCAGCCGAAGCAATTGAGTACGGAAAACACAGCATCGGACTTACGCGGTACACCTGCCCCAAATAAGAGGAGATAACAAAACAACGCAAAGCATGCTTCGCGAACTTTTCATTGCCGCTCAATGCAAAAAAAGTCCCTCCGCACAAACGGCTAAAAAAACTGTTTGTGCGGAGAGGACTTTTTTCTTCTCCATTTATAATCTCAAAATTCCAACTGCAGCCGCCAGCACCATAACAAGTATGTTCGTGACCGTCATAATCGGAACGCCTTTCTTTACAATGCCGTCCACTTCCGTCTCCAGCAGGGGCGCGGCCACATAAATCGACGCGTTGACAGGTGTTACACCGGTCGCCAGCGCAAGGTTGCACACGTAGGGCGCGATAATTTCAATCGGCGTATATCCAAACTGGGCCCCGATAAAAATCAGGAGCGGATACATCGCGTTGTACAACTGATACGGCACAAACCGGATCACCGGAACGCTCACGGCCAAAAGGACGATAAACGCATATTTTGCCGTTCCTCCCGGGAAAATGCCTACGATTAACTGGGCAAAGGACTCAACCATTCCCGTCTGGGCGAACACCGCAATGTAGACGGAGATGGAAAGGAGCATCAGAATGATATTAAATATCATGGTTCCCGTCCTGTTCCACATATCGGCAAAGGTTTCCGGATAATTTACAAGGGCGGTAATACAGGACACAATGATAAAAACAAAGTAGGCCGGTATCTTAAAGACGGCCAGAGCCACAATGACGGCAATAAAAACTGCCAGGTTGACCCAGAACAGCTTCGGTCTGGCGTTTTCCTTTCCTTTGTTCTCCTCTTTTGCACCATTTTCAGCCATTCCCTGTCCGGGGAGCCCAAGCGTCCCCACTTCCTTCTTATGCAGCCAGGCAAAATATACCCACTGGGCGATGATAACCGGGATAAAGCACAGCGCCCACGGAATGGAGGCCGAAGCCAGCTCAAGCGTATCGCACTCCGCCATCATCGCCGACATCGCAATCCCGACGCCCCACGGAATAAAACACATGGCGGCCAGCGCCGTCTGAACCAGGATAAACGCATGGACCCGGTTGAACCTGTATTTCTTATAAAGGGGCATCATAATCGGAAAGGTGACAAGGTAGCAGGTGCTGATATTGGCCGTCAGCATCCCCACAGCCGCAATTACGGTGGTCAGAATCATGATGATGACGACATTCATCCTGGAACCGATGAGGCCGGTGATACTTCCCACAATCCGGTCAAACATGCCGGTCTCGGTCAGCATGGAAAAATACAGCAGGCCGAATATGAGCATATAACCGGAGGAGCGCATTGTCGTTGCAAACTGCTCCACCACCATCGTGCTGATCTCGGCGGGACTGTATCCGAGAATCAGGGCGGCCGCCACCGGCACGAGAAACAGGGTAAAGTTCATCGGAATGACTTTCGTCAGGATTAAAACGATAACCACGGCCATCATCGTGATGGCCATTACGTTTAATATACTCATAAAATCATGCCTCCTTCCCCTGAATCATGCCGAATTCCCTGCGGAACGAGCTGCTGATATATTCATGAACCAGATCGGTGAACGGGTGGTGCACCGTCAGAAATCCGTGCCCCATCCTGGGAGCCACGAAAATTTCACACGGTACACCTGTTCTGAAAAGTTTTCCGGCATATTCCCTGGCATCGTCCCGGAACGCGTCGTACTCTCCCGCTACGATACAGTGCGGACCCAGGCCGTGCAGGTCCGGACACTCTCCCGGGAATGCGTAGTAGGACGGCCTCTGCCCATTGTATCCTCCCAGATAGAGAGCCTCCGGGCACTCCGCCTTATTCTCCGACTGCATTACAATCTGGGGAAGCTGCTGGAAGGAGGTGTCTCCGGTCAGGCTCAGCGCCAGCTGCGGACAGACAAGAACCGTAAGCGCCGCTCTCGGCCCGCTTTTATCCCTCAGATAAAGCGCCAGGCCGCCCGCCATATTTCCGCCTGCGCTTGTCCCGTGCACTCCGATCCGCTCCGGATCTCCTCCGATTTCTTCACCGTGCTCATAAAGCCACATAAATGCCGTATGGCAGTCCATCAGAGGTTTTGGAAAATAGACCTCCTTTGTCGTCAGCCTGTATTCGACACTCACCACAATGGCCGGAGTCCTCCATGCCAGTTCAATACAGCGGCCGTTGTCAATGTCCAGGTTTCCCCCGACCCATCCGCCGCCGTGGATGTCCATAATCATGGGCGCCTTTGCAGGAAGACCGGCCGGTTTATAGATACGGAGCCTCAGGTTTGTTCCCTCCCCGGTTCCCGGTATCGTGCGGTCCTCAATGGTCATCCCCTCCGGCACCTCATAGTTCATCATGTCTTCTATCTGTGCCTTCTTTGCCCTCATTGTTTCCTCTGAGCCGTCTTTGTAATAAGATCTCAGATGATTTTCGTAACCTGGATATGGTGTCAGTTTCATATCGGTTCCTCCCTGATATAGTTTGATTGAGTTGATCTTAAATGTGAAAGTCACTCTCAGCTCAACACTTTCAGGGTGTCTGATTCATACATGTTTTGATTGGATTCATGCAGAATTTTCATCAATAGGCCGTTTTATCCCTTTTTCTCTTCCTTTTTATCCGGCTTATGTTTCCAATTTTTAAAAATACGGCCCCTATTTTGCCTAATATCCGTTCCCCTCCTAGTTCTCCCGCTGCTTCGGGCATCGAACCTAAGAGCCGCTCACAGGTTGCAAAAAAAGAGGCCCGGCAAACCGGCCTTTTATTTTAACGGCACCACAATCTTAAAATAGTGCCAGTCATTGCCGTCCCCGTCACGCGTGATTTTGATTCTGAATGCATATACGGAATCCGGAAAGCAGGGGGCATATTCATGGAATACCATTCTAATATCTTCCGCCATCGCCCCATTTGAGACAAAATGTCCCGTATACCGCCTGTAGGCGATGAACACCTTTTTAGGGGAAAGGGAAATAAATTCCGGATGCTCTTCGAACACCGGCTGTTCCTCCATAAAGCTCAGGCTCTGCCCCCATGAATACCTCTTTTCCCCGCCCTCCATATATTCTCTGTCAAGAGTCACAACCGCCGTTGTCTCCGGGGCATAGTCCATGATATTTAAGGCGTCCGTGGCCAGGTTCTCCCCCGTAAACAGCAGATTCTCCGTCTGCATCCTGCAGTAGATGACCTGACAAAACGGCTCAATATACCACTCCCCCAGCTCCTCCTCCGCGCGCCTGCATTCCTCCGCATACTCCTTAAGAAAGCGGCGGATCCCCGTCAGCTTTGAAAGCTCTTCCTCCACCACCCGGAGCCGTTCCGTAAGCATTTCATCAAGCAGGCTGCTGTCCGCCGTTTTTCTCAGGACATCCAGTTCCTTCAGCGTAAATCCCATGCTGCGGTATCGGATGCATTCGGCCAGATCCGTACAGATGCTCAGATGATATCTCCGGTAATTGGATTTTTCATCCCGTCCGGGAGCCAGAATTCCTATCTTTTCATAATATTTAATCGTATGGGGAGAGACTCCCATAAAACGCGCCAGGGTTCCAATGTTTTTTTCGTCCATAAAATCCTCCTCTGTATTGTGGAAATAACACCCTCAAAAATCCCTGTTTTTCCCTCTCGACTGTACTTTTTGACGTACAATCACTTAAAAAAACTGTATTTCCGCTTTAAAGCATTAAATTTTAGCAGTTTAAAGCAAAAAACTCTTGACAGAAGTCCGTAATGCTCTTATACTGTAACAAAACATTTTGAAAAACCTTTAATTGGTGGCGGTGAAAAGCCCGGAAGACCTGCTTTCGCCGCGTATAAGGAGAAGATGCCATGAATGCCTCAGTAAAAATCAGAAACGTTGTATTCGGAGAAGGAATCCCGAAGATCTGCATTCCGCTCACGGACACGAATTTGGATGGACTGCGTCAGTCCGTCAAAGCAATGGAAAAAGCCCCCTTCGACTTTGTAGAATGGCGCGCGGATTTTTACCAGAATATTGAAAATCCGCAGGTGCGATTTCAGGCCATGGCATATCTTCGCGAGCAGCTTAAGGAGATTCCGGTCCTGTTCACGATCCGTACCGACGTAGAGGGCGGAAAACTGAAACTCAGCACGGAGGATTACACCGCCCTGAATCTTGCCGCCATAGAAAGCGGCCTCGTGGATTTGGTCGATGTGGAGCTTTCAAGGGGGGATGATACGATGAAAACGCTCGTAGAAGCCGCCCATCGGGCCGGGGTGAAGATTATCGCCTCCCGCCACGACACCGCCTCAACGCCTTCCAAGGAAGAGATTGTAGGCCACCTCTGTGAGATGCAGCAGCTCGGGGCCGATATTGCCAAATTTGCCGTAATGCCTCGGAATGACCGCGATGTACTGACACTGCTCGACGCCACGCTCACGATGAGGGAAGAACATCGGGAGACACCCGTCATCACGATGTCCATGGGACGCCAGGGCACCATCAGCCGGATTTGCGGCAGCGTGTTTGGTTCCGCCATCACCTTCGGCACCGCAGGCAAGGCATCCGCACCGGGCCAGCTCCCCGCCGATCTGCTCTCCAACTTTATAACAAGTCTTGCATAAGAACGGTATATGCATTCAGGGGAGGCGTAAATGATTACGCCTCCCCTTTTCTTAGCTCTTTGATCGCCGCCTCCAGGCCGCGCGCCGTCAACTGGAACATGGGAAAACATTCACGTACCAGCCCGATGGTCCGGGAAGCGGCATCGTAGTCCCAGAGTTTCTCATGCAATGGATTCAGCCAGACCGACGACGGAAAACGTTTCTTCAGCGCCTTCAGCCAGTAAATCCCCTCTTTTTCATTCTCATGGTAATAATCCAGAGTGCCTCCCGGCTCCAGAAGTTCGGACGGAGCCATCAGTGCATCCCCTACAATAATCACCTTATACTCCGGTTTCAGGTTGTGGAACACCCACTCCGTGGATATCTTGTCATCCCACGAACAGCCCGGCTCGGTAAACAACTGATCGTAAAAACAGTTGTGAAAATAGTACACCTTCAAATCCTTGAACTGGGAGGCCTGGTTCACGGCCTGGAAGAGTCGGTTGCACATATCGGCATAGGCCCACATGGACCCGCCGCTGTCCATCAGAAGCAGGAGCTTCGTCTGGTTCTTTCTCGGCCGCTCCATTACCAGTTCCAGCCGCCCTCCCCGATCGCAGGTTTTTTCAATGGTCTTTGTCACATTCAGTTCCGTTTTAGCCCCGTCCTCCCTGCTGGACAAAAGCCTCAGTTTTCTGAGCGCCACCTGAAACTGTCTTAACTGCAGTACCTTATCCTCGCGGAAGTCTTTATAATTACGCTCCGCCGCCACTTTTAACGCACTTCTGTTCATCCCGGCTCCATGGACACGGATGCCCTTCGGTGCATAGCCGGAATGGCCGAACGCCGTGGTTCCTCCGGTACCGACCCACTTATTTCCCCCGTGATGCTGCTCTTTCTGCTCCGCGAGCCTCTGTTCCATCAGACGGCGTATCTCTTCAAAATTCATCTTTCCCCAGGCCGCGTCCGCTTCCTCCCTGTCGAAAGGCGTCTGCGTCATCGCCCTGGAAAGCCAGCGGGCCAGCTCCTCCGGAAGACAGTCCTGTTCCTCTACATTTTTAAAGTACTCTAAAAACGCCTGATCAAACTTGTCGTAATCAGACTCCTTTTTTACCAGGATTGAGCGCGCCATATGATAAAATTCCGTCAGGCTGGCTTCATTCAGATTCAGGTTCAGCGCGTCCATCAGGCAGGTCCATTCATTTAAACCGGTTTTCATGCCGTAGCCGCGCAGAATATATAAGAAATCAGTAAACATATCGGTTCTCCGCCTGTTTTAAGTCCTCTGTTTTCTTCAGAAGAACGCCTGCAAAGGGGATTTCCTTTTCCAGTGTGCCGATTGGAATTCCTCCGATATGAAGGGCCTGTATCCAGTCTAAAACCTCCGAAGTCCCCGGCTTTTTCTGAATTCCCTTCATATCACGTATCCTGTAAAAGGCATCCAGCACGCCTCCAATCAGTGTTTCCTCAAGATCCGGATAGTGCGCTTTAATAATCCGTTCCATCATCGGCGAATCGGGAAATGCGATATAATGGAAGATACACCGTCTCAGAAACGCATCGGGCAGCTCCTTTTCCGCGTTGGATGTGATAATGACAATCGGCCTCACCTTCGCTTTTACGGTCTCCCCCGTCTCCGGTATATAGAATTCCATCTGGTCCAGCTCCCAGAGAAGATCGTTGGGAAACTCCAGATCGGCCTTATCGATCTCGTCTATCAGAAGCACCACCTGTTTTTCTCGTTTAAAAGCCTCTCCCAGCTTGCCGAGGCGGATATATTTTGCAATGTCGCCCACACCCTCCTCGCCGAACTGGCTGTCGTAGAGACGCTGGACCGTGTCATAGACGTAAAGCCCGTCCTGCGCCTTAGTGGTGGACTTGATATTCCATATTAAAAGTTCCATGCCCATGGATTTTGCGATTGCCTCCGCCAGCATCGTCTTGCCGGTTCCCGGTTCGCCCTTTATTAACAGCGGTTTTTTAAGCGCAGCCGCTATGTTGACACTGCGGATCAGTTCATCCGACGCTATATAGTTCTCATTTCCGTGAAATTGCAGCATTGTTATTTTCCTCCTCCAAAACAGGGCACAGAGCTCACCTCCGCTCTGCACCCTGCTTTTTATGTTACTATGAAACTTATTCTTCGTCCATACCCGGTTTGAAGAAATCACCGAACAGTTCTTCGTTGGACGGCATATCTTCCGGAAGAGGACGTGCTACCC
>NZ_URHZ01000036.1 GCF_900547735.1 uncultured Clostridium sp. | reverse complement strand
ACGAAGCTAGCATCCGCTGCGCATTCCACAAGCGGGAGCGAGTCCCCGTAGGAATGTTTTCTCCCGGATTCCCCGCACGACGCCCATCCAGCCGGGACTGAAGACTCACCAAACAATCCCATCCCCCGTCCGCCATCTTACAGAGGCGTCCTCCCATCTCAACTAAATATGGACATTACTACTTGACAAATCAAAGGTATGTGCTAAAATATAACCTAAGTTTATAGATTTTTATAAAAAAGGCTGCGAAAGTGTCAGTAGAGTCTTATTTTCCATCAGAGAGAAGGAATCATCGGCTGAAAGTTCCTTCAGGTTCAGATAAGAGTTTGAATTTCCCACCGGAGCTGCACGGCTGAACGGATAGTATATAGTAAGCTGTGACGGGTCATGCACGTTACGCATATGATGAGAGCCTGCCATGGCAGGAAACAGGGTGGTACCGCGAGCATAACGCTTCGTCCCTTCGCATTTGCGAGGAGATGTAGCGTTTTTTTAATATCATAGGAAAACTTTCCTATGATATTAAAAGCCCTCCGGGCAGGATGCGCACTCGCGCGAAGATGTAATATGCCGCTAAGCGGCCGCGCTCGGCGCGAGAGTCCGGCTTGCCGGACTCTTATATCATTAGGAAAACTTTCCTATGATATTAAAAGCCCTCCGGGCAGGATGCACACTCGCGCGAAGATGTATATGCCGCTAAGCGGCCGCGCTCGGCGCGAGAGTCCGGCTTGCCGGATTCTTATTTGTTCATTATACCGTAAAAAGGAGTTATTATGAGAGAGCAGTTAGAAAAAATCAAAGAGGAAGCATTAAAACAGATTGAAGCTTCCGATGCGCTGGAAAAGTTAAATGACATCCGCGTTGCTTATCTTGGAAAAAAAGGTGAGCTGACAAGCGTGCTGAAGAGCATGAAGGATGTTTCCCCGGAGGAGCGTCCGAAGGTGGGCCAGATGGTCAATGACGCCAGAGCCTTAATTGAGGCAAAGCTGGAGGAGACAAAGACCGTCCTGGCAAGAAAAGCCAGGGAAGAGCAGATGAAACGCGAAGTGATCGACGTAACGCTGCCCGCCAAGAAGAGCAATGTGGGCCACAGCCATCCCAATACCATTGCCCTGGAGGAAGTGGAGCGTATCTTCGTGGGCATGGGTTATGAGGTAGTGGAAGGCCCGGAAGTGGAATACGACTTATATAACTTTGAAAAACTGAACATTCCTGCAAACCATCCGGCTAAGGATGAGCAGGATACCTTCTATATTAATAAGGATATTGTACTCAGAACCCAGACTTCACCGGTCCAGGTCCGTTCCATGGAGCAGGGCAAACTGCCGATCCGTATGATCGCGCCGGGACGCGTATTCCGTTCCGATGAGGTGGATGCAACGCATTCCCCGTCCTTCCATCAGATTGAGGGACTTGTCATTGACAGGAACATCACATTTGCCGATTTAAAGGGAACGCTGGCGGAGTTTGCCAAGGAGCTGTTCGGGCCGGAGACAAAGGTAAAGTTCCGTCCTCACCATTTCCCGTTCACGGAGCCGAGCGCCGAGGTGGATGTAACCTGTTTCAAGTGCGGAGGTTCCGGCTGCCGTTTCTGTAAGGGTTCCGGCTGGATCGAGATTCTGGGCTGCGGCATGGTTCATCCTCACGTCCTGGAGATGAGCGGCATTGATTCCGAGGAGTACTCCGGTTTTGCATTCGGTGTGGGCCTGGAGCGTATCGCCCTGCTGAAATACGAAATCGATGACATGAGACTCTTATATGAGAATGACATCCGTTTCCTGAAACAGTTTTAAGAAATAAGCGAATAGATGATAGAGTAGAGGAGATAGACATGAATACAGCATTATCCTGGATTAAGGCATATGTGCCGGATCTGGAAGTGACGGATCAGGAATATACCGACGCCATGACCATGAGCGGAACGAAAGTGGAAGGTTATGAGCGCCTTGACAAAAATCTGGAAAAAATCGTGGTTGGCCAGATTACAAAGATTGAACGTCACCCTGACGCGGATAAACTGATTATCTGCCAGGTTAACGTCGGAGAGGAATCCGTTCAGATCGTTACAGGCGCCCCGAATGTAAAGGAAGGCGACAAGGTTCCGGTTGTGCTGGACGGCGGCCGTGTGGCCGGAGGCCATGACGGCGGTCCGCTTCCGGAAGAGGGAATCAAGATTAAAAAAGGAAAGCTCCGGGGAATCGAGTCCTGCGGCATGATGTGTTCCATCGAAGAACTGGGTTCCAGCCGTGAAATGTACCCGGACGCCCCCGAATCAGGAATTTATATTCTCCCGGAGGATTCAGAGGTGGGTGCGGATGCGGCGGAAGTCCTCGGGCTCCGCGACGTGGTATTTGAGTATGAGATCACATCCAACCGTGTGGACTGCTACAGCGTAATCGGCATTGCCAGGGAGGCGGCGGCTACATTTAATAAAGAATTCAAAGCGCCGGTAATCAGGGAATCCGGAAACGGTGAGGACATCCATGATTACCTGAAGGTATCCGTGGAGGATCAGGAGCTCTGCCCGAGATACTGTGCGAGAATGGTAAAAAATATTAAGATTGCCCCGTCACCGGTATGGATGCAGCGACGTCTTGCCGCCAGCGGCATCCGTCCGATTAACAACATTGTCGATATCACAAACTACGTGATGGAAGAGTACGGACAGCCGATGCACGCCTTTGACTATGACCAGATTGGCGGACATAAGATTATTGTGAAATGTGCAAAGGACGGAGATGTATTCCAGACCCTGGACGGCCAGGACAGGAAACTGGACAGCCGCGTCCTTATGATCAATGACGCCGAGAAGGCGGTAGGTATCGCAGGCATCATGGGCGGTGAGAATTCCAAAATCACCGACGATGTAAAAACCATGGTATTCGAGGCCGCATGTTTCGACGGAACGAATATCCGTCTTTCATCTAAGAGAATCGGCCTCAGAACCGATGCATCCGGAAAGTTTGAAAAGGGTCTCGATCCCAACACCGCAAAGACCGCAATCGACCGTGCCTGCCAGTTAATTGAAGAGCTGGGCGCAGGCGAGGTAGTGGGCGGAACGATCGACGTATACCCGGTGAAAAAAGAAGGCAACCGGGTGAAATTCGATCCCGATAAGATCAACAGGCTTTTGGGAACCGACATCGGCGCGGAGACCATGATTGAGTATTTCAAACGGGTGGAGCTGGAATATGATAAAGAGACTCAGGAAGTGATTGTGCCAAGCTGGAGACAGGATGTCCACCGCATGGCGGATCTGGCCGAGGAAGTTGCCCGTTTCTACGGCTATGATGTGGTTCCGACTTCACTCCCGACCGGCGAAGCGACGACGGGAAAGCTTTCCTTCAAGCTGAGAGTGGAGGAAGTGGCCAGGGAGATCGCGGAGTTCTCCGGTTTCAGCCAGAGCATGACCTACTCATTTGAGAGCCCGAAGGTATTTGATAAGCTTCTGCTTCCGGCAGACAGCGAATACAGACAGGCCATCACGATTTCCAATCCGCTGGGTGAGGATTTCAGTATTATGAGAACACTTCCGTTAAATGGAATGCTCTCCTCCCTGTCCACCAACTATAACAGAAGAAATAAAGATGTCCGCTTATATGAGCTGGCAACCGTATATATGCCGAAAGCGCTTCCTCTGACAGAGCTTCCCGACGAACGCCAGCAGTTCATCCTGGGAATGTACGGCAACGGGGATTTCTATACGATGAAGGGCGTGGTTGAGGAATTTTTCGACAAGATTGAGATGAAGAAAAAACCGCACTACAATCCGGAGGCGGGCAAACCCTTCCTTCATCCGGGACGCCAGGCGGAAATCATTTACGACGGAACCGTAGTCGGCTATCTCGGTGAGATTCATCCCGATGCGGCCGACAACTACAAGCTGGGCGAGAAGACCTATGTGGCAGTCGTTGATATGCCGTCGATTCTTCCTTATGCATCCTTTGATCACAAATACACCGGAATTGCCAAATATCCGGCTGTGACAAGAGATATCAGCATGGTGATGAAGAAAGAGATCCTGGCAGGCCAGGTAGAGGAAATCATCGAGCAGAGAGGCGGAAAGATTCTGGAAAGCTACAATCTTTTCGATATCTATGAGGGAAGCCAGATTACGGCAGGATTCAAATCCATCGCCTATTCCATCACCTTCAGGGCACAGGATCACACCCTGGAAGATAAAGAAGTAAATACGGTAATGAATAAGATTCTGAATGGTCTTCAGGGACTTGGAATCGAACTCAGAAGTTAACAAAACGGGAATGCGCCCGGCCGCTGCTGAATATCAGCTCTGGCCGGGCGTTTTTTTTGAGTGGCAATGAAAAGTTCGCGAAGCGTGCTTTTCGTTGTCTGCCGGGAGGGAGGATAAAAAGGGCACAATAAAAGGATATTGTGTATACAAAATAAAAAATAAAGGAGATTTTGGAAGAACCCTGGCGGAAAAATGTCTGAAAAGGCTGTAAATATTGACGGAAGAGGTGAAAAACGAGTATAATTATGTTTAAATCAGTGCCGTAAAAGCAGAACGGCATGAATACAGGACGGGATAAATATGGGGAGAATTTCGAATAAAGAAGATGCGGGGATTTACATCATTGATGATCAATATCAGGTAGTGTATTTTAATGAACAGATAAAACAGACATTTCCCTGGCTGAGCTGCGGGGAGAAGTGTTACAGGGCCATGTGCAGGGAGGACGAACCATGCCGTGACTGTCCGGCCGCAAGGGATGAGGCAAAGAGCGGAGTCTTATATAATAAAGTGACCCAGAGATGGGTGGAGGTCAGCGGCGGCAATATCGACTGGCCGGGGTGTGGCTCCTGCACTATGGTCATGACCACCGGAATACGGGAGGTTAACAAAAACTTATTCTACAATCTGACAAGCATTTCTGCTTATGACGAATTGTTTGAACTGAACCTGACCAGGGACACCTATAAAATCCTTTATCACCAGGCCGGCAAGTATGTGATCCCGGCGGAAGAGGGAAAACTTGAAAAAATGATGGAGGAAGTGGTGGACGGCATGATCCACCCGGACGACAGGGAGGGGTTCCTGGAATTCTGGAACCTGGACCGGATGTTTGACACCCTGCATGAAGCGGGAACGGATCGGATCATGAAAAAACAGCTTCGAAAGCTCAGGACGGACGGCAGCTACTGCTGGGTGGCCCAGATTGTGGTGCCGTTGAACCAGGGAGAGTACGATGATCGGATATTGATGTGTTTTATTCAGGATATTGATGAACAAAAGCAGAAGGAGTTTATGCTGGCGGAGAAAGACAAAAAGGATGAGGAGCGCGATCCCCTCACCGGGCTCTATCACAGAGCCGAATTCTTCAGGGCGGCGGAGCGGTTCCTGCGGGAAATCCAGGATGAAACCTATTGTATCATGGCCATCGATGTGGAGCATTTTAAGCTTTTTAACCAGTGGTACGGCGAGGAGGAGGGAGATCGTTTCCTGCTCAACATCGGGGAGCATTTAAAGAAGGCCCAGGATGAAAACGGTGGAATTGCCGGTTATATGGGAGGCGATGATTTTGTCATTATCCTGCCGGACGACAAAGAGATGCTTTTGAAGCTGCGGGACGGAATTATGGGATATGTCAGGCAGTATGGGAAGAATGCCGGTTTCCTTCCGGCCTTTGGACTGTATTCGATCGAGGACAGAGACATTCCGGTCAGCACCATGTACGACAGGGCCGTCGTTGCCCTGGCCTCCGTAAAAGGCAATTATGCGCAGCGCGTGTGCCGGTTTGACAGCCGGATGATGAAAAAGATGGAGGAGAACCATCTTCTGCTCTCCGAGGTGCAGCGTGCGCTGGACCATGATGAATTTGTCTATTATCTCCAGCCGCAGTGCAACATGACCAACGGTAAGATTGTGGGACTGGAGACACTGGTCAGATGGATTCACCCGGAACGCGGCGTGATTTCCCCGGGGGAGTTCATCCCGCTTCTTGAAAGCAATGGCCTGATAGCCAGCCTGGATCTTCATATGTGGGAAAAAATCTGCATTCATTTAAGAAACTGGATTGATCGGGGTAAACGGCCCGTGCCCGTTTCCGTCAATGTATCCAGGGTGGATATCTATACGATTGATGTGGTGGACTGTTTTGCCGGTCTGGTGGAGAAGTACCGCCTGGATCCGAAGCTCCTGGAGATCGAGATTACGGAAAGCGCCTATGCGGAAGAATATGATATTTTTACCGGCGTGATTGCCAAACTTCGGGCGGCGGGATTCCTCGTGTTTATGGATGATTTCGGGAGCGGTTATTCATCCCTCAACATGCTCAGCGACGTCAAGGTAGACGTATTGAAGATAGACATGAAGTTTCTCAAGATGGATGATAAGAGTGAGGGCCGGGCAATGCGGATTCTTGAGACGATTATCAATATGGCCCGTTTCATGGAACTTCGCATGATCGCCGAGGGTGTGGAAACCAGGGCTCAGATGGAGATGCTCCTGGACATGGGCTGTCAGTACGGGCAGGGTTATTATTTTTACCGCCCCATGCCCATTGCGGACTGCGAGGCGGTTATGGCCAGGGAAGACAACATGGATTTCCGTGGGATCACGGCCAGGACCATCAGCCGGATGCAGACCAGGGATTTGATGAACGATGATATTTTCAGTGAGACAATGCTGAACAACATACTGGGAGGCATCGCTCTCTACGACATATCGGACGGTCATGCGGAGCTTTTGAGGGTCAATGAGCAGTACTGTAAAATTACCGGCACAAGCCTGCTGGAGCTGGAAGAACGGCGCAAGAACATGATAGAAAATTTTTACCGGGAAGACCGCGGCCTTCTTTTTCAGATTTTCGAACGGGCCTGCGAGGACAGAATGAGAGGAGGAGAAGGCGAGCTGCGGTATCTGAAAGGCGACGGAAGCATTATGTGGTTGAGCATGCGCGCCTTTTTCATGAGGGAGCAGGACGGACACAGGCAATTTTACTGTTCCGTCAGTGATATCACACGGCAGAAGCAGAAGGAATGCCAATTGGAATCCTCCCAGAGGGCTTTGGCTGCGGTGGTTAACGTTGCGGAGAACGACAGGTCCTTTATGCGTCTGGCGGAAGAGAACCGCAGGGCGGCCGCGTCAATTTTTGCACAGATGTCTCCGGGAGGAATGATCGGCGGATATTGTGAAGAAGGATTTCCACTGTATTTTGCCAATTCCGCAATGGTGCAGCTTCTGGGATATGACTCCTGCGAGGAGCTGGCCTGGGCAATTGACGGTCTGGTGCTTAACACGATTCACCCCGATGACAGGGAACAGGTGAAAAAGGATATCGGTCCCGAATATTATGCGGGGCTGGAGTATACGACAACCTACAGAATGCCGAAAAAGGATGGCACCTGGTTCTGGACGCTGGACAAGGGAAAAGTGGTGCTTGCTGAGGATGGAAGGCTGGCGATTATCAGCGCCTGTACCGATATCTCGGAGACTATGTTTGCCCAGCAGCAGCTAGCGGAACGCAACGCCGCCTTAATCCGCCAAAATCAGGAACTCTATTTCCTGAACAATGACATGCCGGGCGGTTATCACCGCTGCGCAAGGACGAGGGACTTTGATTTCCTTTATATCAGCAACCGTTTTCTGGAAATCCTCGGCTATACCAGGGAGGAAATAAGGACGCAGTTTGACGACAAATTTATCAATCTGGTCCATCCCGACGACAGGGATATGGTGAGGAAGAGCATTGAACCTCTGCGAAGGAACGAAGAAACTTATAACCTGGAATACAGGGTAGCGGCAAAGCGGGGGTATATCTGGGTGGTTGATCAGAGCCGCTATATGGAACTCGGCGGAAGGACCTTTCTTCAGGGAGTTATCCTGGATATCACCGAGACGGTTGAACTGCGCAATAGAATGAAACTTCTCATGAGACATATGCCCGAGGCGGTCACTCTCCTTACCTATAAAGAGGGAACTATCTCCGTGCATATTCTGATGGAAGGGCTGTTTGGCCGTATGGGCTGCACGCAGAAAGAATATGAAGAAATACTTCAGAGCGGCACATGCGAAAGGGCTGTGGGAAACACGGAGGACGGCAGTCTGGCGGAACTCCTGAAACGGTCCATGATGCACCGCCGGAATTATAAGGATGTGATACGGGTGGCGATGCCCGGCCGGGAAGTCCTGTGGATGAGTCTGGATATCAGGTATATCGACGAGGGGGCGGATGGACTGAATTTTCTCTGCATCTGTGCCGATGTTTCTTATATCAAGGAAAAAGAGCAGGAACTCTGGCTTACCGGAACGCAGATGGAAAGCGTTCTGCGCCAGGCGGAGATCAACAGTTGGGACTGGGATATTGAAAATAACAGACTGACCCTGAACCGCGGCACGGATCGGTGGGAAGTGCCCGGCGGATTCGATGAGGGAAGAAGCAAGAAGGTGATTGAAAACTTCACGGATGCGGCGAAGAGATGGGAAGAAATACCGGAGGAAGACAGGAAATCTTTTCTCGAATACCTCAAAAAGATTTATTATAATAAAAGCGGCGAAAGTCTGAAACATGAAGTGCCGATGAAAGAAAAGGACGGGGGGCTGCGCTGGATCAGAGTTGCCTGTGAGACAATAAGGAGCGGGGACGGGAAGCCGGTGAAGGCGGTCGGATACTACGTTGACATCACGGAAGAAAAGAAGAAAAACGTAGAAAATAAAGCCGATAAAAAGGCGCTTGAACTCCTCCGGAAACAGAAACTCAAGTTGACCAGGATGGCGGAAAACGATGCGCTGACGGGGCTATATAACAGACAGACCGCAATCCCCAGAATTAAGGAATTCCTGCAGAATATGGACGGCGAAACGGCGGCCCTGATTATGCTTGATCTGGACAATTTTAAACTGGTCAACGATGTGTTTGGACATGCGTACGGGGACAGCGTCATAGCAGGAAATGCGGCAAAACTGAAAAACTTTTTCCGCCAGGATGATATTATCTGCCGGATTGGAGGGGACGAGTTCCTTATTTTCTGTAAAAACATCTGTGAGGAAGTGCTGGAGCATAAAATAGCGCAGGTGATCGAGGAGATGAAGACTACCTATGACAACGGAGGGCGGAAGATGACCTTTTCCGTGTCGGCGGGTTATGCGATGATGCCCGATCAGGGAACGGAGTTCGATGATTTATACCAGAGGGCGGATATCGCCCTGTTTGCGGCCAAGACGGGAGGAAGAGGGACCTTCAGGAAATATGAGGCGTCCATGAAGAAGATAAGATATGAGCTGGCGGGCAAAAACTGACGCCGCCGATACCGATTTTGGAAGGATAAAAGGTTATTGGACACGGAGTGAACAGTAACAACGAAAAGCACGCTTCGCGAACTTTTCATTGCCGCTCAATGGTAAAAGACCGCAGTTCCCGCATGGAGGAAAGCTCCTGCGCGGGGACTGCGGTCTTTTGCGGATTCTGCGGCTGTGTTATGTTTCATTTCCCAGAACGGGAATCGGCGTTTCATCCCTCTCATCCAGGTGGTTTAAGTAATATTTTGTATCCTTTGCAACGACGCCCGACAGGAGCAGGACCGCGATAATATTCGGGATTGCCATCAGCGCATTCAGCGTATCCGCTATATTCCATACGAGATCCAACTGGATTAGAGGGGCGATGATGAGAACCGACACCCACACCAGCCGGTAGGGGAAGAGCGCTTTTTTACCGAACAGATATTCCAGGCAGCGCTCGCCGTAGTAGGACCAGCCGAGGATGGTGGAGTAGGCAAAGGTGATAATTCCGATAATTAAAATCGGGCTGCCGATGTAGGCAATCTGGGAGAAGGCGGCCGTGGTCAGTTCGCCGCCGGAAAGGTTCGTTACGCTGATCGAATCGTTGCCGATAATGCTGCTGACCAGGACGAGCCCCGTCATCATGCAGACCACCACGGTATCCCAGAAGGTACCGGTCGAGGAGACGAGAGCCTGGCGCACCGGATTTCTGGTCTGGGCCGCCGCGGCTACGATAGGGGCGGAACCCATGCCGGACTCGTTGGAGAACAGGCCTCTTGCCATTCCGTAGCGGGCGGCTGTCATAATACCGGAACCCACCAGTCCTCCGGCGATGGAGGGCACCTCGGTAAATGCCGATTTTACAATAATCCGGATCGACTCGCCCAGATATTCTCTGTTTATAATCAAAATGATGACACATCCTACAACATAGAAAAATGCCATAAAAGGGACCAGGCGTTCGCAGACGCGGGCGATGGATTTGACGCCTCCGAATATGACGAGTCCGGTGACAAAAGCGACAATGATACCGATTGCCAGACTGATCATCCACGGGTTTTTATTAAGAGCCGCTGCCAGACTGCCGCTTCCGTTTTTCAGGATAGGGGACAGATTGGCGTCGATAACGCTTGCAATGGCGTTAACCTGAACGCCGCAGCCGATACCGAATGCAGTGAGGGAGGCCAGGGCGGCAAAAACGATACCCAGCCATTTCATATGTAAACCGCGTTCCAAAGCGTACATGGCGCCGCCGAGCATGGTTCCGTCTTTTGTCCTGACACGGTATTTCACCGCGATCAGGGACTCGGCATATTTGGTCGCTATGCCGAACACGCCGGTCAGCCAGCACCAGAGCACCGCGCCGGGGCCGCCCAGGGCAACGGCGGTTCCCACACCGATAATATTGCCGGTCCCAATCGTGGAGGCCAGCGCCGTCGTAAGGGCGCCGAACTGGCTGATGTCGCCGTGGGAGCCGGGATCTTTGGTGACAGAAAGCTTAATTGCGGTAAATGTCTTTCTCTGGATGAATCCGGTCCGGACAGTCAGAAAAATATGAGTTCCGAACAGGAGCACAATCATTGGGATTCCCCAAAGGTAGTCGTTGATCGTATTTACAACAGTATTGGCTAATTCCATATAATTCCCCCTTACTTTAAATCCTGTGACGATTCAATCTTTTCATGGCCACAAATAAATTTGTTTTCCAATTTACCATAATAAAGTGTAAAAATCAAGAGAAAGTTTCGTTATTTATAGAAGAGAGACAGACGGCAGATTGTCCCGGATCCTGTTACTGGAAATTGCGGGAGGCATAAAAAAGAGAAAAAAAGGCTATTCTTACATAAAAGAGAGTAAATCAGGAGGCGGTTTATATGAATAATGATTTTGAGATAGTCAGTGTCAAAGGACGGGAGATTCTGGATTCCCGCGGAAATCCCACAATAGAAGCGGAGGTTACCCTGGAAAATGGGGCGGTAGGACGTGCGGCCGTGCCATCCGGCGCATCCACGGGAAAATTTGAGGCGGTGGAACTGCGGGATCGCGACAACCGTTATCACGGCCTGGGCGTATCCACGGCAGCCGACCATATTGTAAATGCGATAGGAGAGACGGTCCTGTTTGAAAATGCCCTGGAACAGAGGAGAATCGACCGGCTTATGATAGAGGCGGACGGTACGGATAACAAGGAAAAACTCGGTGCAAACGCGATTCTGGGCGTCTCCATGGCTGTTGCAAGGGCGGCGGCCGATGGCCTTAAAATCCCGCTTTACCGTTATCTGGGAGGAATCGGAGCATCCACTCTGCCCGTTCCGATGATGAACATCCTGAACGGAGGCCGCCATGCGGACAATACCGTGGATCTTCAGGAATTTATGATCATGCCCACCGGAGCACCATGTTTTTCCGAGGGACTCAGAATGTGCTCGGAGATTTACCACACATTAAAGAAGGTGCTGAATGAGGGCGGATACAGTACGGCCGTCGGAGACGAGGGCGGATTTGCCCCCAATCTTAAAAATGCGGAGGAAGTCCTTGAGACAATCGTAAAAGCGGTTGAAAAGAGCGGCTATCATCCCGGCCACGATATTAAGATAGCAATCGACGCCGCTTCCAGCGAGCTTTACGACGAGGCCAGCGGACTTTATGTATTTCCGGGTGAGAGCGCCATGAACGGCCGCGAAATCCGCCGCACCGCAGGGGAGATGGTGGAATATTACAAGCGGCTCATCGGCAAATTCCCCATCTGTTCCATCGAGGACGGCCTGCAGGAGGACGACTGGGAGGGCTGGAAACGCCTGACGGACGAACTCGGTAAAAAAATTCAGCTTGTGGGCGACGATCTCTTTGTCACCAACACAAAGCGGCTCAGCAGGGGAATCGAGGAAGGCGTTGCCAACTCCATTCTCGTAAAAGTCAACCAGATTGGAACGCTGACGGAGAGCTTCGAGGCAATTGAGATGGCTAAAAAGGCGGGCTATACCACCGTTATTTCCCACCGTTCGGGTGAGACGGAGGATTCCATCATCGCGGATATTGCCGTTGCGGTGAACTCCGGGCAGATCAAGACGGGCGCGCCCTGCCGTTCGGACCGGGTGGCGAAGTATAACCAGCTCTTAAGAATAGAGGAAGAGTTGAAATAGGAGATGAGGACGCGGCCGGGAGGAACTTTGGACGGGATGGGGAGTGAGAGGTTATGAGCTTCAGTCCCGGGGGTGGTTTATGGCAGGGCGGGGGATGCGGGCAGAAAAGATTTCCTCCTCCCCCGCCGGGGATTTTTTCCTCCCACTTCCCCCTCGCCACACCCTGGAAACCGGGACCGAAGCCTTATCTAATCCTCTCGCTACCCCTTCCGCCATCCTACGGCAGAATCCTCACAGATCAACTAAAATAATAGTTGTCTTTCGAGGAAAAATATGATATGATACACTTGTTTGACTATAGGAGGTGTAAAAATGATAAGAGGTATTCTCACCTTTTTATTCGTTGCTATTTGTGTATTTTTATCAGTAGTAATCTTACTTCAGGAAGGTAAATCCGCAGGCCTGTCCGGTTCCATCAGCGGTATGGCAGACAGCTATTGGGGAAAGAATAAGAGCCGTTCCATGGAAGGAAAGTTGGAGAAGTTGACAAAATACGGCGCATTTCTCTGGCTTATTCTTGCTTTTGTATTGAACCTGAAAGTATTTTAATCCGGACACTCCTGGGAGCAGGGGTGTTCTTTTTCTTTATAGGGAAATATGGGGTTACTGTTCGAAGGCAGTATTCCGCGAGGTGTTTTTTGCAGGTGCATTTTTTTACTATAATTGTATGTTTGTGCATAAATTCCCGTATAATATAAAAGAAAACAGTAGAAACGTGGAGAAATAAATTGAAAATAAAAGATAAAATTAAAAAGAAATTAAAACCCGGTAAGAGAGCGGAACTAAAAAACGCCGGACCGGAAAAAAGAAGAAGCAGTGATCGGAATGAAAAGCCGGGGAGAAAGAGAGACGGCTATGAAAAAAGGGCCGGCAGTGAACCGTTTGAACCGGAGGATGCGGAAGAGTTTGAGAGAAGGAAAAAGGTAATCCTGGATCTGACGAACGATAAGAATTATGTTCCGATGAAAGTGAAGGAGCTGGCAATTCTTTTAGACATTCCAAAGGAAAAAAGAAGAGAGCTGAAGGCTGTGCTGGAAGCTCTGTTAAAGGACGGAAAACTGAGCCTTTCTTCCAAAGGAAAGCTTGGCAAGCCGGAGACCTTTGCCATTACGGGAACGTTCAGCGGGCATCCGAAGGGTTTCGGCTTCGTGACGGTGGAGGGAAGGGACAGTGATGTCTTTATCCCGGGAGACAGGACAAGGGGAGCCATGCACGGCGACAGAGTCCAGATCGTCATCGAGGAGGAAGAGGGCAGCAGACGCGCGGAAGGCTGCGTGATCCGCGTACTTGAGCATGCCAACGAGAGCCTGGTGGGAACCTATGAAAAGAGTAAGGGCTTTGGGTTCGTAATACCGGACAACCAGAAAATTTCAAAAGATATTTTTATTCCGCAGGGCAGTGATGCGGGCGCCGTCACGGGACATAAAGTAGTAGTGAAAATCAAGGAGTTCGGCGACGACAAGGGAAAGAAACCGGAAGGCGTCATTACCGAGATCCTGGGACACATCAACGATCCGGGAATCGATATTCTCTCCATTGTCCGAGCCTATGATCTGCCGGAGGAGTTTCCGGAGCAGGTGATGGAACAGCTTAAGACGATCCCGGATGAAGTGATGCCGGAGGAGCTTTTGGCAAGAAAGGATTTAAGGGCCTTAAAAACCGTTACAATCGACGGTGAGGAGGCAAAGGATCTGGACGATGCGATTACCCTCGTAAAGAAGGAAAACGGGTATGAGCTGGGAGTCCATATTGCCGATGTCAGCCATTATGTAAGGGAACATACTCCGCTGGACACGGAGGCCCTTAAGAGGGGAACGAGCGTCTATCTGACGGACCGCGTCATCCCGATGCTGCCGCACAAGCTTTCCAACGGCATCTGTTCCCTGAACCAGGGGGAGGACCGTCTGGCTTTGAGCTGTCTGATGGAAATCGACGATAAGGGTATGGTAGTCGGACACGAGGTGGCGGAGACTGTAATCCGTGTAGACAGGCGTATGACCTATACGGCCGTTAATGCCGTTATCACGGACCGCAATCCGGAAGCGATGGAAGAGTACAGGGAATTTGTCGGGATGTTTGACCTGATGAAGGAGCTGGCCGATATTTTGAGGAACAGGCGCCACAGCCGCGGTTCCATTGATTTTGACTTCCCGGAGAGCAAGATCATCCTGGATGAGAAGGGTCACCCCGTAGAAATCAAGCCGTATGAGCGCAATGCGGCCACCCGTCTGATTGAAGATTTTATGCTTCTGGCCAATGAGACGGTAGCCGAAGACTATTTCTGGCAGGAAGTGCCGTTCCTTTACAGAACCCACGATAAGCCCGATGAAGAAAAGATGAAAAAGCTGGGCACTTTCATCAACAATTTCGGATATACACTCCGTATGCCGAATGGGGAAGTGCATCCCAAGGAAGTACAGAAGCTGCTTGACAAGGTGGAAAATACACCCGAAGAAGCGCTGATCAGCCGCCTGACGCTCCGTTCCATGAAGCAGGCGAAATATACGACCCTGAATTCCGGTCATTTCGGCCTGGCGGCAAAATACTACACGCATTTTACATCTCCCATCAGAAGGTATCCGGACCTGCAGATTCACAGGATTATCAAGGAATGCCTGTGCGGAAAGCTGGACGACAGAAGAGTTTCCCACTTCGAGAAGATTCTTCCCGAGGTGGCGGTTAAAACTTCGGCTCTTGAAAGAAGAGCGGATGAGGCGGAGCGTGAGACCGACAAGATGAAAAAAGTCCAGTACATGGAACAGTACATCGGACAGGAGTTTGACGGCGTTATTTCCGGCGTGACAAACTGGGGCTTCTATGTGGAGCTGCCGAGCACCGTGGAGGGGCTTGTGCATATCAATGAGCTGCGCGACGACTATTACCTGTTTGACGAGCTTCACTATGAACTGATCGGTGAGATGACGAGAAAGACGTATAAACTGGGTCAGCCGATCCGGGTGCAGGTTACGGGCTGCGACCGGTTTGCAAAGACCATCGACTTTATTCCGGCAGGCAATGTGAATACGGCGAAGTAGGGGATCGCCGGCTTCACGGCCGAAAGACCGGGTAAAACAGGAGGATAACAAAAACAATATGGGTAAAGAGAGCATTAAGATGATTGCCAACAATAAGAAGGCATATCATGATTATTTTATCGATGAAAAGTATGAAGCAGGGATCGAGCTTTACGGGACAGAGGTAAAATCGCTGCGTATGGGGAAGTGCAGCATTAAGGAGTCCTTTATTAAAGTGGAAAATAACCAGGTCTATGTCTATGGAATGCATATCAGCCCTTATGAGAAGGGAAACATTTTTAACAAAGACCCGCTGCGCACCAGAAAGCTTCTGCTTCATAAGCTGGAAATCAGGAAAATGCAGTCAAAGATTAAGGAAAAGGGTTATACCCTGGTTCCGCTGCAGGTGTATTTTAAGGGCAGCCTTGTGAAGGTGGAGGTAGGCCTGGCAAGAGGTAAGAAACTTTACGACAAGCGCGACGATATCGCCAAGAAGGATGCAAAACGTGAGATCGAGAGGGAATTTAAGGCAAGAAATAACTAGCCGCCCCCATTGACAGACGTTTTGGAACATGATAAGATAATGGAGCATAAAACCCTTTAAAGGGGCAGTACCGGTTTCGACAGGGATCATGCAGCTGGTGAAGCTATCCGCATGCGATGCGTTAAATGGCAAACTTAAAATTAAACGCTAACAATAATAAATTAGCTTACGCAGCCTAATTCGGCTGTTGTCAGCCTTAGAGCACTCACACTTTAAGAATCTGGCATCGACTATGTGAGAAACGATGGCGGGAGGGTTCCGGACCGTCAGACGTATTAGGATCTACTGAAGTCCTGAGGATGTTCGTTTCCGCAGGATAGAGGGAATGTCAAAGAACGGACTACGATAGTAGAAGAACAGGGAATTGGTTTTTGGACACGGGTTCAACTCCCGTCTGCTCCATGCAAAAAGCACCGTATTTACGGTGCTTTTTTTGTGCCGTGTTGTATTCTGTGTTGCACGGACGGACAGCAGCGGCCTACATTTCCTGAATCAGCATCCGGTTCTCTGTGCTTTTCCCCCAGGCCTCAAGAGCCAGCTCGTAAGTACTCTGGACTTTCTGGTCGAGGATTTTGATGTCTTTCCTGAGCGATAACTGCCCGGCTTTTAAAGAAGCCGTATCGCTTGCCAGTTTGTCGAGTCCTGATTCGACACTGTCCATCCGTTGTTCAACGCTGTCCATTCTGTGATCCAGGTCTTCTACCTTCTGCTCCAGGTTTGCCACTCTGGTATCAAGAATTTCAAGCCTTTCGTTAATTCTGTTGAAACCGGCTTCCATCCGTGTTTCCAATGGGGCGATTAATCCCGCAATGGCTTGGATATCTTCTTTCGTTAAACTCATTTGAAAACCTCCTTTGCGAAGTGAAGCCTCTCCATGTACCTGTATCTCCTGTTATCCAGTCTAGCACACAGGGGATTGGTTGTCCAGCGTTACATTTTACAAAACAGAAAGGAAAAAGTAAGAATCCCCGGAGGATTTTCTGGTAAAATATAGCTGTGCTGGAAGAAATCATTAGAACCTGCAAGGCCTGGCAGAAAAGGAAAAATGGCCCGCAGGCGGATAAACACAGACAGGAAGGCGGAAAGACAATGGAAGTAAAGGAAAAACGGAGTGATTTAAAAAATATCCGCAGACGGGTGCCTGCAAAGAGACTGGCTTCTCTGCTGCTTGCGGCAGTGTTTGCGGTAATGGGAGCCATGACGTCCCTGGCCGGACCGGCCGGTGACAGCGGGACTGCCGTCCAGTCGGGCGAGCTGAGAGGCGTCTGGATTTCTTATCTGGACTGGAATAAGTGGCCGAAGGATTACAGCGGATTTAAGAATGCGGTGGATTCTACGATGGATATAAGCGTCCAAAACGGAATGAACGCGGTCTTTGTCCAGGTGAGGCCGGACGGCGACGCCATGTATCCGTCCAAATATTTTCCATGGTCTAAGTTTGCTTCGGGACAGCAGGGAAAGGATCCGGGATATGACCCGCTTGCTTATGTGGTCCAGTCGGCTCACCAGAGAGGCCTGAAAATCCATGCCTGGGTCAATCCGTACCGGATAACGGGATATCTGAACCGTTACAGTGATCTCAGCAGCAGCAACCCGGCCGTCGCCTGGGCGAACGACGGGGATCCGGCCAACGACAGATGGGTTCTACTGCACCAGGGAGAGTATTATTACAATCCGGCGGTGCCGCAGGTGCGCCAGATGGTGATAGACGGCGTGAGGGAGATCGTCGAGGGCTACGATGTGGATGGAATCCATTTTGATGATTATTTCTATCCGGGCGTCAACGACGGAAACGTAGATCTGTGGTTTGACAAACCGGAATACCTGGCCTCCGGCAGCGGAAGAAGTATCGCAGACTGGCGGCGCGACAACGTAAACCAGCTTGTGAGAGGCATTTACAGTACGATCAAATCCATTAAACCAGGCGTGGTATTCGGTATCAGCCCGGAGGGGTATTTAAAGAATCTGCGTTCCGATACGAGACTGTTCTCAGACATTGATACATGGATGACTCAGCCGGGGTACATTGATTATATTATGCCTCAGATATACTGGGGATTTGAGGCGAAGTCGGGAGGCCAGACGGCTCCGTATGCATACTCCAACTGCCTGAAAGACTGGATTGAGCTTAAAAAGAAGGGCAATGTGACCCTCTATGCGGGGCTGGCCCTCTATAAGACGGGAACCGATGCAAAGGATGGAAATGAAGTGCCGGAATGGCTCAGATATAATGATATTATGAGACGCCAGGTGCTGGAAGGAAGAGGAACCGGCCAGGTGAGCGGCTATTGTTTCTATGACTTCAGTTCCCTGACACGGGCGGCAGCAGCGGCGGAAGTCGCTAATGTTACGGCTCTGTTCCGTTAAACAGTTTTACTGTGTGGAACACACGCTCTGTGAAATTTTCATTGCCAACCGATAAAAAAGCGCGCTATAATGACAAAATACAGTTATTATGGCGCGCTGCTTTATGGATGGCGTCGGTCTGTGCGCTGAACGTTCAGGCTGCCGCTGCCTATGCCGATGAAGGCGGCAGCGTTTCTGGAGGCGGAAGATGAATACGGATAAGAATGACTTTTCACAGGGGAGTGTGGTAGGAAATATTATGAGCCTGGCCGTGCCTATGACGCTGGCACAGCTCATCAATGTACTCTACAACATTGTAGACAGAATTTATATAGGAAGGATACCGGAGAATTCGACGCTTTCCCTGACCGGAATCGGCCTTTCCCTGCCGATTATAACGATGGTGATTGCGTTTGCCAATCTGTTTGGAATGGGCGGGGCGCCGCTCTGCTCCATCGAAAGGGGCAGAGGCAGGCTTGAAGAAGCGGAAAAAATCATGGGAAATTCATTTACCATGATGGTGATATCGGGGATTCTGCTGACCGTTCTGGGGCTGATATTCAGGCGGCCCATGCTCTATCTGTTCGGAGCCAGCGATTCCACCTGGCCCTTTGCGGATGCCTACATCACAATTTATCTGCTCGGCAGTCTTTTTGTGATGGTCGGGCTTGGGATGAACAGTTTCATCAATTCACAGGGATTTGGAAAGATTGGAATGATGACGGTTCTTCTGGGGGCGGTATCCAATATTATTTTAGATCCCATCTTTATTTTTGTCTTCCACATGGGAGTGAGAGGGGCGGCATTTGCCACGATTATCTCGCAGTTTCTGTCGGCGGTTTGGATTGTCAGGTTTCTGACGGGAGAAAAGACGATCCTGAAGCTCAGGCGATCCTGTCTTAAGCTGGAGCTGAGAAGAGTCAAGTCGATTGTAGGGCTGGGACTTTCCGGATTTACAATGGCTATTACGAACTGTACGGTCCAGATTATGTGTAATGCGACGCTGCAGGCCTACGGCGGCGACCTCTACGTCGGAGTTATGACCGTCATCAATTCCGTGCGGGAGGTGGCATCGCTTCCCGTCTCGGGAATCACCCAGAGCGCACAGCCGGTCCTTGGTTTTAACTACGGTGCCGGGGAGTACGAGAGGGTTAAAAAAGCAATCATTTTCACATCGGTGGCGGCCATCATTTATACGGTCGGAATCTGGAGCCTGATCCATGGATTCCCGGAGCTGTTTATCCGTATATTTAACAAGGACAGGGAATTAATAGAAGCGGGCATTCCTGCGCTCCGGCTCTATTTTTTCGGTTTTTTTATGATGTCGCTCCAGTTTTCTGGGCAGGCTATCTTTGTAGGGCTTGGAAAATCGAAAAATGCCATTTTCTTCTCTATTTTCCGGAAAGTGATTATTGTGGTGCCGCTCACCATCATGCTGCCGGGTGTTTTTCATATGGGAACATCGGGCGTTTTTGCGGCGGAGCCGATTTCTAATTTTATCGGCGGAATTGCCTGCTTTGGAACCATGCTTCTGACCATCTGGCCGGAGCTTACGAGGATGCAGCGGGTGAAAGAAAGGGGAAAAAGCAGTGGAATTCAGAATTGAGAAGGCGGAGGCCGTTCATGCGGAGGAAATAGCGGAACTGATCCGTACAGTCTGGGAAGCGATGGAGAACCTGGAATGGTTTGTGCCCGATGACGCCCGGTTTATAAGGGAGGTTCTGACATCGGGACGCGGATTTGTTCTCAGGGCGATTGACCCGGAAAGCGGCAGGACGGCTGGAATTATGGATATCCTTACGCCGGGGCTTGAAAGAGAAAATCTGGGCTATGACGCAGGCTTTTCGGAAGAACAGCTTTTGAAAACGGCCCATGTGGATTCTGTTGCCATCCTGCCGGAATACCGCGGGAGGCATCTGCAGGCATTGCTGATGGAGGCGGCCGAAAAGGAGCTGCTCCTGGCCGGATACCGGTACATTATGTGCACGGTCCATCCCGACAACCGTTTCAGCCGCGGCAATATGCTCGGGCAGGGTTATAAGGCGGTCTGCAGAAAAGAAAAATACGGCGGCCGGCTCAGGGATGTCATGATGAAAGAGATCAGGTAGAGGCTTGACAAATCGTCCGCGGGTGTTATAATCAAACGTAAATCAACCATATTGTTAACACGTTGAGAAGACCAGTAAGACAGGAGAGCTGTCCAGAGAGAGGCATATGCGGTGGAAGTGCCTTACAGAGCGAGTGTCCCAAAACCAGCTTCGAGTGTCCCTTAATCGGGAACGGTGATTCCGTTATCATCATAATTGAGAGGTCCGGGCAGAACCATAGTCCGGTCAATCAGGGTGGAACCGCGATAAATTCGTCCCTTGATACGCAGAAGTGTGTGTCAGGGGACTTTTTTGTATCATAAAAATGATACAAAAAGCCCTCCGGGCAGGATGCGCACTCGTGCGAAGATGTAATATGCCGCTATGCGGCCGCACTCGGCGCGCGAGTCCGGTGGACCGGACTCTTTATTATATCATAAAAATGATACAAAAAAGCCCTCCGGGCAGGATGCGCACTCGTGCTAAGAGGCAGTGTAAATTAAGAGAGGAGAAATAAATATGAAAATCACATTAAAAGACGGCTCTGTGAAGGAGTATGAATGTGCGATGGCAGTCATTGACATCGCAAAGGATATCAGCGAAGGCCTGGCCAGGATGGCCTGTGCCGGGGAAGTGGACGGAGAGGTTGTGGATTTGCGCACGGTGGTTGACAGGGACTGTTCCCTGAGCATCCTGACGGCCAGAGACGAGAACGGTCTGGCGGCGCTCCGCCACACGGCCAGCCATGTGATGGCGCAGGCGGTAAAAAGGCTGTATCCCGAAACAAAGCTGGCAATCGGACCGTCTATTGCCGACGGCTTCTACTATGATGTGGATCCGGCTGTTCCTCTGACGGCGGAGGATCTGCCGAAGATCGAGGCGGAGATGAAAAAAATTGTGAAGGAAGGCCTGGAGCTTAACCGGTTCACACTTCCCAGGGAGGAAGCAATTGCCCTCATGAAGGAAAAAGAGGAGCCGTACAAAGTGGAACTCATCGAGGATCTGCCGGAAGGCTCCGAGATCAGCTTTTACCGTCAGGGAGAATTTACGGATCTCTGTGCGGGCCCTCATCTGATGAACACAAAGGGAGTCGGCAAGGCATTTAAGCTGATGAACCTGGCGGGAGCCTACTGGAGAGGCAGTGAAAAGAATAAGATGCTGACACGTATTTACGCGACGGCTTTTGCGTCCAAGGAAGAGCTGGAAGGTTACATCACAATGATGGAGGAGGCCAGGAAGAGGGATCACAGAAAGCTCGGCAGAGAACTCGGCCTTTTTATGATGCATGATGCAGGCCCCGGATTCCCATTCTTTCTTCCAAAGGGAATGGAGCTTAAGAATACCCTGCTTGAGTACTGGAGAGAAATCCATAAAAAAGCAGGCTATGTGGAGATTTCAACCCCGGTCATCTTAAACAGAAAGCTCTGGGAGACTTCTGGCCACTGGGATCACTATAAAGATAATATGTATACAACGGTAATTGACGAAGAAGATTATGCCATTAAACCGATGAACTGTCCGGGCGGAGTTCTTGCCTATGCGTCCGAGCCGCGTTCCTACCGTGATCTGCCTCTGCGCATGGGAGAGCTGGGCCTGGTACACCGCCACGAGAAATCGGGCCAGCTCCATGGCCTGATGCGCGTGCGCTGCTTTACACAGGATGACGCCCATATTTTCATGACACCGGATCAGATTAAGGATGAGATTAAGGGTGTTGCCCATTTAATTAATGAAGTGTATTCGCTGTTCGGCTTTAAATACCATGTAGAGCTTTCCACCAGACCGGAGGACAGCATGGGAAGTGATGAAGACTGGGAGATGGCGACGGAAGGACTTCGTTCCGCCCTCGATGAACTGGGACTCGATTATGTGGTGAATGAGGGAGACGGAGCATTCTACGGACCGAAAATCGATTTCCATCTGGAGGATTCCATTGGAAGAACATGGCAGTGCGGAACCATCCAGCTCGATTTCCAGCTTCCGCAGCGGTTTGAACTGGAATATACGGGAGCGGACGGCGAGAAACACAGGCCAATCATGATTCACCGCGTGGCCTTTGGTTCCATAGAGCGGTTTATCGGGATTCTGATTGAGCATTTTGCGGGAGCATTCCCGACCTGGCTGGCGCCTGTGCAGGTGAAGGTGCTTCCAATCTCCGACAAGTATTCCGAATATGCGGGCAAAATTTCGGATCAGTTAAATGAGGCGGGAATCAGAGCCGAGATGGACACACGTTCCGAGAAGATCGGCTATAAAATCCGTGAGGCCCAGACACAGAAGGTTCCGTATATGCTGGTAGTAGGCCAGAAAGAAGAGGAAGAGGGCAATGTTTCCGTGAGAAGCCGTTTTGCCGGAGACGAAGGCTCCAAGAGTCTCGACGCATTTATCTCCGATATCCAGAAAGAGATTAAGTCAAAGGAAATCCGTAAAATGGAGACGTCAAAATAAAAATAAGCAGTGCGCTTTAAAACTAAAAAAGAATATTTTGTCTGTGACGGCACATACTAAGCCTGTATCTGAATTACTGTCCGAAAGGATGTAAAGAGACGGTGAAAAGAGAGCTTTGCCGGTTTTTCGCCGTAAACAACGAAACAGGAGGAGCACGTCATGACAAAATTGGATTGTAACGTAACGGGATGTCTTCATAACTCTGAAAACTGCTGCTGTAAAAACGCAATCGTCGTAGAGGGCCAGTCCGCACATGAGAAATGTGATACATGCTGCGGCAGCTACGATGAGAACAAGGGCGGAATGTTCCGCAACATGTTCAAAACACCGGAAAACAGACTGGAAGTAGAGTGTGAAGCCGTAAACTGTGTATTCAACAAAGATCGTTTCTGCGAGGCCGAGCATATCGGTATCACAGGCGGCGACGCAGTCGAGGCACAGGGCACGGAGTGTTCCAGCTTCAAGGCAAGATAACAGGTTTCCTTCCATTAAGAACGGAAACCACGCATCTGCACAGGAGCCGGGGAAAACGGAAATAGTCTTTATTAGACGTCCGGTTTCCCCGGCTTTTAATAATTCAGCCATCGATAAGATCGCCGCTGGTGATGGCCGGCTCCTGTAGCTGACGGACGGGGCCGCTCCCTCCCCGGTCTTCAGTCCCGGCGATAACCTGCCCGGGGGAAGGAGGGAGAAAACTTTCCGAAGGAGACATTGGAATCCGCCGGTGCTTGTTTAAGTTTCTCACGAAGCTGGCATCCGCTGTGCATTCCACAAGCGGGAGCGGGTCCCCGCAGGAATTTTTTCTCCCGGATTCCCCCTCACTACGTCCTCACAGCCGGGACTGAAGACTCATCCAACCACTATGCCACCCAGTCCGCCATCTTACAGAGGCGTCCCCGCATTTCAACTAAAAAAATAGTTGACATTTTAAAACTCTTGTAGTATAGTTACTTAGGTTGTGAGAATACTTACAACATATACAGGAAAGCAGGTATCCGCCTCACCCCGGCACGAGCAAGTGACCGTGGGTTCATAATTTATCGAAAATTCCTTAATTGGATTTCCTATTATGATAAGTGGATAGTCTGGCTGTCCGCTTATTTTTTGCAGTATATAAATATTATTCATCATGTGATGGGGGTGCACGACTATTAGCGATTTAATGATTAACGAACAGATTAGAGACAGAGAGGTTCGTTTGGTTGGCGAGAACGGAGAGCAGCTTGGAATCATGCCTGCTAAAGACGCTTTAAAACTTGCAAAGGATGCAGAGCTTGACCTGGTAAAGATTGCTCCGACAGCTAAGCCGCCGGTCTGCAAAATTATCGATTACGGTAAATACAGATACGAGCTGGCTAGGAAAGAGAAAGAAGCCAAAAAGAAACAGAAAGTAATCGATGTTAAAGAGGTACGATTGTCACCGAATATCGATGATAACGACTTAAACACCAAGACCAATGCCGCACGTAAGTTTCTTGAAAAGGGCAACAAGGTGAAGGTTACACTGCGCTTCAGAGGTCGTGAGATGGCTCATATGTTCAAGTCAAAGTACATTCTTGACGATTTTGCAGAAAAGCTCGCTGATATCGCAACGGTCGATAAGCCTGCAAAAGTTGAAGGAAGAAGCATCGTATTGTTTTTATCTGCAAAACGTTAAAATAGACAAATATCTAAGGAGGAATTTTACTATGCCTAAAATGAAAACAAGCAGAGCTGCTGCTAAACGTTTTAAAACAACAGGAACAGGAAAGTTAGTAAGAAATAAAGCTTACAAATCCCACATCTTAACTAAGAAATCGACTAAGAGAAAGAGAAATCTTAGAAAAGACATCGTTACCGACGCAACAAACAGCAAGGTAATGAAGAAGATTTTACCATACTTATAAGATTCGAGGATTAAGAAGGAGGAATTGACTCATGGCAAGAATTAAAGGCGGATTAAACGCTAGAAAGAAACATAATAGAGTATTAAAACTGGCAAAGGGCTACAGAGGTGCCCGTTCCAAACAGTATAGAGTAGCAAAACAGTCCGTAATGAGAGCATTAACAAGCTCCTACGCAGGACGTAAAGAGAGAAAGAGACAGTTCAGACAGCTCTGGATCGCACGTATCAACGCAGCAGCACGTATCAACGGCTTATCCTACAGCAAGTTCATGTACGGCTTAAAGCTGGCTGGTGTTGAGATGAACCGTAAGGTATTATCCGACATGGCAATCAGCGACGCAGAAGGTTTTGCTAAACTGGCAGAACTGGCTAAAGCAAAATTAGCATAATTCGGATATCAAAGCAAAATAAGTAACCGAAACATTTTATCATCCTGGTAAAGTGTTTCGGTTTTTTTATACGCGAAAGCGTAAAATCACTTTAATACACAGGACGTTTATGATATAATGTGCGCAATGCGGACATTATATCATGCGCATGCAGATTTCTGCGCTTGCCGCAGAAAGTCTGGCGCTGAATTCCGTCGGAGACTCATATTCACGAAGTGAATATGATATAATGTGCGCAATGCGGACATTATATCATGCGCATGCAGATTTCTGCGCTTGCCGCAGAAAGTCTGGCGCTGAATTCCGTCGGAGACTCATATTCACGAAGTGAATATGATATAATGTGCGCAATGCGGACATTATATCATGCGCATGCAGATTTCTGCGCTTGCCGCAGAAAGTCTGGCGCTGAATTCCGTCGGAGACTCATATTCACGAAGTGAATATGATATAATGTGCGCAATGCGGACATTATATCATGCGCATGCAGATTTCACTTGGCGTTACGAAGGGGGATTACTATGAAGAAAAATATAGCTGCGGCAATTCTGTCATTCAGCCTGATTATGACCGGCTGTTCGGGTGCCGCGTCGGTTGATACGGTAAAAAACAGCGATCCGGTGGATATTACAATCTGGCATTATTACAATGGCTCACAGAAGGCGGCCTTTGACGATCTTGTCAATGAATTCAACGAGACGGTGGGGAAAGAAAAGAACATTTATGTGGAAGGACACAGCAAGGGCAATGTCTCGGAGCTGGAGAATGCGGTTCTGGCATCGAGTAAGAAGGAAGTGGGCAGCGATGAGATGCCCGGCATCTTTTCTTCCTATGCGGATACGGCATATGAGCTTGAGAAGGAGGGGCTTCTGGCGGATCTCTCCCCGTACTTTACGGAGGAAGAGCAGAATTCCTATATGGATGCCTACATAGAGGAAGGAAAAATAGGGGTAAACGGCGAACTCAAGATTTTCCCGGTGGCCAAATCCACGGAAATCATGATGATGAATAAAAATGTCTGGGATGAATTCTCAGCGGAAACAGGGGCGTCTCTCGACGACCTGAAGACAAAGGAAGGCGTCGTCGGAGTCGCCGGGCTTTATTACGACTGGACGGACGCTAAAACGCCCGGCATAGCGAATGACGGAAAGGCTTTTTACGGCAGAGACGCTGTTGCCAATCTTTTCATTGTCGGCTCCATGCAGTTGGGAGTCGAAATTTTTCATGTGGAAAAACAGAAGGTGACGCTTCAGATTGACAGAGATGTTTTTAAAAGAATCTGGGACTGCTATTATGTTCCCTTTGTAAAAGGATACTTTGCGGCTTACGGACGCTTCCGCTCCGATGATGTCAAGATCGGGGAGCTGATCGCTTATACGGGCTCCACCACATCGGCAGGATATTTCCCGGATCAGGTCGAGGTGGGGGATTCCATCACGCCAATCGGCTGTATCGTACTTCCCGTCCCCGGATTTGAGGGAGGGAAACCATATATTGTCCAGCAGGGAGCGGGAATGGTTGTGACAAAGAGTACGCCGGAGAAAGAAAGCGCCGCCTGCGAATTCCTCAAATGGTTTACCGACGCGGAGAAAAACACGGAGTTCAGTTGTTCTTCCGGCTATCTTCCCGTCAAGAAAGACGCCGGTGACATAGCGGTGCTTGAGAAAGTGATGGCGGACAAGCAGGTGAGCATGCCTGAAAAAGAATACGATACGCTTACGGAGGCCTACAGAGCCGTTAAGAGTAATGACCTCTACACCAACAAGGCTTTTGACGGCGGCAGCAAGGCCAGAAAGATTCTGGAATACGATCTTTCCGATAAGGCCGTTGCCGACAGGGAGCAGGTAAAGGCTCTTCTGGCAGAAGGTTTAAGCCTTGAGGATGCGGTGAAGGACTATATTTCCGAGGAATCCTTTGACTTATGGTTTGATTCGGTGAAGCAGAAGCTGGAAGCTTGTGTGGATGAGACCGGAACGGACCGGGAGGATGGCTCCAAATAATGACAAGGAGTAGAGATGCGTAAAAAGAAGACAATTCTAAGGATGTTTTTAATACCGCTCTCGTTTGTGATGCTGCTCCAGGCGCTGGTTGCCCTTGGAGCGGTGCACGTTGGAGGCACGGTAAGACATTTAGAGGAATATTCTGTTGGAATTATGGAGCAGATCGTAAAAAACAGAAATCTGATCCTTTCCAATAACATGACGCACCAGTGGACAGATATATCCGGCGAATATGAAATTGCGAACTCCAGCCTGGAACGGATTTTAGAGGAAAAGCAACTGACCCTCCATGGATTTATGGAGGACGAGGAAGCGAAAGAGGAGCTGTTAAACCAGATGCTGCTTCCGAGCCTCGACATAATAAGAAGGAACGGGGTAAACGGCGTCTATCTGATCCTGGCCGACGGCCTGGGAAAGGCGCAGGAAGAAGAGGGTGAGGAAGTCTACAAATGCAGCGGGATTTATTTCCGTGATGCGGATCCTTATGTGAATCCGAAGGACTACTCGGATCTTCTGATGGAGCGGGGAAATTATGAATTTTCTCATGATTTGGGAATCCCGTTCGATACCTCCTGGACCTCCAGGTTCCTGTTCCGCCAGGAAGGGCAGCTTGAAGCGGACAGCTTTTTCTATAAGCCGTATAGGGCGGCGCTGGTAAATCCGGGAGCAAAAGAGGATAATCTGGCGTACTGGAGCAGCACGTTTTATCTGGAGAATGACAGGGCTAAGGATTCCTACAGCATGATCAGCTACTCCGTCCCACTGATGTGTGACGGGAAAGTATACGGTGTCATGGGAATTGAGATTTCCTCCGCAGTGATTAACGGCCTGCTTCCCTACAGTGAACTGAATGCAGGGGAACACAGCGGATATCTGATTGCGAAGTATACCGATGAGGGGGAGCTGCTCCCGTTCTTTTTAAGCGGCAATACCCTTAAGCGGAACCTGGATGAAAATATACCCCTGAATCTGAAGGAAACACAGTATACGGGCCTCTACCAGATAGACGGCCTGGAAGACGGGCGGAATTATTACGCCGAAGCGGTTGCCTTTCCGATGTACAGCCCCAATACACCCTTTGTTGAAAATGGCTGGGTGCTGTTTGGCGTCCAGTCGGAGGACAGCCTGTTCGGCATGGGCAGCAGAATTACAAGGAATATCGCTTTGGCGGTTCTCATTTCACTGATTGTAGGCATTATCTGTATTTATTTTCTGATGCACTATCTGACGCGGCCGATTACACAGTTGGCCGATTGGATCCGGGATGTCAGGAAAGAAGGACCCAGGAACCGGGGAAAATCGGATATTGCGGAGATTAAGGCGCTCTACGACGCGGTCTGGGATCTGACGGAGAAACAGAAGAAGGCGGAGGCGGAGGCGCTGGAGGAGAAAGAGCGTTATCTGCTCGCCCTCCAAAGCAGTACGGACATTATTTATACTTATAATGTGGAAGGTAATTCAATTGAAATTTATAACCTGCTTGCCGACGGCAAAAAGAGCGGACATGGCAGCTATATCGAAAATCTGATCGAAGGCATCCAGCAGAGCAAACTGCTATATGACGCTGACCGGCAGTTGATGAAAAAGATGTTTCTGCGCCTGGACGACAAATTCGAGATGGATTTCCGTGCACTGACGCAGTCGGGCGGCTGGCAGTGGATGGAACTGTCCGGCAAAACAATCTGTGACGCTTCCGGTAAAAAGAGTAAGGTAATAGGAAGCATCCGCAATATTCAGGAGCAAAAAGAGAAAGAGCAGATGGAGAGCAAGGCGGTCCGCATCGATCCCGTAACCGGGCTTTACCGGGAAAAAGTAGGTCAGAAGATTATCAGGGCTGAGGTGGAACTTGGCCGCCCGGGCTTTATGCTTCTGATGGATCTTGACAAGTTCCAGGAGATGAACGACCATTTTGGAATTGAGTTTGGTGATGCCGTCCTGGAAGAGATGGGAATCTTTATCCTGAAGCAAAGGCGTGAAAACGAGAAATCCGGAAAGCGCCTGATTGCGGTCAGGGCCGGAGGCGACGAGATTCTCGTTTGGTTCAGGGGCTTTAGCCGGGGAGAGATCCCGGACTTTTTCGGGCGGATGAACCACATGCTTTCAAACCTCTGCAGCGAGGATTTGGAGATTTCCGTGACCGCTGCGGTAATCGCACTGGGCGGCGGGGCAGGCAGTTATACGGACTACGCGGAGAAGCTGCGAGCGGCGCTGGCCTACGGAAAGAGACGCAGGAAATCACAGCTCACCTTCTGTGAGGATGTGCCGGAATCAGAGTGCACCGAAAAACGAGATTATAACGAGATTGCCAGCAACGGCAACGTGAGGGCGCTGAACATGGTGACCAGGGTCTTCAACCTTTTCGACAGAGGAGGACGCGTCGGTCCGATCGTTTCGGTGCTGTTTGCAAAGATGGGAACGAATTACAATGCCTCCGACATCCTGATGGCGGATATCCGATGGGATTTCAACGCTTCGGGAGTGTACAGGCAGTGGCACCGGAATGAGGACGCCGTGGCGGACACGACGGTATGCCATTTCAAAAACCCGGATTTTGAACGCTGTTTGACGCGTTTTGCATCGGGGTATGTGAGGTTTTCCGAGAACGGGCCGTTTACGGAGGAGGAGCGCCGTATCCTGCATATTTCGGACGGTGTTTCCGGGGTCTGCATTCCGATGTATGACGGCGGTAAACTGATGGGAGCCATCAATTTTATCAGGAAAGCGGAACAGCGGCAGTGGAGTGACGGGGAATGCTCCGAACTTCAGGAGGTTGTAAAAATCATTGAGACCAATATCAACCGGGAGCGGTATGACCTGGCGAGCCGGGCCAAGAGCGATTTCCTCTCCCGCATGTCCCACGAGATCAGGACCCCGATGAATGCCATTATCGGCATGACGGCCATAGCAATGGAGAGGGAGGAAAAGAAGGAGGAGATCGGAGACTGCCTGATAAAGATTGATCAGTCCTCGCAGTACCTCTTAAGCCTGATTAACGATATTCTGGATATGTCCAAGATTGAGAGCGGCAAGATGAAGCTGGCCTGCGACAGCGGCAGCATTATAAAGCTTGCGGACGAGATTGGCGATTTGATGGAGAACCAGATGCTCCGGAAAAATATTGCCTATATCCGGGACGTACAGGTGGAGCATCCGTGGGTATATGCCGATTTAATGCGTCTGAAGCAGGTGATTATCAACCTGCTCAGCAATGCGGTTAAATTCACGGGAGAGGGCGGACGGATAAAGTTTTCCGTTTCTGAAAGGCAGACAGGCAGTGTTCATCCGGGAGAAAATGCCGAGGTGGAGATTTGTTTTGCAGTGGAAGATAACGGTATCGGAATCAGCCCGGAAAACAGGGAAAGAATTTTCAATGCGTTCGAGCAGGCGGAGGACTATACGGCCGCCGTCTACGGAGGCACCGGCCTGGGACTTTCCATCAGCAGCCGCCTTGTCAGGATGATGGGCGGGGAGATTGAACTGGAAAGCCGGGAAGGCAGGGGAAGCCGGTTCAGCTTCGTCCTCCGGTTTAACGTTTCGGAGGAACCGGAAGAGGCGTTTTCCGCAGAGCCGGAGGCTGCCGCCTATGATTTCTCCGGCTGCCGGATTCTTCTGGTGGAAGATAATGAACTGAATACGGAGATTGCGAAAACACTTCTTGAGATGCATGGTTTTACGGTGGATACCGCTGCAAACGGCAGGGAGGGCGTGGAGAAGTTTGCCGGGGCCGCGGAAGGCGCTTACAGCCTGATTCTGATGGATATCAGAATGCCTGTCATGGATGGTCTGGAAGCGACCAGGGAAATCCGAAGAATGAGCCGTGCGGACGCCCAGAGCATCCCGATTATTGCGATGACGGCGAACGCGTTTGATGAGGATATGAGAAAGTCTATTAAGAGCGGTATGAACGGCCATCTGGCTAAACCGGTGGATGTGAAGGAACTGCTTTCGGCGGTAAAAAATGTTTTAAAGTAAAATATTAAAAAAATATGCTGCAGACAGACCCGGAGGAAAAAAATATGCCGGCCGGGTCTGCTGCCGAAAATACCTGCAAAGCCCGTAATATAAGGCTTGTCGGGTGTTGTCGAAACACAGGTCTAAAGGTAAAATAACTCAATAGTTAATAAAATTAAAAAAATTTACAAAAAGTGGTTGCCATGATGGAAACTTTGTGGTATACTAGCTTTCGTTGGTGAGGAACACAAATCACCAAGCACCAGACGCGGGAGTGCTGGAATTGGCAGACAGGCAAGACTAAGGATCTTGTGGGTGTATGCTCGTGTGGGTTCAAGTCCCATCTCCCGCAGTTTGCAGAAGTGGCGGAATTGGCAGACGCGCACGGTTCAGGTCCGTGTGGTAGCAATACCGTGAGAGTTCAAGTCTCTTCTTCTGCACGAACAGGCTCAGACCTTTGGAAACAGAGGCCTGGGCTTTTTTTGTGCTGCGGGAAAGTTCTTTGAACTCCCCCGTAGAATAAAATTCTTTCCTGCGGGATTGAACCGCAGCGGCCTCCCGGGCACTTACTTTCAAGGCATTAAGACAGAAGGAGTAAGTCCTCAGGGGCGGCCCGGAGCCATGAAGGTACAGGGGGAGGCGCAGAGACCTTTGAATTCTTTCCGGCCGTCCACCGGATTCCGTTTTCCAGGTAAATTTCCCATTCAAAGGGCAGGGCGGAAACGACCGGGTTCTTAACCGGGATGAGATTTGCTCCCGGCAGAGCGCTCAGGCCGTCCGCATCCTCCCCGCTTAACGGGACCAGGGAGTGGGGGCGTATGCCGACGGCTGTTGCCGTATCCGGGATATTCACGGCCGTTGTGAGGGAGAGATTCCAGTCCAGGGCCAGGAGGCTGCGCGTTCCAAGCTTTTGAATGGCCGATATATTCCGGCATCCCGTCAGAAGGGCGGCCTGCCGGACTCCCGGGTTTTTAAAGATATCTCCGGTAGGACCGGAACAGAGAATCTGTCCCTGTTCCATGACAATCAGGTTATCGCAGAGCTGATAGACCTCATCCTTGTCATGGGTTACAAGAATGGAAAGGCCGTGGTAATCCTTCAGCACATGGAGCAGTTCCAGACGGAGCATCTCCTTAAGGCTTGCATCCATGGCGGAAAACGGCTCGTCCAGCAGCAGAAGATCGGGAGAGCTTGCGAGAATCCGCGCCAGGGCGGCTCTCTGCTGCTGTCCGCCGGATAATTTGTCGGGATAATATTTTTCAAGGCCGGACAACTGGAAACGCTTCAGTAAGGCGGCAATGGTTTCACTGCGCCCTTTGTCCCTGCGGCTGATTCCGGCGCCCACATTCTCCTCCACGGTCATGTTGGGAAACAGGGCATAACTCTGGAAGAGATAACCTGTTTTTCGAAGCTGCGGCCTTAAGCTGATTCGGTCCTGTGAGGAATAGAACGTCTTTTCACCCAGGCGGATCAGGCCGCTGTCGGGTTCCACCAGACCGGCTATGGATTTCAGCCCCATGCTTTTTCCGCAGCCCGAGGGACCCAGAATGCCCAGACAGCCCCCGCTGTGCGTGAGCCTGAATTCCAGAGTGAAATCGTTAAGTTCTTTTTTTATATCGACGGTCAGCATCATATACTCCTTATCATTTATTTCTTCCACTTTGCGGTTCCGGCGCGGCTCATCAGGAGCAGGGCGGAGAATGCAAAGACCAGCAGGACTCCGGCATAGACAAAGGCAATGTCCATGCGCCCGGCCGCTGTTTCGGAATAAACGGCCAGCGGGAGAGTCCTTGTTTTTCCCGCAATATTGCCCGCCAGCATTGCGGTAGCCCCGAATTCTCCGAGGCCTCTCGTGAATGCAAGCACACTGCCCGAGAGCAGGCCCGGTACGGAATTCGGCAGCAGCACGCGGAAGAATACGGCCGTTTCGCTCATTCCCAATGTCCGGGCGGCATCTAAAAGCTGTGGATCCACCTGCTCAAAAGCCCCGCGTGCGGAGCGGTACATCAGCGGAAAGGAGACAAAGGCCGAGGCGATAACGGTGGAGATAAATGTAAATGCAATTTTCACACCGAATACATTGAGAAAAAAACGTCCCAGCGGCCGGTTGACGCCGAAGAGACAGAGCAGGAACAGTCCCGCTACCGTAGGAGGAAGAACTAACGGGAGTGTCAGGATGCTGTCCAGGACTGTCTTCAGGCGGCGCCGTTTCACCTTCATGATCTTCCAGGCAAGTACGGTTCCTGCGGGAAAGACGATGAGAAGGGCATAGACCGCCGTTTTAAGCGAAATAAAAACAGGTGAAAGTTCCATTTTACCTCCTTGCGTTTTTAGGCTGCAGTTCAGCCTCCGACCAAACTGCAGCAAAATGATGCACAGAAACGGTAGAAAGCACCGTTTCTCGCCGTGTAACTCGGTATTTTCGCAAAGAACATGCGAAAATACCTCACGGAATGCATCATGGCTGAACTGTTACCTTTTTATGCTACTCTGCCAATGGGGTGAAGCCATAGGAAGTAAATGCTTCACTTGCCTCACTGCTCTTTAAATATTCAAGGAAAAGGGCGGCTCCGTCATGATCCTTTGTGTCGGAAAGAATGGCGGCCGGATACAGGACGCGCTTAGCCAGACTTCCTTCGGGGGCGGGCGCTATCACCTTTACGCGGTCCGTTGTCGCCGCATCCGTGGCATATACGATTCCGGCATCGGCGCTGCCTTCCGCAACCCAGTTTAAAACTTCCGTTACATTGGTGCCGAGGCTGAACCTGTCCTCAAGGGAATCCCAGAGGCCCATCTGTGTCAGCGCCTCATGGGCATACTGGCCGGCGGGGACGCTGTCGGGATCGCCGATGGCAATCGTGGAGGCTTTTTCAATATCGGCAAAGGCCGTGTAATCCCCCTCGGAACCTTCGGGCACGATCAGGACAATCTGGTTTTCCAGGAGCATGGTGACGGAATCCTTGTCTACGAGGCCTTCCTCATTTAAGGCGTCCATCTGCTTTGTGGCGGCGGACAGGAAAAGATCCGCGCCCAGCCCTTCCTCGATCTGTTTCTGGAGTTTCCCCGAGCTGTCATACGTTCCCGTCACGGTGCAGCCGGGATTTGCTTTCACGAAACCGGGGATTAGAACTTCTTCCATGACCGGCTTCATGCTGGCTGCCGCCGCAATAAAAATCTCACCTGTTTTTTCGACTGCCGCTTTTTTACCGTCCGCGGCGTTGCCCGGATTCTCAGTGCTTTTTTCAGATGAAGATCCGGATTCGGCGGCAGCGCCTGTGATTTCCGTCTTCTTTTGCCCGGAACTGCAGGCGGTCATGGCCAGCACGGCCAGCAGCGCCATGGAGAGAACTGTTTTTTTGATTCCTTTATTGAAGCGGCTTTTTCCTGTTGAGTTTCCTATTTCTTTTAAATTTACATTGTTTATCTTGCGCATTCTGATGCACCTCCTCTTAATATTTCAAGTCCGTGCGGAAGCTCTTCGATGATAAAACCGATGCTTTCACGGACGGCTTTCGGGCTGCCGGGCAGATTGACGATCAGGGTCTTTCCCCTGATTACGGATACGCCCCGGCTTAACATGGCCCTTTTTGTTACCTGCATGGACAGGCTGCGGATAGCTTCTGCAATGCCCGGGGCATTCCGCTCCGCCACGGCCATTGTGGCCTCCGGCGTGGTGTCGCGTGGTGAGAACCCGGTGCCTCCCAGTGTCAGGATGAGACTCGCCTGTCGGCTGTCGCTCAGGCGTTTTAAGTGTTTTTTAAGTTCCTCCGGTTCATCGGGGATCAGGATGGATTCCAGGAGCTGATACCCCGCATCCTGGAGCAGTGCGGCCGCCGCGGGGCCGCTTTCGTCGATGCGCTCCCCCCTGGAGCCCTTATCACTGAGGGTGATGACGGCAGCCGTGAACGGCCTTTTCGGATCCGGCGGGCAGGAGACAATCTCATCTCCCGGATAGAGACGGCCGCCTTTCAGAACCCGGGCGAATACGCCCCTTTTCGGCATGATACATTCCCCGACCCTGTGGTAAATAGTGCAGTGATGGTGGCATTCCTTGCCGAGCTGTGTAATCTCCAGGACAGCGTCTCCGGCCGTCAGGGTCGTTCCTACCGCAAAACAGGAGAAATCCAGGCCCTCCACGAGAAGGTTCTCTCCAAAATCACCGTCCGAGACCCCGCCTCCTTTTTCGTTGAATTTCCGGACGCGTTCCGCGCTTAAAAGGCTTACCTGGCGGTGCCAGGAGCCGGCGTGGGCATCGCCGGAAATTCCGTATTCCACGACGAGATCGCAGTAAGGGACGGGATGTTTTTCGGTCCCCTTCTTTTCACTGATACAGATTGCTTTTATGGTTCCCATGGTCAGCCTCCTATTTTTGACATGTTGTCCCGTTCGGCATAGCGGTGATTTTCACCGAAATGATGACAGGACGGTTTTTCCGAGACGGCGGTAAGCAGGGCCTGGCGGAGGGCGTTTTCGCTCCCGGCCGACCCGAAAAGCGGTTTGATGCAGATGGTGCCCTCATAGCCGAGACAGCTTTTGAGAACGCCTCTTGCCGTCAGCCGTATCCGGTTGCAGTGCCCGCAGAAATTGCCGTGTACGGCGTTTATAAAGCCGATACAGCCCGAAAACCCGGGTATGGCGTAATAGACGGCGGGACCGAAGCCGCGGGCCGTATTCAGGCGCTCCATGCCGGGATACCGCGAGGAGAGCAGGGATAAGAGTTTCCTGTGATCCAGGGCGGGAGGCGAGAAGCCGCCAAGGGGCATGGCCTCGATAAAACGGACGTCCACCGGGAGGCTGCGGGAAAATTCAGCCAGCTCCAGATAGTCCGTGACGGGAATGCGCCCATCCATAAGGACGGAGTTTACCTTGACCGGTATTTTGAATGAAACGGTTTCATGGATTGCCTCAAGGAGTCCGGGCAGCAGCGGAGCGCCGGTGAGGGCGGCATAATGCTCCCCGTTCAGCGTATCCATACTGATATTGATTCCGTCAATCCCGGCCTCCTTCAGTCCGTCCAGATGGCGGCTTAAAAGGGTGCCGTTGGTGGTCATTGTAACGCTCTCAATTCCGGGCAGCGCCTTTAAATCTTTTACAAGGCTGCAGCAGCCTTCCCGAAGAAGAGGCTCCCCGCCGGTGATTCTCAGATGGCGTATCCCGAGCAGGGCGGCCTCCCGGCAGAAGGTGAGAATTTCTTCTGTCGTTAACAGCTCTTTCTCATCCAGAAACGGGGCATTGCCGGGCCTGCAGTAGGCACAGTTTAAATTGCAGCGGTCCGTGATGGAGACGCGCAGATAATCGATGATTCTACCGTAAGGGTCTTTCAAACACACCGCTTTTTCCTCCTGATTTGCGGAGAAGGCAGATTTCTCCGATTGTCATGGTCTTGTCGACCGCTTTGCACATGTCATAGACGGTGAGGAGCGCAACCGACACGCCGGTCAGCGCCTCCATCTCCACACCCGTTTTTCCTGTGGTACGGACCGTGCAGACTGCCCCAACCTCACACGCCGCCTCGTTTAAAGAAAATGAAATTTCCGCGTGGGTCAGATTTAAAAGATGGCAGAGCGGTATCAGGTTAGAGGTCTGTTTGAGGGCCATAATGCCCGCAATCCTTGCGACGCCCAGTACATCGCCCTTTTTCATCCGTCCCGCCTTTAAAAGTTCAAAACATTCCCGGCTCATGGAGATTTTTCCTGCGGCGGAGGCTTCCCGGTCGGTCTCGGCCTTCTCCCCCACATCCACCATAACGGCATTGCCGTTTTTATCAAAATGAGTAAATTCCATGGTTACACCCCCTTGCCGAAGCCGCAGTTCGGAAACGTACAGACGGGGCAGGAGAGACACAGGCCGCCTTCCCCGAGGGCATCAAGTTCTTCCCTGGAAACGGGATCTTCCGCCATCAGGCGCGGGAGCACAAGATCAAAGATGGTCCGCTTTGCATACATGACGCAGCCCGGGAGGCCGACGATGGGGATGGAACGCCCGTTTTTCTCATAGTAGGCCAGCAGGAACATGGCGCCCGGAAGCACCGGAGCGCCGTAGGAGACGATGCGCGCCCCCGTATTTTTGATGGCCAGGGGAGTCATATCATCGGGATCCACGCTCATTCCCCCGGTGCAGCAGACAAGCTCGGCCCCCTCGTCGATCAGGGTGAGGATCGCTTCCGTAATCCGGTCGGGATCATCGGGCAGCGTGATGTGTGAAACGACTTCGGCGTCAAACTCACGGAGCTTTTCCTCGATGACCGGAGTAAAGGTATCTTTGATCCTTCCGCGGTAAACTTCATTTCCCGTGGTGACAAGCCCGGCTTTTTTCAGGGTAAAGGGAAGAAGGGAGAAGACGGGTTCATTTCCGGCCGTTTCTTTTGCCTTTTCCATGATTTCTTTTTCAATGACAAGGGGGATAATCCTGGTTCCCAGCAGTTTATCGCCCGCTTTTACCACCGTGTCTCCGTGACGGCAGGCGATCATCATCTGGCCCAGAGAATTGACGGCTCTCAGTTTGTCCCGGCGGATTTTAAAAAGTCCGCCGGCCGCTGCGGTCAGCTCAATTTTTCCCTCCTTGACGGAGGAACGCTCCATGCCGTCATTTATACAGATGCCGCAGAGGATCTCCGCCGCCTCATTTTCGTGCAGCATGTTTTCGTCTTTTTCCCATATGTAGAGGTGTTCTTTTCCGACGCTTAAGAGCACGGGAATATCTTCCTCCGTCACAATATGCCCCTTACGGAACACGGCATCTTTTGTGACGCCCTTGATAATCTGAGTGATGTCGTGGCAGAGCACACAGCCGGCGGCATCCTCGGTTTTAATTAATTTCATCGGTTTTCCTCCTTATTTACTGCGCTATTACCGTTTCTTAAGCTCCGTACCTGAATGAGTTCGGCGGCAATGCTCACCGCTATCTCGGCCGGGGTATCGGCTCCGATGTCAAGCCCGATTGGGGCATGGACAAAGTCCAGCTCCTTCCGGCTAAACCCCGCTTTTAAGAGCGCTTCGGTCAGATAGGCTTTTTTCTTCCGGCTGCCCATGACTCCGATGTAGGCGGCGGGAGACTTCATGGCAAAGGCCTGAGCCTGGAGATCGAATACATGGCCTCTTGTCATAATGACAAAATAATTTTCCGCGGCCGGAAAGAGACAGCCCTCCAGTTTGTCAAAGGAGACAACCGCTGTGCCGGCGGCGTCGGGAAAATCCTCCTGCTTTAAGAATTCCTCCCGGTCGTCGTATACGGCGCAGGAGAAGCCTGATTTGGAGAGAAGCGGCACCAGTTCCCTGGCCACATGTCCCCCGCCGAATAGATGGACCAGGCTGTCGGCCGCGATCAGCTCCAGATAAAATTCATGTTCCCCGCACGTGATAATGCCGGGCTGCTTTCGTCTGCAGCGCTCCGCGACGGCGGCCGCCAGTTCAGAGGGCAGAGCGGCAGCCGGCTCAGAGGGCGGAACGGCCGCCAATTCAAAGGATGAACCGGCAGGCGGACCGGCGGATAACCCACCGGGTACGGAAGACGAGGAGCTGTAAATCCACATCTTTTCCCCGCCGGTGCGGTTCTTTTCCTCCCCGGATGACGGAGGAAGTTCCAGCACGAGCCACAGAGAACCCGACGATTTAAAAAGAGCGAGGGCGGAGCGGCAGAGGGATTTTATATCCTCCCGCCCGGCGCTTATATAATGGAACGCCATTTTTACGCTCCCTCCGCAGATCATCCCGACCGGGGAGGCCTGGCTGGACAAATCGTACTGTTTTCTGGCGGAGGATTTTGCTAAGAGAAGTCTTCCGGCTTCCTGTTCTGCCTCGTATTCAATGGGACCGCCTCCGACCGTCCCGCAGATACGGCCTTTTTCGCCGGTGAGCATTCTGGCTCCGGCGCCTCTGGGGGCCGAACCCAGGCTTTCTATCACGGTTACGGACATCACATCATGTCCGTTTTCCAGCTCCCGAAGGAGGGAAGAGAGGTAGCGTGTTGTTTCATTCATTGTTAGTCCTCCTTTGAATTGAAAAACCGGCCGAAGCACTTTTTGGCCAGCGAGATAACTTCTGTTTCGTAGGCGGTAAATTGTTCAAGGAATTCCTTTCCCTCCGCCGTCAGTGTGGTGGCTCCGCCGTCGCTGCCGCCGGGCCTGCGGTTGATGGCCGTAATGCCGGCCTGAAGCTCCAGTTCGTTTAAAATATCCCAGCCCTTACTGTAGGAGAGGCCCATCAGGGCGCAGGCCTTTTTGACGGAACCGGTCTGCTCGATAAGGCGCAGAAGCATGGCGCCGGTCCTGTCGAAAAACGGGGATTCACGTTCCAGGGAGACGCTCACCAGGGGAAGAAACGGCTGTCTCCTGTGGCGTTCCAGAAGCTCCTCGAAGTCTTCGGAAAGCTCCGCGTCATAGAGGACTCCTTCGTCGGGAACATGGACAAGGGTCCGGGGAAAACCGGACCGCCTCAGGGCCTCGCGCAGTCCCCCGTCTTCTTCGTAGCGGCTCAGAAACGGCTGGATTTTTGTACCGAGATACAGGGGATGACCGCTTTTTCCGCCCGCCTGCGGGACGGCGAAATCTGCTCCGCTGTTAAGCAGGTGAAGCACGGTCGACATGGTGAAAAGCGGGATGTCGGCCGGTGTGAACATAACGGGACCGGGGGTGGAGGAGAGATAGGAAAGCCCCATCCGCACGGAGGCCATCATATCGGAATTCTCCCAGTCGTCATTCCTGAGGCAGATGACGCCGCTGCGCGCCAGATGACGTTCCATTTCCTTTGCGTGATAGCCGGTAATGACGACAATTTCGGCAGCTCCCGCCTGACGGAAGGTATGGATAATTCTTCGTATGACGGACAGGGAACCCAATGGATCGGACACCTGGAATCCGTCCTTTCGCCGTGGTTTTCCTGCCGCGGCTATCAGTGCGTAAAAGGAGGGACAGCTCATGAATCCACCTCCCCGAAAAGTTTCCGGATCTTCCGGTAATCCTCCATTGTATCGGCATCCGTGAGAATTCCGGCATCGTCAACAGGGAGATGGAAAATCTCACTGGAAAAGGGTTTAAGCGCTCCGCGCAGCCCGTCCGTGCCGTCGTGTGACAGGAGGGCGGGGAGGAGCGTTTTGGAGATACAGACCGGATGGCCTTTCCGCCCCTCGCAGACAGGGATAATGACACCGGCCTCCTGGCCGGCCATCAGGGAGATTGTTTCGGGGGAAATAAGCGGCATATCCGCCGGACAGAGAAAAATTTTATCGGGAAGCGCAGGATTTTCAAGACACGCTCTAAGTCCCAGGCTCAGGGAGTCGAACATGTGCGAAGTTTCATAGTTTTTGTTATGTACCAGACGGACGGGAAGATCCTTCAGATGGTCCGCCAGGGCTTCGGCCATAAAACCGGTTACTACCGTGACAGGGAGAGAGCCTGCTCTGATAAAGGCCAGGATCAGCCTGCGTGAAATGCTGTCGTTCCCCAGCGGGAGCGTGGGTTTAAAAGCGCCCATGCGTGAGGATAAACCGGCCGCCGCAATGACGGCGGTAAATGTTGGAGATGAATTCATGGAGTACCTCCTTCTCAATTTTGCATTTAGTGTTTCAGTGAATTTTTCCATGCGGTGATTTGTGGTGACTTTTTGATGCTGTCTACGCCACCCGGCAGGTAATTTGCCACCCGGAATAGAAACGAGTATATCACCTTTTGTGACAAATTATCAATATCTGAATAAAAAACTGTGGAATATGACAATGAAAGTTAAGGAGATGGATGAAAATGCATAAAAAAATATACAAAATAGACAAAAACAAGAGGGAAATACTTACGAGTTGTTTTTGAAAATAATTATAAAACGGGTTCAGGGGAAATAAAAAAACCTGTAAATACGTTCCGGATTTGGCAGCCGGAACCGTTTAAGAGGGAGATGTTTTGTAAGCGAATCACGCCTTTTACCATTTTTTTTAAAGCCGTTTTTGTTTTTCAACGTTTTTTCAACGCTGCTTTGCTATACTGAATTCAACGAAAACAAAAATGACTTCCTTCGGGGACGATGAAAAGAAAAAGACCGGATTCCCCAGCGGACCGGTAATTGAGGTGGCATATGAATTTAGTTTGTACAATCAATGGCGAGAGGGTAGAGAGAGAGGTGGACCCCTGCAGACGGCTTCTAGATTTTCTGCGGGATGACTGCGGACTTAAGGGAGTAAAGGAAGGATGCGGGGAAGGAGAATGCGGAGCCTGTACCGTGCTTCTGGATGGGAAAGCCGTGACGAGCTGCACCGTTTTTGCAGGCCAGGTAATGGGAAAAGAGATTGTGACCATTGAGGGGCTGGAGAAGGACGGGGAGCTGGATATCCTCCAGAAGGCCTTTATTGAGAACGGGGCAATCCAGTGCGGGTTCTGCACCCCCGGCATGATACTCTCATGCAAGGCTCTGATGATGGAATACCCGAACCCGACGGATGAACAGATTAAAAGAGCGATAGAAGGCAACCTCTGCAGGTGCACGGGGTACGAAAAAATAAAGGCGGCGGTCAGGGCGGCCGCAGAGGAGGGATTAAATTGAGTTTTGTAATGCCGGTAACGAGAGAGGAGCTGGTGGCGGCCCTCAAAGAGAAAAACGGAGCCTGGCTGTGTGCGGGCGGAACGGATTTGATGATCAGACTGCGTGAAAAGAAGCAGTTCCACTTTTCCCTCATCGATTTGACCCATATGGAGGAGATGGCCGCGATAGAAGAGACGGATGACGCGGTAATAATCGGCGCCGCCGTCACCATGGATGAACTGGAACGGAGCGAAGTGGTAAGACGGTATCTTCCGGCCCTTGCCAAAGCGGCGTCCATGGTTGGTTCCACCCAGATAAGGAACAGGGCGACGATAGGAGGCAACGTAGCCAACGCCTCACAGAGCTCCGACCTGACTCCCGTGGTCCTGGCCTACGAGTCCAGGGCGCAGATATGCGACGGCACGGGCGAAGTGAGATCATGTGCCGTAGACGAGTTCGTAAAGGGGCTTGGGAAAACGTCCCTCGGAGAGACGGATGTCATTTTGAGCTTTGAATTTAAAAAGTCGGATGCCGTTTCGGGATTTGCAAAAGTGGGTTCCAGAAAAGCGGTGGCCATCTCCAAGGTGAATGTCTGCATCAGGACGGATGTGGAAAACGGAATTATGAGAAATGTCTCCGTGCTTTTAGGGGCGGTAGGACCGAAGGCAAGGCGTTCCCAGTTTATCGAAAAGGTTCTGGAGGGAATGGAGCTTCAACAGATTGACGGAGATCTCCTGAAAGAAGCCGTCTATGCCCAGATAGAGGAAAACATCCCGGACAGGAGTTCAAAACATTATAAGAAACCGGCGTCCTTTGGAATCGTCTGTGACGCGCTTAAAGATATAAGGGAGCAGGAAAAATTGAGAGAACAATTAAGAGAAATGAAACCGGAAGGGGGAATACCCAGGTGAGCGAACTTACATATGTGGGCAAACGGTATGTGCGGGAGGATGCCTACGACAAGGCGCGGGGAAAGAGCAGATACACGTGTGACCGGGAATTAAAAGATATGCTCTATGCAAAACTGGTCCTCAGCGAAAAAGCCTGCGCTGCGGTGAAGATAGAGAAGACGAAAGCGCTTTCAGTACCGGGAATCAAGGCCGTATACACATTTGAGGATGTTCCGAAGAAAACCTATAATCCCCATAACTGGTCGGCCTGTATCGATTCACCGGAAGATCAGTATATTCTGAGCGACAAGGCGCGTTTTGTGGGAGACCACCTCGCCCTTGTCGTGGGGGAGACAAAGGAGGCCGTACAAGAGGCGGCGAGCCTTGTGGAAATTACATACGGGGAGGAAGAACCCGTGATTGGCCTGGCCGCCGCCAGGAAATCGGAGGTGCCCCCGGCATTTGAAAAAAAGGTTTCTTTCGGAGATTACGAGGCGGTGAAGATGGAGGCGGAGGTTGTGGTGGCCACTTCGGGCAGCACCCAGAAGATTCACCACGGAGCGCTGGAAGCTCATATCGCCCTGGCGGATATCGATGAGAACGGCAATCTGGTTCTCTGGACACCCTGCCAGACCGTTTACCAGGTCCGCTTCCATGTCAGCAGCCTTCTCGGCCTGCCGTACACGAAAGTCCGTGTCATCAAGGCGACGATGGGCGGTTCGTTCGGCGGAAAAGGCCAGACCGTTGTGGAACCGGCCTGCGCGTTTGCCTGCTATACGCTGAAACGTCCGGTGATGCTTTACATGGACCGTGCGGAGACCGTAATCGGAACCAGAAGCAGGAATGCCTGTGAGATGCAGGTGGAAACGGCGCTTACGAAGGATGGACGGATTCTGGGGCGCAGAATTGAAGCCGACATGGACGGAGGAGCCTATTACACAAATGCCTCGGCCGTAGCGATGGCCCTGGCTAAAAAGCTGTTCCGCATGTACCGGATGGAGGCCCAGGACTGTCATGTCAGGACGTATTTTACCAATACGATACCGGGCGGCGCCTGCCGCGGATACGGTTCGCCCCAGGCTCATGCAATCACAGAAATTAATCTGGATCAGGCGGCAACAAAGCTTGGAATCGACCCCTGTGAGCTCCGTTTAAAGAACGTGGCGCAGCCGATGGATCCGGACCCGACGGGAGGCACAAATCTCGGCAATACCAGGATTGAGGATTGTATCCGTACGGGGATGGAGGCTTTTAACTGGAAGGAGAGACGGGAACACGTCAGGGAAAAGAATACTTCCCGCTATGCATGGGGCGTCGGAATGGCCTGTGCGGCACACGGAAACGGCTACAAGGGAGCTTATCCCGAGTTTACCAATGTCCACATGATGATGCATCCGGACGGCTCGGTGGAAGTCAGGGTGGGAATTCATGACCAGGGCTGCGGAACGGTGCTGACCATGCAGCAGATAGCCGCCGAGGCGCTCCACATGGATGTATACCGGATTAAAGTATATGAGGCAGATACTTACATTACCCCGTACGATGCCGCCGGAACCCAGGCCAGCCGTGTCACCTACGTATGCGGCAGGGCGGTGCAGAAGACGGGAGAGGCCCTGTTTGAGAAGCTGATTAAGGCGGCCTGCGTCCTATACGGATGGGAAAAGGATGAGATAAAGGCGGAGGACGGGAAGCTCTTCTGCCGGGAAGAGTCGAAGGCATACAGTGAGGTGGCGAAAGAGTATGAGAAAGCATGTTCACGCTATCTGAGGGCGGAGCTGGAATATGAGCCGCCGTCCAACCCCGGTTCCTACAGCTGCGCATTTGCGGAGGTGAAGGTAGATAAGTATACGGGTCTTGTGGAAGTGACCGACCTGCTGGCCATCCATGATGTAGGCCAGTGCATGAACCGGACGCTGGCCGAGGGCCAGGTGGAGGGAGGCGCACAGATGAGCCTGGGAATGGCCCTGTGCGAGGAGATGGTATATGACAAAAAGGGCGGAATTAAAGGGCGGAATTTTTCAAAATACCACATGATCAATGCTCCCGATATGCCTCCTGTCAGAGCCCTCTTCATCGAAGACGGGGAACCGGACGGCCCGTACGGAGGAAAGAGCCTCGGAGAACTGGCGGCGGTAGCGCCGGGGCCGGCCGCTATCAATGCGATTAATTTTGCGGTGGGAGGGAATTTTTCCGACTATCCGGCTACACCGGAGAAAATCATAGCATTTTTGGAGAAAGAGAGGAACAGGTAGATGGAGATGGGGAGGATACGCCTGACGGGGGAAACGCTGAACCTTAAGGAACTGGAACAGATTGCCGTTCACAGAGCGCCCGTGGAGATAGGGGAAGAATCATGGTCACGCGTGCGCATGGCAAGAGAGCTGATATTTACCCTTGATAAGAGGGGAGTGGCTGTCTACGGCCTCAACAGGGGAGTGGGCTGGAATAAAGACAAGAAGGTATTTTCCCAGTTTTACGACCGATATAACAGGAACCTTTTAAGAAGCCATATGATAGGGGTGGATCCGGAATGCACCGAGGAGGAGGTCCGCGCAATGCTGGCCGTCCGCCTGAACGGTTTCCTGTGCGGGCACACCGGAGTATCGGCCGAGATTGTGGAGTATTATGTGGAATTTTTAAACCGCGGCATCCATCCGGTTGTGAAGAAACGCGGCTCGGTGGGAGAGGCGGATATCGGCACACTGTCGGGAATCGGGCTTGTCATCATCGGGGAGGGCGAGGCCTGGTACCGCGGTGAGCGCATGACCGGAGGCGAGGCTCTTGCGGCCGCAGGGCTTGAACCGCTTCTGTTGGGACCGAAAGACGGGCTCGGCGTCGTATCGTCCAATGCGCAGGGGGCAGCCTTTGCTTCCCTGGGGCTAATTGAAGCCAGACAGTTTATCGAACGGTACAGAAGGGTATTCTGCCTGGCGCTTGAGGGACTTAACGGCGTGCTGGATCCGATGGATCCGTCCGTGAACCGGGAACGCAGATTTGGCGGCCAGATTGAATCCTCAAAGAGCTGCCTCGAAATTTTAAAGGGAAGTTATCTCTTTGATCCGTCTGAGGACAGGGCGCTGCAGGATCCGTTAAGCTTCAGGGGCCAGAGCGCAGTGACGGGAGCGGTAATGGACGCCCTCGCTTATGCGGAGGGGCAGCTTGAAAAGGAGTTAAACTCCACGGACGACAATCCCTGCCTGCTCCCGGAAGAAGACAGGATGTGCGGCAGTTCCAACTTCGAACCGCTGTCCTGGGTGCTGGCTGTTGAAATGGTATCCACCGGACTGGCTCATATGTCGAAGATGATTTGCCAGCAGCTCCTTCGGATCGGGGATCCGGGATTTACAAAGCTGAACCGTTTCCTGACTCCGGAAGAGGGGGCCGTCATTGCATACGGCACGATTCAGAAGACGTTTTCCTGTCTCGATGCGGAGAACCGTATGTACGCCAATCCGTGTTCCCTGGATTTTTTGAGCATGGCCGGACATATTGAGGATCTGGCGACCAATGCCACGATGGCGTCCTGCAATATGAGAAAGATTATCGACAATCTCTATTATATCGCCGCCATTGAGCTGATGCATGCGGCGCAGGCGGTGGATCTGAGAAAACCGCCGTCCCTCGGGGAGGAGACAAGGAAACTGTTCGAGGCCTACCGCAAAGTGGTTCCGTTTCTTTGCGAGGACAGGAATCTGTCCTGTGATATTGAAAAGACGTATGAATTCTTAAAGGAATACAATACATCTAAATAAATTAGGAGGTAGTTAGAGTGAGTGGAGAGGGTAAAAAAAAGGATGATGTAAGATGGGGTGTGTTTTTACCGGCGTTTTTGATCATAGGCGGAGGTGCGCTTCTGGGTATTTTGAGAAATGACTGGCTTACCAAAATGTGTTCGGCAATCTTTGGCTGGTCGTTAAAATCGTTTGGCTGGCTGTATCAGTTGGTTGCCATATTCTGTCTGGTGGTTGTAATTATCCTCACATTTTCCAAGATTGGAAATGTCAGGTTCGGAGGGAAAAATGCGAGGTCAAAGCATTCCTTCGGTTCATGGTTTGCCATGACGCTGACCGGCGGAATCGCTGTGGGCTGCATCGTTTACGGCGCAAACGAAGTTATGATTTATTACGGAAGTATCTATGGGGAACTGGCCGGGACCGGAATTACCCCTCTGACGCAGGAAGCGGCTTACTTTGGTATGGGAAGGGTATTCTATAACTGGACCTTTATTCCCTATGCCATGTATTCTATCGTAGGCTGCGCGATGGCGTACATCTATTTTAACAGAAAAGAGGAACTTTCGGTTGCAGCGTCCCTGACGCCTCTGTTCGGCCAAAAAATCAAATACGGCTTCTGGCGCAACGTAATTGACGTGGTATCGATCGTAGCCCTGGCACTGGGACTTTCCAGCAACCTCGGCATGGGTCTTGCCCTGATTGGTTCCGGACTGGAAGCGGCATATGGAATCGCCCAGGGACCGATTGTGTGGATTACCCTGTTTATCATTATCACGGCCACCTTTACCATTGCGTCCGTAGCAGGACTGGATAAGGGAATCAAATGGCTTGCCAACGGAACGACGAAAATTTTCTACGGGCTTTTATTCTTCCTGATCATAGCAGGACCGACCGTTTACATATGCAATATGCTGAATGTGGGCCTGGCAAGCTGGGGAGAGCACTTCTTACGCTGGGGATTCGACCCGTATGTCATTGACGGCGAGGCGCTTGTTACATGGTGGACCATGTTTGACTGGGCATGCTGGATTGCATACGCGCCTTTGATGGCTATCTTCTTTGCCATGATCTCTTACGGAAGAACCATCCGTCAGTTCATGATCGTAAACTGGATTTTACCGTCCTCTTTCGGCCTTGTATGGTTCTCCGTATGGAGCGGCACGGCCCTCAACTGGCAGCAGATTGGAAAGGCGGATTTGATTGGGGCAATTCAGAACGGCATTGCGGTATCGGGACTCTGGGAACTGCTTAAAAAGATGCCGCTCAGCGTCATTATCATTCCATTAGTCATGATAACCATGATTGCCGCATTCTCAACCACGGCGGACACAATGTCCACGACCATTGCCCAGGTATGTACAAAGGGCTCCAGCTACGACAAGGAACCTGCAAACTGGCAGAAAGTGCTTTGGGGCGTATCCATCGGCATTATCTCCGTTGTTATGGTAATCTTCGGCGGCGGCCAGCAGGGCGTGGAAGGCGTGAAATACCTGTCGGGCGTCGGCGGATTCTGTGTACTACCCGTATTCATCCTGCAGCTGGCGGCAACATTCAAGGTATTCTTTATTGACAAAATCATAGAAGAAGTAGATGACAATGAGGCGGCGCTGCCTAAAGCAGAGCCGGCGGCCGGGCTGACGGAGGCCCAGGCTAACGCATAGGAGGAGAAAAAATGAGAAAAGAACCCGAAAGACTGGAGATTGACATTGTAAAAATATTTCTGACACCGCCTAAAACCATGCGGGAGAAGATAACGCTGTTTGTGATGATGGTGGTCGTTTTCATCATGTTTTTCGGGCCGGTCATGTTTACCGAGATATCACCGCTTAAGGGAGCGCTTCTTTCGGCCCTCCCCGCATTCACGGTGTCATGGGGATGGCTGGTGCTGCTTCGCAGCCTTTTCAGAAAAAAAGAATATTCAAAGAACTGACATAACGATTCAGTGCCTTCATAGTTACCGCTTCGCGATGCACAGAAACATACTATATGAATTTTCATTGCCGTCCGCAGCACCGCCGCTATTTGCGGAGCTGCGGACGGTAACGCTATCGCGGTTACCGCGCACTCTGTGTCCGGTAAGCTATAACTCCTTTATCTCATAGGCGCCCGGAATATTTTCCAGGGCGGCCAGCGCTTCGGTTTTATATTCATCGGGCGTCTGCATTAATATAGAAGAAAACTCTTCCGGCCAGCGCAGACGCAGCTCACGTGAGGCGATGGCTAAAAGGCCGAGTGAGTTCGGGGAATTTAAGAGACGGGCGCTCTCACCGGCCTCTTTTATCAGCTCCCCTGCTGAGGCAAAGTTCCCTTTTTCCGCCTCCAGGATGCTCACGTATCCTTTCGTAATGGAGCGCCCAATCAGCGCTGCGGATTCATTGAAGAGCCTGTTGGAGCGGTAAAACGCATCGGCGCTTTCTTCTTTGTTTCCGAGAGCCAGATGGGCGCGGCCGAGGTTTGAATAGAAGACTGCATTTCCCGTAGTGCGGGCCGATTCGCAGGTGGCAACCGCTTTCTGGTAAAATTGGACGGCTCTTGCAAACTGCATCTGCTTGCGGTAGGCCTCCCCCATGTAGTTGTAACATCCGGCAATATTCAGGGTATAGACGCGGGATTTCAGCGGATATTTTGCAAAAATCCTGAGAGCCCGCTTTAAATAGCGCAGGCTGGCGGCGTAATTCCCCTCCATAGCTTTAAACAGGCCGTAGAGGCGGCAGTCGATGGCATAATCCTCCTCGTATCCGCCCTCCGCTCCGAGTCTCAGACATTCCGACAGAGAGCGTTCCAAATCCCCCGTGCTCCAGATGTTGAGACGGTAAAAATTGACAAGACGCAGGCAGCGTATCCGCATAAGCGGATCATTGTCGGTCTGGCTGTTAATCAGCAGCGCTTTTTTCTGGCTTGCGAGGCCCTCCCTGTATTCGCCCTGGGCAATGCAGTACTGTGCTTTTGTCCGCAGTAAAAGGGCGTACAGCCGGGAAAACGGAATGGAAGAAGCTTCATTTTCCGTCAGCGAGAGCAGGCGGTCTTCCAGGATATTGCAGTATCCGGTGAAGGAAGGGATACTGCCGTTTAGCTGGCTTTGGGGAGTATACTGCATGGGATAAAGCTCATAGTTTTTGGAGGCATACTCTTCCAGGGCCAGAATGCGGCATTTCAGCTCCATGGCCTGGTTGCCGGCATGGCAGTAGTGGTAAATCAGACATTCGTAATCGGTTTTGCCGGACACCTCCAGGTGTTTCAAATGCTCGGCCAGTATCTTGTGGAAATAGCAGCGCCTGGAAAGCGACATGCTTTCATAAATTCTTCTCCGTATGCTGTTGTTGCGGAAAAGAAAATAGGGATTTTGCTGTTCCGATCTTTCTTCGATTATTTCTAGGCTCTTCAGATGCTCTAATGCATCCAGGATATCAAGGGGCTCTTCTCTCAGGAGATCTTCAAAAAGCTCCAGGTTTGCCCTGGACTGGCAGGCGGAGAGGAGCTCCAGGACGGCCTCCTCTGTGGAAGTCAGGTTTTTAAGTCTGTCTAAGAGCGGCACCCGGCCCCGGAAAATGGTTTCCTCCCGCCCGGTTTTCCCGAATACGGAGGCCGTAGGGAGATTCACTTTCAGATGCAGCAGGACATTTTCCGCACAGAGCGGCAGCAGGATATGTTCCAGACTGCCGACGGGAGGCAGGGAAGTGGCGAGAAACAGGATATTAGGGTTCCGGCTTCGGATCAGCAGGGAGATAAAATCCAGGCTGGCCGTATCCATGAAGTGGATGTTGTCGAAAAACAGGACCAGGGGAATCTGTTCTCCGATACTGAAGAATAACTTAAACAGCAGGCTGTAAGCGGCCGTGTCGATTGTACCCGACAGGGGAAAGAGCCGGGAAGCAGCCTCAAGATAGCCCGAATCCACCTTCAGATGATAAAGCGTAATCAGAGGCTGAAGCTGCAGAATCATCGTGCTGACGGGCTTTAACAGTACATCTTTTTCCGTTTCCAGGCAGGGAGCCTGAAGAACCAGGAAGGAGCGCTCCGAGAGGGCGCGGGTACAGTATTCCGCCAGATAGGTCTTGCCGCTCCCATCCTCGCCGGTCAGCAGGATGGAGGTGGATTTGCCTCCGATGAAGTTTCGGAAAGCTTCGGCGAGGAAACGGAGTTCGGACTCGCGTCCGGGCAGCTCCTCCTCCGTATCATCCATCGGGGAACGTTCTTCGTGCAGGGCGTCCAGCAACCGGTGATGGAGTTCTTTCATCTCTCTTCCCGGAGAGGCGGAAAGCTCCCTTTCAAAAAGCCGGGCCAGCCGGTTGTAAAGCTTGATGCCTTTAGAATAGAAACCGCTGTTTAAATAGCGTTCGGTCATAAGGCGGTAGAGATTCTCATCCAGCGGCTCCTGTTCGATGTAAAGGCCGAACAGTTTCTCCGCCTCCTCCACATCGGAAGGGGGAAGGAGGGAGAGACGGCGTTTTAAGAGTTCCAGATAAGAATGGAGGGCATACTGCCGTTTCGCGAGCATCCATTCCTCAAAGGCGGGAGAACCTTTGACATAAAAGCTTGTCAGGAACTCCCCCTTATAGGCGTCCAGGCAGTCCTCGTTTACCAGGCGGTCGTAATCGACGGAAACAGTAAGCTCCGGATTTAAGACCAGCTCCTGGCGGCCGCAGGGGAGGATGCATTCTTCACCGACGGCCTTTTTAACCGTGTAGATGGCGTGGCGCAGGTTTTTCCTGGCAACCGCCTCATCACAGTTGTCCCACAGAAGGGATGCGGCCTGTTCCCTGGTGGATTTCTTTTCGACAGCGAGATAATACAGAAGCGCTTCGGCCTTCTGATAAGGAAGCTGGCAGGGGGAGGAACCGATTATGATTTTCGGGGATTGCAGAAGAAAGATTTCAATGGAAGCCAATAGAAGTTCTCCTTTGTATGTTTTCTTGTAACTGTCCGGAGGACAAAGCATCTCGGAGTGATAACCGGGAAGGCACCGGACAGTTGTGTTTTCTTTCAATTTTATAACACCATGGGGAGAAAAGCAAGAATCATAGTTGCAGAGAATAAATAGAGAAGAAACAACGTAACAAAATAACGTAACACGAGAAAAGCAGAAGAGGTTACCGGGCCCGGAGTGGACGGTAACCGGAGGAGAGAATGACATGTATCCGATTTTAAAAGCGGAAAAGCTGGCTGATAAAATTTATCTGATGGTCGTGAAAGCCCCCAGAGTCGCACGTTCCTGCGAACCGGGTGAGTTTGTGATTGTCAAGAT
>NZ_URHZ01000035.1 GCF_900547735.1 uncultured Clostridium sp. | reverse complement strand
CATCCCGAACCCCGACCGTCCCGGCGGCGTTCTCATTCCTCAATTAAATCCCCATGGACTCAACCGGCTAAAGCGCAAAAAAACTCCCCCGGGACTGCACATCATGCAGACCGGGGGAGTCTCATTCATTTATTCTTCAACTGTAGCGTACATAAAGTACCAGTATCCGTAAGGAGAATGCCATGTACCCTTTAATTTCGGGCTCTGTACCCAGAAGTCATTCTCGTATGCAACAGGCGCCATAGCGCTGTCTTTTAACGCCAGGTTCTCTGCTTCGTGAAGCAGTTTGTAATGCTCTTCCTTATCGGCTGTTTCACGTGCTTTCGTAACAAGGGCATCAAACTCAGGATTGCTGTACTTGCCGTCGTTGTTACCGTTGTTTGTCTCTAACAGGTTAATCATGTTGGATGGATCATCGTAGTCATATACCCAGCCGTTACGTGCGATCTCGAAGTCACCGTTACGACGGGTTGGTGTGAAGGTAGACCACTCAACGATCTTGATATCTGTGTTAACTCCAAGCTCTTTCCATGCGCTCTGTAAGTACTCGGCGATTGGTTTGTGGTATTTAGCGTCGTTTGTCATGTACTCGATGGTTGGGAATCCCTGTCCATCCGGGTAACCTGCCTCTGCGAGAAGCTGTTTTGCCTTCTCAAGGTCGGCCTCGTAGTTGTCTACGTTAAAGAAGTCGCCGCCGTTGTTTGCTCTTGTAACTTCCTCGAAGGAGGAACCTGGCGTGGCATCAGAGATACCAGGGCCTACGAAGTTAGTAGCCGGGGAATAAGTTCCCTGTGTTACTGTCTCAGCAATGTATTTACGATCAATTGCAAGGCTTAATGCTTCACGCACTTTTGCATTGTCGAACGGCGCTTTCTGAATATTGAAGGAAACGTAGTAAGTTCCCATGATTGGAGCAATATGGAAATCTTCTGTTCCTACCAGGCTTGGAACTTCCTCGGAAGGAATATCTTTTGCCATAATAATCTCGCCTGTCTTATATGCACTGTAGGATGCGTTGGCATCTTCCATTAAGATGAATTTTACCGTATTAACAGTAACTCTTTCTGCATCCCAGTAGTATGGGTTTTTCTCATAAAGAATATAGGATCCTGGAACCCATTCTTTCATTCTGAGTGCACCGTTTCCAACATATGTCTCAGGATTAATTGCCCACTGATCACCATTAGCCTCAATGATGTCTTTCTTTACAGGGCTAAGTACGGCAAATGCGGAAATCTTGTCATAATATACACATGGGCTTGCAAGCTCAACAACAAATGTCTTCGCATCAGGTGCGGATACACCAAGTCCGTCTACTGCAGCCAATGTCTCTTCTTCTGTTGCGTCTTCGCCTAAAGCCATGACTGCGTCATAACCTTTTACCACATTCAGCATGTCGTAAGCGTATGGCGCTGCTGTCAGCGGGTTTGCAAGACGTTTGTAGGAATAAACAAAGTCTTCTGCCGTCAGATCGGAACCGTCGCTCCATTTTAAACCGTCGCGCAGATGGAATGTGTAGGTTAATCCGTCATCGGATACGTCAAATGATTCTGCCTGACCAGGAACAATGTTGTTGTCCTCGTCAAAGGTAAGCAGAGTCTCGAAGCCATGAATAATCATGTTTGCTCCGTCAATTGCGGAGTTTAACGCCGGATCAAGAGTCTCCGGATCAGGTCCGATCTGGACTGCGATGTCCACCCCGCCTGTTGATTCACCTGTTGCTGCTGTTCCCTGTTCACTTCCCTGCTCGCTTCCCTTCGACGCATCGGTTCCTTTGGAACCGCCGCCGCAGCCCGCAAGAACTGTGGTGGAAAGCATAGCTGCTGCTACCAGTAATGCTACTTTTTTCTTCATATTATCCTCCCTTGGATTTATATTTTAACCGGCTGCCCGCCGAAAGACGACGGGCTGTCGGTTAATTGCATAAAATAGACTCCCTTTAGCGGCATAATTCCTCTCCGCCGTTTCTTGGCAGCCGCTTACTAATTCACCCGATCCAGGTGGTGGCAGGCCGCATAGTGGCCCTTGGACACTTCCTGCCAAACGGGTTCCTGAGCCGCACACTGCTCATCCGCATAAGGGCATCTCGTTCTGAACCGACATCCGGACGGCGGGTTTACCGGGCTTGGAACGTCGCCGCTCAGCACGATACGTTTCGATTCCCTGCTGGTTCTCGGATCCGCGATCGGAATTGCGGAAATCAGGCTCCTTGTATATGGATGGACGCTGTGGAACGTCAGCTCATAGCTGTCGGCCAGCTCCACCAGGTTGCCCAGGTACATAACACCGATTCGGTTGGAAATGTGCTTAACAATCGAAAGATCATGGGCAATGAACAGGTAGGTCAGGCCCATCTCTTCCTGGAGTTCCTCAAACATGTTGACAACCTGGGCCTGGATGGATACATCCAGAGCGGATACAGGCTCATCGCAGACGATGAATTCCGGGTTCACGGCCAGTGCACGGGCAATGCCGACACGCTGTCTCTGTCCGCCGGAGAACTCATGAGGATAACGGTTTGCATGCTCGGAGTTAAGGCCGACGCGGCGCAGCATTTCGATAATGCGCTCCTGTCTGTCCTTCTTTCCGGATGCCAGTTTATGAATATCAATGGCCTCTCCTACAATGTCGGCCACGGTCATACGCGGATCCAGACTTGCATAGGGGTCCTGGAATACAATCTGCATTTTCCGGCGGTAAGGCAGCATGTTGACCGCCGTCTTTTTGCCGTATACCGGTTTTCCGTCCGCCGTCTGAGGCTTTCCGTCTTCCCCGTACACCGGCACGTCGCCGCTGTCGAAAATCGTCTCTCCGTCATAGAGAATACGGCCGCTGGTCGGCTCATGAAGGCGCAGAAGCGTACGTCCTGTCGTCGTCTTACCGCAGCCGGACTCTCCTACCAGTCCCAGAGTCTCTCCTTTATTAAGGTAGAAAGAGACATTATCCACGGCCTTTACCACTTTTTTCTCAAACATCTTACTGCTGGCAACAGGGAAATACTGTTTCAGGTTCTGGACCTCAACTAATCTCTTATCTTCCATCACTTATTACCTCCCTGTGCTTTTTCAAATTCTGCCTTCTGAAGCAGCCAGCAGGCGCTGTAATGAATATCCGAAAGATCGGTATATTCCGGCATCTGGCGCAGGCAGATCTTCATACAGGAATCACACCTCGGTGCGAAAGGACATCCTGCCGGAGGATTCAGCATATCGACCGGGCTTCCCTCGATCGGGACAAGGCGGCTGTGCTCTTTTTCGTTGAGCTTTGGAATGCTCCGTAACAGTCCCTTCGTGTATTCGTGGGACGGACTATAGAAGATATCGTCCGTTGTACCATATTCTACCACTTTTCCGGCATACATGACAGCAATTTTATCACACATGCTGGCCACAACGCCGAGGTCGTGGGTGATCATGATGATAGCCATGCCCAGCTTCTCCTTCAGTCCCATCATCAGCTCCAGAATCTGGGCCTGAATGGTAACGTCCAGAGCCGTCGTCGGCTCATCGGCAATCAGAAGCTTCGGCTCGCAGGCCAGTGCAATGGCAATCATGACACGCTGGCGCATACCGCCCGAGAGTTCGTGGGGATACTGTTTCAGCCTCTTCTCCGGTTCGTTGATTCCAACCAGTGTCAGAAGCTCTTTTGCCCTCTCCCGCGCCTCCTGTTTCGACTTCTTTGTATGTAGAAGAACCATCTCGCAGATCTGATTTCCTATCGTATATACGGGATTTAAGCTGGTCATCGGATCCTGGAAGATGATGGAAATCTCTTCTCCTCGGATTTTTCTCATCTGTTTCTCGCTCATCTCATCGATCCGGTGTCCGTTGAATTCCAGGGTGCCGCCGATCAGTTTTCCCGGATATGCGGTCAGTCCCATCAGGCTGTACGCGGTAACGGATTTACCGGAACCGGACTCGCCTACGATTCCCAGGACCTCGCCCTCCTTCAGATGGATGGAGACGTCGTTTAATGCCTTTACCTCACCGGCCGGGGTGAAGAAAGAAAGGCGTTCGTTCTTTATATCTACTAAATACTCGCTCATTCTTCGTTCCTCCCTAGTTCTTCATCTTCGGGTCAAATGCATCGCGCAGACCGTCACCCAACAGGTTAAAGCTCAGGATAATGACGGAAATCATAAAAGCCGGAGCAAACAGGCGGTGCGGATAGCTCTGAAGACCGTTAATAGCGGCACTTGCAAGGCTGCCCAGGGACGGCATCGGCGCATTCACGCCAAGTCCCAGGAAGCTTAAGAAGCTCTCCGTAAAGATGGAGGACGGAATCTGAAGCGTTGTCGTAACAATCAGAGTACCGATACAGTTGGTTAACAAATGCTTTCTGATAATACGGCCGCTGGAAGCTCCCAGCGCCCTGGCTGCCGTCACATATTCCTGCTCTTTCAGAATCATGATCTGGCTTCGCACGATACGCGCCATGCCGACCCAGTAGAGGAGGGCAAACACGATAAAAATACTGATCAGGTTAACGCCGATGACGCCGATCCATTCAAATCCCGGCTTCTGCGCCAAATCCTTTAAGGGATAATTGAGCACCGCCGCCAGAAGAATAATAATCAGTACATCGGGGACCGTGTAAATAATATCTACAATACGCATCATCACCATGTCGACCCATCCTCCGAAGAATCCGGAAATGGAACCGTACAGGGAACCAATCAGAAGAATGATTGCCGATGCCACAAGTCCTACCAGCAGGGAAACACGGCTTCCCATCATAACGCGGACCGCATAGTCACGTCCCAGGTTATCGGTGCCGAGAATGTGCGGGAATACTTTCTCACCTGCGTCGATCTGCGCCTGCTCCGCCTCGGAATACTGCATTGGGGCCAGGTTGACGCTTGTCTTAATCTGCTGCTCATATTTATAAGGATAAACCGTTGGTACGATAAATGAAAGCACGAAGATAACCAGTACAACAATCAGGCTGACCATGGCGATCTTATTCTTCTTTAAACGGCGCATTCCGTCCTGCCAGAAGCCGACGCTCTCTCTCATCACGACAAGGCTTTGTTTTTCACTTTCATCTGCCGGGAGGAAGTCGCTTACATCCATCTGAAATGATAATTTATTATTGTCCATCACATGTGCCTCCCTATTTCAGTTTTATACGCGGGTCGATAACGGTATATAAGATATCAACGACCACGTTCATTGTAATAATCAATGTAGCAAGGAAAATTGTAGTACCCATAATCAGAGGGTAGTCACGGCCTGTGATGGCGCCGATGAACTCGGAACCAAGACCCGGGATCGTGAAGATCTTCTCTACAATAAAGCTTCCTGTAACCGTATAGGCAAGCAGGGGACCCAGATATGTAACAACCGGCAGTACGGCATTTCTGAGCGCATGCTTAAACACGCTGAAAAACCAGGTGACTCCCTTCGCCCTGGCGGTTCTCATGTAGTCCTGTCCCAGGACATCCAGCATGGAAGAACGCATCAGACGTGAGATATAGGAAGCCGGGTATAAAGCCAGCGCCGTTACGGGCATAATATAATGTTTCCACGATGTCAGTCCATATGTAGGCAGCCATTCCAATTGAAACGACAGTACGTACATGAGCAGGGTGGAGATAACAAAACTCGGCACCGCGATTCCGCAGGTACTGAAAATAATGATAATGTTATCCGTCATCTTGCCTCTCTTAAATGCTGCGATACTCCCGAGCGGAATACCGACCAGTACGGCAATCAGAATGGAGATTCCTCCCAATTTTGCCGAAACCGGAAATTTTGTTTCAATAATCGAATTCACGGTACGGCCTCTCTGCTTTACGCTGGGACCTAAATCTCCGTGAAGTACTTTTCCCATATAAATTGTGTATTGCTCCGGAAGTGGTTTATCCAATCCGTATTTTTCCATCATCGCCTGCTGGGCCTGGGGTGTAAGGGCTTTCTCAGCCATAAATGGGCCGCCTGGTACCAGGTTCATCAGGAAAAATGTAAGAGTGGCGACAAGCCAGCATGTAACAACGGCCAGGCCAATACGCTTTGCAATATATTTTGCCATGATATCTCTCCTTTCCTGTGGTCGGGGTGGCAAAAAATGGACATTAGAAATACATTTGTCACCCGTGTGCGGACATTGTCTGCTAAAAAATAAAATCCCATGGTTATCCGCCATGGGATTTTATTGAATGGCAATGAAAAGTTCGTCGTTCCTACTTTTCGTTGTTATCTAGCATTACATTCCCATCTGTTTAGCTACTTCTTCTGCGAAGTTCTCTTCCTTCTTTTCAAGGCCTTCACCTGTCTCAAAGCGTACAAACTTCTTAACTGCCACTTTCGCGCCGTTAGCCTTAGCAACTTCTGCCACGTACTGGGATACGGTCTGTTTTCCGTCTTCAGCTTTTACATAAACCTGATCAAGTAAGCAGATCTCTTTTAATTCTTTGTTGATACGTCCTCTTACCATTCCCTCAATGATCTTGTCATTGGCGTCCGGTTTCTCATTCTTCGCTGCTGCCGTGAGAATCTCTGTCTCTTTCTCGATATAATCGGCATCAACTTCATCTCTGTTTGTGTATAATGGTTTTAATGCAGCTGCCTGCATTGCAACGTTCTTTGCCATCTCTTTGAGAGCATCGTTTACTACGTCTGTCTCAACATCAACTAAAACGCCGATCTTTCCGCCTGCATGGATGTAGGAAGCAACAAAGCCGTTAGCCTCTTCGATCTGTGCAAATCTTCTGATCTTCATGTTCTCGCCGATAATGGAAATCTGGGAAGAAAGAGCTTCTGCAACTGTTAATGCAGGTTCCTTATCCCACTTCTCATTTAAGAAAGCGTCGATGTCTGCTGCTGTAGTATTGAGAGCCTGTGCCGCAACGTCTGCAACGTAGGTCTGGAACTTCTCGTTCTTTGCTACGAAATCAGTCTCTGCGTTAACCTCTACAACTACTGCCTTCTTCTCATCAGCGGATAATGTAGTAGCTACGATACCCTCTGCTGCGATACGTCCGGCTTTCTTTGCTGCGCCTGCAAGTCCTTTTTCTCTTAAGAACTCAACTGCTTTATCCATATCACCGTCTGTAGCTGCAAGAGCTTTCTTGCAATCCATCATGCCGGCGCCTGTCGTCTCACGTAATTCTTTTACCATTGCTGCTGTTACTGCTGCCATTTTTAATTCCCTCCGTATATTTTTTCATTTCCAATTTCAGTGGTGTTCTGCCTGTCCTGAAACATTCAGCGGTAATTATGCCTCTGCTGCTTCAGCAACATCCTCGCCCTCGAATGCAGGAGCTTCTGCTTCGCCCTGTCTTGCTTCGATAACGGCGTCTGCCATTCTGGAAACGATTAATTTTACGGCTCTGATAGCGTCGTCGTTACCCGGGATTACATAGTCAAGCTCTTCCGGATCACAGTTGGTATCGATAATGCCGATTAACGGAATTCCCAGTGTGTGTGCTTCCTGTACGCAGATTCTTTCTTTCTTAGGATCTACTACGAAGATAGCGTCCGGAACTCTCTTCATCTCTTTGATACCGCCAAGGTTCTTCTCGAGCTTCTCCCACTCTTTCTTAAGAGCGATAACTTCTTTCTTAGGAAGAACATCAAATGTTCCGTCTTCAGACATGGTCTCGATCTGTTTTAATCTTCCGATACGGCTCTGGATGGTCTTAAAGTTTGTAAGCATACCGCCTAACCATCTCTCGTTTACAAAGAACATTCCACATCTCTCAGCTTCTGTCTTGATAGCGTCCTGAGCCTGTTTCTTTGTTCCTACGAACAGGATTGTGCCGCCGTCTGCTGCGATGTCTGCTACTGCCTTGTAAGCTTCATCCACTAAACCTACGGATTTCTGTAAGTCGATGATGTGGATACCGTTTCTCTCTGTGTAGATGTACGGAGCCATCTTAGGGTTCCATCTTCTTGTCTGGTGACCAAAATGTACACCAGCTTCCAGTAACTGCTTCATTGAAATAACGCTCATGTTTCTTTCCTCCATTTGGTTTTCTTCTTCCGCCGTCTTCTTTGCTTCCTCGGGGACTCCTGGCAGAACAAAAAGGCCTGTTACAGCCGTTTTCCATCCTGTTTCATCGGAGCACCGTCCTTAAGAATCCGTCCGGCGTGATTTTTTAGCCTTTATACTATATCACAGGTAAATTTTTTCTGCAAGTGGTTTATACGCGAAAATACCGCTAAATTGTTGATTTCTGCGTTACTATTCTCCCGGATACGTTCCGCGGAGCGTTTTCACGTGATTATCGTGAAAATTCCGGGTTATACGGCGCAGAACGGCGTTTTTCCGTTTCAGGTGAAATCTTTTTTCCGTCACTCACAAAACGGATATCCTGTGTAACCGTGGTGAGGACTTTTGTTCCGATCACCCGAAACGCCTCCCTGATTTCGTCCCCCGGCTCCTGCGCCGTCACCACCGCATATTCCGGTTTCAATTCTTCAATCAGTTTTACGCCTCTTTTAGAATTTCTCCCATGGTGGGCCGTCTTGTATACATTGACCTGGGGTAAATCCAGTTTCAGCAGTTCCCCCAGACGCTCCTTCTCGGCATCTCCTGCAAAAAACAGCGTCACGTCCCCGTGTTTCACCAGCGCCGCCAGGGAATAGTCGTTCGATTTCTCATAATGGAAATCCTCCGGCGGGAAAATGCGGATATCCAGAGCGCCAAAGGTAAAAAGGCGGTCGCGGGACAGCGCCTCCGTGGGGATATGCTCCGTCTCAAGCCGCTCCATCAAATCCTTGTAAAGAGGTTTTTCGCCCTCGTAACAGGGTGTGATGACCTCTTCCACCGGAACATGATCCAAAAGATAAAATGCACCGCCGATATGATCCTTATCCGGATGGGTCAGAATCAGGCAGTCGATTTTATCCACCTGATTTTCCTGAAGGACCTCCAGGATATGGACGGCGTCCTTATCTTCTCCCGTGTCGATTACAACACAGGCCTCCCCGCTCAGAAGGACAGAACAGTCCGCATCCTCCTGCGTCCCCACAAAAATGACCTGCGCCTCCTGCTTTACGCCCCGGTTCTCCAACAAATATACGCAGCCGAGCATGACGGTGCACAGGGCGCATACTCCAAAGATACGAAGGAATACTACTGCAATTTTACGGGCTGCTTCCATTAAAACCTCCTGCAAACACAACCGGAATAAACCTCATTGATCATCCTGTCCGAATTTCGCCTTACCTAAACGCGGAATTATTCTTTACCCGTCAAGATTTTACAAATATGTCTTACCTGTTCTTCAATTTCCTCCATTGCCCTCCGGTTTCCTCCCTCCGGCTGCAGCAGAGCGCATATCAAAATTTATTATGCACATCTATATTGTACTGAAATGCTCTGAAAAAGCAATAAATTATGACAATAAATTATAGAGGCTTCTCTTTTTTTCCGTCCGAAAAAAGTATACTGTTCATATTTTCACTTTTTGTCTACACGCTGCTCCCGAACATACCTTATTCAGAAAGAAGTTCTCTGTATATCTCCAAATCCTTCTCCTTAAACACATTAAATATCACGCTCCCCAGTTTCTTATCGGCCCTCAGGAAATCCTTCACCGTGCCGACGGCAATTTCGGCGGCCCGTCTGTTGGGAAAACGGAATTCTCCGGTGGAAATACAGCAGAATGCAATACATTTGCAGCCGTTTTCCACGGCCAGCTCAAGACAGGAGCGGTAACAGGAAGCCAATTGCCTGCAGTCTTCTTCCGTCACCCGGCCATAAATCACAGGGCCGACGGTATGAAGAATATATCTTGCAGGCAGATTAAAGCCCGGGGTAATTTTAGCTCCCCCGGTTATCTCCTCATGGCCCTGCTTTTTCATTATATCGCTGCAGAACAGCCGAAGCTGAATTCCGCTTTTGGAATGGATGATATTGTCAATGCAGGAATGAAGCGGATGGAAACACCCCAGTAATGCGCTGTTGGCGGCGTTTACGATGGCATCCGCTTTCAGTGTCGTTATGTCGCCCTGCCATAGGATGATTCTCGGTTCCGCGTGAACGGCCGGAAGCAGATTTGCATCGGTCAAATCCTCCATGTCCCGTTCCACAGACAGATATTCATCCTGAACGTTCAAAAACTCCCGGCTGACCGGCCTTGGAGGACGGACATTCATCAGACTGCGCAGAAGATCTTTCTGCCCCTGTACATCCTCCGGTATTTTAATTTCCCGATACCGCAGTTCCTCCGCCAGCAATTCCCTGATCAGATACATTCTTTGTTCTTCGTGCCGCATCCCGTCCGCCTCCATTCCCTCTGTCTCTTCGTCCTATATCCACTTCCCATTCTCCGCTTTCTGCGCGTCCTGTTTTCTCATTTCCGCCAGAACCGCAGCGATATCTCCCCGTATACAGACGGAACGCTCCTCAATCTCACCTGGCGCCCGGTTCTCATCCAGATTGATACAGGCATAGCGCGCATCCGGATTCTGATATGTCATCTGCCAAAACGGATATTTAATGATAACCGGAGTATTCATCCCCACTCCCAGTTCCAGGAACAGAAGATTCCCCCGCAGATTCGACGACAGAAAGCGTTTATATCTTTTGGCCGCCAGATGCCATGCCTCATCCTCCACAAAATAGCCGTCGCAGCGCAGGTTCACTTCCATTTCTCCGCCGCACACCGGACATTTCGGCACCAGATGCGCGGGAATGCGGCAGTTCGTCTGTTCCCTGACCATGGCCCGGACCTGTTCTTCATTGTCATACAGCTTATTGTGGCAGGCCTTCCGGCACTGAAACTTGCCGTAATCTCCCTGGGTGGCAAAAATACGGTCCGGTTCAAACCCGGCCAGCCAGAACTGGTGATCCACGTTGGTGGTCAGCACAAAATAATTTTTCTTCTTCACAAGCTCAAACAAATCCAGATATGCCCCGCCCGCCGGCTGATCGTACCGGTTGCAGAATATATGCCTGCTCCAATAGGCCCATTTCTCCTCCTGGGTGGCAAAAGGATAGAACCCTGCTGAATACATATCTTTCATATGATACCGCTCTATAAAGTCGCTGAAACAACGTATAAACCTCTCCCCCGAATAGGACAGTCCCGCCGCCGTGGACAGCCCGGCGCCCGCGCCTATTACAACTGCATCCGCCTCATCAATCCACCTTAACAGTTCCTTCTCTTTCATCTCACACCCGCCTTTTTACAACCGCCTCAAAGGGACAGATTTCATAACAGTTCCCACAGTGCAGGCAGTGCTCCTGCAAAATTACGCAGGGGGACGCCTCGGTATCAATGCATTTCTGAGGGCATTTGGAATAACAGAGCCGGCAGCCGCGGCACCGTTCCGTGATCAAATAACCTCCCGCTGACCGCAACATATCCCGTATCCATCAGCTGACGGTAAAACTCCTTCCCCTTAGCCGTAATGAAATAAAGACTGTCCCGATCCACAAGCATAATGTCAATCACCCTCGTTACCGGCAATCCTTTCCCGTCGGTCGTGGCAAATACGGCGGAGTGGATTTCCTCCTTTAAGATTCTGAGATAGTCCTCCGTTTTCATTGGCGCTCACCCCCTGTTAGAATTCATACGGCGGGTTTCCCGAAAAATCCGCAATCACGCCATGGGGATTTTCCAGATAAAACACTTCAAAAATCGGGTTCGACGCCGTTTCATACTGTCCCTTCACAATCGGGTTTGCCATGCATGCTTCTTTGATTGCCATATGATTCTCAAACACCGCCCTGCCGTGCAGCCTGAGCCAGGCAAAGCTGGAATCGGAAACACTGATTTCAATTTCAGGGTTTGCCTGCATGTCTTTGTACACGTCCTTCTGATTATTGGTACAGAACCATAATCTTCCCTCTTTTTCAAAACAGAACATAAACGGACGGCACTTGGCCTTTCCATCTCTTCCAACGGTCGCCAGATACTGAACCGGGTTTGCCTGTAAAAATTCTACTGTCTTATTCATAATAGATTACTTCCTTTCCTTCCCTCAAAGCTGTTTTTACATCACAGTTGTTCTAAATCTTTCAAACAACAAAAAGAACGCTTCGCGGACTTTTCATTGCCAATCAATAAAAGCGGCCGCTTCTTATGATTCCATAATAAAGCAGCTGGCTTCGTTTGCAAAGAACGCACTTTAAAGTGGGATAGGTACCCAAAAGTAAGACAGTTACCGCGGGGTTCCATAGTATCCAAAAGATACTATAAAGGAACATCCGGTTCTCATTCCTGTTTTTCCCTGCCCTGATAGAGATACAGCCACGGCGCGTCGACCGGAAGGTTTCCGAAGTCCTCCCTGCCGTACTCCTCCATCATCCGCCCCCGGCCCACACGGATCAGACGGTCGGCGAGAGCCAGTGAATCGGCCAGGTTGACCGCCAGTATTACCACGCCGATTCCCTTATCCAGGAAACGTTCGAGAAGCTCCCAGACATGGATTCGGATGGCGACCTCCGCCCTCTTAAACGGCTGGACGCAGAAAACCACCTTCGGATTCTGGACCAGGATTCTCATATATATCAAATCATATTTCTGCTTATGGGACAATTCCTCCACCCTCAGGTCAAAAACCTCCTCCCCCAGCAGACCGGCATACTCCTGTCTCAGGCTCTTCTTGATTTTATTTCTGAGCCAGACGTCGTGAAACCGGTGATCCAGGGTAAAACAGAGATTATCCAGGTAACTTAAGTTGGGAAACAGCATCGTCTGCACCGGAACCTCCTGTATCACGGCGATCCGGCGATCCGGTTTCTGTTTAAACTCCTCGTTGCAAATCCACATTTTTCCCCGGTCCGCCCTTTTTTCCCCGGACAGCACGGCCAGGAGATCCGGCAGAATCCGGTTGTCGAGATCCTGTAATACCAGGCATTCCCCCGGCGCCACGGCAAAACTTAAGTCCTTTACCTCGCCGTAACAGAGATTCTCCGCCCGAAAGGCCGGCTCCTCCGTATCGGGATGTACCGTTTTCTTTGAAATCTGTTCGCTGACGCGCCTGTCAAACCCTTTCGTCCACCGGTACATATAGGTATCCGGAATATGCTCCGAGAACATGAAATATTTGATAATCTGGCCGTTCTGCATCACGGCCGTGCGGTCGCAGATCTGCTTTACTTCCTCATAATGGGGGGCGACATAGAGAAACGACATCCCCTGATCGGCATAATGGCGGATAATCCGGTGCAGTTTCTGAAGCTCCACGTCACTGATAAAAGAGCTGATATCATCCAGGACCACAAGATAATTCCCTGCCACAACCGCTTTTAAAAGCTCCACGACAAACCGCTTAAAGGGAGACAGTTCCTCGATATAGGCATCCGCGTCGATGTCCATATCGATGTCCTCCAGAAACGGCTGGAGCTGCTGCCTCAATACCTTCGGCTGCATCAGCCGCTTTCTGAACCCGGGACGCAGCACAAAAATATTGTCTGCCACCGTGAGGCCCTCGGCCAGACAACTCTTATTCTGGATTACGCTTAACCGGTTTGTCCCCGAGTCTAAAAAGCGCCAGTGGTTCACCAGTTTCTCATGATAATAAACATATCCGTAGTGAAGCGGAAGGTTCTGCCTGAGAAGCTTGATGAGCGCAGAAATCCCATGGCGGTTCACGGGCATGAGTCCAAGAATCTCCCCCGCCCGGATCGACATGCTGAAATTTTCCAACTGGGTCACGCCGTTTTCCCGGTATGTGACCCGCTCCATTCTCAGTGTTTCTTCCCTCATTATTTCAATGCCTCTTTGTTCTTGATTTCCCTGTCACTCGTGATGGCAGGAAGTGATATCTCCACATCCGTCCCCACCCCGGGCATAGAAAATACGTGGAGTCCGTATTCCTCGCCAAACAGCAGATGGATCCTGTTATTTACATTGACAAGGGCAATTCCTCCCTTGGTCTCCGTATTCTGTGATGCAAATGCCCGGCCGCTCTTCTCAAGGCGCTCGTTCATTCTTGCCAGGGACGCCTCGTCCATCCCGACTCCGTCGTCGGAAATCCGGATCAGCAGACGTTTTCCGCTGCGTTCCAGATGGATGGTCAGATGACCGCTCCCGATTTTGCACTCCGTCCCATGGATAATACTGTTTTCCAGGATCGGCTGCATCGTAAGCTTCGGCAGACGGCAGCAGTAAATCTCTTCCCGATCGTCGGGATCACACTCCACCGACAGGCTCAGGCGCGTGCCGAACCGGTACTGCTGGATCCTGAAATACGTCTCACAGTTCTGAAGCTCCTCCTCCACGGACACCAGGTTTTCCACCTTACTGATGGTATAGCGGAAAAATGTGGCGAGCGCTTCCGTCATCTCCGCCACACTGTCCAGCCCTGCGATGAGCGCCTCACTCCGGATGCTCTCCAGCGTATTGTATAGGAAATGGGGATTAATCTGGTTCTGCAGAGCCAGGTACTGGGCCTGCCTCTTATTCAGCTTCAAAAGCTCCGACGAATCCATCATATCCGTCATCCGCTCCAGCAGGCGGTATCCGGCCGGAGTAGGCGCGACGTCGTACAAATCGCCTATCTCCATTGTCGTATACCCATCCGTAAAAAGCCTCATTGTCTTCTCAAACCTCAGATACGGTTTGACCACATAGTAAAAAGACGCGCCAATCAGGCAGAGGAACACGGCCAGCGCCAGAAAGAACGGCCACAAAGGCGCCTCCTCAAAAATAATCATTTTCAGGCACATGAGCAGCAGAAAGAGGATCAGAAGCGCACCCGATACGGCCAGCGCCGATACTCTGTACGACAGAAATTTTGTCTTCTTTCTATCCATTTAAGTATTCTCCTTCCCTTCCTGTCACCAAAGAATCCGTTTATCATATCTTCATTTCAGTTACTCAGCCGTACAGTTTCCTGTATTCCGCGGGATTCAGCCCCGCAACCTTGTGGAAGGTATGGGTAAAATGTTTCCTGTCGCTGTATCCCACCCTCTCACAAATCTCCGCCACCGGCATATTCGTCTCCCGCAGAAGCCGCTTTGCCTCGTCCATCCTGACCCTGGTCAGGTATTTGGCAAAACCTTCTCCGGTTTCCTTTTTAAACAGGACGCTGAAATAGCTGACGCTGAACCCGGCCGCCTCACAGACATCCTCCAGCGTAATCGGCTCATGAAAATGCTGCATCACGTACTGTTTGGCCATTCTGACGGGCCGGCCCGCCTCACTCTTACGAAGCTCACCTGTTTCCGCAATCAGTACTTCCTGTATCTCTTCCAACTGTTTAAACAGCTCCTCCCCCCTGCAACATTGGCGGCAGCGGTACTCAAAATCCTGTTTCATTCCCTCCACATTGCTGACGGCGCAGCGCGCCACAAAGAGGTGTCCGGCCGAAAGAACCAGTTCGAAGAGCTCACGGCCGCATATTTTATGGGTTTCTATGGCGGACTGCCATAATGTTTTACAGGCGGACGAGGCCTCCTCCACACTGAAGACCTCAATTGCATGCTCCGTTGCCTTGACATACTTATCCAGAAGATTCTGCTTTTCAATTCCCGAGCCGTCCGGAATTCCCTCTAAAAGGCGGCCGGGACCTTCCACAAGACGCTCCATTAATGCGCCTCCCGCATCCTCCAAAGAGTCTGCCAGTCTGCCGCAGTCGTCCACCGCAGTACCCAGGGAAAGGGAAAATTCCACCTCCCCGTAAAGACTCTTCTTCGCATCCAGAAGGTTCAGGCACTCCCTCAGGCTCCGCCTGACTTCCGCCCTTTTTTCCAAATCATAATTCAAAATCCCATATCCCGTATAATCCTGGAAATACAGATGGTATTCCGGGCAGATACCGGAAAGGCCGTTTTCAAATACTTCACGCGCCTTTTCCTGCAGTATCTCATATGGGGAACCTCCCATTTTCCTGATATCACAGTCGATTTTCAGCATGAAAATCTGGTAGGTATTGCCCTGCGTCTGAAAATGGTAGGTATCGCGCAGCGTTTCTTCCGTCAGATGAGGCGGATTCGGCGAGAGCAGATCCTTCACCAGGCTGCTCCGGAGGCGCCTCAAATCCTTCTGGCTGTTCTGATGATGTTTTGCCGCTCCCTCCTCCCTCTGAAAACGCGCCTCACACCGTTCTCCCATCTTCCGCAGGGTTTCCATCAGTTCATCCTTTTTAATCGGTTTCAAAAGATAATTACCGACGCCGTACTGGATTGCACTCTGCGCATACTCAAAATGAGCATAGCCGCTGATAATCACGACTTCCAGCTGCGGCCTGAGCTCTTTTGCACGCCTGATCAGCTCCAGGCCGTCGCACCCGGGCATTCTGATATCCGTGATCAGGATATCAGGCTCCAGAGATTCTACCAGTTCCAGGGCCTCCAATCCGTTTTCGGCAGTTCCCGCCACTTCCATTCCCAGCGCATCCCAGTCGGCCAGGGCCTGCACAAGGCGGCAGATCAGCTTTTCATCATCCGCTATAATCACTCTTATCATACGCCCTCCCCCATAACAATTATAAAACAGCGAGAACTTCCGCCTCCGCCGGGATGCTCGGAATCCCTCCCGTCTTCTGGGTGGAAAGACTGGCCGCGGCCGATGCAAATCCCGCGATTGCCGCCAGTTCCTCTACTTCAAGACAGTCCGGCTCCTTCCCAATCTTTAAGAGACGCGAAACGGCGCTGCCGCCGAAGATATCTCCCGCTCCCGTCGTATCGATCGGTTTTACGGCCGGGCATACCGCCGATGCTCCGCCGTTCTTATTCGCCAGATACGCTCCCTTCGGCCCCAGCGTTATCATCGCAAGCTTAACTCCGTATTCATCCAGCAGTTTGGCCGCCGCTTGCTTCTCATCGGTAATACCCCACAGGAATTCCACTTCCTCATCGCTGATCTTGACGACGTCCGCGTTCAAAAGCCCCCACAGGATCTGCTCTCTCGCTTCTTCCATGGAACTCCACAGCGGAGGACGCAGGTTCGGATCAAAGGTGATAATTTTCCCCTTTTCCTTTGCATAGGCCACCGCCTTCTGCGTCGTCGTACGGACCGGCTCATCCGTCAGGCTCAAAGTTCCGAAATGGAACACCTTTGCCTCGTCAATCAGCGCCAGATTAAGTTCTTCAAAGAGAAGCCTTGTATCGGCTCCCGGCTTTCTGGCAAAGCTGAAGGAACGGTCCCCATCCGGGCTGAATGTGACAAAGGCAAGGGTGGTAAATACCGTACCGTCCGTCACAATGCCCCTTGTCTCGATTCCCGCATCGGCCATGGTCTTCCGAAGAAGTTTTCCGAAGGCATCATCACCGACCTTTCCCAGAAATGCGGTTTTTGCCCCATAGGCGCTCAGCGCCGCCAGGAAATTCCCCGGCGCCCCGCCCGGGTTGGCTTTCATCGTCGGGTATCCCGCCTCATCCGTGGAAAGCGCCGCAAAATCGATTAATAATTCTCCAATTGCCGTTACATCATACATGATTCTCACCCCGTCTGCCTTTTCTTAATATCCATCAAAGCCCTGCATTCTTCTTCCAGATCCGCTATCTGCGCACGCCCGTCGGCAATGCAGAAGCGGATCTCATTACAGTGTTTCTCAAAAGGCGCCAGCATCCCTGTCTGTCCGGCCCTTCCGTCAAAGCCGCAGTTCGTCGGCTCCATGGCCATCGCATAGTCTCCCGATGCGCTGCTCTTCCACTGGGTCATAAACGGAATCTGCTTTACATTCCACCTGATGCAGAGCGCCAGTTCCAGACCGTCGTTTACAAACGCCCCGAAGGTATTCCCATCCCGATCCGACGCCAGCGTATGCTGGAACACCTGCTCCGGCTCCCCGTCCACGGCCCGGCCCATAGTAAGCCGGTCCGCCATCCCCAGTGCCGCCGCTTCATCCCGTGGAACGCAGGAAGCTTCCGGCAGAATCAGACGGCTGCCCGGCGCCAGAAGGGGATATCCGGCGTTGCAGTGGTATAGGAAACAAAGGGGTTCCGGTTTAAAACCCTGGTTTTCTATTTCATCGTGAAACAGGATCTCCTTAGAACCGTACACCGTTTCCACCGTTCTGCGAAGAACCATGTTCTCGCCGAAAATCCTTGCCTGACGCATCTCTCCCGTCACGCGCACCGTGTACCTGTCCCCGTCGAAAAAGGCATCCATCCCGACCTTTTCAGCCGGTGTCGTCCTCATTCTGCCGTGGGTCGGATATTCCGTTCCGTCTATCATTCTGCACCCGTGGACATGGTCGAGGCCGCAGGTGAACATGGCTCCGCCCATGATGGAGCGCACCGCCTCCTCCCCGGCCGTGTCGTAGGAATTTCTTCCCTGCAGACCCGGTTTGGCAAGGAAGCTTAAGTTGGTTCCACGGTAACGGAGCCAGGCGGGATCCAGGCATTTATCAAGCATCAGCGGAAATTCCAGGGTTCCGTTTTGAACCAGGGCGCACCTGAGTCCGGAGGCCCGTCCGTCCTCATAGGTCATCCGCCTCACGCCGGCTGCCTGCTCCATGCTGCCGCAATAACGAAATAGCGCTTCTTTTCCCCCGTCCATCACTCCGCCGCCGGATACTCGTTGCAGAGCAGGCGGTATGGAGCCTCGTCCTCCTCGATCTTCGGGAAACGTCCCATCTCCTCGTAAAAGCGGTTATCGGTATTGTCGTCGTTGCACTGGCTCACCTCGCCGAGAAGCACGGCGCCGGTTCCTTTCTCCACCTCAAAATCATGATACATATAAGGATAGATCGTAATACTCTCTCCCGGCGTCAGGCGCACCTGGGTTCCTGCCGGTACGACAATCTCCCTGCCGTCGATATGGACATGGACGTCGTTTACCTTATCTAAATCCTCTTCCGGGGTGGAATTGTAAACACGGATCAGGACATTGCCGCCTCCACGGTTAATAATGTCCTCCATCTTGGACCAGTGGAAATGCATCGGGGAATACTGTCCGTCCTTGATATACAGAAGCTTTTCCGCATAAGATTTTGTGTATTTGTCGCGCATCTTCAGATTGCCGTTTCTGATTGTAATCAGGGAAAATCCGGTCTTATCAAAATTTCCAAGGCCGTAATCCGTGATATCCCAGCCCAGCATATTGTCGCGGATCTCGTCGTAGTCATGCCCCTTCTCCCGCCATTCCTCCGGTGTAAAATTGCAGAAGGGGGGAACCGCAAAACGGTACTCCTTCACCATCGTTTCCATCTCTTTTAAGGCTGCATTGATCTCGCTTCGTTTCATACAAAAAACCTCCTTAATCTCTCTTTTAATCATACCATGGCTGATATTACAATTCAACAAAAACGCCGAGCCTCCGGTTCGGCGTTTTTGCCTGTTCACTCTCCGTCCCCTTTAGGGGAATCCGGGAAATGATAGTTATAAAACGGTTAAATCATTACTTTTTAAGTACGGAAACGCCAGTATCTTTTACAACTCCGCCAAGGGAATTGCCTTCCAGAGCCTGTACGCATGCCTCAACACCCATGGAACCCATTACGTCTGGATTCTGAGCCATTGTGCAGAGTAAGTATCCGTCGTCGATTAAGCCGAGGATTGCATCCGACTTATCGAAACCTACGCCGATAATGCCATCTTTGCCTGCTGCCTTGATTGCGTTTCCTGCGCCTGTTGTGGAACCTTCGTTACAGCCGAAGATGCCGACTACGCCCTGAGTGATATAGTTCTCTGCGATACTCTGGGATTTGGCTGCATCGCCCTCGCCGTACTGTGTTTCAAGAATTGTATAGTCTGTTCCCTCAAATGCGGAACGGAATCCCTCTTCACGCATAACACAGGAATCGGTTGCTGCGTTTACATTGATAACGCCGATGGAACCGGTTGTTACGCCTGCATCTTTGAGAGCTTTTAACATTTCTTCTCCGGCTGTCTTTCCTGCCGCCTTGTTGTCGGTTGAGAAGGTTGCTTCTGCCTCTACGTTGGCCGGTGAGTCGACATAGACAATTTTTACGCCTGCCGATGCCGCCTCTTTCAGTGCGGAAGAGATGGCGTCCGGACCGTTGGCCGCTACCATGATTGCATTGTAGCCGCCTGCCACTGCATTATTGACACACTCGATCTGCTGTGCATCGTCTTTTGTGTTCGGGGACATAAATGTTACGGACACGCCCAGTTCTGCTGCCTTTTTCTGTGCGCCTTCATTTAATGTTACCCAGTGCTGGTCGATAGAGTCCATGGTAATAAGGGCAACTTTCCATTCTTTGCTGGCTTTTGCCGGAGCTGCTGCCGCGCCTGCCGCTGCACCTGCTGTTAATACGGAAACGCCTGTATCCGTCACTTTTCCGCCCAGGCTCTCTCCGCCGATAGCCGCTACTGCTGCCTTTACGCCCTCTGAACCCATTACGTCCGGATTCTGAGCCATTGTGCAGAGTAAGTATCCGTCATCGATTAAGCCGAGGATTGCATCCGACTTGTCAAAACCAACGCCGATGATTCCGTCTTTGCCGGAAGCTTTGATGGCATTGCCCGCGCCTGTTGTGGAACCTTCGTTACAGCCGAAGATGCCGACTACGCCCTGAGTAATGTAGTTCTCTGCGATACTCTGGGATTTGGCTGCATCGCCCTCGCCGTACTGTGTTTCAAGAATTGTATAGTCTGTTCCCTCAAATGCGGAGCGGAATCCCTCTTCACGCATAACACAGGAATCGGTTGCTGCGTTTACGTTGATAACGCCGATGGAACCGGTTGTTACGCCTGCTGCCTTAAGAGCCTTTAACATCTCGTCGCCGGCCGTCTTTCCTGCCGCCTTATTGTCGGTTGAGAAGGTTGCTTCTGCCTCTACGTTGGCCGGTGAGTCAACATAGACAATTTTTACGCCTGCCGATGCAGCCTCTTTCAGTGCGGAAGAGATGGCGTCCGGACCGTTGGCAGCTACGATAATTGCTTTCGCACCGGCTGATACCGCGTTGTTTACACACTCGATCTGCTGTGCGTCGTCTTTTGTATTCGGAGCCATGAACTGAACGGTTACGCCCAGTGCCTTTGCTTCCTTCTGAGCTCCCTCATTCAGGGTTACCCAGTGCTGGTCGATAGAATCCATTGTGATAAGGGCAATCAGATCTCCTGAGCCCTCCGCAGCCTTCTCCGTTACGGCGCTGCCTGTTTCCGCCGTCTGTGAAGTTTCCTTTTTGCCGCAGCCTGCAAGCGCTGTGACAACCATACAGGATGCACAGAAAAGAGCAGCGAGCTTCTTCATTTTCTTCATGTAACTTCCTCCTTTTTTTGCAGTCCGCCACGTTGATCCGACAGATCAGCCGCGGGCCGCATTCTCTTTTTCATTCTATAATTAGCGCTGCTTCACAGCGTCTAATTCCAGGTTACTCCGGCAAAACTAATTGGCGCGTTTTTTCTTAAACAGGCCTTTTCTGAATACAACATCCAGAAGTACGGCAAATACTACAATAATACCGATTACGAGACGCTGGATACCTACCTGTACGCCGATCATATTAAGACCGTTTTCCAGTGTCTGCCATACCGAGGCTCCTGCCAGTGTTCCGAGAAGGATACCCGTACCGCCGAGCGGTGAGATACCGCCGATAACGCCTGCCGCAACCGCATACATCTCATACATGTTGCCTGCCTCCATGTTACCCATGTTAGCCTGGCCGCAGAGGATTAAACCTACTACGAAGGAACAGAATGCACTGACGATGTATGTCTTTGTGATCGTCCCCACTACGCTGACGCCGGAGAGCTTCGCAGCCTCCACGTTGGAACCTACCGCGTAGATGTGGCGTCCCGTTCTCGTCTTGGAGAGCAGGAAGAAAAATACGAGGAACAGGGCAATTGCAATCCAGAATGTATTGTACACGCCCGCAGTCTTCCCATAGTAGAAGAAGTTCTGGAATTTATCTGCGGCTTCCTTGCCGATACCGGAGCTGATGGCGTCCGTATTGCGGTTTCCGTTTACCATGTATGCCACGCCTCTGGCTACGAACATGGTTCCCAGTGTTGCAATGAAGGGAGGAAGCTGGAACTTTCCTACCAGGATACCGTTAATCACGCCGATTACGAGACAGCATGCCAGGGTAATCAGAAGCGCCACCGCCGGCGTCACTCCATGGGTCATAAGCGTTGCTGAAATCATTGCGCTCATGCCTACCACGGAACCGATGGAAAGGTCGATGTTTCCGGTAATCAATATGTAGCTCTGGCCGATACCGATAATCAGGTATTTGGACATGGAACGCAGAAGGTTCATCACGTTCTGGCCTGAAAATACGGTCGGGTTGATGATGCCGAATGCGATATAAATTACAATCAGTCCGGCGAACGCCGTCAGCGCCCCGCGCATTCCACGGACATTAAGAATTCTCTTAATCGGATTTTGTTTTGTCTGGTTCATTTTTTCTCCCCCTTATCACTCACCGCTGGCAATCTTTTTCTCAAACTGTGTTGCCAGTGTCAATATCTGATTCTGCGTTGCTTCTTCCGACTTCAGTTCTCCGGTAATGCGGCCGTCACACATAACGATAATCCGGTCCGCAATTCCCATAACCTCCGGCATCTCAGATGAAACAAACATAACTGCGATTCCCTGCTGCTTTAACTCATTCATCAGGTTATAGATTTCCACCTTGGCGGCCACATCGATTCCCCTGGTCGGTTCATCAAATATGACAACCCTTGAGTTTCTCGCCAGCCATTTGCCTACAACGACCTTCTGCTGGTTTCCGCCCGATAAGTTTCCCGCCTCCACTTCCACGGTCGGCGTCTTAACCTTTAAGTTTTCCACAACGCGGTCACACATCTCATGTTCTTTTGCACTGCTGACAACGCCCAGCTTGTTGCAGAGGAGATCCAGGTTCGGAAGCGCTATGTTGTGACGGATGCTTAACTTCGTGCACAGGCCGTCTTTCTTCCTGTCCTCCGGCGCCAGTACGATGCCCGCCTTGATCGCATCCTCCGGCTTATGTATTACAACTTCCTTTCCGTCAAGGACAATCTCGCCGCTCTCTTTCGGGTCAACACCGAAAATCGCCCTCGTCGTCTCGGTCCGTCCGGCTCCCATCAGCCCGGCAAAACCGACTATCTCACCCTCATAGAGGGAAAACTCCACATTTCTGACCAGACGCCCTGCGTTTAAATTTTTAACCTCCAGGACCAGCTTTCCCTTCTCACACTCTACCCTTGGGAACTTTTCCTTAATCTCGCGGCCTACCATGTTGGCGATGATTTCATCCATCGTCGCATCCTTAAAATTCATGGATGTGATGTACTGGCCGTCACGCATGATTGTTACTCTGTCCACAATGTGCTGAAGCTCTTCCAGGCGGTGGGAAATATATACAATTCCGCAGCCCCTCTCCTTCAGTTCCCGGATGATTCTGAATAAGTCCTCAATCTCCCTGGCTGTCAGGGCCGATGTCGGCTCATCCATGATCAGGATTTTGGCATTGGTGGAAAGCGCTTTGGCAATCTCTACCATCTGCTGCATGGATACCGGCAGCTCTCCAACTACCTGCTGCGGCCTTAAATCAATTTTTAAATCATCGAGAATCTTCTGTGCCTCGGCTTCCATCTCCGAATTCGAGAGCATAATGCCTTTTCTCTTCTCTCTTCCGAGGAACATATTTTCCGCTACCGAGAGATGGCGGCACATGTTTAATTCCTGATGGATGATTGCCACTCCGACTTCCTGGGCCTGCTTCGGGTTTAAATCCCCGTATTCCCGGCCGAAGATTGTCATGCTGCCCTCGTCCCTTGTGTAAACACCGCTCAGGATTTTCATCAGTGTGCTTTTTCCTGCTCCGTTTTCCCCCAGAAGCGCCATAACTTCGCCTGAACGAAGCTCAAAATGGACGTGATCGAGCGCTTTAACTCCCGGAAAGCTCTTGCTGATATTTTCCATAGAAACGATTGTCTCATTCATTTTCTGACACCTGTCTTTCCCTTTTTCTTCCCTGCTTGTTTTTCGTATCATCGTTATGGTTCTATTATATCAGAGGGTTTTTGTACAAATAAGGGGGTAAAGATTGTTCTTATAGGGGGTTTTTTATGCACTTTAACCGAGCCGGTGGGTGGTTTTTTTGTTTTTTATTGACGAATTGGTGAAATGGGCGGACTGTGGGGATTTTTCTGTTGGGAAGATTTGCAGAAATGAGCGGCGGAGCCTGCCGGTAAGAGCACGGCATAACCTGCGGTTACCGTTTGGCGGAATCTCAATATGCCGGTACAATACCTGCACGTATTATGGTAAAATAACCGTATCAGTGTTGAAAGGAGAAGTTATGGACCTATATCATTTCTGGCATGCGGTGCTGAAACAGGACGCCGGAGCCATCCGAACCTTTTTCCATCCGGAAGCTCACGTAAGGTGGCATAATACAAATGAGGATTTTACAGTGGAGGAATTTATACGGGCCAACTGTGAATATCCCGGAGTATGGGACGGAAAAATAGAAAGAATTGAAACAAACGGCAGCTTAACCGTCACCGCCACCCATGTGCATTCCGTTGACCATACGTTGTCCTTCCATGTTGTTTCCTTTATCCGGATTGAGGACGGTAAGATTGTCTCGGTCGATGAGTACTGGGGTGATGACGGCCCCGCACCGCAGTGGCGTCTCGATAAACACATTGGAAAAGCCATTATAAAACATTAAAACATTATTTGTCAGGAGGTATCACTATGCCGGAGAAACCGGAAGAAATGAAACAATTTATGGAACGGCTGGAGCGCTCCAACGCAGGCCAGGAAAAGTATGCAAAGCTCCAGTACAGAATGAGCCAGATCACGGCGGCCGCCAGTATCCTCATTCTCTGTATCGTCCTCTACACGGCCGCCACCGTCATTCCAAAGGTCACCACCCTGTTTGACGACATCCAGGTATCCGTGTCCAATATTCAAAAAATATCCCAGGACCTGTCCGACGCCGACCTGCCACAGATGATCGACAACATGGACAGCCTAGTCACCACCAGCGAATCCAGCATCCGGGACGCGGTAGATAAACTGAATTCCATTGATTTCGATTCGCTGAACAGCGCGATACGGGATCTGGCGAATATTGTGCGGCCGCTTGGAAGATTGTTTGGGGGATGATACGGCATCCGTCATTCCAGTCAAATATTTTTACTTCAACAACGAAAAGCACGCTTCGCGAACTTTTCATTGCCACTCAACCAAAAACTGCCGGCAGGATTCACCTGCCGGCAGTTTTTGTTGAAGACGGTAACATGCCTGCGGAGCATGCGGATTACCATTACTCTGTTCTCTGTCCCGGTTTCTTCTCCAGAAGCTCGGAGAATACATCGGTGCTTACCGGATAATGATAATAAAATCCGCTTCCGATATTGCATCCCTGCTCCTTTAAAAACTGCTCCTCCTCTTTGTTCTCAATTCCGATACTGAACACTTCCAGGTTTAAATCCCTGCACAGATGGATTACCCCTTCCACCACCTTTTTTCCTTCCGGCGTTTTAAGACGGCGGATCAAATCGTGGCGCAGCTTGATCCCATTAATCCCGCACTCCAGATAATCGAAAAATACCCGGTCAAGTTCCAGACCCGCCATGCATATATCAAATCCCAGACTCCGCAATTTCCGGATTGTTTCCATAAAGCGTTCCGAACGGCTCATCTCCACCATCTGATTGAGCTGTATAATAATCTGGCTTCGATCAATCTCATACTGATCGGCAATTGCCTCCAGATGGGTAACAAACTGTTCATCCCCGACATTCTCCACCGTAAAGTTAAACATCAGGCGAAGCCGGTTTCCTTTCTTCGCCGCCTCGTAAAGAAAGCGGCAGCCCTGGCGGTAAATTTCCATATTCATTTTTCCGGTCAGCCTTTTTTTCTTAATTACTTTCATAAAACTTTCCGGTCTCAGCAGGCCTCGATGAGGATTCTGCCAGCGGACCAGCGCCTCCGCACCGCAGATGGTTCCATCCTCCAGCTTCACGAGCGGCTGAAGATACATTAGGAATTCTTCATTCATCAGTCCATAAATAGCCTCATGCTCCATCGCATAGCCGCGGATTGTCTCCTGCTCCACAAATTCATCATATACGGCGCAGTATATATAATTATTACGTGCATACTCCATGGCGATCGCACTAAACTGAAGAGTCTCATATTCCTCATGCGGCGAGGTTCCAAGGCGGTAAATACCCGTGTGAAGCTCCAGAAAATATTTCTTTTTTTCCTCTTTCATCCGTGCTTCCACTTCCTGGTGGAACTTCAGTACGCGTTCTTTAATATTCGCTACGCTGGTGTACTGCAGAAAGAATACAAAATAAAAATCATTAAACCTTGCAAAGGACTCTGCATCATTGTCAACCAGAGGAGCAATTGCATCGCTGATCAATTTCAAGGTTTTTTGTGTTTCTCCATACCCGTAAATATGGCTGATCTCTTCCAGGCCCGCGTTCATGTAAAGTACGGAGTAATGTTCTCTGTTTCCATCGGTAATGCGATCGGCGAATTTCTGTTTCCAGACTGCAAAATTATCTCTTCCCGTTATATCGTCGCGGTATGCCAGTTTCTCAATCTGCCTTTTCCTCCGGATCAGCTTCACCGGCATGACAAGAAGCGCAGTCAATGCCACTCCCAAAAATGCAAGTGAAAGATATTTTACCACGGCTGAAATGCGAAGTTCCTCCCGTTCACTTCTTGCATACTGAATTAATCGGCCGTCAAACTCCTCCCGGTCGGTTTCAGCCAGTGCTTTTTCCAGCTTTTCCTGGATCCCGGCGGGCATACTTCCGGTATAAGCAAGGGAAACCGTATTCCGTTCCCCCTGCTCTTCATATGCGAATTGGATTTTTCCAGCCTTCAACCCTGCCTCGTCCAATTCCTTTTCACTCAGTCCTAGCGTCCAAACTGCATCTACCTGTACATTTTTCGCCAGGTTCAGCCGTTCGTCCGTCTCGCCCGGATTGACGTACTGGATGGAAATCCCGGTTTGTTCTGAGGCCATTTTCAGCATATCCGTCAGAACGCCGTCATAGCCCTCCGAACTTTTATCATAATACTCAAGCGGCCATGAGTCCGGAATCCCGGCCACATAAATTTCATCGGCCGCAAAGCAGGTGCCCGCCATGCCCCCCAGACTGCAGGCGGCAAAAAGTATTCCTGCGGCGAGAATTCTGCGGATAAACTTTCTATTTCTATTTTGCATTCTCTTCTTTCCCCTCAGTTTCTGCGTTCAGTTTTATTTTCTGCCTCTGAATCTGTCCCCAGACATTCTTCTTTTTCTTATATCCAATAAAGGCAGTCATTCTGGTGAAAGCCTGAATAAAACGGAAAAAGATACCTTCCAGAATGCAGAGAAATACCGCCTTCACCGCATCCAGAAATGAAAGCCTGATATTCTGCGTATAAATTCTGGCGAAAAATGCAGTAATGGTAAGCAACGCCCCATATACGGCATAAATCAGGAAAAACAAAATCATAAACGGAACATTAATCAAGTTTACCATATATGCCAGCAGAATCGTTAATAACCCAAAAAGTTCTATAAAAGGAGAAAACAGCTCATAGAGAAGATAGTACAGATAAGACAGGTATCCTATCACTCCAAATTCCGGAGCGAAAAACATTCTGCGATGCTTTTTCAAGCACTGGAATAAACCGATATACCATCTTCTCCTCTGCTTCTTCAGATCGTGGATGCTGGACGGGCACTGGCTCCAGCAGATCGCATCCGGAGCATATCGTATTCCGTATGGGATCTGGTTGATTCTACAGAACGCATGAAGCTTGACGACCAGTTCCATATCTTCTCCCATCGTGCTGGCATCGTATCCGCCTACACTCGTCACCACATCCTTTTTAAACAGGCCGAAGGCTCCGGAAATAATTAAGTTGCCATTAAATTTATCCATCAAAATTCTAGAGGCCATGAAGGAACGGTCATATTCCAAAATCTGCATGCCGACAATCGGATTCCACGGCATATGATATTCCACCAGTTTTCCCTCATCCAGCACTGCGCAGTTGGAGATACGAATCAGTCCTCCTACGGCAATCACATTGCCCTCTTCCAGTACGGGACGCACAATTTTCTGCAGGGAATCCTTCTGTAAAACGCTGTCTGCATCCATACAGATAAAATAAGGAAAGCGGGCGGCATTAATTCCCATGTTGAGGGCATCTGCTTTTCCTCCGTTTTCTTTCTGGATTAGAGTTACAGTAATTCCATTTATAACCGCTTCATATACATTCTGTTCCCTTTTACAGCCGATCTGCCTGTTAATGGGACGTTTTACCTTCTTTAGGGAAAAAGCTTCAACCAGCTTCTGTGATGTCGCATCTTTCGAACCGTCATCCACAACAATAATTTCATAAAGTTTATAATCCATCATTAAGAGGGAACGGACCGTATCGGCAACCGTTATCTCTTCATTGTATGCAGGCACAATGATGGAAACCGGAATATAAAAATCATGCTGCAGTTCATTATGATATCTGCGTTTTTTACTCTCTCTGTACAAATCAAGCGCACCCGAAATCACGGAAACCAGCAGGAACGTGGAATATCCCATCAGGTAGAGTACAAAAAACACGCCTACAACCGTATAAAATGCCTTAACCATATCAAACATTTCTTTTATTCAACTCCATTTCCTGCATCTGAATCTCCGACTTTTCCGTCACGTAATCCAGGATCTCTCGCGCATACCGGTCACTGCCGTTATAGACATCATAAAGCTGCCATTTGGGAAGTTTCATGCCATGTATCAGAGCCTCGGCGCAGTTCAGACGCACATACCAGTTAGCCGCTCCCAGCCCCTCTTTTAAACAGGCCACCGTATCCGTTCCGGGATACATTGTTAAAGCAGACGCCGCCATGGCCGCGTATTCCCAGTCGATATACTCCTGATAGAGAAGAAATTTCTGAAGCTCCTCTCTGGCCCTTTTATCCGGATATCTTCTCAAATACCGGATTGCCTCCAGACGAAGTTCCTTATCTTCCGTTTCCTTTTTCATCACTTCCAGAAACTCTCCGCAAAAATTCCCGGAAAAGAATCTGATAAACTGCATCACCGGCAGAACCAGCATAACATCAAATTCCTCGCGCCTTGACCACAAATGCCTCGCAAGTTCCTCCCGATTGCCGTTGAAACTTAACAGACCGTCGGCCAGAAGCTTCTGGTTATGATAAATCTTATTTGCCTCCATCCTCTCCCAGGCGGTCAGCACCGCCTCCTCATTTCCAATGGAGTACAGCGCTTTCAGTGCATTCTCCCTGACATAGACATCTTCTTTTATTACCATCTTGTCTAAGAAATCCATAATGCCGTCATAAGAAGAATGCCCCTTATCAATTTCAAATTTTTTAATCAGACTCGAAAAATAGGCCTGTTCAATCTTGTCTCTTTTTTCATACCAGCCGGCAAGTTCTATAAAGACGGTGCGCAGACCCTGCAGGTAACGAACCACATTTTCCGGAGATACAGAATCATGTTCTTTTGTCATGACCTCCTCCATTGAATGTTCAAAGGCACGCATTTTCTCCAGTTTTTTCATGGAACGCACAAGAAAGCCGAGATGTTTCTCCTCCACCCTGCCTCCCATTGCCAGATTCTCAATCTGTGTTTCGATCTGCCCCACCATCTCCAGACTGCGTCGTTCGATTTTTTTACCTTTGTATCGATCAATAAAAATATACATGATATTAAATACCAGTACCGCAACGCAGTTTACCATGTAAAAATATAAGATATATTCGGGCTTAAATGAAAGTATATGCATAGCCTTCTGTCATTCTTCCTTTCCCGCAGAATCACGGCCGGTTGTCCATGCCTCCTGGACCATGTAATAGGATCGCTTCAGCCTCTCATGAAATGTTGGTGAATCTTCCCATCCCTTAAGGCTCTTCCGGTCCAGCCTGATTCTGTTTTCTTTATTATCACCGCTGCCGACGCCTGCATAAATCTCTTTGATTCCCAGATTTTCAATTCCGTTGCATTCAAAATAATCATCATGAATCTGCATTTCGGACGGATTGGAAAAATTAAGCAGCTGCCATGGAATCCGAAGTTCTATCTCATTGCCTTCAACAATAAAATCCGATACGGAATTATAGTCTTGTGCCTTTGGGTTTCCATTTCCGTAAGTCAGTTTACCCGTTTCCATCTTCAGATTTTCCCGTCGGCCCGTCAGCATATCTTCAATATCTCCCATCTGAAGAGCCATAAAGATTTGCTCAAATACCGGAGAATCCTTGTCGGGTGGATCAAAGTAGGGATTTGCCATCCGGTAATCTTCACTGTATACGACCTTGAAAGCATTATATCTTTCCTGTACCAGTACCCTGCTGTTCTCTTTTCCATCCAGAATAATCAGAAAATCCACCGGCCGGTCAAATTTCAGTTTTTCTTCTTCCATATAATAGCTTCCGCTTTGGGGAGTAATATCAAGAGGCAGATAAATCTTCTCCTCTCCAAAATTCAAACCATCCTTATGAATCCGGAAATAAATATATTTCTCATCATATTTCATATAAAGTTTGAAATTCTCCTGCTTCTGCACCAAATCGTTTTCCATCCATTCGTCCACGCTGCCGTCCGTATAACATACACTTTTTTCCTTACCCGGATCAAAGGCCAGAAGGCCGAAAAACTGTTCATTGGTCTGAGCATCACTCCAATAGGCGGTTTTCATCAAGTCCACATTCGCCATGGTATTCCAGGTACGTTTAAACCACTCATCCTGCCAGGCAAAAATCACGCTGCCTGCACATCCGGCTTCCTTTATATCCTGATAGCTTGCCACCAGGGCCTCTCCCTGCTCCTGTTCGGTCATAAATCCCTGAGATCTGCCTCCGTGGTAATCAACCTGCGCCATTCCCCGCGAGGAAGGAACACCGAATTCCGATATAACAACCGGCATCTGATGATGGTTATTTATCATGGAAAGATAGATTTTGTAGGTATTATATGTCCCGTCCTCCATCCGGTATTTTCCCGCCGGTTTCAAATCATATTTCCAGCTTTCATAATAATTCAGATATTCCGGATAGTAGGGATAAATGTGGTATGAAGCAAACTGGCCGGATAAAAAATCATCCGTTGAGCGGATATGTTCCACATCTACCTTGGCACACTTCTGAAAAATCTTGTTTACCTCCTCCGGATAATCCATCGGATCGGTCGACGGCCAGTTTGAAAATGCCAAAAGCCGCTGCTGCTTATATTTGTCCGTCTCATAGCGAATGAGATTGTCCCCCGCTTCCGCGAGCATGGCCTCGAATGGGGTTGCATCCTCCGAGGTATACAGATAGGTTCCCTGATACTGATTTCTTTCACTCTGCATGTGGTCCGTATAGGCAACCGTTACGTCCTCCCACTCCACTCCCAGTATATAGCCCAGCACCCATGGAGATATATCTTTTGTATAGATACCCGTGGCGCTTGTGGTGCCGTATCCAAGATTGACCTTTTTTCTGCCATGGATAATATCCACCAGAGTTCTGGAATCCTCTTTAAGCTGATTAAAAAAAGAACGGTCGTAAGCATCCAGCCGGGAATTCTGTACATAGTCGTCTACCCAGACGCCATGTATAATATACAGTGGGTTTGGATTACCGGTATTGTATTCATAGACCGCATTATAAAAATCGTCGGACAGGATTGTGTAAACCCTGACCGTGTTGGCCCCCATATCCTGAATCATGCGGAACCATCTCAGATAAGTTTCTTTATCCACTGCATATTCGGTGGCAAAGGCGCCGGGATATCCCGCTCCCATGTCAACGCCTTTAATTTCAAATGGCTGAAGCCCATGCCCCGTATCCACCAGAATCTCTTTTCCCTCCGTCGTTGTAAAGGCGGCCGCATTCTGTCCTGAGTGTAAATCGATATAGAATCCCCACTGATAATATGCGGTATGCAGTAAAAAAAACAGCAAAATCACAGAACACGCTGCCATCAAAAATTTTTTCACTCGTCAGGACCTCCATTTTAATGATTAAATTTCTTATTTCTTGACTCGTGGCTGTAGGAGCGAAGAGCTTCAATATGTTTATCCATCCACCCCATTCTGCTGATCAGTCTGCCCTGGTATTGTTCCACTGCCGCTTCGTAGGAACCAATTTTACGGAATTCTTCATCCATCAAATCTTCATCCGCATCGAAACTGTATCCCCAGACTTCAAAATTCCTGTCGATTGCAGGTCCGAGATAATTTTGTACATCCTGTATATACGCCTTTACCGCATCGTCGCTTAAAATCCCCTTCCGCAGCTCACGGTAACGGGAAATAATCAATTCCACAAACTCCTCATCCCGGCAAAGCATAAAAAACCAGGGACGCCCCTGCATGTAAAATCCGGCCATCGGCTGCTGCTCTTCCATAAAGTTATCACAGCAGTTATTAAAATCCCAGACACACATTTTAATTTTTCCCGCCACATCTTTATAAAAATATGTGGAATAAATTCCTGCGTCCGTATTTTGTGTAATCTCGTTGATTATAAAATAATCTACAAAGTTCTGCACATCAATGAAGTTCTGATAACCGAACCGTTTGGAATCATAATCAAAGGAATACAATGTTTTTTCAAATTCAGAAAAATCTCTGCTGATTTCTTCTGTCAATTCAGGTGTTAACTTTTTACTGCCCGGATACTTAATTTCCATCCGGCTTGAAGAACGCCTTGCATACCAGCTGAAATTGTCCAGATACTCCACATCATTGATACTGGCCCTGTCCGCACAGAGCACATAGCTTGACACCGGCGCTCTTCCATCGTATTTTGTCGCATTGATGCGTCCCGGCGCCACACTGATCTGTTCGGTCATCACATAAACTCCCTGATATGTCCCATTTAAAAACAGCTCGCAGTATCTCACATCCGGCGCCCATTCCATTATCTGGCCCGAAAGGTTATACCACATGTAATTGCGCATCAGGGTTTTATCCAGAAATGGACCGTGCAGAACCCAGGTGCTGTTCTTCTCCATTCCCAAAACCGGTTCTTCCTGTTCAATTCCGTCTTTATCTGTAAATTTAAAAAGATACCCCACCTTATCAAATCGTCTGGAGGAATTTCCCCTGACGCGGATTTGGACTTTGGAATCGATTGCCGCTTCTGTTTTCAGTGTGTTCAGTTCTTCCTTCTGATCCATAATCTGCATGGACGCGGATATGTAAGTATTTTCAATCTCGCTTACCCTCTGGTTAAGTTCCGGCTTTCCGGGAATCGTCTGACCGTTGGTCTCAATATTCACAACAGGCAGATGGGATGAAAAGCTGTCGGCATCGATCGAAAGACTGGTATCTTCCACGCCCTGGCTTATCTCAAGATGCTGCTGAACTCTCAGTTTTTTCGGATGAGTGTATCCCGAAATCAAAAACACGGCCGCCAACAGGGCTGCGCCAACTGTGACATACAATATTTTTCTGCTCATTTTCTATTATCCTGTCACTTTACCCGCTGATTTCGTCATTTTGAGTTACAATATTCACATACTCAATGGATTCCAATTCATATAACATTTCCACCACGCTCTTTTCTTTCTTGTTGGAAATCAGGTACGCTTTTTTTGGCATTTCGAATATAATCTCAATTGAATCCCTGCTGGTGTTTTTAACCCGGAGCATGGCCTTTGCCTCAAAATAGTCGAATACAATGGCCTCGATTCTCCTCTCCATATTTCTGGCTCCCCTTATAATCAGAAGAATCCGGTTATCATTTTTCACACGGCCCAGTATCAGAAGTAATATAAACACAACGGCGCTTCCCACTCCGGCCACAAGATAATCTCCGACGCCGCAGCAAATACCAACAATAATGGTCCAGAATATGTAGGTTGTATCACGGGAATCTTTGATGGCGGTACGGAATCTTACGATAGATAAAGCACCCACCATACCAAGAGACAATGCAATATTATTTCCGATTACGGTCATAACGGTTGCTGTAAGAACGGTCAGCATAATTAATGATACATTAAATTTCTTGGAGTATACACCTCCGGCATGGCTGAAATAATAGGATAAATAAATCACCATTCCCAGCACGACGGCCACTAAAATATGAAGGATTATTTCCTCCGTTGAGAGCGTCCCCGCTCCTTCGAACATAGAATAAAAATATTTTTTCACTGCGCTAACCTCCCGGCAGACCGGCTGATATGCCTTTTGTCTGCGTTTTTTATAAAAATCATATCAAAACAGATAATGGAGCCCTGCGCTCCGCGATAAGCAGTACTTACTTACCGAAACAGGGCTTTTTCCTTCCAGACTGACCATCTCTTTTATATAACTGAGTAAAAATCCATTATATTTTACTTCCATCACAACGAGATACGGATCAAAAACCGGATTTTGATTCAAATCAGGTGCAAAAACCCTGAAATCACTCTCCGTTGCTTTAATTGCAAAATCAAAGGTGATTCTGGTCTGATTTTCCTTTGCAATATAAGCTTTCCTTTGATATTCCACGATGGACTTGGGACGGTAGCACATCATGTTCATAATTCCATAACATTCCTTTGCAAAAGGATCTTCATATTTCAGAAGACTGGAATAATACCCCCTGCAAAGTTCTTCCGCATCCCGCCGCTCCATTTTAAGAGACCGTTTTTTCTGATTATCTCCCTGCTTTTGCTTCATCTCAAGCATGGCGAAATCCGAGTTGGGATCATAGGTTCTTAAACGTATTTTTCTTCGTATTTCCAGGCCATCCTCTTTCTCGTAAAAATCTCGTTCCTGCAATGTGTCAAAATAAAGGCTTCTGACCGCATATCCGCTGATTCCATTATGGGGATCGGGATGTAAAACCTGTAGAAACTGATGGTCCAGACAGCGAAACTGATCATAAGACAGTAAATACTTCTTTTCCTGACGCAATACTTCTCTCAATACCCTGACCTCGCTTATCATTATAATATTCACAAAAAAATCTGTTTATCCTGAATCTTCCGCCTCCATAAGCTCCAACAGCGGCCTTACATAATGCCATGAAAATCCCAGCTCCGGATAGTTGAAAGTCTCCCTGATTATTGCCCAGCTTTCCTCCGCGGCATCAATCCCATCATTATAATACGTGTTGTCATCTGTAAGTTCATGGTATCCCGGTCTTTGCATCTCCGTAATATTAATGACCGCTTTCTGATGTCTGCGCGCAAGTTCCACTTCCGTGGCAATCTGGCCTGTTTCATCTCTCTTAAGATAATTCATTACCGCGATTCCATCGCAGCCATTCATCACTAATTGTTCCAACTCCTCTTCAAAACCGGAGCTGTCATAAAAATTGGGAATGCAGACAATCACCGCCAACTGGTTTTCACTGGCCTTTTTATATGCTGCTTCACAGTTTTTGACGAACTGCTTTATGCAAAGTTCCGGCTCTTCTTTCCATTCTTTCAGAAGATAGGGCTCCACATCCCATACGATACCATAAAAGCCTCCCTTTTTCGGTGCTTTCCGGTTCCATTCCTTTACCTTTTTGACCTCTTCCAGCATTGAAACTGCTCCCGCTTCGCTCCCCCATCCGGGAGAACCGGCGAGATAATAAACATCCTGCCCCAATACGGCACGGCGGTTCAGATAGGAAAGAACCGTCTCTTCATCCGCATCGTTTTCTATTTGTTGATAAACGGCCTCACACCCCAGACGTTTCATAAGACCCGAAAGCTGAGGTTCATACTCCTCCAGCATATATTCCGCTTCCCAGGAAAAAATACTGGTATGGCAGATCCGCTCTCCAATATCAGGTTTTTCCCGCCGTGTGGCGGCAATCGCGAATACTGCTGCTGCCAGAGTCAGGACCGAACCGGCAATCCGCCAATTTTTTAATTTACTCATCTTATCCCCCGACTGTTTTTCGGCATAATGTCTCCATATTTTTATGGTCACATACCGTTTAATTATACCACTTCTGGTTTTATAAACAACTGCCGCCCCCAACATTTTACTGGAATTGAATAGAAAAAAACTGATATACGGCAAATTTGTATATCAGTTTCTTCCATCTGTTTTCAATTCTTCCATTTTCTAATTAAATTTGTCAATCTCCCCAGAAATAAAGCGCCTTCACATACCCTTTTGCATCTCTGACCAGAACATTCCCCGAGTACTCCTGAGGCCCATACGGACCCTGTTCATCAAAATCCATCACCCTGTAATTCCCGGCCGACTCTTTCAGTTCTTCCCGCTTCATATTAAAATATCCGTAATACTCTTCACAGGCTCCCTTCAAAACATAGACGTCTCCCTGATACACTTTCTTAAACCTTGTATCGGCGCTATCCGCCCATAGACTGTAAAGTCCCGTTGCTGAATTATAGGAGCTCATGACATAATCGCCTTCCGCCTCATCTCCAAATACAAATTCTCCGTATTCCTGTTCCTTTGCTTTCTTCAGCGTTTTCTGCTCTCCCGTAAGCTCATCGGTGGAGACCGCAAGTTCCTCCCCATCCAAAAGCTCCCGGTACTGCTCCTGTGTCAGTGTAATAGGAACTGAAATTGTACCTTCCGCCCTATAATAAATGCCTTTATCTTCCGCATGCTCCCTGTCCGAGGCCAGCGTTACCAGGATCTCACCACTCTCCGGCAGCAGTGACAGATAGGGTGCCGGAGAAAGCGCATCGTACTCCCTCTTCTGCTCTTCCGCCTTATTTGCATCATATTCATTCTCGGCTTCCTGTAAAAAGGAAATATTTCTTTTTATCAGGTTTCCCAGCAGCCTGTCATCAAACTGATCCGGCTCCGTTGTGCCCTGATACCAGGGTTTTGCCCCAAAGTATGCATTCAGCTCTTCATTCTGGAACTTTCTCCCGTAGACCGCATAATACTGGTTTCTGATGATTCTCATCCGTTCCTTGTCAAGCCCAATCAAATCGGTGCCGTTTAACGGTCTGTAAAAGGCCTCCGGCAGTTCCAGGTTTTCCTTGCATGTATAATATACCCCTGCTGCCTCGCCGTTTCCGTTCAGGGAGACGGTTCCGTCCCGGTTCACACTCAGTTCCATAGCGGCCGCGGTATTACCGGCCGCTCCGTACATCTCATTTGTGAGGCTGTAGGATGAGGTCTTGCTGCTGTAAGGCAGACGGTACACGCCCAGTCCCAGGGCGGCATTCGAACGCTCCCAATCCTGAGGCTCCGTGCTCCTCTTATTGACCGTGACACTTAATGTATTTCTCTCCCCCGGTCCGCCCGGAAGGATCTCCATGGTGTACCGAAAGTCCCCTGCCTTAAAATAAGAACTGCATAGCGCCGAAGCACCTGCCGAGAATTCGTTATCTGCTAAATCCTGCGTAGTTCCCCCGGGTTCGGACTCCGTTCCCTGGCCGGAGACGCCGCCGTTCTTATCCGGCTCCGCTCCGTTTTCTCCCGCTGTACGTTCCATACGCTCCTGGTTTTCACTCCCGCTTTCACTTACCGGTGTTTCGCTTTTGCCACACGCAGAACAGGCACTAAGCAGTAATGCAGAAATCGTTAATATAATAAATTTGTTCATTTTTTTCATATTGCTTTCCCCTCTATTCCTTTTCTCCCCTGAAAAACTCCGCTATCTTCCGGAACAGCGTTTTCTGTTCCCGGCCCTTTGACTTCAGATATTCGCGCTCGGCTTCCCTCATGGCCTTGTCGGGATTGTAATGCGGCGCAGGCGTCGGAGAAGCTTCTCTTCCATGTGCCGATTCAAAATTAACCAGGTTCACATTTGCGTTGTTTTTTGCCTTTTGTTCCCATCTTCCATCCATATCCGCATCTCCTTTTGTCCCGGTGCTCTCTATTTACTTATTTTACCATAGGTAAACTGTCCATTCCATCCGATCGGCCTGTCGAAATCATTGCTTTTTTCTTACGATTGAACGGCCCGAACTTCTCCCGTACCCTGTCATTTTCATATGACGGCCGTCATACATGGTGGAATAATTCAGGGACGGATCGGGTATGTTGTTAAGAGATTGTTACAGGATAGATGCAACATTGACAGTAACGGATACGCTCACTATAATGGTAGGGAATCAACGTTCGGCAGGATTTTTCCTTTTTCAGGTTTCTTTCCTGCTGAATAGAAAACGCAGGAAAACTGCGGCTGATTGACACAAGGAGAGAATAAGACTATGCCGGATTTAATTTATGAAGTAAAAGACCACTTGGCCCGCATTACGATGAACCGCCCGGAGCACCTCAACTGCTTCAGTGAAGAAATGATACAGCTCTGGACAGCGGCGTTGGAGGATATAAGAGACAGAGATGATGTCTACGCCGTCCTGCTTTCAGGCAATGGAAAGGCATTCTGTGCCGGAGGCGATGTGAAGGCCATGGCAGCCGGTGATGGTTTTTTTGAAAGCCACGACGATATCACATCCACCGCTCTTGCCAGGAAGAACTCCCTGTGGACGGGGATTCAGAGGATACCGCTCATTCTGGAAGAGATCGACAAGCCCGTAATTGCCAAAATCCACGGAGCCGCTGTGGGCGCAGGACTGGATATGGCCCTGATGTGTGACGTTCGAATCGCCTCGGAAAGTGCAACTCTGTCGGAGAGTTATTTTAACGCCGGTATCGTACCGGGAGACGGCGGCGCCTATTTCCTGCCGCGTCTGGTTGGACGCGACAAAGCGCTTGATATGTTCTGGACCGCCAGGGTATTAAAAGGAGAAGAGGCGGAACGGATTGGACTGGTAACGCGCACGGTTCCCCCTGAGGAACTTGATGAATACGTAGAAAATTACATGCAGAAACTTCTGGAAGCACCCCAGCAGGCCATGCGCCTGACGAAAAGAGCTATCTACCAGAGTGAGCAGAGTACGCTCCGCTCCTCGCTGGATATGGTTTCCTCCTTTATGGGTATTGTAACCGAGCTGGACGATTACCGCACACGCACTGCTGCGCTGGTGGAACGCCTGAATAAAAAGTCGGATAAAAAGCGATAAAACAACGAAAAGCACGCTTCGCGAACTTTTCATTGCCACTCAAGAAAAGCCGTGAGAACTGTTGGCATAATGCCTCTTGTTTTCACGGCCTTTTCTTACAATAAAGAATCCCGCTCGCGGGATTCTCGCGCCGAGCGCGGCCGCATAGCGGCATATTACATCTTCGCGCGAGTGCGCATCCTGCCCGGAGGGCTTTTTATATCATAGGAGGGCTTTCCTATGATATAAAAAATATATTATGACAACCAGTTGTCATGTTTTATCTGCTATACTGTAACTGACAAAAAGATAGACAACATCATAACGGAGGATAAAAAATGAATGTAAATTTAAGTGAATTACAAAAAACACTGGCCGAAACCGAAGTAATCTCACTCGCTACCAGCGCAGACGATCTGGTCACCGTCCGTCAGGTCAGTCCCCTGTCCATCGGCCTGCTGCTCTATGTGAGGACCTCTCTTTCTTCCAGAAAAGCAATGCAGATGCTGGAAAACCCGAATGTTGCCGTTTGTGTGGGTAATTTTTATTTTACCGGCCGTTCGGAACTGCTCGGAAAAGTGACGCTTCCGGAAAATGAGGAAATTAAAAAAGCATACAGGGAGCGGTATCCCGAATCATTCTCTGAGGATGATGAATTCATCCAGGACGACGAAGTTTTCTTTCTCATCCGGATACGGAAAATCTCACAGTGGGTCTATGAAAATAATATTCCTGTCGGACTGGCAGAGCTTAAACTGGAGGAATAAATTATGCACTTTGAACGTTTGACAGCCGTTGACAATGAAATGTACTTAAGAGCCATGGATCTCTACAAAATCAGCTTTCCTTATCATGAGCAGAGAACCGCCTCCTCCCAGACGGAAATTATGGAAAACAGGGAGTATCAGTTCAACCTGATTTATGATGAAGAGGATTTTATAGGAATTCTTTTATGCTGGGAAACGGAATGTTTTATTTACATCGAACATTTCTGTATTGACCCTGATAAACGCAACAGGCAGTGTGGCCAAAGAGCCCTCGCACTTCTGGGACAGCGGGGAAAGACTGTAATTCTGGAAATCGACCCTCCCGTTGATGATATTTCCATCCATCGGAAAGGGTTTTATGAAAGAGCCGGATTCAGGGTAAACAGCTTCGATCACGTTCACCCACCGTACCATGAGTCCCACCAGGGACACCGTCTGGTTGTGATGTCCTGCCCGGAGCCGCTTAAAGAAACAGAATACGGCTCATTTAACCTCTATTTAAAAAACACGGTAATGGGATGCTGAACTTATCTTACTTACCAAAGCCCGATCGAATCAGCTCTTATGCTTATCTGTCCGCCGTCTGTCTGCCGGACAGATAAGCATCGTCATCTATGATTACCCCATTATTTCCAATTCTGGTAAGCCGTTTTCCCGACAGATAATCTTTGCCGAATCTTACAGCAATATCCTCCGGAATAATCGCAAAGGGGTGGGCCATCAGCTTTTCACCGCCCAGAACTTTATCAATACTGTAGTAACCGCCGTCCAATTCGAAATTGGTCTGAATCACATCTGCCAGTCCCCGGTTCCACAAGGCCGCGCCGATTGCCCGTATCGGTGACACCCTGTCTTCTGAAACCGTACAGCATTCCGTATGCTCTTTGTCGTGACTCATGATATCATACTCGGGAATAATCAGGTCAAATGCAACTTCTTTTTTACCGTACATCCAGAACCCACGCATTTCCCTAAAGGCAGGCGCATGAAAGAGAATCTGCATATAGTCGTTTTGTACATGTTCCGTAAAGCCGAGCCGGAATCCCTGTGCCAGTTTTTTCCGGTTCCATGCAACAATTTCATCATAACCGGCATCCTCGTGAAACCAGTATCCGCTTTTAAACGGAAATCCCGATTCAATCACTGCCGAATAAATCTGTTCTACATAATCATCCGTCACTTTGTCTGTTCTTCTTTGCACCGTCATTGAGAAATACGCCGGCATATGCTTCCTCCTTTTATCTTGATTATTATACCCTGATCGATTAATACGCTTCAAAGATATTGTACTCCCATTTCATGCCGTTTGCAAAACCTCATGCCGGACAATCGCAATCATACCGAAGCATTATTCACAGCGCAATGCGGTGTGAACAGTAACAATCATTTTCCACGGCAACCTCTCAAATCAGCAGACAGTACCGTTTTATCCACGTAAAAAGGGATATTGGCAGAATCCAATACCCCTTTTTCAGGAATACCTTCTATAAATAAAGGCTCCCTGCTGCCGCATCTGTTTTCTCCATTTTTATCTGCTCAGCTCTTCCGCCCAGTTTTCTTCCTGTTTCACATTTTGTGTCAGCAGGCTGACGATAATCACTGCCAGAATCGGCACCACTACGCTGACTGCTTCATGGATTCCGGTGGACGACTTAAACAGGTAATACCAGACACAGGTTGCCGGAATTCCCGTCAAGACCCCGGCCAGAATTCCCTGACTGGTACACTTTTTCCAGTAAAGTCCAAGGTACAGGGACGGTCCGACCGATGTCATCAGACCGGTCCATGCGAAAATAATCATATTAAAGACGCCGCCTGACCCAAACAGGGAAATCAGCAGGCCGATGATACCTATCACAATTGTAAGGATTTTACAGATGATACCGTATGTTTTCTGCGAAACCTCCTTCTTAATCAGAATTCCCTTCTCCAGGAAATTTCGGCTCAGCTCGCTGGTGGACTGCAAAAGCAGGGATTCCGTCGTGGACATAACGGCGGCAAAAATCCCCGCCATCAGGATTCCGCCCATGATATTGGGTATGTAATCGACAATAATCCTCGGGATACAGGTCTCCGGATCCGTAATCGAGGGATAAATCAGCCGGCAGCTCATGCCGATCAGGACAGGACCCAACTGGCGGATAATATTGAAGATACAGGAAAGTACACAGCTCTTCCTAATCTGTCTGTCATTTTTAATCGTCAGGTACTTTTGGATTGCCTGTGGCTGAGCCAGGAATCCGGCTGCGCTGCCCAGCCAGTAGTTTGCAATATAAAAGGCCGCATTGCCGGTGCTCCTCCCGTTATTCCACTGGATCAGGGATGGCTCGGCTGTGGAAAGTGAGGCGAATAAACCTCCCATTCCGCCTACCTTGGAAAGAGCCACCGCCACAAGAACGCCAAAGCTCAGAATCATGACAAGCCCCTGGATGGCGTTCGTCCACATGGCCGCATTGACGCCGCCCAGAAAGATATACACGATTGTGAGCGCCGCGATTCCAATCGCTACCGTGGTCGGATTCAGCCCCATTGTATTAGCCGCCTTAGACGCTGCGGTAAACTGGCCTGCAAGATAAAATGTGATAAATAGGCCAATCATTAATCCTCCGAAAATCTTAATCAGGTTGTGAGGATCCCCATGCAGCTTTGACATCGCTTCAATCGGAGTTAAGACCTCCGTCTTTTCACTCATTGCCCTCAGCTTATGGGCAAGGAAAAACCAGCAGATAAATTCAAGGATTGTCCCCCAGATGCACTGCCAGGTTGCCACTAACCCGAGGGTATACCCCATACCCACCAGACCGATAAAAGCAAACCCGCTGGCCAGTGTTGTTCCCATTGCAAGCGCCGTCACTACGGAACCGAAGTTCCGTTCACCTACAATAAATCCGGCCGAAGATTTACTCCGCCCTTTTCTGCCCGTATAAATGCTGACCCCAAAGGTCGCCGCCAGATACACAATAAGCCCAATATAAATACCAGTCATCATTCCACCCCCTTATTTTTCTCCTGCATCCTCTTTCCTGTGTCTGAAATACCAGACGAGCGACATGGCAAGTCCTATAAATGGAAGTATAAAAATGTTGATAATTTCCCCAATTCCTATGTACTCGAACATCATGCATCCCCCTTAATCCATATGCAAAATAACCTCGGTTTCTCCTCCGTTCACTGTGATCCCCTGGGCAAACAAAAGATGAATGTCGTTGCCTCCTTCCGCCGTAATCTCTCCGCCTTCTCCTGACCTCACCCATGAATCGTGGCCCGGCAGGATCCTGCTGCCCGCTTCCTTTATTTTCTTCAGGCTGTTCTGTGACTGCTCCTGATTCATGGATATCTGCACCGTTCCGGTCGAAAGTTCCCCTCTGTTCTTGGCCGCATCTCCGGCCAAAACCCACTTCTCTCCATTTTCCTGATGAAGGACATAGGAGCAGCAGCCCGGCGTATGGCCCGGCGTCAGAATGGCGGATAGTCCGGGCAAAATCTCCTGTCCGTCCTCCTCAATCAGAATTTTTTCCGCTTTCTCAAGAACCGGAATTGCCGAGCGCTCCACAAGCAGGTCGCCGCATTCCGGATCCCGTGCAAACTCCCACTCGGCTTTAGAAAGGACGAATACGGCATTCGGCAGCAGATCCACATTACAGGCATGATCAAAATGCAGATGCGTTAAAAGGACATAATCGATATCCCCGCATTTCACTCCCTTTTCCTCCAGAAGACGGCTGAAATCTTTTCTGAATCCCACATACCCCGTATCCAGCAGAATATTGTGCCTGCCGTCCTGAATCAGGGCCCATGTTCCCCATCCATGATAACAGTTGGGAAGTTTACCCGAAAAACCTCCAAATAAAATCTCTACATTAAATTTCATATTCCCTCCTTTTGTAAAATAATGAAATGGTACCTCAAATTTCTTTTACACTAATCAAGTATATTCAGTTAACTAATTAATACAGTTTCAGTATAATCTATCGCCTTTTATTGTCAAGATATAACAGTTACTTCCGCCTTATGTACTGTTATTTTTGTTACGCGTAACAAAATTCACTGAACATTACTTCTGTTCTTCTAAATATAAGCAAAAATTGGTTTCTTGACATATTATTTAATTCCGATATAATTGAGCTAACTAAATCAAGTAAAATTCAGTCATGCAAGTTAAATTTTATCGCAAGAAAGGAGTTAACTAATTGAACCAAATATATGATGTTACAATAATAGGAGCAGGCGTTATCGGCTGCGCTGTGGCCCGTGAGCTTTCACGATACAAGCTGAAAACTGCGGTTGTGGAAAAAGCGCCCGACGTGTGCTGTGAAACCAGCTCCCACAACTCGGCAGTGCTCCACTCCGGATATAATAATAAACCGGGTTCCCTGATGGCAAAATTTTGTGTGGAGGGTAACGCCTGTTTTGATCAGATTGCCGGAGAACTTGATATTCCGTATAAAAGAACCGGAAAGCTGATCGTCGGTTTTTCCAGAGAGGACCGGGAAAAGCTTTGGGAAATGAAGGAAACCGGAGAGAAAAACGGGATCCGGGGACTGGAAATTGTAGAGAAAGATTTTATCCGCGCGAAGGCGCCCTGTATCGACGGTGAGTTTGCCATGTGGTCTCCCACCACCGCCATTTTAAGCCCGTTTGAATTTACCTTTGGGCTGGCTGAAAATGCTGCGGATAACGGGGTGGAATTCTTCTTTAACCGCGAAGTCACTGATATTACCCGCGAAACGGAACATTCAGAACAGGGAAACTTTCATTACCGTGTCTGTACGAAAAACGGTTTCTTGATGACCCGCTGGGTCATCAACTGCGCCGGTTTATACTCCGATAAAATATCGGCCATGCTGGGAATCGATGAATATACTATTTATCCCTGCAGGGGAGAATATTTTATTTTAGACAAAAAGCTGGGGGATAAACTTCCCCTGCCCGCCTATCCGGTGCCCGACTACAGTACCGGAGGACTGGGAATTCATCTGACGCCAACGGTGGACGGCAACATCATGATCGGTCCCAGCACCGAGTACATCGATGAACGCGACAATTACGCCGCTACCAAAGACATCATGGATATGCTGATAAAAGACGGGGGACGTATTTTCCCATACATAAAAAGAGACAGTTTTATCCGTAACTTTGCCGGGATAAGGCCCAAACTTACGCCCAAGGGCGTCGGCGGTTATCACGACTTTGTCATAGAGCGCCGCGATGAACTCGCTCCCCGCACCGTCAATCTCGTTGGTATCGAATCGCCAGGACTTACAAGCTCCGTTCCGATATCGCGTGAGGTGGTGCGGCTGATTAAGGAAGTCGAGACGCTAAGTCCGAATCAGAATTTCAATCCGGTCCGAAAGCGTTTCGTCTCTTTCCGTGGCCGTACGCCGGAGGAACAGGAACAGTTGATCCGCCGTAACCCGGATTACGGCGAAATTATCTGCCGCTGTGAAACAATCACAAAAGCAGAAGTTTTAGATGCGATCCGGCGTCCACTGGGCGCCAATACCGTAACCGGCGTAAAGTACCGCTGCCGGGCCATGATGGGCCGCTGCCAGGGAGGCTACTGCCAGACCAGAATTACGGAACTTCTGATGCAGGAGAAACAGATACCACTTAGAGAACTTACATACAGCCGGAATGGCTCATCCATATTTACGGGGGCGGTGAGAGACGAATGAATAAAATCCATAAAGATGTGATTATCATTGGCGGCGGCCCAGGAGGCCTGGCTGCCGCAATTAAATTAAGAGAAAACGGCGTCCAAGATATCCTGATTGTGGAGCGGGAACATCATCTGGGCGGAATTCTCCGCCAGTGTATCCACGACGGATTTGGGCTGACACGCTTTAAAACAAGTCTGTCCGGACCGGAATATGCTCAGTATTTTATTGACCGTGTAAAGGAACTGGGCATCGAATTTGTCACAGACACCACGGTAATCGGCCTTACTCCCAATAGGAGGGTTATCGCCGCTTCCTCCGGCGGACTGTCGTGTTACCAGGCGGACGCCGTCATCCTGACCATGGGATGCCGGGAGCGCACCCGCGGCGCGCTGTCTATCCCCGGTGAACGGCCGTCCGGTGTCTTTACGGCCGGAGTGGCACAGACGTATATTAATTTAAAAAATAAAATGATCGGAAAACGCGTTGTCATCCTGGGCTCCGGCGATATCGGAATGATTATGGCCAGAAGACTGACCCTGGAAGGCGCCTCGGTAGAAGCCGTATTTGAGATACAGCCCTATCCCAGCGGCCTCCCCCGCAACATTGAACAGTGCTTAAACGATTATCAGATTCCCCTCTATCTAAGCCACACCGTGACGGAAATCAAGGGCCATAACCGCCTGGAATCCGTCGTCGTCAGCAAGGTGGATGAAGAGATGAATCCAATACCGGGTACGGAAAAGGAATACCCCTGCGATACCCTTATCCTCTCCGTCGGCCTGATACCGGAGAATGAACTGACCTCCATGGCGGATGTGGAGCTGGATCCCAGAACCAAGGGCGCTGTGGTGGACGAATTTTACCACACCAGCACGCCCGGCATATTTGCCGCCGGCAATGTTCTCCATGTACACGATCTGGTGGACTTTGTTTCCCTGGAAGCGGAACGCCTGGCCGATTCCGTAACGCGCTATCTGTCCGGCAGTCTTCCCGCCCCGTCCATTACTTTGGAAACAGACGGCTCCATCGGATACACCGTGCCTCAGAAGATCACTGGGACATGCGATACGCTGCTCTCCTTCCGTCCCCGCAAGCCGGTCAAAAACTGCTGCGTCCGTTTAGAACAGGATGGAAAAATCATTTCCTCCACGCATTTTGACAGGATGATACCCGCGGAAATGGAACAGATTGCCCTCCCTAAGAGCGCTCTTCTCTCAAATCATACAATAAAGGTGGTGATGAGCAATGACTAAAACATTTACCTGTATCCTCTGCCCGGGCGGCTGTCAAATTGAGGCGGCGTATGACGGTATCGAAGTCCTCTCTTTAAAAGGAAATAAATGCCCCAGGGGAGCCGCTTACGTCGAGCAGGAACTGACCCATCCGGTACGCACCATTTCCACCTCGGTTCTGGTCAGGGGAGGGGAACTCCCACTATGCAGCGTGCGCCTGACAAACCCGGTACCCAGAGAGAAAATTTTCGACGTCATGGGGGAAATCAGGAAACTCAGCCTTGATGCCCCGGTGCAGATCGGGCAGATCCTGATTCACGATGTGCTTGGACTGGGCAGTGATGTTATTGCGACACGGCCAATTGAGAGAGTGAATTTAATTGAGGAATGAGAACGCGGCGGAACGGACGGGAGTGAGTCTCCGCTGTCTTTCAGAGGCGGCCCTGCATCTAAACTGCCGTATCTTGACAGAGGGAGGATTTTTCTCTATTATGGTAACTAGGCCTTAATACAGAAAGGAAGGAATATAATGGACTTACCTGAAATCCCTTCGGTCAAGAATAAAAAGACATATCTGCAGATTGTAGATACCATCCTGGATCTGATCGCCCGGGGTAAATTGGAATATGGGAAAAAACTATATAATGAACAGGAACTGGTGGAACTCATGGGGGTAAGCCGGCCGACGCTCAGAGAGGCGCTGCGGGTTTTGGAATTTCTCGGGATTGTGACGGTTGCGCCGCGAAGCGGCATCTATATCTCCCGCCCCTCCGGTACTTCCAGCTATCTCCCCCTTTTATACAGCCTGGTCTTTGACGGCATAAGCGAACGCGATCTCTTCGAGCTTCGCCAGTCCCTGCAGATTGAGATGGTGGAACATGCTGCCCAGAGACGAACGCCGGAGGATTTGGCCGCTCTGCACTCCCTTCTTTCACAGACGGAGGAGAATCTCTTTACCGACTCGGAAACATTTGCCCAACTGGACTATGATTTCCATATGCAGATTATTCACTGTTCCGGTAATTTTGTCGCTTCCAAACTGATGAACACCTTCGGGATTCTGATGAAAAAGCAGCTCTCCCGCATTATCAGGGAGATGCCGGTTGATCAGAGAAAGAACACGCTCCGTTACCACACGGAAATTACGGAGCAGATTGAGAACCAGAACAGTTTCCGCGCAAGAGAACTGATGTATGAGCATTTGAGCCGTTCCCGTTCCCAGAGCCTCGGCAACCAGGCAGTTCAGTTCGGTTTCACTGCCGATTTATCATAACATACAGTGGATCTTGAATCTGTTAACAAAAAGATACCGGAACCCCAGCCTCCGACATGCAGCGGAGCAAAGTACATTCTGCAAATTTTCACTTTGCCGGTCAATCATAAACAGCCGCAAAACAAGCTCGGTAATTTCTCACCAGCGCCTGTTTTGCGACTGTTTTTAATTACTTGGATATATTAAACCATTCGTCTATTTCTCTATAAAAGCAATTGCCAGATAAAACAGAGAAGCCCCCTCTATTGTCCGGGGATCAAGGCCTGTTTTCTGGCGGAGTTTGTTTAATTTATACTGGATTGTATTTTTATGAAGAAAGAGCTTTTCTCCCGTCCGGCCAATCGAACCATTGCAATCTGCATAGACTTTCAGAAGATGCCTGTATTCTTCCCTTTCCTCCTGTGAGCAGTTATTAAATATTCTGTCTACAAATGCCTGTCTCGCCTCCTTTGAAATTTCCGGAAGAAACAGTTCCAGCATCAGCTCACGGCAGGCTACCGGCGTCCTCCCTCCGGCCCGCAGACTCACATACAGCGCCTTCTCCGCCCTCTTAAAGGCAGGATATATCTGACTGCCTGTGAGCGGCGTATCATCATAACCGGCTCCGAGTTTTACGCGGCATTCCTCTTCCGCCCTTTTCTTCATTTCATAGGCAAATTCACGCAGACGGGAACCCGCGCTCTCCGGCAGGAGACAGATACAGCGTGTTCCAATGCATGTGAAAACCGCGTCGGGAAAACGCCCCGTACCGGCCTCCAGACATTTTTCTATCCGTTCCATCACTCTCTGCCGTGTCACGCTGTCTATATTTTTCAGGTCACCCGGAGAAAATATAAGTAAATTTCTTCTTTTTTCTATATCAATTCCAAGTATCCTGCCCTGCCGGACAAACAGCGGATCATTTAAGCTGTCCTTATTCATAATCCATTCATTGATAAATCGGTTCATGGCGCCGGAAGAAAAACTTTTTTGCCCGCTACTTCCGGTATCCATCAGAAGAATTTCCGCCATCTGTTTTATAATTTTACCGTATTTTTCGATGTCCTGATACCAGCCGGTAATTCCTACGACGCCAACTATCTTCCCATCTATCTCTATCGGAACATTGACCCCGGGCATACTTCCAGCATACTCATCTTCTCCTGTAATGATCAGTTCTTTCAGATGCCTTTTTATAATCTCACGGCTTCCCCCATGAAAGGTACCAATTCTTTTCCGATCCGTACTCGCAATGATTACACTGTTTTCATCCATCAGATTAATATTTTCACTTATAATCTCACTGAGTTCAGTGACAATCCGCCGGGCTGCCGTTTTTCCAATCCTCAAGTCTTTCCTCCTGGTTCTAGATCCGGATAGTCAGGTTTTACTATGCTGGAAACACCCTCTGTGATTACTATGATAGTGCCGGGATGCCCCAGTATCCGGTCTGCCATATCGACTGCCTCTTCCAGGCTCCCGGCCGGAATCATATGCATTTCCTTCACAAGACGCCTGTCCGCTTTACTGATTAGGATAACCATTCGTTTCTCCAATATGCGGGCAAAGATTTGACTCTGCCACTGATCCTCTTCCGTCCGGGAAGCAGGTACTTTTTCGATCTTTCTCAAAATTTCGCCTGCATTTCTATTTTCCCGGAAAGTTTGGTAGAATCCGGCACCGCCTGCTCCATCCTCACAGGCCGCCGCCATAATAATCACACCACCTTCCCTGCAGACGGGTTCTGCCGCCGCCATTCCCTTCACGGCCTGATATATATTTTGATCGAGGGGGTAGCCATTATTTGTTGTAACTACGATTTCTGCCGGTTGTACCTTCACCTTACAGAATGTTTCTAAAAATTTCACTCCCGCCTGATGCGCCGCCTCCGGCTCACCGGCAAATGCCGCCAATATCTTCTTTTCGGAATCCAGCACCACGTTAACAATAAAACGGAGTCCCGCCGCCCCGGCTGCAAAAGCCATATCTCTGTGAATCGGATTCTGCTCCAAATTTCCGCACCTGGCATTCGGATCTGAGATAAAGGCTGAACAGTGATTCGCATATACGGTCTCTCTCGAAGCGATTCCCGGTAAAACGCTCTTTCTGCCTCCCGAAAACCCGGCAAAAAAGTGAGGCTCGATGAAACCCTCACTGAGCAAAAGATCTGCCTCTGCCACAATCCTGTTGATCATCAGCCTCCCGCCTCCGGGAAGTGTCCCCAAATCAACCATGTTTTTCCTGTCGTCACAATCGTGAAAGATAATTTTTTCTTTCTTAACAAACTCCTCCCCAAACTTCTCGATTAATTCCTCTTTTGTCATTTTTCTGTGACAGCCCAATGCAATCAAAAATGTTATCTCAGAATCGGGGCTGCCATTCCTCAGGCGCTCAAGTAAAACCGGCGCAATCACCCTGCTTGGCACCGGCCGTGTATGATCACTGGCCAGAATCACAATCCTTCTTTTTCCTCTCGCAAGCTCGGTGAGCGGACTGCTTCCAATCGGATGATCAACCGCCTCCTGAACCAGCTCTGTTTCTGTCATTCCCCTGTTCTCTTCATTATTCTGGTTTCTTACTACGGCAAGGATCCTTCCGTCTTCTATTTCCCCCTCTAATTTGCCGCGTCCATAGGGCAGGTTAATGTGCATGTATTATCCCCTCCTTACTTTGTTGATTAATCCGCTCTTTTTTAACACATTTATTTTAGTCTAGCACATGAAAACGGCAGTTTGTATGTTACACAAGACAAATCCGCGTCAAATGAAGTCGATTTTAGACTTTTCCTTCACTTTTTTTCACAAAAAAAGAAGCCCCGAAACCGGGGCTCTCAGTTACGATGCCATTAGTAAATTTGACTCTAAATCACGCGTCTTTACTAACCACCTTTTATTTTTACTTGCCTTTTATTCTACCTGAATTTTATTTTACTTTCCTTTAATTTCATATGTTTTTTATTCTATTCCCATTACAACCTACAACCTATTCGCCCTTTATCATAGAACCGCAGTATTCACATTCCGTTACGGCTCCCCTCGCCACCTTGTTCAAGCCTCCGCATCCTTTGCAGTTCACCGTCATATATTCTATCTTCTGCTGGACCGGCGCCTGGTTTATGACCGGCGGAACCGGCCGTGACTGTGCGGCGGCCTGACTCTTTCCGCCAATTACCAGACGGTTGGAATTTGCATCGATGTAAGCATTGGCAAATAAATTCTTTTTGATCATTTTCTCGATATTAGACTTGACAATATCCGGGGAAGTATTGAGCGCTGCCGCCAGATAATCGATGTTTCCCGTCTCATTACCCGACAAAGCCGTTACATATTTTTTAAAGTCCACGGTCAGCTTACGTCTTTTTCTGCTGAAGATAATCAGAACCAGCCCTATCACGTCACAGACAAGACAAAACTGTAAAAAACCACCGGCCCCCAGTTCGTGATCGTAAAGCGACATAATCGTACACAAACCGAAGAGCAGCAAGATAATAATTCCTGCCACCAACTGAACTTTTTCGATAATCTGGTTTATTACCAGGGCTGTTTTGGAACTGTTCACCTCATATACCTCCACGCTGTAATTATTCTGTTATACTGCAAAACTCCGATTTAATATTCACTTCAATCCTGCTGCTGAAATGGCCGCAGCCTGTGTTTAAAAAGGCACAGTTCATCGTTTCATTGCCTTTGAAACGGTATAAAATATGATTCCGGCCATGATTCCCACTATTGCCAGTACCGCTTCCACTGCAATAAACCCCTTTACCGCCTCCTTCAGCACCGTCATAAAGAGCAGGGAACTTATAAATGTTAAAAAAGAATATGTAATGATTACCGTACCGATACCCACTCTCGCTATAATCTGGGATGTCTTATCCGCTATTGCGTCAAGGAATATTAATCCGCCAAACAGAACCCCTTCCGACAAAACCATGAAGAACAGCGCCACAGCCGTTAAACCATGCCAGTCCCTTATAAACAATCCGCACAGGATCAGGGTCAGAATAATTGTTAACGCCGCCAATATACCATATGTTTTTCTATATTTCATATGCGTCTCCTTTAAAGCTTTTCTCCACATTCCAGACAGAATTTAGGACTGCCTTCAAATGCCGTGCCGCATTTTGGACATCTCTTTACCAAAGCTTCTCCGCACTCCGGGCAAAATTTCATCTCTGAGGTAATTGCGGCTCCGCAACCGGGGCATGCCTTTTTCGGTTCGTACCCGCAGGCGGAGCATTGAACGGCTCCCTCAGCCAAATCGTTGCCGCATTCCGGACAGTGATTTATCTTTCTGCCGCATTGCGGGCAAAATTTAACAGCTTTTGTAATTTTGCATCCGCAGGCCGAACATTTCGCCTCCGCCGGTTCTTCTTTCGGCTCCTGATCGGTATCAAAGCCGCACATACCGCAGAATCTTTGATTACCCGTCATGACCGCGTGACACTTGGGGCATTCTCTCGTTCCGCCATCGTCCGTCTTCAATCCCTGTGTCATCTCGGTAAAAGCTCCGCCTACGCCATGCCCCATTCCGAGGCCCATTCCCAGTCCCATGCCTGCCCCCATGAGCGGAGCGGCTGTCGAACCTGTGTTTTTCGCAGCTCCCTCCAGGGTATCAAAGGAACGTTCCTGCTGGTAATTATATCCGATGATATTCATCTCCGCTCTCTTTGCGAGAGCCGCCTTCAGCTGTTTAACGGCCGGATCCTCTTCGGGGACGCTTATATCATTGACATAAAACGTTGCCAGCTTGATTCCGTACTCCTCCAAAACCGGCTCCATCCGGGTTTTCATGAATTCAGACAGTTCATCCAGATACGCATTGATTTCCAGGATACTGATCTGCTTATGTATTAGATAGGTGGAAATGGAATCCTTTACCTTCGTTATGTACAGACCTCTGAAATATTTGATAATATCCATCTTTCCAAACGCCGGAAGGGTTCCCACCAGTTTTACCAGAAACTTTTTGGAATCCTCAATCTGGATTCCAAATGCACCATTCGACCGGACCGGTACAAAGATCCCGTACTTTGCATCCTGCACCTGGATCGGTGTCGGTGTTCCCCACTTTACATCAAGATTATATGCCTTATTGACAAACCATACCTCTGCGGTGAAGGGGGAACGGTTACCAAAGGGCAGATTGATAATTTTGTTCAGAAACGGAATATTGGCCGTATCTAAAGTGTGACGCCCACTTTCGAAAACATCCAGCGCCCGGCCGCCTTTAAATAGAATCGCTTCCTGGGATTCATTCACAATAAGCTGTGTCCAGGTTCCCAGCTCCTCGCTCGGATATTTCCATGCAAAGGTATCCGGGTTCCCATTATATTTTATCACATCAACAATAGCCATTCTTACTACCTCCTTGGCTGTTTTGGTTCATTTTTCACCATAAAAATAGTCGAATTCTGTAATAGAAAGCACATTATTGACGACTCATTTTATTGTATACATAAGAAAGGATACCACAGAATCAGAAATATTACAATTGGGATGACGGGATTTAGAATGATTTGAAAAAAAGAAAAGAGATTATATGAGACAAATATTCGCATTTTGTATAACAAAATTGCATTTATTATAACAAAGAAAAGCACGCTCCGCGAACTTTTCATTGCCAATCAACAAAAAAACCAGAATTCCTCTTATGTTAAGATAATTCTGGTAATAAAAAGAGCGCGAGACGGGATTCGAACCCGCGACCCTCGCCTTGGCAAGGCGATACTCC
>NZ_URHZ01000034.1 GCF_900547735.1 uncultured Clostridium sp. | reverse complement strand
TTCAGTCCCGGAGGTTTTAAAGGGTAGAGGGAAGAGTCTGTTACCCTGAACAGGTTGTATTCCGCGAGGTGTTTTGTGTGAGTGCAGCGTAGCGTAAGTCACAGAAAACCCGAGGGCTGCGGCGCGAAACGGTGTTTTTTACCGTTTCTGTGCATCGCGAAGCGTGTTGCTGGGCACGGAGTGAACAGTAACCAAAAAGTTTCCGGAGGGAACCTGGAGTCCATCGGCACTTACCGAGGTTTTTTACGAGGTTAGTACCGTTATGCACTTCAAAGAGCGCAAGCGTTTCCCGCAGGAACTTTTTTTGCCCGGATTCCCCACCCGCGACCATCTGAAATCCGGGACTGAAGACTCATAACCTACCTCTCACCATCCCGAACCCCGACCTGACGGCGGCGTTCTCATTTCTCAACTACCGCCCCCAGAATATTTGTTCGACACACCTTGCATTGCTCCCCTCCGTATGGTATGATATTGAGGATAGTAACTTCTATTAAAAGAGCATGAAACCGGAGTTAAATCAGCCGGGGATGTTGTGCCTTTTATGGTAATATTAGGCAGCCGCGAAGTTACAAACCGGCAGAGCAGAGTTATAAATACGCAGAATAAAGCGGCAAAGAACCGCAGGCGTACAGGAAAACAGCCGGACGGCTAATAAGGTTAAGAAGACAGAAACAGACAGCAATTAAGGAGAAAAACCGTGATTTCATATGTAAAGGGAGCTCTGGCGGACAAGTCGGGCGACAGGATTGTGGTAGAAGCGGGTCCGGTGGGGCTTGGAATCTACGTGCCGCTCTCCGTACTGGAGGTGCTTCCGCCTCTGGGTGAGGAAGTGAAGATATATACATACCTGCAGGTCAGGGAGGATGATTTGAGCCTATATGGGTTCCTGAACCGCCAGGATTTGGAGATGTTTAAACAGTTGATTGGTGTCAACGGGATCGGCCCCAAGGGGGCGCTTGGGCTCCTGTCGGCGCTCAGGCCGGATGATCTGCGGCTCGCGATTCTCACAGGGGATGCCAAGGCAATTTCCAAGGCTCCGGGAGTGGGGGCCAAGACGGCGCAGAGGATTATCCTGGATTTAAAGGACAAGGTCAGCGCGGAGGAGATGCTTGCCGGAATTGCCGGTATGGAAGAGGAAAGAACTGCCGTGCCTCTGACGAAGGAAGCGGGCAGGGAGGCAGTGGAAGCGCTGGTGGCTCTCGGATATTCGAATCTGGAGGCATCAAAGGCAGTGAAGAGTGTACAGATAACGGACGATATGGATGCGGAGGCAGTACTCAAGGCATCCCTCAAGTTTCTGGCATTTTTATAAGAGTGGGAGAGCGGGAAGTGCAATATGAGCAGGAGAATTATTACAACTGAGATTACGGAAGAGGACAAGCGCATAGAGAGCAGCCTGCGGCCCCAGTATTTGAGTGAATACATTGGCCAGGAAAAGATAAAATCCACACTGAAGGTTTTCATAGACGCAGCCAAGTCGAGGGGCGAGGCCCTCGATCACGTCCTGTTTTACGGACCTCCGGGTCTCGGCAAGACGACGCTCTGCGGAATTATCGCCAATGAGATGGGTGTGAAGATGAAGGTGACCTCCGGACCGGCGATTGAGAAGCCGGGTGAGATTGCGGCAATACTGAACGGCCTTCAGGAGGGCGATGTCCTCTTTGTTGATGAGATTCACCGTCTGAACCGGCAGGTGGAGGAAGTTCTCTATCCTGCAATGGAAGATTATGCGATCGATATTATGCTGGGTAAAGATTCAACCGCCCGCTCGATCCGTCTGGAACTTCCAAAGTTTACGCTGGTTGGGGCAACCACCCGGGCGGGACTTCTGACGGCTCCTCTCCGCGACAGGTTCGGCATTGTCCAGAAGATGGATTTTTACATGCCGGAGGAGTTAAAGACCATTATTCTCCGTTCCGCGAGAGTGATGAACGTGGAGATAGAGGAGCGGGGAGCATACGAGATTGCGAGACGCTCCCGTGGCACGCCAAGGCTTGCCAACCGTCTCCTTAAGCGGGTAAGGGATTTTGCCCAGGTAAAGTACGACGGAGTGATAACAAAGGAAGTTGCGGATTTTGCCCTGGATATCCTGGATGTGGATAAACTGGGCCTGGATAATAACGACCGGGCAATCCTGACGATTATGATTGAGAAATTTTCAGGAGGCCCTGTGGGACTGGATACGCTGGCGGCGGCTCTCGGAGAGGATTCCGGAACGCTTGAGGATGTCTACGAACCGTATCTTCTGATGAATGGATTTATTAACAGGACGCCGAGAGGCAGGGTAGCGACGGAAGCCGCTTATCATCACCTGGGACTGCAGCAACAGATAAATTAGAGCAACTGTTCGATGGATATTGAACGGTTCCAAATTACAAATGAAAGAGAAGATGGAAAAGATGGGTTCCAAGAATTATACAGACGTTTTAATTGCCGGAAAGATATATACACTGGGCGGTCTGGAGGAAGAGAGTTACCTTCAGCAGGTCGCCAGCTATTTAAATGACAAGATTGCCGGCCTGCAGAGGCAGGACGGTTTCAGAAAGCAGCCGGAAGACTATCAGAATGTGATGACATACTTAAATATTGCCGATGACTATTTCAAGGAGCGGGAGCACGCCGGACTTCTGGCCGCCCAGAAGGAAGAGCTTGAGAAGGAGACGTACCGCCTGAAACACGAGCTGGTCAGCACACAGATGAAGCTGGAGGCAATCAAGGTGGAACTTGAAAAATATAAAACGCTGGAAGCACTGGAGAGCGCCCGCGGCAGGGACGATAAGCAGGAGCAGGAGGCGGAGTAGCAAAGCCACGGAGCGGAGTGGCCGCGCACATTCACAGATAAAAGAGGGCTGATGGAAACGTAGAATCCTGAGAGGGCTTTGCGGTACATCAGCCTGTCGTTTTTTTAGAGAATGGAGTTTGCAATGATGAAGAAAAAAGTAGAGATTCTGGCTCCGGCCGGGTCATTTGAAAGTATGAAGGCGGCCGTGGCGGCCGGTGCGGATGCCGTCTATATCGGAGGCAGCCGTTTCGGCGCCAGGGCTTATGCCGATAATCCCGACGAAGACAGGATGCTGGAGGCAATCGACTATGTACATCTGCATGGCTGCCGGCTCTATATGACGGTAAATACGCTGGTAAAGGAGAAGGAGCTGGATGGTTTATACGAATATCTGGAACCTTACTACAGACAGGGACTGGATGCGGTGATTGTCCAGGATATGGGAGTTTTCTCCTATATCAGAGAGCATTTTCCGGATCTTCCGGTTCATGCCAGCACCCAGATGACAATTACCGGCCCGCTGGGAGCCGAATTGATGATGAAGCTGGGAGCCGACCGGATTGTTACGGCCAGGGAACTGTCCCTGCGGGAGATAAAGGAAATCTATGATAAAACGGGAGCCGAGATAGAGAGCTTTGTCCACGGAGCGCTGTGCTACTGTTATTCCGGGCAGTGTCTGTTCAGCAGCCTGATCGGCGGACGCAGCGGCAACCGGGGCAGATGCGCCCAGACCTGCCGCCTTCCGTTTGATGTGAAACAGGAAGGAAAGACGTTAAATAGTAAAGACGAGCGCTACGTACTGAGCCTGAAAGACCTCTGTACCCTGGACATTCTGCCGGATTTGATTGAGGCAGGCGTCTATTCAATGAAAATCGAAGGAAGAATGAAGAGCCCCCGCTATACGGCGGGCGTGGTAAGCATATATAGAAAATATGCGGATCTCTATCTGGAGAAGGGCAGGGAAGGCTACCGCGTTGACGCGGCGGACAGGAAGAAACTCCTGGATCTCTTTGACCGCGGAGGCCAGACCGAGGGATATTACAGGCAGCACAACGGCCGCGATATGGTCGTGATGAAGGAAAAACCGGCTTTCCGCGAGGAGAACAGGGAACTGTACCAGTATCTGGACCAGACCTATGTGGAGGCTGTCGTCAGGGAACCCGTCGGCGGAGCAGCCGTTGTCAGGGAGGGGGAACCGCTGTCCCTCACACTCACCTGCAACCGGAAGATGAGGGAGGCGCGGGAGAGCGAAAGCGTATCCGTTACCGTATCCGGCGGCGTGGTCGAACCGGCGAAGAACCAGCCGGCCACGGAGGAGAGAATCGCAAAGCAGATTGGAAAGACGGGAAATACGCCGTTTTATTTCAATGATTTGAAGGTTGAAACGGCAGGAAACCCCTTTGTGCCGATCCAGGAGCTGAACGAACTGAGAAGACAGGCTTTTACGGAACTGGAAGAAAAAATACTGGCTCCGTTCAGACGAGTTTCTGTCGGGAATGTTTCTGTCGGAAGTGTTTCCAGCGGGAGCGTTTCGGGCGGCAGAGTTTCCGTCGGGAGCGCGGCCTGTGAACGGCCGTCAAATGAGAACGGAACGGGCGGGGAGAATATGCCCTACCGTCTCACGGTATCCTTGGAGGAGCCGGAATCCTTTGAAACGGTCCTGCAGGAGAAGAGCGTAGACTGCATTTACCTGGACAGCGCGGGTTTTGACGCCGCGTCCTGGAAAAATATGGCCGGGCTCTGCCACCGGGCGGGAAAACGCTGCTATCTTACGCTCCCCCACATTTTCAGGGAGGAAGCTTTCCGCTTCTTTGAAGAAAACAGGGACAGCTTTAACGGGGCGGGTTTTGACGGCGTTGTCGTCAGGGCGTGGGAGGAAATCGGGCTCATCCGCGGATGGGCGGAAGAATTCCCGGCTCTGAAGGAGCTTACCATCCTCATGGACTACGGGATTTATACGATGAACAGGGAAGCCGAGAAGATGACGGCGCGGATGGCATCCGGATTCCGGTTCCATTTTACGCTTCCGGTGGAGCTTAACAGCAGGGAACTGGAGGAGAAAGGATGCCGCGGCGGAGAGCTGATTGTCTACGGGCGTCTTCCGATGATGGTAACGGCCCAATGTATGAAGAAGACGGTGGCAGCCTGTACGAAGAAGCCGGAGCTTCTGTCCCTGAAGGACAGAATGGGCAAGGATTTTCCGGTAAAAAACCACTGCCGTTTCTGCTATAATACAATTTATAATTCCAGCCCCCTGTCGCTTTTAAAGGACAGAAAGATCATAGACCGGCTGGGACCAGAGAGCCTGAGACTTAATTTCACCACCGAGAGCAGGGAAGAAATACGGACTGTGATCGGAGCATTTTCCGGCTGTTTCCTGGAAGGGAGAGAGACGGAGCTTCAGGGAGATTTTACGAGAGGCCATTTTAAACGAGGGATTGAATAGGTGAGAATGTGATTAATCTTGTTACAACATTATCAAAGTATCTGATGATACTGCTGATAGCAATTTACACATACTATAATTTCCGGTTTTTTGCGATGAAGGATGATTATTCCAGGAACAGGGTATGCAGGCTTCAGAATGTGGCTCTGTTTTTTATCCATACCCTGGCTTATGCGGTGATTTATCTGCGGACGGAGGATGAGAGGACGCTGATGTTTTTCGGCGCCCAGCTTTTATTTTTCCTGCTGTACCAGGTTTTTTACAGGATGTTTTACCATAACCTGTCCAGGCTGCTGCTCAATAATACGTGTATGCTCCTGTGCGTCAGCTTTATCATGCTGACCAGGATTTCCTTCGACAGGGCGGTCAGGCAGTTTGTCATCGTGGCCATAGCCGCTGTGATTACGATGATTATTCCTTTTATCATCGACAGGACGTGGCAGTTGTCGAAGATTCCGTGGGTATACGGAACCATTGGGCTGCTGCTTCTTCTGACGGTCTGCATCCTGGGAAGCACCAGCTATGGGGCGCAGCTCGCCATCAGTATCGGGGGCTTTTCTTTCCAGCCCTCGGAATTTGTCAAAATCAGTTTTGTTTTCTTTGTGGCAACGATGTTTTACCGTTCCACGGATTTCAGGACGATAGTCATCACGACGGCGGTGGCCGCGGCTCACGTCCTGGTCCTGGTGCTTTCAAAGGATTTGGGAAGCGCCCTCATCTTTTTTGTGACGTATCTTCTGATGCTTTTCATCGCCACGTCCAACTGGTTCTATCTGGGGGCCGGCGCGGGCTGCGGGGCGGTGGCGGCAATGGCGGCTTATAAGATGTTTTCCCATGTGCGCGTGCGTGTGGAGGCCTGGCAGAATCCCTGGAATGACATTGCGGGGAAGGGATATCAGGTCACCCAGGCGCTGTTTGCCATCGGCACGGGCGGCTGGTTTGGTATGGGACTCTATCAGGGAATGCCGAAGAAGATCCCGGTTGTGGAGAAGGACTTTATCTTTGCCGCCATATCGGAGGAGCTGGGCGGAATCTTTGCACTCTGTATTATCCTGATCTGCCTGGGCTGCTTTTTACAGTTTATGCTGATAGCCACGAAAATGCAGGCGGTTTTCTATAAGCTGATCGCATTTGGGCTGGGGACGGTCTATATTGTCCAGGTATTCCTGACCATCGGAGGCGTTATCAAGTTTATCCCGTCCACCGGTGTGACGCTGCCCTTTGTCAGCTACGGAGGAAGTTCTATCTTAAGTACGTTCATCCTGTTTGGCGTAATTCAGGGGCTTTTTATCCTGAAGAGAAATGAAGAAGAGGAGGAAGATTATGAAACTGAGTGATCAGAGCTCCAATGAAGAGAAGAAAACAGGGGAAAAAAGAACCGGCAAAGATAAAACGATAAGAGATAAAACGATAAAAAAGAAAAACGGTAAAGATAAATTATCTGCTCCGGGAAAGCGGGAGGGAGGGGCCGGAAAGCGGTTCCAGGTAAAGAAGACCTGCAAAGACCTGGGCTTTAAGAAATTCAGGAAGGATGCCGGGGAAGGCAGGGCCAGAGCGAATAAGAACATATTGAGGCTCACCTATGCTTTTTCCGCAGTATTTGTGCTGATGGCCGGATATCTTGGCTGGTTCATCCAGTTCAAGAGTGAAAATGTCATCGGCAGTTCCTACAATGCAAGGCTTGACCAGTTTGCCGACCGGATTATCAGAGGGAGCATCATGAGCAGCGATAAGACGGTGCTTGCCGAGACCAGGGTTTCCCAGGACGGGACGGAGAGCCGGTATTATCCCTTTGACTACCTGTTTGTACATTCGGTCGGCTATTCCGGGCTGAACGGAAAGACGGGAATCGAGTCGCTGGCCAATTTTTACCTGCTTTCGTCCCATGTCAACCTGCTTGAGAAGGTAATCAACGAGCTGCGCGGCGAAAAGAATCTGGGCGACAATGTGGTGACGACGCTGGATTTGAATCTGCAGAAGGTGGCATCGGATGCACTGGGCGGCAACCGGGGAGCGGTGATCGCCATGGAGCCGGATACAGGGAAGATTCTCTGCATGGTCTCCCAGCCGAATTTCAACGCCAACCTGGTGGATGAGAAGTGGCAGGAGCTGATTGCTCCCGACAATACCAAGGCCCAGCTCGTAAACCGCGCGACGCAGGGACTTTATCCTCCCGGTTCCACGTTTAAGATTGTGACGGCTCTCGAATATATCAGGGAAAATCCCTCCACCTGGCAGGACTTTTCATTTAACTGCAACGGTTCTTACCAGACAGGGGAATATACAATCAAGTGTTACCACAGCGAGGCCCATGGGCAGCAGAACCTGATACAGGCGTTTGCCAACTCCTGCAACGGGGCGTTCGCGGAGATAGGGCTTTTACTGAACCCGGATAGTTTTCATTCGCTGGCGGATCAGCTCCTGTTTAATTCCTCCCTGCCCTATGCCCTGCCTTATAACCAGAGTTCGTTTACGATGACGGGAGGGGCGGATGACTGGGAGAAGCTGCAGACATCCATCGGACAGGGAAAGACCCAGATCACGCCGTTACACAATCTGCTGATTGTCTCGGCCATTGCCAACGGCGGAACATTGATGAAGCCGTACCTGGTTGACCATGTGGAGAACGTCGGCGGCCAGACCGTGAAGAAGTTTCTGCCGTCGTCCTCCGGCAGCCCGCTGTCGGCAACGGATGCACAGATGATGGCGGAGCTGATGAAGAGCGTGGTGGATTTTGGGACGGGTTCCGCGCTCCGCGGAGCGTCCTATTCGGCGGCCGGAAAGACAGGCTCCGCCGAGTTTGAGACGGGAAAAGAGACGCATTCCTGGTTTGTGGGCTACGCCCCGGCCGATAATCCGAAGATCGCAATCAGCGTAATCGCGGAGGAGGCAGGCTCCGGCGGAAAAGTGGCGGGCCCGATTGCACGGGCCGTATTCGACGCCTATCTGGGAAAATAGCGGTACCGGGAAGCGATGACGGTACCGGAAAAAGAGGACGGACTGGAAAAAGAGGACGGACCGGAAAACGGTGATGAGACCGGAGAAGTGTCCTCATATAAAATGTACAGGATGGAGAAGTTATCATGGACTATGTAACATCACTGCTGTTCTTATGCCCGATTATGTTTCTGGCCAGCTTTGTGGATGCGATTTCGGGAGGGGGAGGACTTCTCTCGCTCCCGGCGTATCTCTTTACCGGGATGCCGGTACATAATGCGTATGCATGCAATAAGCTGTGCTGCAATATCAGCACGGCGATGTCGGCGGGAAGATACTTAAAAAATCACCTGATCGATGTAAAGGCGGCCTCTTTCGTGGGGGCGGTCACGTTTTGCTGTTCCGTCCTGGCTTCCAGGATTGTGCTCTGGATGCCGGAACGGCCGCTCAGCTTAATGCTTCTCGGTTCCCTGCCGTTTGTAGCGGTTCTAATCCTGGTCAATAAAAAGTATCCGGAGGAGGATCACTCGGACGAGGTGGCCGGGACAAAGAAGATTGTCTTCTGGGTATTTACGGGACTTGTGATGGGAGCCTACGACGGTATGCTGGGACCGGGCTCCGGGACGCTTGCCATTATTCTCTATACAAAACTTCTGCGCTATGATCTGACCAAGGCATCCGGCAATGCCAAGGTAGCCGTGTTCAGTTCCACGCTGGCGGGAACCCTGTCGTACCTGCTGGCGGGTAAGATACTCTGGAATTATGCGGTTCCGGTCGCCGTATGCGGCATCCTGGGCGGATATGTGGGCTCCGGGATGGCAATCCGCAAGGGAGCAAAATTCATCCGCCCGATGATGCTTGTCATCGCGGCAGTGCTGATTATTAAATTATTTATAGAAATGGTGTTTTAGGCTGGTACCGGAAAACAGATCACCGTTACGGTTTATTACACAGGCAGTGCCAGGTTAAAGACAGATGAACAGTAACGCATTTATAACACGAGGGAGGGGAATGATATGAAACTCTGCATTGACAGAACTCCATGCAAAGTCTTGTAACGGACGGGATTGCATGGAGGAATGAATAAGCATTGGTAATTCGTCCGCAGGACTTTGCACTTAAACCGAACATAACGGTTCAGCGCCGCTTGAACCGTTACATCTAAAAATATGAAACAGTTACGGTAAAAGGAGCAAAGTCATTATGAATCAGAATAATAGAAGTAACAGATACAGTGAGATAAAAGATGCGTTAAAGAGCCTGCGGGCTTTTCTGGCGCTCTGGAGCACACAGGCCTTTTCCACCCTGGGCAGCTCCATGACGAATTTTGCACTGATTATATGGTCTTATGAGCGGCAGGGCTCGGCGCTTACTACGGCGTTACTGGCAGTCTGCTCCTATGCACCCTATGTCATTTTAAGTATTTTTGCCGGGGTTCTCAGCGACAAATGGAACAAGAAGAGAACCATGCTCGTGTGTGACACCCTGGCGGCCGTTATGACCCTGATTGTATGGAATCTTTTAAGGACCGGCAATCTGGAAATATGGCATCTCTACATTATTAATGCGGTAAACGGTATGGCCAACTCCGTACAGCAGCCGGCTTCAGAGGTTGCGGTCAGTCTGCTGACGCCGAAGGAGCAGTACCAGCGTGTCGGAGGGCTGAGGGCATTCTCGAATTCACTGGTTACAATCCTGACTCCGGTGATTGCGACGGCGGTCCTGGCGTTTGCAGGAATGGATGCGGTGATCCTGTTTGATTTTATCAGTTTTTCCGTGGCCTTTATCACGCTGGCCTTTTTTATCAAAGTGCCGGAGACGTCCTGTAAACAGGGAGAAAAAGAGGAGAGCTTCCGGGAATCTGCGGGAGAAGGGCTTAAGTTCCTCCGGGAAAACAGGGGAATTCTCGGCCTGATCCTCTTTCTGGCAGCCATCAACCTGCTGGCCTCAATTTATGAGGCGGCCCTTCCGGCCATGCTGCTTTCACGGGCGGGCGGCGGAAAGACGGCCCTCGGCCTGGTCAATACCTTTACCGGGATTGCAAGCCTTACGGGAAGCATCCTTGCATCCTTACTTCCGGCGCCGAAGAACCGCGTCAGGATGATCTGCAATTCCCTTCTGTTTTCCATGTGCACGGAAAATTTCTTCCTGGCATTCGGAAGAACCGTGCCGGTATGGTGTTTCGGGGCGGTCCTCGGATGGCTGACGATCCCGTTTATGAACGCCAACATGGATGTGCTGTTTCGGACCAATATACCGGTTCAGATGCAGGGAAGAGTTTATTCGGTAAGGAATTCCCTGCAGTTTTTTACCATTCCGCTCGGGTATCTGCTGGGCGGCGTGCTGGTGGATAAGGTGTTTGAACCGTTTATGAGGATTCAGGAACCGGTCAGTCCGGCGGTCAGGATGTTCGGATCGGGAAAAGGGTCCGGCGCGGCAATGCTTTACTGCATCCTGGGCTTTGCCGGAGTTATAGTCTGTCTGTATTTCAGGAGGAACCGGGATATCAGGAATCTGGAATAAGAACCGGTATGTGAAATATAGAATTGCCTTCATTAAAAAATCGGTCCGGCGCTGTTCATTCAGCGCCGGACCGATTTTTGTCCCGTGTCTTACCGTTGTCAAAAATATTTCTTATTACCCCACAAATTACTTTTCTTCAGATCCAGATATTCGTTATATGCTTTCTCAAGTATCTGCTTTTCATTGGAAAACTTCAGCAGATGGTAGGCTTCATAGAATTTATAATATCCGGAGTCGATAAAATATTCCTCCCGCTGTGGTTTACTGTAATAGCTGTCAGCCATCATCAGATACCAGTGTACATCTTTCTCCACCATATCCTGGGGCGTGTTGAACGTGTACTGGCTCTTACCGATGTATTTAATGATGGAGGCCGTAACGCCTGTCTCCTCCTTTACCTCCCGGAGTGCCGTTTCCTTGTAATCTTCACCCGGTTCTACAGTTCCCTTTGGTAAAACCCAACCTTCATATTTGTTCTTGTAGTTTTTATATAAAACCAGAATTTTACCTCGAAAAATAACCACACCGCCGCAGCTCGTTGCCTCAATCATTGCAATTCCTCCTGGTGTGTCAGCTTATATTGCATCAAGTATACCGCTTTTTACGACAATATGCAAGACAGACTGTTAAGAAGTTATTGGGTATTCCGCGCTCAATAACCGGTTTGTTCCCATTCCCATTCCTCTGTATAAACAAATACTTATCAGAAGTTTGGACAAAATAAATATATTTTTAATCGAATCGTCATATATTGGTAAAGAAACTGAAACTTATTTTTTAAGGAGGATTATGATTAAGAAGATATTATGCATATTACCGGTAATTACACTTTTGTACATGGCGCCGGGAGCGCTGTTTGCAGCGGAAAGCGATACGGTGGGTCAGGAACAGGCGGCCGTTGTGACGGAAGCCTATGGGCCGGCGTCGGAGGCTCTTGCGGATGAAACGCAAACCGCAGCAAACGGGAATGCGTCCGCCGATGCCGCAGCGCAGACCGGGGCGGTGCAGGGAGAGCAGTCTGCAGCCCAGCCGGAACAAGAAACACAGACGGAAGGGACGGATGAGGCGCTGGCCCAGCCGGTTGCGTCCTACACGGAAGAAGACCTCTATGTGATGGCTCACGTGCTGGCGGGCGAATGCCAGAGCTGCCCGGATCAGGAGCAGTTATACGTCGGTTCCGTTGTTTTAAACAGAAGGAGCCATCCTTCGTTCCCAAACTCGGTTAAAGGAGTTGTCTTCCAGAAAGGCCAGTATTCCTGCACCAGGGACGGCAATTATTACAGAGAGCCGACCGACCGAAACTGGGCCAATGCAAAATCGCTTCTGGAGAACGGCAGCGTCCTTCCCGCCAATGTCATCTGGCAGTCCGGCGGAAGACAGGGAAAAGGCGTTTATGTGAAAACAAAGTGGCATTACTACTGCTATTAATTACCTGTTCTTTTTCGTGAAAATATGCTAATCTTAATAACAAGTCTATAATCAGTTTTAACAAAGGAGACAGAAGATATGAGTGAAACATTTGAGAAATTAAGTGGATACCTGGAAAAAGCCATGGCAATCCAGGCTTCTATGGTATTGTTTGAGTGGGATAATGAGACTCTGGCCCCGAAGGAAGCTGCGCCTTATACTTCGAGGGTGATAGGTTCCCTGTCGGAGCAGTATATGGAAATCATGACATCGGAGGATGTAAAGAAGCTGGTGGAAGCCTGCGGGAAAGAGGGCGGACTCACTGAGACGGAGGAAGCCATTGTCCGCGAGGCGGCGGAAGAGATCGAGAAACTGGAATGCATCCCTCCGCAGGAATACCGCGAGTTCGCGGAGCTGACCTCCAAAGCCACCAGAGTCTGGGCTGAGGCCAAAAAAGAGAAAAACTTCAAGAAATATGCCCCGATCCTGAAAGAAATCGTGGATTATCAGAAAAAATTTGCCTCCTACCGCGCCAAAGAGGGACAGAAGCTCTATGACGTGATGCTGGATTCCTTTGAAAAAGGTTTTGATATGGAAAACCTGGACCAGTTCTTCGACGAGCTGAAAAAGAACATTGTCCCGATGCTGCACGATGCCGCGGAGCGTTCCAAAAAAGTGGACGACAGTTTCCTGACGGCCGAATATCCCGTGCAGGCACAGGAGGAAGTGGCACATTTTCTGGCCGAATATGTGGGACTCGATTTTGACAGAGGCGTCCTGGCGGTCAGCGCCCATCCGTTTACGACAAACCTGCACAACCACGATGTGAGGATTACGACGCATTACGGCGATAAGATTGATTCCTCCATCTTTTCCGTCATCCATGAAACAGGCCATGCCCTCTACGAGCTCGGAATCCGGGACGATCTGACACAGACACTTGTGGGACAGGGAGCCTCAATGGGAATGCATGAGTGCCAGTCACGTTTCTTTGAAAATATCATCGGCAGGAACAAGGCATTCTGGGAGCCGATTTATGATACGGTGGCAGACATGTTCGGAGTTCCGTTAAAGAGCGTGAGCCTGGATGCCTTTATTAATGCAGTGAATAAGACAATCCCCGGCCTGATCAGAACCGAGGCGGATGAGCTTTCCTATGCCCTCCATGTCCTGGTGCGCTATGAGATTGAAAAGATGATCATCGAAGACAACGTGGAGATAGAGAAGCTGCCGGAAATATGGAACAAAAAATATGAGGAATACCTGGGAGTCCGCCCGGAAAACGACGCGGAGGGAATCCTTCAGGATATCCACTGGTCACAGGGCTCCTTCGGCTACTTCCCGTCCTATGCCCTGGGAAGCGCTTTCGGCGCACAGCTCTACCATACAATGAAGCAGGAGATGGACGTGGAGGAACTGCTCAGGGAGGGCAGGCTTGAGGAGATCAGGAAATACCTCAGGGACAGAATCCACCAGTACGGCAAACTGAAAAACAGCCGTCAGATCCTGAAGGATGTGACGGGCGAAGATTTCAGCCCGAAGTATTATATCGAATACCTGCGTGAGAAATACGGAGCAAAGTAGCATTGCAGAACACTGTATTACAAAAAAGCCCCTGAGGCCGTAAAGGTTCAGGGGCTTTTTTGGTGGGTAGCAATGAAAAGTTCACGAAGTGTTTATGCCCCTTCATCTCTCTCTCTGTTTTCGGCTGAAATTCATATGACGGTTAACCTCCGCACCCAGAAAAAGGATACAGATACAGAAGTAGAGCCACAGCATCAGAATCACAACGGCCGCAAGGCTGCCGTACATATAAGAGAATCTCTTAAAATGATTAAAATAGATGGAAAACCCATAGGAACATACAATCCATCCGACTGTCGAGAAGAGGGCGCCGGGAAGCTGGTGGCGGAGTGTCTGCCTCTCATAGGGAAGGAAGGTATAAAGCGCCATGAAGAAGACGATCAGGATAGCTAGTGCAATCAGGGCGCGCAGGCTGAGCAGGTAAGGCGCGATCCGGTTGAGGATCGGCAGGTAGCGCAGAAGCAGCTTCTGAAGCGAGGAACCGAAGACCATCAGCACAAGGGACATGATGCACACCAGGATAAAGACAACGGTGTACCCGGAGTTGATGAGGCGGCTGATTACGTAATTTCTGCGTTTGTTGCAGTCGATAATCCGGTTGAGTCCGCGCTCAATCCCCAGCATTCCGCGGGAGGCCGACCAGATCGTGGCGATGGTGGTCACCGACAGAATGGCGGCCGGAGCCGTCGTGTACAGATCGGTGACGATCGATTCCACCAGCGGATACACCTTGGCGGGAAACAGCCTGGATATCACCAGCAGCAGGTCACCCTGGGTTATCGTGGGGATCAACTGGATGGTCGTCAGCAGGATCATGATAAAGGGAAAGAAGGACAGAACAATAAAGAATGAGGCTTGGGCCGCATAGACCGTAATCTCATCCTTTACAAATTCATCGTAAATTTTCTTGCACTGTACGATAAAATAAATCATAGAGCGTCTCCAATCGGTTCAGATAAATATACTAATAATATTACCATGTAGGCGGAAAAATAGCAATTTAATTGAAAAATTAGGACAAATTCGGCAAGATGGTGTCATTGGTAATCAAATAGACAGTGTCTCGGACCGGAAGTAATCTAAAGATAATCCCTGCACGGGTCACTGAAACTTAAACCTAACGGTACCTGTAATAAAAGACTTGACAAAACCTAACGGTACCGTTATAATACAATCGAACGGTACCGTTAGAACAGGTGCCGTCAGAAACGGAGGTAATTACAATGGATGAAATAAAAACAGAACTTTTTGAAAAACTTTCCAAACTGCAATGGCTGATGCACCGGCTTCAGCTCAAAAAGAGTTCGGAAAACGGGCCGATGGCTGATAAGACGCGGGGACAGGGCCGGATCCTGGCTCTTCTCAAGCTGCAGGACGGCATTTCCACCAAAGATTTATCGTATCTGCTGGGAATCCGCGTTTCCTCGCTGAATGAGCTGCTGGCAAAGATGGAGAAGACGGGCTATATCACAAGGGAGCCGTCCGAGACCGACCGCCGTATCATGCTCGTGAAGCTGACCGAAAAGGGGAAAGAAGAGAATCAGCAGGAGTGGAATCCGGGAGATATCTTTTCCTGTCTCTCCGGGGAAGAACAGATTTCCTTCGGTAAAAATCTGGACCTTGTCATCGCCGCTGTCGAAGCCGAAGCCGGAGTGGAGGTTAGCGATGAGGAACGGAACTGGTGGTTGGGCGGCGGCCGCGAACGCATGGGAGACGAGCAGTTTGAACGGTTTGCCTCGATGCGGCGCCACGGTTTTGCCCCCAGGGAAGGATTCGATCCGCGCCGTGGTTTTGCCCCCGGGGAAGAAACCGATCCGCGCCGCCGTTTTGGCGGCCCGCGCGGCGGCATGGGCAGGCCGGGAACACTCCCTCCTCACAGAGAGTCCGATGAGTCAGGGGAATAAAAATAATACAGGGGAATCAACACGATAACATATCAGAAAACTCTCCTGTGCAGCTTTATAAGCAGTATCGCAGCTTTATAAGCAGTATCGCAGCCTTATAAGCAGTATCGTAGCCTTATAAACAGTATTTAGCTATAAGCAGTATCGTAGCCGTTATAAACAGTATCACATAACCTCAGAATGCAGTATTGGCGCTGTCATAAAAAAGCCGGTTGGCAGCGCCTTTATTTTTTTGCGCCTTTTTTCAGGCAGAGTCCCCGGCTCGGAGCAGATTTTACGGTTTAAACGGGACCGTGGACTCTGCCTGTCTGATGAAGGCCGGTAACCCGATCAATAACACACATATCATAAAGGAGGAAGTGCCAATGAATCAAATTATCAGGCGTTTACCAATTTCCGGGGCGCTGCTTGCGATCCTGTTTCTCTTTATCCAGATGGGAGGCTCGCTGGCCCTGCCCTTTGTAACGGCACAAATCGTAGATCACGGCATCATGACCGGCGATACCGGCTATGTCATGACGCAGGGGGCGGTAATGATTGGCCTGTCGCTTGTCAGCCTGTTCGGGGCCGCCGTCAACACGCAGCTTTTTTCCAGGATTTCCTATAAACTGGGTGAAGAGCTGAGAGCCGATATTTACCGGAAAACATTGCAGTTTTCCAAACGGGAATTTGACCGGTTTGGAGCGTCTTCCCTGGTCACCCGCAATACGAATGACGTGACGCAGGTACAGAACCTGGTCGAAATGGGGCTGAAATTCCTGATATTGGCCCCGCTGCAGCTTATCGGCGGGATTGTCATGACATGGATGTTAAGCCCGTCCCTGGCGCTGATAGCCATGTGCACAATTCCGTGCCTGGCGGCGGCCACAATCGTAATCTACCGCTTTGCAGGCCCTCTCTATACGAGGATGCAGACATATCTCGATAAATTGAACCTGTATTTCAGAGAGGGGCTGACCGGCGTGAAGGTAATCAGGGCATTTTGCCGGGAACAGGACGATTATGAAAAATACAAAGAGATGAACGGCAGCTATACCGGTACATCGATTAAGGCAGGCACTATCATGAGCTTTTTTATGCCGGTATTTTCAATGTGCATCAATTTTGCAACGTTAGCCATCGTATGGATTGGAGGAAAATTTGCGGCAGAGGGGAGCATGGAGGTGGGAGCCATCATAGGGGCCATCAGTTATTCGGCACAGATTCTGATGGGTTTTGCAATGCTGACCCAGGTCATCCTGGGAGTACCCCGGGGCCAGGCCTCGGCAAAGCGCATCTATGAGGTGCTTGACATGCCTCTGGCCGTCAGAAATCCCGGGGAGGAGGGAAAAGAAACGGATGAAACCGTCTCCCTCACCTTTGAAAATGTAGATTTCCGCTATCCGGGAGCAGAAAAGAAAACCCTGTCCGGCATCGGATTTACCGTCCGGGGAGGCCAGACCCTGGCGGTGATCGGTTCGACGGGCGACGGTAAATCGACCCTCGTCAACCTGATTTCCCGGCTCTACGATGTGGAACGGGGGCAGGTGCGTCTCAACGGAGTAGACGTGCGGGATTTGATGCAGAGCACGCTGCATGACAAAGTGAGCTTTGTGCCCCAGGTATCTACCCTGTTCCTTGGAACAATCCGCTCCAATCTGCTGCTGGGAAAGCCGGACGCGACGGATGAGGAAATCTGGGCCGCCCTTTCCATGGCCCAGGCAGACGAGTTTGTATGCACATTGAAAGACGGGCTTGACAGCAGGGTTGAAAAAGCAGGAGGCAACTTTTCAGGGGGCCAGAAGCAGCGCCTGTTCATTGCCCGCGCCCTGTTAAAACAGGCCGATGTGTATGTGTTTGACGATGCCTTCTCCGCGCTGGATTTTAAAACAGACGCTGCGGTCCGCACCTCGATGCGGGAAAGGACAAAGAAGGCGGTCACCGTGATTGTGGCTCAGCGTATCTCCACGGTAATGAATGCGGATCTGATTGCAGTTCTGGATGGAGGCGCCCTGGCCGGACTTGGAACACATGATGAGCTTAAGGAAGTAAATCCGGTCTACCGGCAGATCCTCGACTCGCAGACTTATAAGGAGGCGGTTTAAATGGAAAATTTAAAATGGAACCGGAACACGGAGAAATCCTTACCCGGACGGGAAGTGGAAAAGAACGCCGGGGAAAGACCGGAGCAGATGGGCGGGACCATAAAACGTCTGATGGGCTATATGAAAAAATCACGGACGCTCATCTTACTGACAATCCTGATCAACATTGTGGGAACCATACTGCAGGTTCTGAGCCCCATGCTGCTCGGAAATGCAACCACCCTGATCTTTACCGGGGTGACACAGGGACGCGGGCTCGACCTTAAAGGGCTGGGGCGCATACTCCTGGTTCTCGCACTCTTTTATGTAGGAACATTCATTACATCATTTCTGCAGCAGCGGTTCATGACGCTGGTGTCACAGAAGACGGCCGCTGCGGTGCGCAATGAACTGAAGGCGAAAATGAACCGCGTGCCGGTTTCCTACTTTGACAGGCATCCCAACGGTGAACTGATGTCTGTGGCGGTTAACGATGTGGACAATATAGCAACGGCCCTTCAGCAGAGTCTCATCAGCCTGGTTTCCAGCGTGGTGCTGGCCGTGGGCGTTCTGGCCATGATGATGTCGATCAGCCTGCCGCTCACCGTCATAGCGTGTCTGACAATACCCGGCAATATGCTGGTCATGAGGTTTCTTTCACCGGGTATCGGAAAGTATAACCGTTCCTATTTTGCCTCACTGGCAGACTTAAACAGCCGGATAGAAGAAACATTCCAGGGATTTACCGTAATCAAGAGCTTCAACGGAGAAAAAGACGCGCTGGAAGCTTTTGAAAAGGTCAACACGGGCATGTATGAGACGGGATGGAAGATGCGCTTTTTAAGCGGCCTGAATATGCCGGGGGCCCAGGCCGTACAGAATATCATCTACGTGTTCCTCGCTGCGGCCGGCGCCGTCGGCGTGATGTCGGGGAGAATTCTGATTGGCAGCATGCAGGCATTTTTACAGTATTCCTCACAGCTCAGCCAGCCGATTGTCCAGTTTTCACAGATATGGGGAAACCTGATATCGATGATGGCGTCGGCCGGGCGTGTATTTGAGGTGCTTGACGCGGAGGAAATGTCCGGCAGCCCGGCGGCGCTTCCGGAGCGCAAAACAGAAGGGGCGGTCAAGGCTGCGTTTGATCATGTTGAGTTTGGATACGGAGATACCCCGCTGATGACCGGCTTTACCATGGACGTTGAGGCCGGACAGATGGTAGCCATAGTAGGGCATACGGGAGCGGGAAAAACGACGCTGATCAATCTGCTGGAACGGTTTTACGAGATTCAGGGAGGCGCAATACGGATTGACGGTGTGGATATCCGGAACATGAGTTACGCCGGACTGCGGGGCCGGATCGGGATGGTGCTGCAGGATACATGGCTGTTTTCCGGCACAATCTACGACAATATTAAATTTGGAAATGAAAATGCCACGGAGGAGCAGATTTATGCCGCGGCCCGGGCGGCTTATGCCGACGAGTTTATCTCAAAGCTGCCGGACGGATACGGTACGGTTCTGGGTGAGGATGCGGGTAACATTTCCCAGGGGCAGAGGCAGCTTATCACCATTGCCCGCGCGTTTGTGTCCGATCCGGAAATACTGATACTGGATGAGGCCACCTCCAATGTGGACAGCCGCACCGAACTGATTATCCAGAAGGCGATGAAGCAGCTTCTGAAGGGGCGCACCAGTTTTGTCGTTGCACACAGGCTCTCCACCATCTATGACGCGGACCGCGTTCTGGTCATGGAAAAGGGCAATATTGTGGAGACAGGGACGCACCGGGAACTGCTTGGGAAAAACGGCGTCTACGCCGATATTTATAACAGCCAGTTTGCGGGGGAGGCTGCATAAAAAACGGACAGAATGACCTTCGCGTCTCCCGTCCCGGCTGCGTTCCCGTTCCTCAACTAACTCCCCATTGAAAAGGCCGCCGGGAACAAGTATAATGGAAAGATATGAACAGGCTCTCCGTCTTCGGGCGGAGAGAACGACAGCAGGGGATTGGCGGCCGGGGGGAGACGGCCGTCAGGAACAGAAGATGGGGAGAGCAGCAGATGAAGATAGGTGAATTCGCCAGAATGTGCGATGTTACGAAAGACACGGTCCGTTATTATGTAAATATCGGGCTTCTGATCCCGAGGATGCAGGGCAGCCAGATGAGCTTTGTGGAGCGGGAGTATGAGGATTTTCATTATATCCAGAAACTCAAGGACATGCGGTTTAATATTAAGGAGATCCGGGCATTTCTCTGTCTCAGAAGGATGTCCAACATGATTGAACCGGCCACCATCGACGAGTGTGTGGAGCTTTTGGGGGCAAAGAAGGAGAGCCTTTCGGAGGAGATGAAAACCATCGAAAACAGCATTCACCTGATCGAGGAGGAGATAGAAAATTTCGAAAAGAGGAAGAATGCTGAAAAAAGTGACCGCACCGGTGTGCCAATCAGTACAATCCCGCTTCTCGTCTGTCCTCACTGCCGCCAGCATCTGAATATAGAAAATGCAGTAATTAATTTCAAGTATATTTATGAAGGGGATCTGAGCTGTTCCTGCGGATACCATGCAAGGATTGAAGACGGCATTGTCAAGACGGAGAATATTTATGAGGGTACACACGACTGGCCGGATCTGCACCGGAAGCTGTACCGCGAGATAGGAGAGAAGTGGGAAATCTACACCCAGAAATGCACCGACATGCTGATTGAGCAGTTGGATGCCCAGGACTGGGGCGGCAGGGTGATTCTGGAAGCCAATATTAACGGTTTTTTCTTTACCTATAATTATCTTCACCAGATGCCGAAAAACTGCATTTACATAATTATCGACAAATACCAGGAGGTTCTGGCCGCCTATAAAGAGCTGTTTGAGCAGCTTTATCCCGGACTGGATATTCTCTACATTGCGGACGCCTCGGAGAAACCGCCCATCCAGGACGGCTGCGTCGATCTCTTCCTGAGTTTCTTTGGGGAAAATGAATATTCCTTCTATCATAAACAGACACAACTGGAAGACATCCATCATCTGCTGAAGCCGGACGGAACGGTGCTGGGAGTATTTCAGGGGTTTGCGCCGGAAGCGAAGAGCCGGAGGCTTTTGATCGAACGGTATCCGGAGGGCAACAAAAAGCTGGCCGATATCGAGGCCCTGAGGGAAGGATATAAGAATTGCGGATATAAGCTTTCCGAAACCGAAATAGGAAAAGTGATAAAAACAGAAGATCACCATATGTATATCTGTCATTTGGACGGAGAACCGCTCACCATGTACTGTTATGAAGCAAAACGGTAATCTGCACGCTGTGTGCGCAGACTGCCGTCATCACCGATAAAAGAGAGAAAAGGTGGAGTGCACTCCATCTTTTCTCTCTTTTTGCCGTTCAATGGGGATTGACATTTATCGGACTTCAGGTTGTAGGATAGGGAAAAAATAAATTTTCAGCGGCAGGACGCAGGAAAGTGAGGGAAAGTATGGGAAAGATACTTACGGTAGTTATGATGGCGTTCCTTGCGGCAGGGGCAATCGATAAAGCGCTGCTGCGGGGACGGCTGGGTCTGGCCGGAGAATTTGAAAAAGGGTTTCATGCGGTCGGTTCCCTGACAATGGCAATGGCGGGAATCATGTGTATCGCCCCGGTGGTGGGGAAGTTTCTGGCTCCGTTTTCAGCGCCTCTGTTTGTGAAACTCGGCGCGGATCCGGCGATGGTCTCCGGAATTCTTTTTTCCACGGACATGGGGGGATACCCTCTGGCCGCGGCCATGACGGATAATGAGTCAATCCAGGTTCTTTCCGGCGTTCTCCTCAGCTCGATGATGGGGGCAACGATTGTTTTTACGATCCCGGTTTCACTCAGTATCTGCCGCGAGGAGGACAGGAGGGCCATCTCAAAGGGGATTGTGCTTGGAATTATTGCAATTCCGTTCGGATTAATCACCGGAGCCGTGGTGGCCGGGATTCCGGGCCGCATGATTCTGGCCAATTCGGTTCCTGCGATTATCATTTCCGCGGTACTGGCTTTTTTTCTCACGGTTTTGCCGGATCGGACCCTGTCCTGCTTCAAGGCGTTTGGGGAGCTGTTAAAGTGTATCTGCGTCCTGTCGCTGATGTTCGCTTCGATCGAAGAAATGCTTGGGATTGTCGTGATTCCGGGGATGGATCCGCTGGGGGAACAGCTTAAGACCGTGGGAATAATCGGCGTGACCCTGGCCGGGGCCTACCCCTTTGTCAGCGTGTTAAACCGGTGTCTGGCTCCGGTGCTTAAGGGGGCGGCGAAGCTCCTCGGAATCAACGATGTCTCGGTGGCGGGCATCCTCGCTTCGATGGCCAACTCGCTTCCCATGTTCGACATGATCAAAGATATGGACAAAAAAGGCAAGGTGGTCGCCATGGCATTCAGCGTTCCTGCTACGGCGGCGCTCGGCGATCTGATGGGATACATCTCCGCGGTCCGGCCCGATGCGGTGATTCCCATGGTGGCAGGCAAGCTGACGGCGGGCCTGATTGGCATCATTTTGGCTGAAATGTTCGAGTCAACTCCTGTTTTACTGTCAAAACGTAAAGAAATTGCTAAAAACAGGGTGTGAACGTTAAGTTTGTGCTAAAATTACAGAAAAATACGGATTGACATGGAGTTTTCCCATCGTGTTATCGTTTAGACATACAATTACTGAACCCCGGGAATGGTAAAAGTAAATGAATGAAAAAGTCTAAATCAACGAAGGAGGAAGTATCATGAACAATCCGATCTTAGCGTTTACAAACTGGGTGTGGGGGTATCCGATGTTAATCTGGCTGGTAGGCGGAGGCATCTTTCTGTCATTCAGATACAAATTTATACAGTTTACAAAGCTTGGATTTGTACTTAAAAATACAATTGTAAAAGCGTTTAAGGGTGATGAAAAAAGCAAAGACAGCAATAAAATTTCAGGATATAAGGCAGTAACGGGAGCGCTTGCTTCGACGCTGGGCGCCGGAAATATTGTAGGTACGGCGATCGCCATCGGCTACGGCGGCCCGGGCGGCGTGTTCTGGCTCTGGCTGACCGGTCTTTTTGCCTGTGTTGTTAAATACAGCGAGGTGGTTCTCGCCATGAAATACCGTCAGCGTGACCAGGATGGAAAATGGTTCGGCGGCCCTCAGTATTATCTTCCAAAGGCAACGGGCTGGAAATGGATGGGAATTGCCTATGCAATAAGCTGTGCATTCTGTCTGTTCCTTGCGGCATCCGCTCAGATTGGTTCCGTAGTAGATACCGTTGAAACAATTCACATCCCGCGTATGGTTTCCACAGCAGTGCTGATTATTGCGGCTGCCCTGATCGTACTCGGCGGACTTACAAGACTTTTAAGCTTTACGGAAAAAATCGTTCCAGTTATGAGCGTCGTATATATGATAGGCGGACTGATTGCAATCGCAGTGAATTACAAAGAAATTCCTTCCGCATTTATTTCTATTTTCCAGTATGCATTTACAGGCCGTGCGGCTGTCGGCGGTTTCGGCGGGGCAACGATTGCCATGTGTATCAGATGGGGCGTCTGCCGCGGTATCTATTCCAATGACTCCGGTACCGGCGTTACCACAATCACACATACGGCATCCGATGTGAACCATCCGGTACAGCAGGGTATGTGGGGAATTTTCGAAGTATTCTTTGATACAATTATCGTGTGCAGCGTTACCTGTTTTGTAATCCTGACAACAGGCGTATGGCAGACGGACGCTTCCGTTTCAACACTGACAATCGCCGGCTTCCAGAAAGCCCTCGGCCCGGTTGCAGGCGGCTTTATCGTATCCCTTTCACTGACACTGTTCTGCTTCACGACGGCAGTGGCCCAGACCTTGTTCGGCTGTGACCAGCTTGTAAAGCTGTTCGGTGAAAAAGCCGGAGTATGGGGAAAATATGTTTACCTTGGCCTGATGTTCATCGGCGGCATGGTAGGAATCAGCGCTCTGATTAACTATGTAGACTTTGGTTCTTTCCTGATTATCCTCTTCAACATGATCGGTGTTTACCTCTGCCACGGAGAAGTTAAGAAACTGACGGAAGAATATTTCTCCGATACAAAGAAATGGGAAACAGAAAAATGGGGACCATGGAAAGAGATGGAAGAGAAGGATATCAGAACAAGCCATCACGAATAATACGGCGGCTCTTTTGAGCCGGCAGTCATCACGCAAACGACTGAATTGTTACACACAATGATTAAATTATAACTTAAAAACGGAGGAAGAAACATGAAACCATTGATTGGAATCACATGCAACTATGATTACAGAGATGAGGTTGGGAGTGTGTCCCATATGGGAATCACCGGCCAGAAGTGGAATTTCCTGGCGGCAAATTATATTGATTCGATTGAGCAGGCAGGGGGAGTGCCGGTTATGATTCCCATCTGCCGGGATATGGATACGGTGAAAGAAATGGTGTCCAGAATGGACGGCATCCTCATCAGCGGCGGCCATGATGTAAATCCGCAGGAATACGGAGAAGACGCAAAGAGCTACTGCGGCCTGATTATGCCGATGAGAGACCGTCAGGACGTGGAGCTGACAAAGTACATACTCAATAAGACCGATAAAGCAATCCTGGGAGTCTGCCGCGGAATCCAGATTCTGAATGTGGCGGCAGGAGGCAATCTGTATCAGGATCTGGAGATTGAGGGAAAATTCAACCACCATTTCAACGATATGTATCCGATGAACAATGTATCCCACCGCGTGACGACGAAAGAGGGAACAAGGCTCAGGGAAATTTTCGGAAAAGAGACCGTAGGGGTGAATTCCTTCCACCACCAGGCCGTCAAAGACCTGGGCGCCGGTTTTGTTGTCAGCGCCGTATCGACGGACGGTGTAACCGAGGCGATCGAGATGGAGGGCGGCCGTTTTGCGGCGGCGACCCAGTGGCATCCTGAGATGATGTATGATTCCGATGAGCAGCAGGCGATCTTCCGGGCATTTGTAAAGGCCTGTGCCGGGAATTAGAGACGTAAAGAATAGAGACACCGCCGGTACGGAATCGTTACGTGTTTTAGTGTTCTTACTCCAAGCTGAAAGACCCAAAGAACTTTTTTCAAGGTTCTTTGGGTCTTTTTCAACTTGAACCCTCTCTCCCGATGTGCTACAATAAGGTGCAAAAATGAGTTGACCGGCGTGAGATACATAATCAGAAAAATATATCATTTTTAAAATTAAGAAGCAGGACAGGGGAATGACCGATGAAAAGCCTAATGAAATACCTTAAAAAATATCGGACCGAGGCGGTGATGGCGCCGCTTTTTAAGATGCTGGAGGCCAGTTTTGAGCTCTTTGTGCCGCTCGTCATGGCTAAGATTATCGATACCGGCATCAGGAATGAGGATTTGCCTTATATACTCAGAATGGGAGGCATCCTGATCCTTCTTGGAGTGATCGGCCTTGCCTGTTCGCTGACCGCACAGTATTTTGCGGCAAAGGCCGCCGTGGGATTCGGTACGGCGCTGAGAAAAGAGCTTTTTGACCATATCAATCATTTTTCTTATACGGAGATCGACACAGAGGGGACGGCCACGCTGATCACAAGAATGACCAGCGACGTCAACCAGGTACAGTCGGGGGTCAACCTCACGCTGCGCCTGTTTCTGCGCTCGCCTTTCATTGTATTCGGCGCCATGATCATGGCGTTTACCATTGACGTCAAATCGGCTATGATTTTTGTGGTGACGATACCGCTGCTTTCCATCGTGGTGTTCGGAATCATGCTTATCACGATGCCCTTATATAAGAAAGTCCAGAAGCAGCTTGACCGGGTCCTTCAGATGACCAGGGAAAACCTGACCGGAGTCAGGGTGGTCAGGGCCTTTAACCGTCAGAAGGATGAGACGGCGGCCTATTATGCGGAGAGCGGCCTCTTATTTGATTTCCAGATTTTCGTAGGGAAGATTTCCGCCCTTTTAAACCCGATCACCTACGTGATTATCAACCTGGCTATCGTGGTCCTGATTTATGTGGGAGCAACGCAGGTAGACGCGGGAGTAATCCCGCAGGGCAAGCTGGTGGCCCTGGTCAACTACATGTCCCAGATACTGGTGGAGCTTATCAAGCTGGCCAACCTGATTATTACAATGACAAAGGCATTTGCCTGCGCAGGCAGGATTAACAGCGTTTTTGATACGAAGAGCAGCATTACGGAGAAGGGGAACGTAACTTCCGCCGCCACGGCCGGGAGAAAAGAAGCGGCAGGGGAGCAGTCAGGTGAAAGTCCGGCTGCGGTTCCGATGGTTTCGTTTGACCATGTGAGCTTTGCTTATCAGGGAGCCAAGGCGTATTCCCTCAGCGATATCCACTTTGATGCAATGAAGGGAGAGACGATCGGTATCATCGGAGGTACCGGTTCCGGTAAATCCTCCGTGGTGAACCTGATTCCCCGCTTCTACGATGCGACAAGGGGAACGGTGAGCATTGACGGCCTGGATGTCAAAGATTACGGGCTGAAAGAACTCAGAGGCCGTATCGGCGTCGTGCCTCAGAGAGCGGTGCTGTTCCGCGGCAGTATCCGGGACAACATGAAGTGGGGCAAGGCGGATGCGACGGATGATGAGATTATGGAGGCGCTTGACATTGCCCAGGCAAAGGATGTGGTGGAGAGCAAGCAGGGAGGCCTTGACGCCAATCTGCTCCAGGGAGGCAAGAACCTTTCCGGCGGACAGCGCCAGAGGCTGACCATCGCCAGGGCGCTTGTGAGAAAGCCGGACATCCTGATTCTGGACGACAGCGCTTCCGCGCTCGATTTTGCCACGGATGCACGGCTCCGGAAGGCAATCCGGGAAAAGACGGACGGCATGACCGTATTTATCGTTTCCCAGCGGGCCACTACCGTGAAGCAGGCCGATAAAATCCTGGTGCTGGAGGAAGGCTCGGTGGCCGGAATCGGAAAACATCAGGAGCTGTTTGAAAATTGTCCCGTATACAGGGAGATCTGCCTGTCCCAGCTTTCAGGTGAGGAGGTGAACCAGTAATGCCCAAGCAGGAGAAGAAAGAGAAAACATTAAAACAAAAGACAACAATGAAGCGAGTGCTCCAGGATATCGGACATTACAAATGGATGGTTCTTTTATCCTTAGTTCTGGCAGGAATCACGGTGGCGCTGACCCTCTATATTCCGATCCTGATCGGAAAAACCGTGGATCTTGTAATCGGCAGCGGAGAGGTCAATTTTCCGGGACTGTTCGTCATACTGAAGACGATGGCGGTCGTGATCCTCATCACCGCCCTGGCACAGTGGCTGATGAACGTCATTAACAACCACATCACGTACCGCGTTGTAAAGGACATGAGAATAAGGGCCTTTGAAAAAATACAGGAGCTGCCTTTAAGATATGTGGACAGCCACCAGTACGGCGAAGTGCTCAGCCGTGTCATCACGGATATCGATCAGTTTTCCGACGGCTTACTGATGGGATTTACCCAGCTCTTCAGCGGACTGCTCACCATAGCGGGAACTCTGGCGTTCATGTTTTATATCAATCCGCTTATTGCGGCGATCGTTGTGGTGCTGACGCCGATTTCCCTGTTCGTGGCCGGTTTTATTGCAAAGAAAACCTTTTATATGTTCAGGGCCCAGTCGGAGGCCAGAGGGGAGATTACATCCCTGATTAATGAGATTCTGGACAATGAAAAGGTGGTTCAGGCATTCAGCTATGAGGAGGAGGCGTCCAGGCGATTTGCCGTGATCAACGACAAACTGGCGGACTGCAGCCTGAAGGCCACGTTCTTTTCTTCCATCACCAACCCGGCGACGCGGTTTGTCAACGGCATTGTCTATGCCAGCGTCGGAGTGGCCGGAGCCTATGCGGCAATCCGGGGAGTGCTGACCGTGGGACAGCTTACCTCATTTTTGAATTATGCCAACCAGTATACGAAACCGTTTAATGAGATCACGGGCGTGGCCACGGAATTCCAGAACGCCCTCGCCTCGGCGGCCCGTGTTTTTGAGCTGATTGACGAGGAGTCACTGGTTCCTGATAAAGAGGATGCCAGGAATCCGGAGCATGTGGAGGGAAAGGTCGCCATCGACCATGTTTCTTTCTCCTACAATCCCGAGGTCAGCCTGATAGAGGATTTAAACCTGACCGTACATCCGGGCCAGAGGATAGCGATTGTAGGTCCGACCGGCTGCGGCAAGAGTACGGTAATCAATCTTCTCATGCGCTTCTACGACGTGGATCAGGGCGCCATCCGCGTGGACGGCACCGATATCCGGGATATGACGCGGGAGAGCCTGAGGGCCGGCTACGGCATGGTGCTTCAGGAAACGTGGCTTAAATCCGCCTCCATCCGCGACAACATCGCCTATGGGAAACCGGATGCCACGGAGGAGGAGATCCGGGAGGCGGCCGTGAAGGCTCATGCTCACGGTTTTATCATGCGTATGCCTGCGGGTTATGATACGGTCATCTCCGAGGACGGCGGCAATCTGTCCCAGGGGCAGAAACAGCTTCTCTGCATAGCCCGTGTCATGCTCTGCCTGCCTCCGATGCTGATTCTCGACGAGGCGACCTCCTCGATTGATACGAGGACGGAGATTATGATTCAGGAGGCATTTGCAAGAATGATGGAGGGCAGGACCAGCTTTATCGTGGCCCACCGCCTTTCCACGATCCGGGAGGCCGACATCATTCTGGTTATGAGAGACGGCCGGATTATCGAGCAGGGCAATCACGAAGAACTGCTTGAGCAGAAGGGATTTTACTTTGAACTCTATAACAGTCAGTTTGCAGTTTTATGACGGAGTGGGCCGGATAAGGCCCGGAGAAGGAGAAGAGCCGATATGTGCAGGGATATAGGAAGAGAGCAGAGGGAAATGAGAATGGAAACGATTCTGGTAAGCGCCTGTCTGCTGGGAGAAAAATGCAAGTACAGCGGAGAGTCCAATTACTGCCAGGACGTAGTGGATTTTTTAAAGAGCACAGGAGCTGAGATTGTTCCCGTCTGCCCGGAGGTGCTGGGCGGACTTCCGACTCCCCGCACGCCTGCCGAGATCAGGGATGAGAGAGTAGTCACGGAGGATGGACGCGACGTGACCGCAGAATACTTAAAAGGCGCCGGAGAGACGCTTAAAATTGCACAGGAAAAAAACTGCCGGAGGGCAGTCCTTAAAGACAGGAGCCCATCCTGCGGCAGCGGTTTCATCTACGACGGGAACTTCGCAAAGAAATTAATCCCGGGTGACGGAATGACAGTCCGACTTTTGAAAGAAGCTGGGATCTGCGTTTGTGGAGAAGGCAGCCTGAAAAAATCCTAAAGCAGTTTCTGTTCGGAATTTTCCAGAGCCGTGAACGAGTCTCTGTCAGAAGATACTGGGGCCGGCTCACACAAGGTGTCATCCGGCATGTATTCAAATATATCTTCCACCCTGCAATCCAGAATGCTGCAGAGCGTCTCGATTGTATGGGTGGATACATACATATTCTTTTTCAGTCGTCCAATCTGTCCGGCGCTGAATCCATAGTACTTAATCAGACGGTATTGAGTTATCTTTTTTTCTTTCATGGTTTTCCACAATTTATCATAAGTAATCAAGGTATCTATACCTCCCACTACATTAAATACTGAACCGCTTTTGTTGCATATTATCCATAAATGGGTTATGTTCATCTTATGTGCTGGGAAAGGCGGGAAGCGGCGATCTGTCATCTTGGGAAAAATACAGTTTAAGGGGAGGGGATTTTGCAGGAAGGCGAACGCCGCCGGGACGGCTGGGGGCGGAATTTTTTCTCCCTCCTTCCCCACAGGCAGGTTATGACCGGGACTGAAGACGCCGAGGTTCGTCGCGCACCATTCCGGCCCGGCCTGCGGCTGCTGAATGGTTCTATTCCTCAAGGGGTGGGGTATTGTCGCAGCCACTATGCTTTTTTGGATGCGGGGAAACTGACTGCTGAGCTGCCTATTACGTAGTGGCTGCGACAATACCGTCCCCGCACTTGACGAAAGAGACAATCAGCCTCTGAAGATGACGGACGGGGCAGTACCCTTCGCTGAGTCTTCAGTCCCGTCGACAAACTGCCTGGGGAAGGAGGGAGAAAACTTTCCGAAGGGTGACCTTGGAATCCGCCGGTGCTTGCTGAGGTTCTTCACGAAGCTAGCACTCGCTGCGCATTCCACAAGCGGGAGCGAGTCCCCGTAGGAATTTTTTCTCCCGGATTCCCCCCACCACACCCTAAAAACCGGGACTGAAGACTCATACACAACCTCCCTCCACCCCGTCCGCCATCTTACACAGGCGTCCTCGCATCTCAACTAAATAAAAAGTCTGCTTGACGTTTTTTTAAATATAAGTGTATTATGATTGGTATACATTGCCTGTTTTCGGAGAAACTACTACCAACAAATGAAATAGGAGGAATAATTTGATGGACAGTGTTTTGAAAACAAGCGCTACTGCTAAAAATCTGATGCGTGCTTTTGCCGGTGAGAGCCAGGCGAGAAACCGCTATACGTTTGCCGCTTCTGTGGCTAAGAAGGAAGGACTTCCTGTCATTGAGAAGGTCTTTTTATATACGGCCGAGCAGGAGAAGGAGCATGCGGAGGTATTTTATAAGTTCTTAAAGGAAATGACGGGAGAGACCATCCATATTGACGGAGGATATCCGGTTGATATGTGTGAGAAGACCGTGGATCTTTTAAGAGCGGCGGAACACAATGAGTTTGAAGAATTCGACGTGGTATATAAAGATTTCGGCGATGTGGCCCTGGAAGAGGGATTTGACCGTATCGGCCATGTATTCCATATGATCGCGGATATCGAGAAAACCCATGGGGACCGGTTCGGCATTTTTGCCAATCTGCTTGAAAGCAGCAGACTCTTTGCTTCTGAGGAAGACACGGAGTGGATCTGCCTGAACTGCGGCTATATTTTCGAAGGAAAAATTGCTCCCAAGTACTGTCCGGTTTGTGAACATGAACAGGGATACTTTATACGCCTTGAGCAGGCTCCTTACGCCAACCTGCGTGAGAACTGCTAAGAGGTCTGATGCCTGCGCCGGCTGCGGCCGGAGCAGGCTGATTTTTGTATCATGAGATATATACTCGCGCGAAGATGTAATAGCCGCTGTGCGGCCGCGCCCGGCGCGGGAATCCGGAGCGCCGGATTTTATAAATGATTCAGGAGGATTTTATGATATATGCCTGTGTGGCGGCCCTGGCGGCCGTTGCCGGAGGACTGGTTCTGCGATCGGAATATGAAAAAAAACATTTTGTAACGGATCACTACCAGATTACTTCGGGGAAAATAAAAGGAAATAAACGGGAATTTGTATTCCTTTCCGATCTACATAATAATGAATTTGGTGAGAAAAACAGGAAATTGGTGGAGGAGATAGACAGAATCCGTCCGGATGCCGTGTTGATTGGCGGAGATATGATGGTTACGAGAGGGGCTGCCGATTTGCGGGTAACCCTGGAACTGGTGCGGGAACTGGCTGCGCGTTACCCCGTCTATTATGCCAATGGAAATCATGAGGAGCGGATGAGGCGGGAGAGGACGGTCTACGGCGATCTCTACGACCGGTTCACAAGGGAGCTGGCCGAGGCGGGAGCCGTTTATCTCTCCGATCAAAGCGCGGACTTTGGTGAGGATATCCGTATCACCGGATGTAATATGGAGGAACAATATTACCGCCACCGTTTTACGATCCCGGCACTGCCGGAAAAGGAACTGGAGCGTCATGCAGGGAAGGCGGATCCGGCCAGGTTCCAGGTTCTTATGCTGCATTCACCGCTGTTTTTTAAGAGCTGCAGACGGTGGGGAGCCGATTTGACCCTGTCCGGCCATTTCCATGGGGGGACCATCCGCCTGCCGTTTCTGGGCGGCGTGATGACCCCGCAATATCAGTTCTTTCTGCCATGGTGCGCCGGCCGGTTCGACAGCGAAGGAAAGACGATGTTAGTCAGCCGCGGGCTGGGGACCCATTCCATCAATATCAGGCTGAACGACAGGCCGCAGCTCATCCGGATCACCCTGAAACCGGAGGGGGTTGCCATGAAAAATCATCTTTGATATACTATCAGGGAAAGGACGGAACGAAAACCAGATGGGAATTTCCTACAAGCTTGAGAATTTTGAAGGTCCGCTGGATCTTCTTCTCCATTTAATAGAAAAGAATAAAGTCAGCATCTATGATATCCCGATTGTGTTGATTACGCAGCAGTATCTGGATTACGTCAGCCGGATGGAAAAGACGGATTTGGACATTGTCAGCGAATTCCTTGTGATGGCAGCTACCCTGATCGATATCAAGTCGAGGATGCTTCTGCCTGCCCAGGACGAGGAGGAAGAGGACGAGGAGGATCCGAGAGCCGAGCTGGTACGCCGGCTGTTGGAGTATAAGACATATAAATACATGGCCCAGGAGCTGGAGGAGCGGGAACAGGACGCGGAGCGTCTTCTGTTTAAGGATCCGACGATTCCAAAGGAGGTTTTGAAGTATGAGCCGCCCGTGGATTTAGACAGCCTGCTGGACGGGCTGACGCTGGCCAAACTTCAGAGCATTTTTGACTCGGTGATGAAGCGCAAGGAGGACAAGATCGATCCGGTGAGAAGTAACTTCGGCACAATCCGCAAGGAGCCGGTGAGCCTGGAACAGAAAATCGGTTCGGTCATGCAGTATGCGAGAAAACACAGAACCTTCAGTTTCCGCCAGATTCTTGAGAAGCAGACGGGCCGCCTGGAAGTGGTGGTCACGTTCCTGGCCGTGCTTGAACTGATGAAGATGGGGAAAATATGCCTGACCCAGGAAGCATTATTTGACGATATGTACATAGAAACCCTGGAACCGGAAGGAGAGACGGGAGAGCTCGATCTGGAAGGTCTGGAGGACTTTGAAGAACAGGAATGAGATAACAGATGGAACAGGAAAATATGGTATTTTCGGAAGACGAGGCGATTGTGGAAGCCGTTCTTTTCACAATGGGCAAATCCGTGGAAGTGCGCCAAATAGCCGCGGCCCTCGGCCGTGACGCAGAGGCGGCAAAGGATGCGGTGATGCGCCTGAGAGAGCGGTACGAGAAGGAGCAGAGGGGAATGCAGATCATAGAGCTGGAAGACAGCTACCAGATGTGCACCAGGGCCAGATACTACGAGAACCTGATACAGGTGGCCTCCGCCCCGAAGAAGCAGGTCCTGACGGATGTGGTGCTGGAGACGCTTTCCATCATTGCCTATAAGCAGCCGATCACAAAGCTGGAGATAGAAAAAATCAGGGGTGTCAAATCCGATCACGCCGTCAACCGCCTGATTGAGTACAACCTGGTATACGAAGTAGGCCGCCTGGATGCCCCGGGCCGCCCTGCCCTTTTTGCCACAACGGAGGAATTCCTGCGCCGCTTCGGCGTCGGATCGACGGAGGAACTGCCGGAAATCAATCCGCGGCAGGTGGATGAATTCAGGCTGGAGGTGGAAGAAGAAATCGGGCGGAGAAATGAGGACGCAGTCGGGACGGACGGCGGACGGGATGGTGAGGGGGAGTAAGTGAGTCTTCAGTCCCGGGCGGAGTTTGATGGCGATGCGGGGATTCCGGAAGAAAGAAATCTCCTGCGGGAACCGCTCGCGCTTATGGAGTGCATAGCGGTCACTAGGGCGCCTGAAGGACGCCGCCCAAGTGCCGATGGACTCCAACGTTCCCTTCGGAGATTTTTTCTTCCTCCATCCCCACCGGGAAGACTATGACCGGGACTGAAGACGCGAAGGTGATCGCCTTCACCTATCCGCCCCGCCCATGTCCCGCCAACTGTCCTGTTTCTGGGGGTTGGGGGAATTCAATTTCCCTGCTATTTCCATACGAAAACTGACCAATGCCAAATATATATTTTTTTCCGCATTTTCACCACTATATCGAATCTAACGCGTACCATTCAGAAATTTCCAGATTACCCCGCAATCTTTTCGACAAACCAATCTATCCACTCTATCCACTCCATCCATACCCCATCAGCCCCAAAAGAAATTATCCGGATGAATCTAGAGCCATCGATCTCCTCCTACGCCCCCTCTTGACAGCTGAGACAATCAGCCGACGGAACGGATGGCGGGCGGGGCCGATCCCTTCGCTGTCTTCAGTCCAAGCGACAGCATAACAGGGGGGAAGGAGGGAGAGCAACTTCCGCAGGGGACGTTGGAGTCCATCGGCACTTGGGCGGCGTATCTCAGGCGCCCTAGTGACCGTTATGCACTCCACCAGCGGGAGCGGGTCCCCGTAGGAATTTGTTCTCCCGGATTCCCCGGATGCGACTGCCTGCCGGGACTGAAGACTCACCAACCCAACCTAATCCTCCGCCCCGTCCGCCATCCGTTCCGTCGGCGTCCTCATTCTTCAATCAACCTCCCCACATGTCTTTTCTCAAAGAACATATCCTTCTGCGTCATCACGATGATCACGGCCGCAATTGTGATAAAGATTGTCTGCACGCATTTTGTCTCGGGCGTCATCGCAATTTTCTCCTGAAAGAAGTTGACGAATAAATGGAAGATGATGCAGGCCAGCATACTGCGGCTGTTTTTCACATAGACCCAGGTCGTGATAAATCCCAGCGGAATGACGCTGACAAGGAAGTTGAGCACAAATCCGGGACCGGCCTGCATAAGGCCCGCCTGATAGGTTCCCGGGATGAAAAAGAGCGGGATGTGCCAGCAGGACCATATGAACCCAAACCAGATGGACTCCGTGAACCAACTGAAATACTGGGCGATGGAGTCTTCCCCGTAACCGCGCCAGCCCACTTCCTCGATGACCGAGGCGGCCAGGATGGTAATCAGGGCCGAGCTTCCTTTAACCGAGAAGGAAAATCCTTCGGTGAATGAAAACTGGCCGAGCGACTGGCCGAACAGGGTGGAAGTGAGGATGGAGAGCGCCACGATAATGCCGAACAGGCTGGCGGCGGCCATAATGCTGAGCGGATGGATTCGGTAAAATCCGGCCAGCTTCCGGTAAAAGTCGGCTTTCAGGCTCCGGCTCTTTGAGAACATGACCGTCAGCACGGCCGTTACGGCCGGAACGCAGAGCCCCAGAAACATGAGAAAGAGGGCGGTGCCGTTATCCTTTATAAATATTGCGGCAATCCAGAATGCCCATGTGAAGGCGAAGACCCGCAGGTAAAACCGGAATGGGTGGTAGGTGTAGGGCGTCATGCGGTTACTCCTTTCCCGAGACACGGGCAGCGGTGGAGATGATCAGTTCGCTTTTTACACCGTTGAGCTCGATGACATTTTCACATGTTTTTGCGGCATCACCCTTTAAGGAGAAGTCCTCCGCCGGTTTTCCGCCTGCTTCATATAAGATACTGTTGGCGATGCCCCGTTTGACCGCCAGGAACGGGATGTCTGCGGGCAGACAGAGCCTGGAAGTGGCGGAGATCTGGTTGATGTCCAGTCTGCCGCTCAAATTCTCACAGTGGATCTGCATATCCTCATTGCTGTTAAGTTCGATATGGCCGGTTGCGGAATGCAGGCGGACGCAGGACGTTTTTCCTGAAAATTCCACGTTGTCGGCGTCGAGGGACTCGACGGAGAGGGACTGTGTATTGCCGGCTAGCTCGATTCTGCGGGTATATTGGAGCGGAAAACGGATCATTACATACAGCGCGGCCTTGGACTGTGTTTCGGAGATGCCGTCCAGCCGGTGGATATCAATGTCCAGCTTCTGTTTGACATCGTCTATTTTCACTTTGAACCGGCTCTCAAGATCGGTTATCTGGTCGGAGGCCAGCCTGACCTCCAGCTTTTCGCCCTCATATCCGATGAGAGTCACCTGCTTTGCCCCCATAAAAGTAATGTCATAACTTTTGTCACAGTCGATATCATATTTTGTGACGCTGTCGAAGAGAAAATCCTGCTCCGGCGATGCGGTGGTCTCATTCCCGATCAGCTCGTCGATTGAAATCTGAAATAAGGAAGAGATGGAGCGGAGATTCTCAATATCCGGCACACCGGCCCCGGTTTCCCATTTTGTGACGGCCTGCCTGGATACGTTCAGCTTTTCAGCAAGCTGCTCCTGAGATAATTTGGCCTGCTTCCGCAGATTTTTAATTTTTTCTGATAACATATGTGTTTCCTCCTGTGGATTTGGTGTCAGTAACAATTTGGCGTTTCGATAACGGACTGCCGAGCCGTTAATGATGACTCCAGAATAGCAACGAACGGTGTGCAAGCCAAGCAACAGGGGCTTACAAACGGGCTGCTTTCTGCTACTTTCCGTAGCAAAAGGCCCTTTTGGCCCCAAAACAGGCCGAATATTGGTATTTTACCATATTTAGACGCGGAGGGGCAGAACAAATCATATCCTGTGACGGACCAGGGGAAAAGTTGTCCGCATGAGCCGGGGAGCATGGCATTTGCTCGAATTTTGTATAAAAATGTGGAAATGGAGCTTGACGCATTGCGGCTGGGATGATAGGATAAGTACCGTGATTTTTTTTGATGAATACAGGATATAGAAACAGTAATGAGAATGATAACGATATGTAGATAAATCGGAATGCTCCGCAGAGAAGAATGTCCGGACGAAAAGGATGAGGCGGGAATTTTAGGAAAACAGGAGGACGGAATGAAAAATTCGGAGATAAAAGTTATTAAAAAGGATGGGACAAGGGAAGATTTTAATGTCCAGAAGGTCGTGGTGGCCGTCAATAAATCGGCGGAGCGCGCCATGGTTCACTTCACGCAGGAAGAAATTGCGTTCATCTGCCGTTTTGTGCAGGATAAGGTGGAGGAACTGAATGAGAACCGGATCCCGATTTTCCAGATGCATAACCTGGTGGAGGGAGCGCTGGAGCGGGTGAACCCGGCGGTGGCCAAGAGCTACCGCGATTACCGCAACTACAAACAGGATTTCGTGCAGATGCTGGATGACGTATATAAGAAAAGCCAGTCCATCATGTATATCGGAGATAAGGAAAACAGCAACACCGACAGCGCCCTGGTGTCCACCAAGCGGAGCCTGATTTTTAATGAGCTGAATAAATCGCTTTACCAGAAATTCTTTATGACGGTGGAGGAGCTTCAGGCCTGCCGCGACGGATATCTCTATATCCACGACATGTCGGCCCGCCGCGATACGATGAACTGCTGTCTGTTCGATGTAAAGAGCGTCCTGTCGGGCGGTTTTGAGATGGGAAATCTCTGGTACAATGAGCCGAAGACCCTGGATGTGGCCTTTGACGTCATCGGAGACATCGTGCTCAGCGCGGCCAGCCAGCAGTACGGAGGATTTACCGTTCCGAGCGTGGAGGAAATCCTGGCTCCGTATGCGGAAAAATCCTATGGAAAATACCTGGAGAAATATATGCTTCTGGGACTTGATAAAGAAAAGGCGGAGGAAGTGGCCGTTTCCGATATCAAGCGTGACATGGAACAGGGATTCCAGGGATGGGAATACAAGTTCAATTCCGTCTCCTCCAGCCGCGGGGACTATCCCTTCATTACAATGACGGCAGGCACGGGGAAAAGCCGTTTTGCAAAGCTGGCGACCATCACAATGCTGGAAGTGAGGAAAAGGGGAGAGGGGAAGGAAGGCTGCAAGAAGCCGGTCCTGTTCCCGAAAATTGTTTTCCTCTATGATGAAAAGCTCCATGGGCCGGGCTGCGAGCTGGAAGATGTGTTTGAAGCGGGAATCAGATGTTCCGCCAGGACGATGTATCCGGACTGGCTTTCACTGACCGGCGAGGGATATATTGCCGGAATGTATAAAAAGTATGGAAAGATCATTTCCCCGATGGGCTGCCGTGCATTCTTATCGCCCTGGTATGAGAGGGGCGGCATGATTCCGGCCGACGAAAAGGACGAACCGGTCTTTGTGGGCCGTTTTAATATCGGCGTAGTCAGCCTCCATCTTCCGATGATTCTCGCCAGGGCAAGGCAGGAGAGCCGGGATTTCTATGAAGTGCTGGACTATTATCTGGACCTGATCCGGAAGATTCATATCCGTACCTATGCATACCTGGGAGAGATGCGCGCATCCACCAATCCCCTGGCCTACTGTGAGGGAGGATTTTACGGCGGCCATCTTGGACTTCACGACAAGATTAAGCCGCTGCTCAAGACGGCGACGGCATCCTTTGGAATTACCGCATTCAACGAGCTTCAGCAGCTCTACAACGGAAAATCCCTGGTGGAGGACGGCCGTTTTGCCCTTGAAGTCCTTGAGCACATCAACGGGAAGGTGGAAGAGTTCAAGAAAGAGGACGGAAACCTTTACGCCATCTACGCGACGCCGGCGGAGAACCTCTGCGGACTCCAGGTGAAGCAGTTCCGTAAGAAATACGGAATTATCGAGAATGTATCCGACCGCGAATACGTCAGCAACGGTTTCCACTGCCACGTGACGGAGGAGATTTCCCCGATTCAGAAGCAGGATCTGGAATACAGGTTCTGGGAGCTGTCCAACGGAGGTAAGATCCAGTATGTGAAATACCCCATCGACTATAACCTGGAAGCCGTCAGAACCCTGGTACGGCGCGCCATGGAGATGGGACTTTACGAGGGTGTGAACCTGTCCCTTTCCTACTGTGACGACTGCGGCCATCAGGAACTCGACATGGACGTCTGCCCGGCCTGCGGCAGCAGCAACCTGACGAAGATAGACAGGATGAACGGGTACTTAAGCTATTCCCGCGTCAAGGGTGATACACGGTTAAACGAGGCAAAAATGGCCGAGATAGCCGAGCGAAAGTCCATGTAGAGCGGAGAAAACAGATCCGGGAAAACAAAATCGGGAAAACAGACCCGGGAAATATAGAACGGACAAAACAGATCGGAGTTAAGAAATGCGTTATCACAATATTACAAAAGACGATATGCTCAACGGAGACGGCTTAAGGGTCGTTCTCTGGGCGGCAGGCTGCAGCCATGGCTGTAAGGGCTGCCACAACCCCGTAACCTGGGACGCGGAAGGGGGAATTCCCTTTGATGAGGCGGCATGGCGGGAGATAGCGGAGGAACTGGGCAAACAATATATTTCCGGCATCACGTTCAGCGGCGGCGATCCGCTTTATATTAAGAACAGGGAGGACACCGAAGCGCTGATCAGGAGGGTCAGGGCGGAATTTCCGGATAAAACCGTGTGGCTGTATACGGGATTTACCTGGGAGGAGATAAAAGAGCTGCCGTTGCTCGGACTGGTTGACGTCCTGGTTGACGGCCGGTTTGTGGAGGAGCTTAAGGACAGCACGCTGAAGTGGAAGGGCAGTTCCAACCAGCGGGTGATCGATGTGAAAAAGAGCCTGGACGCGGACAGGCCGGTTCTTCATGCTGAATGACGGGAGTCTTGAATCAGGGCGGTAAAACCCCTTAAGCCTCCGTTAAGAAACCTTATAAACCAATGCGGCGGGAGCTTTAAAGCAGGCCCGGCAGATCTTAAAACAGGATCTGCCGGGCCTGCTTTTTGTTGAGTGGCAATGAAAAGTTCGTGAAGGGCGCTTTTTGTTGAAAAACAGGGATTTGTAAAGCGAAGTTAAGATATTGCTAAACAAATATTTGATTTACTAGCTGTTGCCTTATCGATTCCTTAACAGAAGACTACTGTAACATTCTGTTACTTTCTGTAGTGACGGGTGAAAAATGATTACACAAAACAAAAGTGAGAAGGAGGAGTTAGTATGATGGTAATTGAGCTTGATATGTATCAGGCCTGTGCGCTGGGGGCACTCGTCTATTGTTTGGGAAGGTTTATGGTAAAGAAACTGGGGTTTCTCAGTAAGTACTGTATTCCGGCACCGGTAGCAGGAGGTATCGTCTTCGCATTAGCACATCTGGCGCTTTACGGGGCGGGAGTCCTGGAATTCTCATTTGATACTACAGTTCAAACGATTCTTATGACCGTGTTCTTCTGTAGCGTAGGTTTTACAGCCTGTTTCAGGCTTTTGAAAAAAGGCGGCCTGCAGGTGTTTATATTCCTTGCATTGTCGGTAGGTATGTGTATTATCCAGGACGCGGTGGGAAGCGGACTGGCGGCGGCATTTGGACTTAACCCGCTTTTAGGCCTCTGTATGGGTTCCATGCCTCTGGTAGGCGGCCACGGAACATCGGGTTCCTTCGGACCTCTTCTCGAACAGACATACGGAGTATCGGGAGCTCTTACCGTTGCCCTGGCGGCAGCTACATACGGCCTTGTTTCAGGAAGTATGATGGGCGGGCCGATTGCAAGAGCACGTGTTGAAAAAATGGGACTTAAATCTACTGCCAAGGCAGAAGGAAATGCAGATGACGAGATCGGTTCCCCGATCGACGGACAGAAATTTACCAATGCAGCGGCATTTCTTGCAGTTGCCATCGGTATCGGAACTTTAATTTTCGCTTTCTTTAAAAATATCGGCCTCACAATGCCTGCATATATCGGCGCAATGCTCTGTGCCGCAGCAATCCGTAACATCTGGGACGTAAAGAACTCGGAACTTCCGATGGAAGAAATCGACGCGCTGGGCGGTCTTTCCCTGAACCTTTATCTGGCGATGGCGATGATGAACCTGAAGCTGTGGCAGCTTGCCGCACTGGCGCTTCCGATGATTGTCATCCTGCTTGTACAGACCGTGGTAATGTTCCTTTACGCCAACTACGCAGTATTTAACATCATGGGCCGTGACTATGAAGCGGCAGCCATGACGACGGCATTCTGCGGATTCGGTATGGGCGCCACACCGAACGCAATGGCAAACATGAGAGCTTTACAGGAAAAATACGGCCCGGCGCCGAGAGCATTCTTCATCGTGCCGCTGGTAGGAAGCCTGTTTGTAGACTTCTTTAACTCGATGGTGCTTACGACCTTCATGAATATTTTGTAAGATTCGGGGTAACTATGAAGGTACTGAATAATTACGATTCGGGTAAAACACCCTTATCCCTGATATTATTTGTTTACGTTGGGAACTGCCCCATCCAGGCTCCGGTCTGGATGGGGCAGTTTTCCGCGTTGAGTGGCAATGGCAAGTACCGTGGGGCCGGATACGGTGTGAACGGCAATAAGTTGCTTTACCGCAGGCCAAAAGGATGTTATAATCTTACTGCACTGCAAAGCAGGAGGCGCGGCGGCCATGGCGTTAGACGGCGGGCAGCCCTTACTTTACACAGACAGAGGAGACAGACAAATGAGAATCAAAATCAAATATTTTACCGACAAAATAGAAAAACTCAATTATATTGCAGGGAAATCCGACTGGATTGATCTGAGAGCCGCAGCGGATGTCGAACTGAAACAGGGAGAATTTGCCCTGATTCCCCTTGGTGTGGCGATGGAACTTCCGAACGGATATGAGGCGCATGTGGTTCCGAGAAGCAGCACATTTAAAAACTTTGGAATCATCCAGACAAACCATATGGGCGTCATTGACGAGACTTACTGCGGCGATAACGATCAGTGGTTCTTCCCGGCTTATGCCCTCAGGGATACAAAGATTAACACCGGCGACCGGATTTGCCAGTTCCGCATCATGGAGCACCAGCCGGCAATCGAATTCGAGGAGGCGCAGGCTCTCGGCCACGAGGACAGAGGCGGCCACGGAAGCACCGGAAAGAACTGATTGAAAAAAGTCTGATTGGAAAAGGACTCGGGAATCATTCGGAGAATACGAGGTATGGACTAATGAGAAAAGAAACGTCAATTGTCCTTGCGGCGCTTACCGCGTCGGCGCTCATGCTGGGCGGATGCGGGGAGCCGAAAGCGGCAAAAGAGGCGAGGCTTAAAGGAATCGAACAGGTGAAAAGCGGCGATTACGCGTCGGCGGTGGAATCCTTTGAGCTGGCCCTCAAAGAAGCGGACGGAGTTGTAAATGCCTTCGAACTGGATATACTGAAATACAGGGGCGAAGCGGAATTTATGCTGGAAGACTACACGGCGGCTGCGCATACGTACGCAGTTCTGGCGGATGTGGATGAGAAGGAGCCGGAGTATCTGTATTACAAGGCGGCGTCCGAAGCCATGTCCGGGGATCCGGATACGGCGGCCGAGACGTATGCGAAGGCAAAAGAGGCGGTAAAGAGCGAGGAAAAGACGGCGGCCGGAGCCGGGATTGCAGTGTCCTCGATTGCGGATGCCTACAGGACGGCGGGGAATTACGATAAGGCGGTGGAATTTTGTGAAGCGGCCATAAACAGCGGAATTTCCGGCCCCGGGATTTACAACCAGATGGGCCTCTGCATGATGGCGGCCGAGCGCTTTGACGAGGCGATTTCCTATTTTGAACAGGGGATTGCGATGGGCGGTTCCGAAGAGAGCCGTCAGATGATGTACAACGTAGGCGCAGTTTATGAGACGAGAGGCGATTTTGCAAAGGCGCTTGAGACCTTCAGAAGCTATGTGGCGGAGTATGGTTCCACGCCTGAGCTGGAGAAAGAGATTACATTTCTGGAGAGCCGTTAGAGGCGGGAGGAATATGGCAGAACTGATTGATTTAAAAGAGCTTGAGGAGCGTGTGATCCTGATTGCGGTCAGCACCTCCGATGATGATGATACAAAAGAGTCCCTGGACGAACTGGAAGAACTGGCCGATACGGCCGGCGCGGTGACGGTGGATAAGATTATCCAGAACAGGGAGAGCGTTCATCCAGGCACGTACCTCGGCAAGGGAAAGATCGAGGAAGTGCGGGAGCGGGTATGGGAGCTTGGCGCCACAGGCGTAATCTGTGATGACGAGCTTTCACCGGCACAGCTTCGCAACCTGGAGAATGCGCTGGATACGAAGGTAATGGACCGGACGATGGTCATCCTGGATATTTTTGCGGCCCACGCCGTTACAAGCGAGGGAAAGATACAGGTGGAGCTGGCGCAGCTCAAGTACCGGGCGGCCCGCCTTGTGGGTCTGCGCAACTCCCTTTCACGTCTGGGAGGCGGAATCGGAACAAGGGGACCCGGCGAGAAAAAACTGGAGGTGGACCGCCGTCTGATCCACGATCGGATTGGACAATTGAAAGCGGAGCTTGAGGAAGTCAAGCGCCACCGGGAGGTTTCCAGAAAACAGCGCGACCGGAACTACACGTTGTCGGCGGCGATTGTGGGATATACCAACGCCGGTAAATCCACGCTGCTTAATAAACTGACGGGAGCCGGAATCCTGGCGGAGGACAAACTGTTCGCCACCCTCGATCCCACCACAAGGGGGATGGAACTGCCCAGCGGGCAGCAGATTCTGCTGACCGATACGGTTGGGTTTATCAGAAAACTTCCCCACCATCTGATTGAGGCGTTTCGGAGCACCCTGGAGGAGGCCAGATACAGCGATATCATCCTTCACGTGGTAGACTGTTCCAACCCTCAGATGGACACTCAGATCCACATCGTCTATGAGACGCTGAGGAAACTTGAGATCACGGATAAGACCGTGGTCACGGTATTTAACAAAATCGACCGGCTGGAGCACGAAGTGATTCTTAAGGATCTGCAGTCCGACTACCAGGTGAGGGTTTCCGCCAAAACGGGCGGAGGGCTTAATGAGCTGACGGAGATTCTGGAGACCATTCTGCGGAGCCGGAAAATCTTCCTGGAAAAACTGTATCCTTATAAAGATGCGGGAAAGATTCAGACCATCCGAAGGTACGGCCAGCTCCTTTCGGAAGAGTACCGGGATGACGGGATTATGGTGACGGCATACGTGCCGACCGAATTATATTCCGGTCTGATGACGGACGGATGATGATAGAAAGAAAAAAACAGCGGTAAAAACATCGGACGGAATCACCCGTTGCTTCACTGTTATCAATATTCAACGTTAATTTCACGAGTTTTTGACAAAACAAGACACAATATCTGGTATCTTTAAAAAAAACAAACCAGATATTGTGTTTTATTATGCCATCTGCTATAATTGGAGACGAACCCTCTTTGGGTGCAGGATGAAAGGAGTAGGGAAAATGATCAGCGTTATAAAGCGTGACGGAGAAGTGGCGGAATTTAATCTGGGAAAGATTACGAACGCAATTAAGAAGGCCTTTAAGGCGACGAAGAATGACTATAATCAGGAGATTCTGGAACTGTTATCCCTGAGAGTTACAGCCGATTTCCAGTCCAAGATGTCGGAAGGGAAAATCAGCGTGGAAGAGGTGCAGGACAGCGTGGAGCATGTGCTGGAACAGACAGGCTACACGGAAGTTGCCAAGGCGTACATTTTATATAGAAAACAGAGAGAGAAAATCCGTAACATGAAAGCGACCATCCTGGATTACAAGGATGTGGTCAACAACTATGTTAAGGTGGAGGACTGGCGCGTTAAGGAGAACTCCACGGTCACCTATTCGGTGGGCGGACTCATTTTAAGCAACTCCGGAGCGGTAACGGCAAACTACTGGCTCTCCGAGGTTTATGATCATGAGATCGCCGAGGCTCACAGGAATGCGGACATCCATCTGCACGATCTGTCGATGCTGACAGGCTACTGCGCAGGCTGGTCTTTAAAACAGCTTCTGATGGAAGGACTGGGCGGAATCCCGGGTAAGATTACCTCCTCACCGGCCAAGCATCTCTCCGTACTGTGCAACCAGATGGTCAACTTCCTCGGAATCATGCAGAACGAGTGGGCGGGAGCTCAGGCATTTTCCTCTTTTGATACATACCTTGCGCCCTTTGTAAAAGTTGATAATTTATCATACGATGCCGTAAAGAAATGCATTGAATCCTTTATCTACGGCGTAAATACGCCGAGCCGCTGGGGAACCCAGGCTCCATTCTCCAATATCACCCTGGACTGGACCGTCCCGGACGATATGGCCGAGATGAATGCCATTGTCGGCGGCAGAGAGATGGATTTTAAATATAAAGACTGTAAGACGGAGATGGATCTGATTAACAAGGCCTTTGTCGAGACGATGATCGAGGGGGACGCCAACGGACGCGGATTCCAGTATCCAATCCCGACCTACTCCATCACAAAGGATTTCGACTGGTCCGATACGGAGAACAACCGCCTCCTGTTTGAGATGACATCCAAATACGGAACGCCGTATTTTTCCAACTATATCAACAGCGATATGCAGCCGAGCGACGTCAGGAGCATGTGCTGCCGGTTAAGACTGGATCTGCGCGAGCTGCGCAAGAAGACGGGCGGATTCTTCGGCTCCGGCGAGAGTACCGGTTCCGTGGGCGTTGTGACGATCAACATGCCGAGAATCGCTTACCTGGCGATGAACGAGGAGGATTTCTACAGACGCCTCGACCACATGATGGATATTTCCGCACGCTCGTTACATATCAAGAGGGAGGTTATCACAAAGCTTCTGGATAACGGCCTCTATCCGTATACAAAACGCTATCTGGGAACCTTTGCCAACCATTTTTCCACCATCGGCCTTCTGGGCATGAACGAGGCGGGACTCAATGCGAGATGGCTGCGCAAGGATATGACCCATGAGGAGACACAGGAGTTTACCAAGAACGTGCTGAACCACATGAGGGAACGCCTCTCCGACTACCAGGAAATGTACGGCGATCTCTACAATCTGGAGGCGACTCCGGCGGAATCCACTTCCTACCGTCTGGCAAAGCACGACAGGAAGCATTTCCCGGATATCATCGCCGCAGGCCAGCCTGGCGAGACGCCGTATTATACTAACAGCTCCCATCTTCCGGTGGGTTATACGGCCGATATTTTTGACGCCCTGGACGTCCAGGATGAGATTCAGACGCTTTATACCTCGGGCACGGTGTTCCATGCGTTCCTGGGAGAGAAGCTGCCCGACTGGAGATCGGCGGCCAAGCTGGTGCGCACGATAGCCGAGAATTACAAGCTGCCGTATTACACCCTGTCACCGACTTACTCCATCTGCCAGGAGCACGGTTATCTGATCGGCGAACACTTTACCTGCCCTGTCTGTGGAAAGAAAGCGGAGGTATACAGCCGTATCACCGGATATTACCGTCCGGTGCAGAACTGGAATGAGGGTAAGACGCAGGAGTATAAGGACAGGACGTCTTACGACATGACGCGTTCCGTACTGAAGAACGGAAAGAAATTGATCCTGGAACCGCAGGAGAACGGGAACAGGGGACAGGAAACGGCAGAGCCGGGGAATGGAGCCGGTGAGGGTATCTACCTCTTTACGACAAAGACATGCCCTAACTGTAAAATTGCCAAAGAGTTCCTGAAAGACAGGGAATACGAGGTGGTGGACGCCGAGGAAAACCCGGAGATGTCCGACCGTTTCGGCATCATGCAGGCCCCTACCCTTGTCCAGGTCGGAAAAGACGGAGAGATTAAAAAATACGTCAACGCCTCCAATATCAGAAAGTTTGTGGAAGAGAACAGGTAATGACGGCCGATCAGCCGCTGTTGTGAAAGAGAACGAATGATCAGTGCCCGTTAACCATCAACTGCCCGCACATGCCCGGAATCCGGTTCCGGCATGGCGGGCGGTTTTTATGTCCGAAGCCCATGGCCCCCATGATATAAAAAGCCGCCGTGATTGTAATAAAACTTTAAACGAAAGGTAACACATCGTTTTTCCACCTCTGATATAATGAGACTGTAAATCTGGTGGATATTGGAAGTTTGGGATAGAACCTACAGGCTAAGGACAGAACTACAGGCTAAGGACAGAACTACAGGCTAAAGACAGAGTTACAGTCTTAGGACAGAACTACAGTCTTAGGACAAAACTACAGGCTGAAGACAGAAACACAGGCTGCGGCAGTAAAGATAGAAGAGGAGGAGACGATTATGAAAAGAACCATGGTGAGGCGGTGTCTGGGCGCGGCCCTGATCGCGGGCATGACGTTTTTATACGGATGCGGCGGGTCCCAGGCCGGAGCGGCGGATAAGACGGCAGGAATCTCTCAAAGCGGGTCTGCGGGAGGGATTGAACAGACTGACGCGGCGGGAGAGAGCGGGCCGGGAAATGAAAATGCAAATGATGCGCCCGATTATTCCGCGGGCGGAACACGATATGAAATCCTGGAGGTAAAGGATACCTATATTCTGGTCATAGATCCGGAAAAAGAGTATGGTCTTTATACGGCAGGCTACGGTCCGCTTCTGGAGGATGAAAAAGGCGGAAAGATAGAGATTTCCGATTTAAAGCAGGGCATGATTGTGGAACTGTTCTGGAATGGAATGGTTCAGGAAACTTACCCGGCGCAGTTTACTTTTGATAAGCTGAGACTCACCGGGGAAACGGGCAGCAGGGAATTCGCGCTCTATGCCGGGATCATGAAGGAACTGGCGGAGAAAGATTCGGGGCTTAACGAGGGGATTTCAGAGAGTTATTTTGACTTTACAGGAGTTACTTCCCTGACTGCGGGCGAGAAGGAGGGCCTTGCCTATCTGTCGGGAGGCTATTACGGAGTCTGGGGAAGGCAGGCAACGGCAGAAGAACTGACCGCGGAAGGACTTATGGACCGGGAAAAAGGAATTGAGAACGGAATCCTTATCACTCTGCAGGAACTTTCAGCAAAGGGGAACAAAGTGAAATGCAATGCCACGAAGTACAGAAGCGGTACGGGAGCCTACTACCTGAACGACATAACGGCCCAATATTCGGACGGAGAGTGGACTTATAAGATTGGTTCCGAAGCGATAAGCTGACGGACTTCGCAGAAACATTTAAGGACGAAAGAAAATAAAGCGTAATAAGAAATAGAAATGAGCAGAAAAAAGGGTTACCCATCCGGCCGGGCCGTGGGTAATCCTTTTTCTGCTCTCAGCAGCGGAATGTCTGTGAAAGCGCCATTTCACTGCCGGTCGTAAAATTCCTTCCGTATCTGGGATTCTACCGCTTTTTGGAAGCGGCCTGCGGATAGAATTTCGGATTGGAGAAGTAGTCCTTTGTCTGCTTTCTCACCTGAGGGAACAGGACAATTAATGCGATCATGTTGGGGATGATGACGAGTCCCATCGCCAAATCCTGGATGGTCCACACTAGGCTGATTTTCTGGATGGCGCCGATGATGCAGAGGAACGGATAAATATATTTGATCTTTCCGGTCACCTTTGGGCCGAAAGCGTAGTTAAAGCTTTTGGCGGCATTGAACCACTGGCCCATCAGCGTGGTAAAGCAGAATACCAGGAGGGCAAATGCACCCAGGTGCTTGAGCGGCGCCCATACGGTGCCGAATGCGGTGAGAGCCATTACGGTGGCGTTCATACCGTCGGTTTTATAGACACCCGTTACGCCGACCACCAGCGCGGTAATGGTACAGATGATGATTGTATCCAGAAACACCTCGGTCACGCCGGTGATACCCTCTTCACAGGGATGTTCGACAATGGAGGAGCCGTGGGCAAATGGAGCGGTTCCCTCGCCTGCCTCATTGGAATACATGCCGCGGGTGATGCCGTACTGCATGGCTTTTGCCATGATGAAACCTCCGGTTCCCCCGGCAACGGCCTTCATCGAGAACGCCTCGGTGAAAATTTCGGCAAACACGGCCGGAACCTGGTTGATATTTAACAGGATGACCAGAATGCCGATTATAATATAGAAGACGGACATGGTGGGCACGAGGGAGGTGGCGATATCGGCCACTCGTTTCAGCCCGCCCAGGGTGATGCACATTAAAAGCGCAATCAGCAGAACGCCCACAAGCCAGGTCGGTACACCGTACTGGGTGCTTAAAATGCCGGAGATGGTGTTGGACTGCACCAGATTGGCTCCCATCATCTTCAGACACATGAGAACGGCGATGACAACGCCCAGCCAGGGCATTTTCAGGCCGTCACGGATGTAGTACATGGGGCCGCTGAGCAGGTTACCGTCACTGTCACGCCCTCTGTAGAGCTGGGAAAGGACGATCTCTCCATATTTTAATGCCATGCCCCAGAATGCGGCGAACCACATCCAGAATACGGCGCCCATGCCGCCGGTCACGATTGCGGTGGCGACGCCGACTACATTGCCGCCCCCCACGTTACCGGCCAGGGTTACCATCATGGCCTTGAAGGTGGAAATGGAGCCGCTGCCCTTGTCCACGTTTCGGGATTTAAATGAGTCGATCAGTGTTTTTTTCATGATAAATCGGAAGTGGCGGAGCTGGACAAAGCCGTTGGCAAAGGTGTAGAGAACGCCCAGCGCAAGAAGAACATAGACGAGCCAGTTCCCCCAGAGTATTGAATTGATTTTTGTCAGTATTGATTCCAGTTGTTCCATAGAATCTCCCCCTTATCGAATATGATTTGCAGCAAAATTTGCAGCCCGTCTATCATATCATGACAGGGAAAGCCTTTCAACGGAAAATTTGAGCTTCGGAGGCGGTGAAATCCGTAAAATTTGACGGCTTACTCCGCACACAGGAAGCGTAAGAGAGCGGTTAATCCCTTTTTTGGAATAAAATGAAATATATATTTAAAAAATAAATATAAAATTAAAAATATATAAGTTTTATAAAATTATATTCTGTGATAAAATAGTACTGCTTTAACAATTCGATACTTTTTAGTTGCAAAATGTTATCCATCATATCCCTGGGGCATCCACACGGTATCCGCACGGGAGTAGAGCAGGAAAGGAAGTTTACGATGAACCTGAAAGAACAGACTTACGTTTGTGTGCTGGCGGAATGCGGCAACATCACCAAGGCGGCGGACAGGCTGTATATATCCCAGCCGGCCCTCAGTATCTATATCAATAATCTGGAAAAACTACTGGGCACAAAGCTGTTTGAGCGGGCCGGTAAGCGGTTTGTCCTGACCTATGCAGGCGAACTCTATGTGGAAAAGGCGAGAAAGATGCTGGAGCTCAAGAAGGAATTCGACGAGGCGCTGGCAGGTCTGATGAATAATAAAAGAGGAAAAATACGCGTCGGGGTGCAGCTGCGCCGTGAGACGTGGCTCCTTCCTCCGGTCCTCTACCGGTTTGCAAGTGAATATCCGGGCATTGAAGTGGTGATCCGGGAAGGCAACATGTGGGAGTTGAGCCAGATGCTGGAGCGGTATGAACTGGATCTCGTTCTGATGAATTCCGCCGCCATCCGAAAGGATATGGAGTATCAGGTGCTCTTTGAGGAGGAGCTGCTGATTGCGGTGCCGCAGATTCATCCCCTGAATGAGAAGGCGGTCTATGTGGAAGGATCCCGCTACAGAAACCTGGACCTCAACTGGCTGGAAGGGGAAAACCTGATTCTGCAGCACCCGAACCAGAGTATCCGTGCCGATGTGGATGCCGCCCTGAAGGATGCGGGCGTGCACCCGGGAAAAATCCAGGTGATCCGGAATATTGAGACGGCCATTCAGATGACGGCCGAGGGCCTGGGAATCAGTTTCAACAGGGAAAGCTATGCCGGTAATATGAAATACAGAAAAAAGGTCAATTACTACACAATGGGCGAATCCCCCAGAAAGACCGCCTTTGTGGCCGGATACCGGCAGGGAATGTACGTGCCGGAATATATGCAGCATTTTATAAAGTTAATCAGTGAACAGGGAAAGGAATATATATTTTCCTAATACAAATTATAAAAACTATAAATTATACAAATACCTCCTGAATCGATATACTGAGTGTATCAGATTGAAGGAGGTATTTTTATGGTAATGGAAAAAGAGAAAATGTACCGGTACATAGATACAATCGCACCTCAGATGGCAGCTATGTCCGATGATATTTTCGACCATCCTGAACTGGGGCTGAACGAACATCATGCCTTTGGGCTGCTGACCGGGTGGCTGGAAAAAGAGGGGTTTTCGGTGGAACGCCGGGTAGCGGGAGTGGAGACTGCATTCAGGGCAATTTACCGCCATGGAAACGGCGGCCCGAACATCGGCCTTCTGTGTGAGTATGACGCTCTCCCCGAAATCGGCCATGCCTGCGGGCACCAGCTCCAGGGACCGTCGATTCTGGCGGCTGCGGCTGCGCTTAAGAATGCTGATACAGAGGAGAACTATACGGTAACCGTGTATGGAACTCCGGCGGAAGAGAGTGTCAGCGGTAAAATTATGATGGTGAAGAACGGCTGCACATTTGAAGAACTGGATGTGGCCCTGATGATGCATGGAAGCGGCGCAACCCAGGTGGATGTGAAAAGCCTGGCGCTTTCCAAGTTCAAAATCATTTTCCATGGAGTCAGCGCCCATGCGGCCGTGAAACCCGAGAAGGGGAGAAGCGCCCTGGACGGACTTATCATGGCATGCCAGGGAGTGGAATTCCTCCGGGAACACGTTGCGGATGATGTGAAAATGCACTATACCATTGTAAACTGCGGAGGTACTCCCGCCAATATCGTTCCGGCGACCGCGGAGGCCAGCTTTTATGTCCGTTCCTACAGCCGTACCTACCTTGACACGGTGATTGAACGTTTTAAGAAAGTGCTTCAGGGTGCGGCGATGATGACGGAAACGGAAGTGGAAATCATTGAAGAAAAGGGAATCGACAGCAAGATTCCGTGTCTGGCCTTAAATGATATCCTGATGGCAAACGCGTCCCTGGCAGAGGCGCCGAGAATCAGGCCTGCAAGAGAAAAAACAGGCTCCACCGATTTCGGCAACATCATGCACCGCGTACCGGGTTCCTGTATCAGGGTGGCATTCGTAAAAGAGGATGCGGCATCCCATTCACAGGACTATGTCGATGCGGGAAAGAGCAGCGAAGCCCATGAGGCAATTATTTACGGAGCAAAGATTCTGGCCGGTTCGGCACTGGATCTTGTGATGCAGCCGGAGCTTCTTGAATCGGTGAAAAAAGAATTTGCCGAGAGACTGGCTGATGAGATGAAAATGAATTAAGGGGGAACGAAAGTGAGCGAGAAGACGAAAAAAGAATTTAAGATGCCGCATACCTTTGTCATCATTGGTGTGATTATCCTGGCGGCAGTTGTCCTGACCTGGATTATTCCGGCGGGAGCGTATGTAAGGGTGGAGAACGCCGAGGGAATCAAGGTAATCGATCCGTCCCAGTTCAGCTACATTGACAGGACGCCGGTGAACCCGTTTTTAATACCGCTTTTTATTGTAAAAGCATTTATCAGTAAGATTGATCTGATGCTGGTGATTCTCTTTGCCGGCGGTGCATTCCACATGGTGACGGAGACAGGCGCTCTTCATGCCATCGTTGCAAAACTGGCCAAGAGATTTTCGGGTAAATTATATATTTTCATCCCGATCCTGACTCTTGTATTTGCCCTGATCTGTACGACACAGGGGGTAAACCTCTTTATTGCCTTTGCTCCAATCATGGTTATGCTGGCAATGGCGATGGGACTTGACTCCATCACGGGAGCCGCCATCATCCTGTTAGGCGGAGCCGTTGGATTCTCCACAGGCCCGTTAAACATCAACACGACTATCGTGGCGCAGAAGATTGCGGAACTGCCTCTTTACTCAGGCGTTGCCTACCGCTTTGTCTGTTTTGCGGTTTTCTATGTGGTAACCAATATTTACCTGATCCGCTATGCAATGAAAGTGCATAAAAATCCGAAACTGAGCCCGATGTACGACCTGGATCAGACAAGCGAGTTCAAGGAGAATGCGGATCTTGAAACATTCGGAACCATGGATTTAAGAAAAGTCCTGATTATGATTGCGTTCTTTGCCTCCCTGATCGCCATTGTTTACGGCGGAATTAAGATGGACTGGGACATGGAAGAAACTGCGGCAATATTCCTGGGACTGGCTGTTGTCGAAGGCGCGATTGCGGGCTTCGGACCGTCTAAGATTTCAAAAGATTTCCTGGCAGGATGTAAGAAGATGCTGGGAGCCGCATTCATTATCGGTATGGCAAGCGCCATCTCAAGCATTATGAAATCGGGCAACATCATCGACACCGTTGTACATGCCCTGGCAGGCGGCCTGAACGTCGTTCCGGCCATGCTCCAGGCTCCGGCCATGCTGATTGCCAACACGGTAATCAACGTATTCCTGACATCAGGCAGCGGCCAGGCGGCTGCAGTTATGCCGATTATGACTCCGCTTGCGGATCTGCTGGGAATTACAAGGCAGACGGCGGTACTCGCATTCAACTTCGGAGACGGATTCTGTAACTACGTGCTTCCTACCTCCACAGCTCTTATGGGAATCATCAGCGCTGCCAATATTCCTTATGACAGATGGATGAAATTCATGTGGAAACTGTTCCTGATCTGGATGGCAACGGGAACTGTGATGCTGATTATTGCACAGGCTATTCACTTTGGACCAATGTGATATAGATTGGGAGAGTGAGAACGCCGCCGGTGACGGCCGGGGGGCGGGATGGTGAGAGGGAGTGTATGAGTCTTCAGTCCCGGGGATGGGTATGGAGAGGGGAATCCGGGAGAAAAAATTCCTACGGGGACCCGCTCCCGCTTGTGAAGCGCGCATCAGATGCTAAGCTCGATAAGACCTCGCTAAGCACTGGCGGGCTTCAATGTCTCCTTCGGAAAGTTTTCTCCCTTCTTCCCAGGGCAGTCTGTCGGCGGGACTGAAGACGCGATGGTTTTCGCCATCCCGAACCCCGGCCTGCGGCGGCTGATTTGTTCTGTTTCTTTCAGGGGGAGACGTATTGTTGAGGGCACTACGTTTTCCCGGATGCTTAGGGAATGACGCCTGGCCGGGATTGGAGAGGTTTGGTAGAGATTTGGCTGTTGGTTTCTGTACCTGAGTTTAGAAGCAGGTTCAAATTATGTACTGAAATCTGCTTTGGATAGAATACAGATTTAGATTTAGTGTTGGATTCTGTTATAGAGTTAGAATCGGCTTTCGGTTTTGCCTTGATTCAGCTTTAGAATTAGAATCCGGCACTATTTTTTGTCCTGAGAATCCGGCAGAATGTAAAAGCACCGTAACCGCGTAGTGGCTGGGACAATACCGTTTCCCCCACTTGACGAAAGAGACAATCAGCCCCTGAAGCCGGCGGACGGGGCAATCA
>NZ_URHZ01000033.1 GCF_900547735.1 uncultured Clostridium sp. | reverse complement strand
CCTTTGTTCTTTAAGAATTTTCAAGGTTTTACATACTGTTCAGTTTTCAAGGTTCTTTGTTGTTGAATGCTGTCGTTTGTTCTCAGCAGCAACTTTTATATCTTATCACAGTTGCTTTTGTTTGTCAACAACTTTTTTCATTTTTTTGAATTTCTTTTTTTGAACCGCTGCTCGTTTTCAGCAGCTTGAATATCATATCATAACTCTCAGTCAGTGTCAACACTTTTTTCAAATTATTTAAACATTATATTCAATAGGTTCTTTTCAAAAATGAAAACGGAGAAAGAGGGATTTGAACCCTCGCGCCGGTTACCCGACCTACACCCTTAGCAGGGGCGCCTCTTCGGCCTCTTGAGTATTTCTCCGCAGTTATTACTTAATACTATTTAGTTCTGCGCATTGGACATGCTCATGTCGAGCGCATTGTCAATTATACTAAATAAGATTTGGGTTGTCAAGCCTGTTTTTCCAGATATTTTTATATATTTTCATTAATCTTATTTTGTATCCGTTCATGCACTATATCTGCGATTTCTACCGTCTTTAGTCCCATATATTGTTCATATGGAATCGGCTCCAAATAGTGAACCTGAACTGTTTCCTTCTTAATAGAAGAAACGCCAAACGGTTTATAGCTGTCAATCAGCGCAACGGGTACAATGGGACACCTGGCATTAAACGCGCTTTTAAAGGTTCCCCCTTTGAATTTCAATATCTGATTCCCTTCCCTGCTTCTGGTTCCCTCGGGGAAGATAACATAATTGTTGCCATTTTTCACGTCTTCAGTCATCTGATTAATAATTCGCAGAGATTCCCGGATATCCTGGCGGTCCATCGGAATTCCTTTTAAAAGCTCCAGAACCTGTTTGACCAGAAAAACATTGGAAACCTCTTTCTTAACGACAACGCTGAGAGGCCTTGGGCATGTGTCTATAATCGCAAGCATGTCGAACAGTCCCTGATGATTGGGAAAAAGAATAAAACCGTCCTGAGCCGGGATGTTCTCCTCACCGTATCCCGTCACATTGACACGGCCCGTCTTATTTACCTTTCCCACAACGCCTTTCAGATAGTTATACCGTTCCTCCTGTGTATGAGTGTCGCTCTTGCGGCCCATCTTCCATATATTAAACATCCACCACGGAGCTCTGAAAATGTTTCTTAAAACCATATATGTGATTCGATTCATGATGTCCCCCTGTCAGTCTTAATCACCGTCTTACCGTTTCAGCCTGGCCATGGCAAACATGCTGCCCAGACAGCCGGATAGGATTCCCACGGCCGCGCAGGCGCGCACGACTCCCGGAAATACGGACGGAAGCGGTAAAAGGCGTATCCCTTCCCCAAATAGATGAAACTGTGTAACCGCAAATTCTGTTCCCCAGCGGTATGTAAAATATAAAAGTACTATGGGCAGGACCATACCCGCAATTCCCATAATCAGTCCCTCAATGATAAACGGGATCTTAATAAAAATGTCCCTTGCTCCCATCAGCAGCATCGCCTGGGTCTTCTCCCTCTGTGCCGCTATTCCGATCGCCAGCGTATTATAGATCAGCAGCACCGACATCAGTACAATGACAACGACACTTCCAAACGTAATTGTGGAAATGGCAATTTTCATTTTCAGTACCGCCTTTACCGTGTCCGCCGAGTTTCTGACACTTCTGACTCCGTCCAACTGCCCTACATAGGCCACAAATTTCTCCTGGCTCTCCACATCTTTTAAAAACACCTTATAGTTGTTGGAGTGTTCCAGCGGATTATCCTCCTCAAACACGCCTTCCAGCAGGTTTTCTCCTTCGTAATATGTGTCACGGAATGTATTCCACGCCTCCTCCGAAGAAGTGTAGACCGTATTAGTCACTTCCGGGCGTGCCCGGAGCAGTTCCCCGATTTCATCCACGCGCCCGGCAGGCACATTATCATCGAAAAATATTACAACCGCCACGTCTTTTTCCGTGTTCCTGATGGCCGTGTTGACATTGAGTACGACCAGGTAAAAAAGGCCGAACAGAAAGATGCAGACCGTCATCGTGACAACCGATGCGATCGTATATACCTTATTTCTCCATGTGTTTTTAAATCCCAGCCTGCACAGGTATGAAAATGTCTTAAGGCTCATAGAAATATCCTCCCCGTTTGCTGTCCATTATCACCTTGCCGTGCTGAAGTGTAATTTCCCGTTTCTGCATCCGTTTCACGATATCCCGGTTGTGGGTCACTACAATGACCGTTGTACCTGCCTCATTGATCTTCTCCAGGAGCCACATGATCTCAGCCGCATTTTTCTGATCCAGGTTGCCTGTCGGCTCATCGGCCAGTATCAGGGCCGGTTTATTCACAATCGCCCTTGCCAGGGCCACACGCTGCTTCTCTCCACCGGATAACTGATCCGGATAATTCTTAATCTTCCGTTCCAGCCCCACCCTGGTGAGCGCCGTCATCACCTGTTCTTTTATCTGCGCCGGAGGCGTCTCGTTGACCATCTGGGCAAATGCCACATTTTCATATACATTAAAATCAGAAAACAGTTTAAAGTCCTGGAAAACAACGCCCAGAAAACGTCTGTAGCGGTATACCTGCCTCTGTTTCAACTGACTCAGCAGAATTCCGTTTACCGTAATTTCCCCTTCCGTCGGTTCCGTCTCCTTCAGGATCAGATCCAGAAATGTCGTCTTACCCGCACCGCTGTCTCCCAGGAGAAATACAAACTCTCCCTTTTCTATTGTCATGTTTACCTGCTTTAAGGCCTTCTGCCCCGTCTGGTAAACCTTACTTACCTTATCAAAAACAATCATGTTGTTTTCCATCTTCATCCATACCCCGTATGCCGATCATCCGTCAGTGTTTACCTCCGTCCGTCTTCTTCTTTAGATTATATACGAAAGCGAGAATTCCCGCCACTGTCTGGTAAAATTCTTCCGGAATTTCCATGTCCAGCTCCACATTTTCATACAGTCCGCGGGCCAACGGCCGGTTTTCCATTATATAGACGCCATTCGCCTCGCCAATCTCAACAATCTTAAGCGCTACACGGTCCGCTCCCTTGGCCACCACACGCGGCGCGCGGTCCTGATCCGTATTATAGGAAAGAGCCACCGCAAAATGGGTTGGGTTTCTGATAATCACATCCGCTTCCGGCACCTTCTGCATCATTCTTCTGGATGCCATCGCCCTTTGTTTCTGGCGGATCATGCCTTTTATCTGCGGATCTCCCTCCGTCTGCTTATACTCTTCCTTCACATCCTGCTTGCTCATGCGCATATCTTTTTCATACTCCCACCATTGGAAGAGAAAATCAAATACGGCAATAAAGATAAAAATCGCGCCTACGGTATTTACCATCGACGTCATCGTGGAACCGACATAGGCAATCGCCCCCGCCACGCTCCCATCCATCAGACGCGCGAATTCGTGGAGCCTGTTTTTCAGCACATCAAAAATAATCCAGGTTAGAACCGAGACCTTAATAAGCGCTTTCAGCAAATCCACCATAGAACGTATGGAAAACAGCCGCTTCATTCCCTGGATTGGGTTCATCTTGCTTGCCTTGAATTTAATCGCATCCATGGAAAACAGCATCCGCGTCTGGGCGGCTGTCGCAGCAACCGCCGCCAGGATACTGAGTCCGGCAATTGGAAGTATTGTCTCGATAAAAAGCAGCATCCCCTTGGACAGCTTGTCCCCTACATTGGCGGGGTTGACCGGATAGGATGTTCCTGCATAGGAGAAGAAAAGACTGACGCACTTCCGTATATTTTCATACATAAAAGGAGCCAGCAGTTTCAGCCCATTAAAAAGAACCAGGAGCGATACCACCGCAACGATATCCTGGCTCTGAAATATATGTCCTTTTTTCCGTTCATCCCTCCGCCGTTTGGGAGTGGCTTTCTCAGTCTTCTCGTCTGCAGCCAAACAGTATCCCCCCTCTCATATCAGAACAGTGTCAGAACCTTCTGCATATCCTCCATCAGACTTACAACATAACGGTCTATAAATTCGCCCAAAGGCTGTGCAAATAACATCATCAGTAGAATACCGGCTGCGATCTTGGTCTGGAGATTGATGACAAATACATGTATCTGGGGGATCAGTTTCATCAGAATCCCCATCGCCGCTTCCAGTATGAATTCAGCCGCCACAAATGGCAGCGCCAGTTTTGCCACCAGAATAAACACGGAATGAAAAAGGGTGAGCACATACGCCGTGACCCGCGGTAGCAGAATCATATAAGCGCCCACCGGTACCACCTCATAAGAATAGGCAAAGAGTTTGATCATGACCAGATAGCTTCCGGTTGCAAAAAAATAGAGTACAAACAGCACATTCAACATCTGGCCCCAGGTCGACGCCTGCACGCTGCTAACCGGATCCATGACCTTCGCCATGGACAGGCCGAATACCGTATCCAACAAATCACCGGCCACATAGAGCATATAGTAATAAATCTGGAATACCATCCCCATCAGGAGTCCGATTCCCAGTTCCCGAATCATGGCAAACACCATATCAGTCGGTTCCAGCGCCGCCACTGCCGCCCCATCCTGCAGCGGAGCCAGCAGAAGACTCACTGAAAAAACCAGTCCCACCCTGGCCATCATCGGTACATTTTTTCTTGAAAATATCGGGTTCATCCACAGGAGGGCTCCCATCCTGACAAATACAAGGAGAAAGACATCCAGATAACTGAGAATTTCATCCATAATCATCACCCTCTACAGCCCGGCCATGAGGGAAAAAATGTGCTGCACAAATTCCGTAAAGACCCCCAGCATCCAGGAACCGGTCACCAGAAGCACAATCGCAATTACGATGAGCTTCGGCACAAAGGTCAGGGTCTGCTCGTGAATCTGCGTCGCCGCCTGAAAAATAGCTACAATAAGTCCTACCACGATACTGACAAGCAAAAGAGGTCCGGCCATCTGAAACGCAACCAGCATTGCTTGTTTTAATACTTCCATTACTTCCGATGTCGTCATCTTCTTACCTCCTGTCCGGACTGCCGTTTCGTCCGCTTTATCTGAATCCCTGCACCAGCGTCTTGATTACCAGGTCCCAGCCGTCTACCAGTACAAACAGCATCAGCTTAAACGGCAGCGCTATCATTGTCGGCGGCAGCATCACCATACCCATCGACATCAGGGTGCTGGCCACCACCAGGTCAATAATCAAAAATGGAAGGAAAATCAAAAATCCCATTGTAAATGCCCTGTTCAGCTCACTCAATATAAAGGACGGCACAATCACAATCAGATCAAGTTGCATATAACGCTCCGGCCCTTCAACGCCTTCCAGCACCACCGGATCCGTTTTGGAAATCTGCATGAACAGATCGAGGCTCTTCTTCTCCGTCTGCTTCAGCATAAACTCCTTCACCGGAACCTGCGCGCGGTCAAAGGCCTCCTCCCTGGCTATCTCCCCGCTCCGGTACGGCTGGTATGCCTCCGTATTCACCTTTGCGATTACCGGGGTCATGATAAAAAGCGTAAGAATCAGCGCCAGCCCGACCAGAATCTGGTTTGGCGGCGACTGCTGTGTTCCCAATGCATTCCGCAGAAACGAGAGCACAATAATAATCCTTGTGAAACTCGTCATCATGATAATAAACGACGGAACCACCGCAAGGAACAGGAAAAGAAACAGCACATCCAGAGAGTCCAGGGAATTGGCTCCGTTTCCATTGTCATACTGGATCGAAAAGCCGCCCGCATAGGATGTTTTATAAAATGAAAAAACAAAGACCGCCGTCAGGATCATCAGACCGGCAGCCGCCATCATTTTTTTCTTTAATTTGTGCACCTCTATCTGCTGTTCCATCATCTGTATCTCCCCTGTATCTGTATATCAGTTTACGTTCTTTTGTCCTTATTCCGCTCTTTACAAATCCGGCCCTTTCCCGTTCTGCCGGTCTCTTAGCTGCTTTGCAAACACCGAAGTGAACGAAGAGGCGGCTGTCTTCCCGGCATCCGCATTCTTCGCCGGATCATAGGAATCCAGATCACAAATCTTCTGTATTCCCGACGGGGATACCCCCAAAACCATAAATGTTCCCTGTATTTCCACAACAAGAAGGAAACTGTCCCTGGCAACCGCTGTCCGCTCCCATACGCGGATACCGCCCGAGTCCTGTTTCCTTCCCATCCCATTGCCTACTAATTTTGTCGTATAATATGCCAAAAACAAGATGGCGATCAATACTATAAAATATAAAACGAGTTTTACTGCCGTCATAGCTATTCCTTCTTGCCGATAATTTCCGTGATTCTGGCGGCAAAATTGTCATTGGATACCAGCACATCCCCTCTTCCGATCAGGATCCCGTTAACCACAACATCCGCCGGCGCGCCTGCCTGTTTGTCCAGCATCAGCACCTGGCCTTCCTGCATATCGAGGATATCCTTCATCTTGCAGACAGCTCTTCCGATCTGCACCGAAATATTGAGGGAAATGTCTCGGATCTTTTTCCGGTCCTCACCGATATCCGATACCGTGTTCTCGGTCTCCTCCATCTTAAACTCCGGAAATGATACGGTCTTCACTGAAATCGGCCTTTTCTTCCTGTTTCTTTCCTGAACATCCTGGATGTCCTGACCAGAGACGCCCTGGCCGTCTTCCCTGGTTTCATCTTCCATGGATGCAAAGAGTCCGTCCGTTGTAATCTTGTAGAACTCCGCCTTCATCACGTCTTCAATTTCCAGGCCAAAGCGGACAAACTGAAGAATCCCGTTATTCCAGTCCCTGAGTCGCTGCTCTATATCCCGTGCGCTCTCCGACATTATCAGCTCTCCGACCGTGCCCGTCTGCTGGACGTTTAGAAGCGTCTGAAGCTGGGCCTCCTCGATCCGGATACACTGGGACAACACTTCTTTAAACGTGCTGAGCGCCACTTCATCCAGAGGATTGTAGGCATCCGCGTCGACTCCCATGATAAAATTGGTGATGCGGCTTACCGTCTCTTTTTCAAATATGTAGAGGTTCCGTATCTGTTTCTGCCCTGCCGCCCGGTCCTCCTCCACGGCCACGGTGCTGCGCGGAAGTTCGAGTTCCAGCCCTTCCGGTATAATGCGCCGTACTTCCCTGCATTCAATCCGGGACTTTCTGCCCAGAAGCTGTTTTAATTTATCCCCCATCATCAGGGTAATCGCGTTCATCATCTCTAACGCCGCGTCTTTTTCGATTTCAGGCATGAGCCCCGTCCCCCTGTTTATAAAATCTTACTGATCTGAACTGCTTTTCTGAGTTTCGTGTGACCGATTCTGGCCTGAAAACAATTCTTATCCTCCACATACAGCTCCACATCACTGTTAATCAGTTTGGTCAGTGGAATGACATCCCCTGCCTGTAGCTCTAAAATATCCTGGGCATCCAGTTCAAAATCATGCAGAACCGCCCTCAGCTCCACCTCCGAGTCCAGCAGATGCTGGGTAATCGAGGTGCGGCGCACCAGGCTCTTCTCCTGATCCTGTTTCCTTACGCCAACGGCAAATTTATAGCCGAATTTGGAGGTAAGCTCCTCCACGTTGGATGCAGGCATCACAAGATGCATACGGGTCGATAAGTTATTGACATTCACCTCTATCTGGACGATAACGGACACATCTTCCGGCGCACTGAGCTGCAGCAGATGAGGGTTCGTCTCCAGACCGGTCAGCGTTGCCTGCATTTCAATATAGCCGTTCCAGGCATCGTCCATAAGTCCCGTCATTTTCTTCAGAATAAATTCCAGGATTGCTTTCTCAATGTCTGTGAAATCTCTCTGGAATTCATATTCCGTGCCGGGTCCGCCGAGCAGCCGCTCGATCATAAAAAATCCCAGGGACGGTTCAATCTCCAGGATTAGAGGAGCTTCATTATAATCTTTGTTCTCCGGCATCAGGCTGATAATGCCAAACAGGGACTGATCCTCGATCTGTCCCGCATATTCCTGATACCTTTTTTCTTCTATATTAATAATATTTACTTCGCAGTACGCCTGTAAAAGTCCGGTAAGATAAGTAGCAAGAGACCGTGAAAATCCATCGTACAGATTTTCCACGGTACTCATACGCTCTTTTGTAAACTTTTTAGGAGATTTAAAATCGTACGATTTAATCACTGGTTTTCTCCCCTTCCTGTTCTGAATTCTTAGCACCGGGTACATCAAAGGGTGATACCGGATTAAATATCTCCGCATCTTCTTCGGCCACATCGGACATCTGGAAATCCTGTCCCAGAATAATCATGTCGACGCGCCGGTTCTGCTCCCTGCCTTCTTTTGTGGTGTTATCTGCGATCGGGTAGTATTTGCCGTATCCTCTGGTGATCATCTTCCTGGGATCCACCCCGGCCTTTTCCTCCAGATAAACCGCCACATTTGCCGCCCGTTCGGATGAAAGGAGTCTGTCGTTCACCAGCGATCCCGCCGATTCCGCCGTGTGGCCGTTAATGTAGACCGCACTGATCTCCCCATTGTCTTCCCTGAGCATCGTTCCTATGTAATCCAGCGCCGACTTACTGTTATCAAGCAGTACGGAACTGTCCGGACCAAACAGAAGGTCATTCTTGAATCTCAGATACATATAGTTCGCCCTGCTGGTTACGCTTACCTGGATATTCTGATCATCCATGTACTGCTGGACGCTGCTTGCCATGCTCTGCATCTCGGTAAGAGGCTGATCCGTCGGTATCCCGTTCGGCACCGAATCCTCGCCGACCGACGGATACTTTAGGTCGGGAGGCACGTCGTTCAGTTCCACGTTTGTCTCCAGCCCCAGCTTCTTCTGCATCGCATTGGCGATCTGTTCCAGTTTTGTAATATTAACATTTGATATACTGTAGAGGAGAACAAAGAACGTCAAAACCAGTGTGATCATATCCGCATACGTATTCAGCCATTCCTGTGTATTCTCTTCTCCGCGTTCTTTTCTCTTCACTGAGATTTCCTCTCTTCGTCAGTCACTCTGTATCTGTAACTATTCAGTACCTTCATAAGTTACCGCCTTACAACGCACAGAAACAGCAGAAAATGCTGTTTCGCGCCGGCTAAACCCAGGATTTCATGCAAAAAATGCCTGCTGCCTTATTTCCCAATATCGAGCGCTTTCAGCGTCATGCTTTTGGCAATATTGAGGGCAGTGACATTGGCCTCGTAGGCACGGGTCGCAGCCATCAGATCGACCATCTCCTCCGCGCTGTTGACATTGGGCATCATTACATAGCCGTCTTCATCGGCGTCCGGATGGGTCGGATCATATACCGGTACAAAGGGATTCTCACTCTCGACAACCTCTTCCGCGATTACGCCTCCGCCGCCGGACGTAGAGAGCGCCCTGTTAAGCTCTGACTTAAAATCCATCTGCTGCTCTCTGAACACTACCTGTTTTCTGCGGTAAGGACCTCCGTCCTCCGTCCTGGTGGTTCTCTGGTTGGCGATGTTCTGCAGAATAATATCGGTTCTGAAACGCTCCGCAGTGAGTGCGGAACCTGTAATATTAAGTGAATCTAAAAAGGCCATCATACCCTCCCCGGCTCATTATTTACCCGTATTGTTGATCACATAGCGGAGCGTTGAAAAACGCCCGGAAATCCGGTTGGTGAGTGCGGAATACTGTACGTAATCCTTCCACATCTCCAGCTCTTCCGCTTCTACCTGTACATTATTGCCGTCCGGCCTGGCCTCCGTCTGGTCATCTTCGCTGAGAACCGGCTTATACTGAAGTTCCGGCTTTCCCGTCGCCTCCGACTCCCGGAGCACGCGCTGGAAATCCAGCTTTTTTGCCTTAAAGCCAGGTGTCTCCACGTTGGCGATATTATGGCTGTGGACCTGTTGTTCCATCCATGTCTGATCCAGCGCATTACCCAGCGCCCGGATCGACGGGTCTTCAAATAGAGACATTCTTTTACCTCTTATTATCCTTCTTTACACGCCTTTTGCGCTCTGTGACATCCGCACCTGCCTGTCGGCCTGGGCAAATGCATCCTTTAATTCCTCTACCATGGGCAGAATCTCCTGAATCTGCTCCGCGTCGTTGTTTATATTCGCCTGCACGATGGAATAGCTGAAGTATTCATAAAGGGAGGAAAGTCCCTTCGACACCTCGTACTGAGGATCCAGCGTCGTGCTTAGATGGGTTACGATCGCTCTGGCCTTCTTCAGATGTTCATTTCTTCCCGCTATATCTTTTTCTCCAATGCAGATTACCGCCTTGTTCAGGCGGGAAATAATCTCTTCATAGAGCAGTTTGAGCATATCGCCCTGGGTCATTGTCATGACTGACTGCTCTTTATATTTTGCGTATGGATTTTGCATACTGACCTCCGTTATGTAAACTGACTTCCTGATAAATCAGGAGAACTGCTGGGAAAGCCAGGAGCTTTGACTGTTCATGTTGGAAATCGCCTTTTCCATCTCGGTAAACTGCTTCCAGTAACGTGTTCTCTCGTTCTTATACTTTGTATTAAGCTTTGTGAGAGTTTCCGAAATCCCCTTCAGCTCATAATAAAGAGAGTTACTGGTTTCCATAACATCCTTGGCGCCTGCATATCGAACCAGCAGACCCGGACTGCCGCTGCTGGCATTCGCAGCTTCCTTGACCACTTTCTGAAGCTGAACTGCAATTCCGTTATCCTTATCGGTAAACATCTGCTGAATTTTATCCAGATTAGTGGAAAGAGCGCTTTTCAGCTTACTCTCATCGAGAATCAGTTTTCCGTTGTCCTTATAGTTACTGGATGCCTCGATACCAATGTCATAGAGCGCGAGACCCGCACTGCCGATTTTCTGGTACATGACACTTCGCATATCCTGCAAAAACTTCGATATGTTGGTATCGTAGCGGAGCAGGCCCTCTTTGGCTTTCTCCTCCCACTTTTCGATCTCTTTCTCGGTCATCTCTTTCTTCTGATCATCGGTTAACGGCGGATATTTCTGAAAATTCGCCTTCGCATTAACCTGCTCATTCAGCTCTTCTATAAGGCTGTTATAGTCGTCTACAAAACCTTTCAAACCTTCTACTATTTTATCAGTATCCTTAGAGGTAGTCAAGCTAATTGGACCGTCCCCAGCGCCTGTAACGGCCTTTAACTCAATGGTAATTCCATCCAGATCGAAGCTGTTGGTGTTTCGCTCAATTACATTGCCGTTTACCACAATCTGAGCATTCTCGCCCTGCTGTATTGTTTTTATGTTCAAATGGTCCGGATCTCCCTGGAACTGGTTAAAATTCATCTGGTCATTCACGAACAATGCTTTCATCACATCCTTGCCCGTTCCTCCGGACGTAATAGAAATAGGCTGGGTAATCCCGGAAATTTCAAGCTCTCCCGTAGTATCGTTAAATCCGACCGTAACAGGATCCCCACCGTTCTGAGCCGTCAGCTCCTGTTTCATCCGGTCCATTAAATCCTGTATGGTCATATTTCCGTTTACTGCAATCTGAGTGCTTCCCACATTAATGGTAGCGCCTGCGTCCACAAAGTTCTGGTTCTCAATCAGCATGCCCAACTTTGTATTGGAGGTAACCGCCATCTGTGTCTGACCGTCGCTGAATCCTAACTGTCCCGTAAACATGCCCTCTATATTTTTTTTGCCAAAGCTGACTTGATAACCGGCCTTTGAAACAAGTTCAAACTGACTATGATCCGCATCAACGGACGTCATTTTTACTTCGATTTTATTATCACCGGCACCGTCCACACCAAACGTGGCGGCAAGTGACTGGTTCAGCGCGGTTACGTAATCGCCGGCGCTGGTATACCCGCCTTCCTTAAAAGGAACCCGGACCGAATAATCTCTTCCATTTACATTGAATGAAATAAGGGAGTCCTGCAATTTAATGCCGTCTAATGCGGTCTGAAACAGGTTATTGTCGATAGGAGCTCCCGTGATGGTATCCGTATTTCTAAGTCCCTTACTGGTTCCAAACACACCGTCCTCTCCATTCGTTGTTCCGCTTGCCAGCCCAAACATCGCAGTCATCAGGTTTCCCTTGGACTGGGTAATTGTAATACCCGAAATATCTCCGGTGTTAGACGATTCCAGAACAAATTTATCATCGATGGAGGAATAGGTAAGGCGCACTCCCGCCTCACTATTATTAATACGGTTAATAATGTCTCCCACCGTATCCTCGGATGTCGCTTTAATCTCCGTACCGTTAATCGAAAACACGAATTCCCGCCCCTGAAGCGCGGTACTGAACGGTGAATTGGACAAATACGTATTATAATTCAGTTTATTTGTACTTCCGCTTGCCATCCCCATATTGCTCAGGACATTTTCCGTTACGACATCAGAACTATCACCAACCGTCGTACTCTGTAAGATAATCTGATGGGTGGTTTTGTTTCCCCCAGCCTCATCGTTAAACTTAAACTTTAGGATGTCCGTGCCGGATGGAGACTGAATATCAGCCTGGATGGTTCCTCCAAACACTTTTTGGAGCCCTGCATTTATACTGCCCTCTACTCCCGCTGCGTTGGCGGCTCCCTTGAATTTGATTGTCTTTTTCACTCCGTCGAGCGTCAAATCAAATGCATATTCCTTATCAGGATCATTAAAAGCGCTCACATTAATATTGCCTTCCAGTTGATTCGACAGCGTATGGCCGTCTATTGTTGATCCTTTATATGCCCGAGCCAAACGTTTAACACTGTCTATTACCACATTAGGAGAAGCCGTGGACTTTGCAGAAACCACCTTTACCGCCCCGGAGGAGCTCGTTCCGGTCATTACATTATAAAAACTGCTGCTGAGAAGGTTCGTATTTTTTGTGCCGTAGAAAGAAAAATAATTGTCGGCAAAGCTGTTAATCTTGGTAATTACATCTCTGTAAATTTCCTGTTTCCACTCAATCTGCTGCTTTTTTGCATTCTGCTTATCAATTTTGGCCTGCGTGCCCGCCAGCAGTTTTTCTACCATATCTTCGGTATCCAGACCTGACGCCAGACCGGGCATAAAATTCGACGTTCCGTTTGGACTAATGCTGTTTGTGGATGATGCCATATTTATCTCCCCTTTATTCTACGAAAAGCCGAAACGGCGGTTATCGTTTTTTATCGTAAAGCACCCCTTTGGCTGCCTGAATTCCCATGTTATTCATATATCCGGTAAATTTGGAGTTGGTTTTATTCTGTTTAATCCGGTCCCGCAGGACGGACATCATGGATTCCATATTTCTGCTGATCTGCGGTTCCATATTCCTGATGCGGGTGATAATTCCAAAGAGTTCCTGACCGGCTTCAAATATTTCTCTTTGTTCCGGCCGCAGATCTGAATAATCGCAAAGATTCTTGGAAGCCTGGAGCAAAAGACCGCCTTCCCCGCTTCGTCCAGCCGTCTCCCTGATTTTTCCGTCGAGTACGTCAATCTGCTGTTTTAACTGCTCACGTTCCGATACACTCTCTATCATTAAGTCTATATCTTCCGACGAATCCGTCATCATCTGCTCCGTCACCGACTCATAGCGTTTGAACAGTCTTGCTTTTTCTCGCAGGAGTTCCGTTATCTCTTTCTCAATCTCCATCTGGTTCCTCCGTGTTCCCCTCCTGGTTGGAAGCGTAGAGGTTCCGGGTGAGCTGGAATACTTTCAGCAGATCTACTTTATCCGCAGCCTCCTTATTGTTTTCTACCGTGAGGTAAAGCTCCGTCCTTGTAATCTTCATATTTTCCGGAGCGCTGATTCCGATACGCACCTTATCACCCTTGACTTCTGTGATAAAAATCTCTATTTCATCCCCTATTTTAATAGACTCGCCCTTTTTTCTTGTTAAGATCAGCATACCGACTCCTCACTCTCCGGACCGAATACTGGCTTGCGAATCGGGTAATCCTGGTCCAGTATTACCTGCATGGCAAGGTTCGTCTTGTGGTTGATGATAACCGGACTTTTCATATTGACTGTCGACTGGCGGAATGTCTCTCCAATTACGGCAATCACCCAGCAGTCCAAATCATCCTTTGGAGACGCCTGCAGCGTGAGCAGCACATCCTGCATGACAACCGGGGCATAGTCCCTGCATACCTGAAGTGGATTCATAAGGATAAAGCAGACTGACTTCTGTTCAATCGACTGAAGCCAGCAAATCCCGTTTCCCATATTGGAATCTGTGACCAAAACGTACTGGGTATACTCCTCAAAGCCATAGATCGGCTGCTTAAATGTAATAATATTATTGTCCTTAATCTCAACGATTCCAAAATCCCGCGTCTCTATGTTCATATACTCTTCCTTCCAACCGCTCTGCCCGCCGGTTCGTTTTCATCCCAGATTCTAGCGTTCCGCCTCATAACCAGGCGCGGCGCTCGGCGGAACATACATAGGATCTCCCATATACTCGATTTCCACCTTAGGATACTGTTCCACATTAATCGCCAGCTCTCCCGGTACATAATTTGTCTTTGCATTTTTTATATCCGCCTCAAACTCAATGCTGGACGGAGTGTATTTCATTTCCAGACTCCCCGGAGTCCAGCTTATGTCCGGCGGCGGAAGCGGCATTGCTTCCAAATCCGTACGGGGCTGCATCTGTGACGACATCTGCATGCAGATAATATCCGGTATGTTCGCCCCTTTCTGTATCTGGGCCATTTGATTTCCCACCTGCACATAACGGGCCGTGGCGTCCTGCGCCGCCGCTTTCCCCTTATCTGCCTGGTAGGCCAGAAAATCCTGACTCGTCCTGCGCCCCAGACTCTGGCGCTGCTCATACGTATCGATATTTACTTTGATATTCTGGGAATGCATCTGTATACTTCCCGGTGTCTGTTCCATATTTACGTGCGGCGACGGCAGCTGGGCTTCCAGTCTCGCTTTCTGGGACGTCATCGACAATTTAATCGGAGTTGACGTTATTTTTAACACGTTCATCATAATAACACCTCTTCACCTGATCATTATTTCATAAAATCAAAAATTGACGCCGGTATGATATTACTGCCAAGCTGTAAGGTAACCATCCATGCCATTTCATAATTTTTATTTTCGGTAGCCTCCTGTTCAAGCTTTACGCCCTCCAGGCTCTGCTGGCTCTCCTTCAGGTTGATCTGATTTGTCTCAAGACGGTCCTTCGTCCTCTCAAGCAGTTTTTCTCTTGTTCCGATCTCTGTAATCGAGTTGGAAATACTTGACGCCTTATCTTTTAACAGTTCCGCTGTGGCGATAGCGCCGTCCTTATCACCGGCCCTGAGCTGGTTTTCCAGCTTATCCATCAGGCTGTAGACATTATTGGGGTTACCGTCCCCGTCTGTGCCATATCCGAGAACATCCACACCGGAGGTCGAGATCTTGATTCCTGTTTTGGCCCCGGTACCGGTCTGGCCGTTGATTCCAAATCCTATATCCAGATAGACGTCCTCATTGTTTTTAAAGTCGCCTGCAGATGTTGCCGTGTCTACGGGAGTTCCGTTAAACAGAAGCTTTCCATCCGCAGAAATTGTAAAGGGGGCCTCGCTGCCGGACCCGGAAAACAGGTACTTATTGGCGTAAGTAGCGTTCATGGTCTGGAGCATCTCGTTTTTCTGGCCGTTAATCTGCTCTGCAAGGATCTCAAAATCCTTCTGATCCTTTGGACCGCCTGCACTGGTCGCAGTCTCATATGCAGAAGTCGCAATGGACTGAATCACCATAATGTTGCCTTCCGCCGATGTCAGTTCCCCGGATGCATTATCAATGGTCCTGATATGTTCCTCCGTCCTTGCAAGCTGGTCGCGGATGACAAATGCGCGGGCTGCCGAGGAGGTGTCCTCAGAAACATGGTTAAATGAACGCTCCGATGCCAGACGCATATTTGAAGCGGCCAGATTACTTATATTGCGCTGCAGGTTCGTGTTATAATTCGCCAGCAGCATATTATCCGTGATTCTCATAAAGTGTTCCCCTTCCTATCCCGTTATCTTCCCACCAGTCCTACGCTGTTGATAAGAATATCCAATTGTTCGTCCATCGTAGTCATCAGCCTGCCCAGCGCCTGATAAGCCTTATTATACGACATCATGTTGACGCCTTCCTCGTTCAGGGACACGCCCGACTGAGACATCCGGTCCGTATCCACGCTGTTGGCAGTTGCTACACACGATTTCAGCCTGGCATCATTCGTACTGATCTGAGTACCCAAAGTCGTTGTTACATGTGTCACGTATTCGTAAAAGCTTCCGTTAAATTCTCCCATCTGAAGATCATCGTCAAGAAGCTTTTTCATGCTTAATATATTGTCGGTCGCCATCTGGCCGCTCGGATTGTTTTTCTCAAGCAGATAAGAGGCGTCATTCGCCCACACGTCGCTGATTGAAATATTTCCCGCCGTCACATTGCCATCCTCGTCCCCCTGTAAAAGTTTCTTATATGTATCAGGAATCTTCGGGTCCGCCGTCTGGTAGGTCTCCGGAATAATCCGGTTAAATACCTCTGCCAGTTTGGATGCCATCGTATCCAGCTTATGCTGATAATAGGGAATTCCCTTATTTAAACTGTTGTCACCGGTAAGAGCTTCATTGTAACTGCGCAGGGAACCGGTGGGAAGAGCCACCGTCCTGTTATCTCTATTCCACTTCATGCTCACGCCGTCATCCGCCAGCTTGATGGAATCATTCCAGAAATTGCCGCCTTCAGAATCCACAACGACCTGACCGTTAAATTTAACCTGGATACTGCCGTCATTTTTGTTAGAGACTTTGACGTCGCCGTACCTGGCAAGCTCATCAAGGATAACGTTTCTCTGATCCAGAAGATCATTCGGCCCGTATACCACACCGTCATAATCGGTATTTAAAAAGACTTCGTGCGTAATCGTCTTGTTTAAATCGGTGAGCTGGGCCAGCTTTGTATTGATATCATTGACCGAAACACTGAGATCGTAAATCTGGCTCTCCCTGATTCCTTTCAGTTTCGTATCGTACTCATTCAAAACCTGGGTCAGACCCATGAAGGAATTCATTACAATATTGGCATGGGTTTCATCCTGGGGATTGCCGCTGAAATCGGAAAGCGCCTGTGATATCATCTTTAAGGCATTCTGGATTCCGCTGCCGTCCACTTCCGGATCACTGAGCGCCGCCTGTATTTCATCGAGAATAACCGCACTCTGGTCATAGTATCCTACATCGCCATATTCCTGACGGAATTTACTGTCCAGAAATGAGTCTCTTATCTGGGCCACGCCTTTCATATCCACACCCTGTCCGGCCAGAGGAATTGAACTGCCTGCAAAGCGGTCACTTCCATATACCTGAACCGTTACGGTATCGAGCCGCTGCCTGGTATATCCCTTTGTCTTAACGTTAGACACGTTATTTGCAATAATATCAAGGGCTTTCTGCTGTACCATCAGCCCGCGTTTGGTTGTCTCCAACCCCATAAATGTCGGTCTCAATTGAGCCACTCTCCCATCTTAATATAAGGTTTCTGCGTTCCTTATCCCTGTATTCTATATCTTCTTTTCAAACATATTCCGTCTGGAAACCGCATCCGGTTTATAAACGCCGCTTCCCCCGCCCGATAGTCCGGATGTTTTAACTCCCATTCGTAAAAGCTCCGTCTGGGCCATCTTTACCGCTTTTTGATTGATAAATTTGACATTATCCACCGCTTCCGTAAGACGGCTGTACAGATTGACAAGCTGCTTTCTGTCCTCACCATCCGTGCGTTCCAACAGTTCTTTGAATGTGCATCCGGCAAGTCCCAGCGAGTCCATCAGTTCCTGCCGTCTCTTCTCCATATTTTCCATCTGCTTATCGGCAGCCTGCTGGATAACAATAGTCTCCTCTATTTGTTTTAATTCCTTTGTGGAAAGGTTCTCCAGCTTCTCCTGCTGTTTTTCCTCCAACTGCTCAAAAAATTCGGTGTATTCTTTCAAAAATTCAATCAGTTCCTTCACCCTGTTATCCCCTGTTCTGTATATTCTGCCGATTTATAATGAATTCTGGAATCCTGACATCAGGCGTTTGGCAATTACTTCTGCCGATACCTGATAGCTTCCGTCCTGTATCTGTCCCTTCAGCTTTGCAATCCGTTCCGGAGACGCTCCTTCTTTTATTGATTGGGAAAGTGTTGAAGAGATTTTTGCAGCCTCCTGCTTTTTCATCGCATCACTGCTGATTCGTATCTCGTCATTCCGCATTCTGCCATCCGCAGATGCCGGAACGGATACATTTTTATCCGTGCTTTTACCCGCCGCCACCGTGCTTTGGTATACTGCCATATTTCTCGTCACTTTTACATCCATCCGCGTTATCCTTTCTGGTTTGACCGTTTTATTATCTATAGACGTGATTATTATTCTTTTCCTAATTATGTTATCGAATCTTTTTCGAAAAACTTTAGTCTATTTCGGATTTATTTTTATAATTTTTCTCCGGTATTTCCGGCGTTGTATATTCACTGTTTTCCTGATATAATGATCACTAAGAAAAATGTCGAATTTACTCGTTAAGGGGGTACTGTAATGGCAAAGACCATCGTCCTTTCCAACCAAAAAGGCGGCGTTGGAAAAACTACGTCTGTTAACGCACTGGCCGTTGGATTAAAATCCCGTAATTATAAAGTTCTTGCCGTTGATCTGGATCCACAGGGCAATCTTACCTTCAGCCTGGGAGCTGATGCGGACAGCAGCGCAACCATCTATGACGTACTGAAAGGGGAACTGAAACCGCGATATGCCGTGCAGAAGGCCCCATTGACCGATACCATAGCGTCAAACATCCTTCTCAGCAGCATTGAACTTGAATTCACCGGAGCTGAAAGAGAATATTTGTTAAAGAATGCCCTGGCGCCGCTTCAGTCTCTGTATGATTATATCCTCATCGACTCACCGCCCGCACTCGGTATCCTAACCGTTAACGCCTTTACTGCGGCCGACTTTGTCCTGGTTCCCATGCTGTCCGATATTTTCAGCCTGCAGGGAATTACTCAGCTAGCCGAAACCATTGAGCGTGTAAAAAACTACTGCAATCCTGCCATTAATGTTCTGGGTATTTTTCTCACCAAACATAATCCCAGGACCAACTTCAGCCGTGAAGTGATGGGGACGGTGGGCATGATTGCGGAAGATCTGGGGATCCCGTTTCTGGATACCTACATAAGAGAGAGTGTTGCCCTCCGGGAAGCACAGTCGCTGCAGCAGTCAATTCTTCAGTATGCTCCGAAAAGCAATGCTGTGAAAGACTATGAAAACCTGATTGATGAGCTGATAAGGAGGGGGTTATAGTCATGGCAAAAAGCAGAACTGAAATCGATAAAGATATGATGTACAGAAAAATCATGCCTACTTCGGCAAAGAGCAACCGCAGCGCCGGTGCAGATGAACACAGTATACCGGCGCCGGGCGGCGACTCAACGCGCACGCGTCCTGCTGCCGGCCTGCAGCTTCCCGAATCACAGGACATGGTTCTAATCAATCTGATGGAGGACCTGGTCATCTCCCGCCTGGAGAGTACGCTGATGCGGTTTAACTGCTGTAAGTGCAACAAATGTAAGAAGGATATTGCTGCTATCGCCCTGAATAAGCTGGCCCCTCGGTATGTGGTGATGAAACAGAATGACAACACGAAGAAGGCTAAGGCCGAAGAGGAATTCGGCTCTACCGTAACCGGTGCGCTGGTGCAGGCGATTATGCTTGTAAAAAAAGAACCGAGGCATTAAAAGGGCCTGGTCCATCATACTCTGAATGAATTCCGATTCGTCAGGTAAGAGACGGCCAAGCCGATAGCAGGAGATGAGTAATGACGAATTTGAATACCAACCAACCCCTGGTTCAGCAGACTTTATCCCTGATACGGACATTGGAAGAAAGCTGTGAAGAACTTTATAGAGTATTAAGCACGGAATCACCTGCTTTGCCTCCCTCAGATACTGAGTATCACTGCCAGATGCTCTTTAATGATTTAGGTGTGGGAATATCCTGCCTGCTTCAGTACAGTTGCTCCCTTAAAAGTCAGATGGAACATGCCTGCTTCGAAGAGATGGCATTTAATATCGACTGTGCTTTATGTACTATTATAGACTTAATCAACCAGGATCAAATGGACCGTGTGCTTTATCACTTAAAATTTGAACTTTATCCCTTCCTCCAGGAGTTATGGGAAGAAGTTTATTTCTGGGGCCTGGTTTACCCCGATCCCAGCCATATGGAGTCCTATTATCTGAACGAATTCGCACCGCATCATGCCAGTTCACTCATCGATAAAGGAGAAGAGACTGAATTCAGGTACAAATTTTCCTTTTTTATCCCTGTCTTTAATAAATTGGAGTACACAAAAGCGTGTATCGACAGTATTAGAAAACACACCAATTTAATAAAATATCCCTGCGAGTTTATTCTGCTTAACGACGGTTCCGATGATGGTTCTCAGGAATATTTTGAATCACTGAAACTGAATGCGGATAAGAAAATTATTTATCTGAGAAAAAATGTAAAAACAGCAATATTCTCTCTGGCAATGAGGGTCTGTGAAGGCGAATATCTTCTGTTTGTTAATAATGATACCCTGGTAACTAAGGGCTGGCTCGATAATCTCCAAACATGTATAGAATCCGATCCGTATATTATCAGTGCCTCCCCGTGTACACCAAACACCTCGAATCTGCAGGGTGACCAGGAAGGACGATACCCCTATGCATCGCCCGAAGAAACAATAAAACATAAAAACTGCTCCAAACCCGAGCTGTGGGAAGAACGCTCCCGGCTTATGCCCGCCATTGCAATGTACCGTACTTCACTTGTCAACCGGATTGGCTTCGCGGACAGGCTGTTCTATACCATGGAATTTTGGGATGACGATTTCAGCTTGCGCGCCCGGAGGGCCGGCTATAAACAGATACTTTGCCGTGATACCTATTGCTATCATTTCGGTAGTGTTACCGGTAAGGACGGGCAGATATATGAAAATACTCTGGAAAAAGGGCGGTCATTGTTTCTGCTGAAAAATCACACGGATCCCTGGGAACGTGATTCCTGTTATGATTACCGTCTTACTGATCTCTTAAATAAGGCGGGCGGCATCATATCAAATGACAGCAGTTATATGCTTCTAGGTATTGACTGCGGTTACGGTGATACGATCAGGAAGATTAAAAGTGATTTGAAGAAAACCTTACTTTTATCCGACGCCTCCGATATTTCAGTCTTTACAGCCTATACAAATGAGGAGGATCAGCTCTACCGTGAAGATTTGAAATCTTTTTCCAACCACTGTATCATCGACTCTGATATCGGAAGAATCGATCACCAATTGACTGAACACAGTTTAGACTGTATCTATCTTGGAAGGCCGCTGGAGTTTTATGAACATTATGAGTCAATTCTGAAACTTGCGGAACGCACTCTGAAAAGAGGTGGTTTCCTGATTTTCTCTATGACAAATGTTTATTATAAACCTTTTTTAGAAAGCTTTTTAACCTTGTCCTTCCCCGAACATCTGGAGTCTGTCAGATTTATAAATCTTTCCTCCCTCCAGAAGCGCCTTAAAAATTCTTTCTCAAGAATGGACTGTGTTGCCCAAACTGAGGTATTGCCTGATGCTGAGGAATTTTCCTCAAAGCATATGAGCAGAATCGTAAATCCCTCCATTTTACCGCTGCTAACTGCCAGGTCTCTAAAATTCTGCTGTAAAAAGTAACAATTTGAAATATGCAAAAAGGCTGTGAGTTTAAGATTGACTCACCGCCTTTTCTTTATTTTCAACTATTTTTAATCATGAGTTAAGATAAACGTTGCCTTAATATATCAATTTCCTCATCTGATGGATTGATTTTCGCATAAGCCTCCAGAGTTTCTGCCGATGCCTTCAGATTCCCCTGCCTGATCATCTCCCAAATGTACTGTTTAATTTTCACCGCGTATTGCCTGAACTCCTGCTGTTCCTGAACAGCCTTGTCCACTTCGGCTTTGATATGGTCCGTTTTAATTCTTATAATATCTTTCATAAATGGCCATGCCTTCAACGCCTTTCTATATAGAGAAATTCCGGATTTGTACTCTCCTTTTTCACAGCATGCAAGCGCCAAAGAGGCATAGACGGCAAAACAATACTCCCCCGGCAAATTTTCACATATTCCCTCGGAAAGCAGCTCTTCATGTATGAGACTGCCTATATACCTTCGTTTATCCCTGGTATATTGGTCAAAAACGTCCTCTATCATCTCGTCCGTCAAATGAACATCAAAGAGCAGGCATTCCTCCATCTTCAGATAAAAAAGTGCCTCTTTCATTGTAACAGTATTGTCTGGAATTTTTCCATGTTTAATAATCTCTTCCCTGGAAAACTGATAATCCTTTACCATCCTGTACGCACAGAAAGCAATATCATCAGCCATAAACTTTTCCAAATAAGACTGGAACGATATTCCGTATTTATGAGCAAGGTAAAGCAGTCTGCTATATTCTTTATTTGCAGATATGTCGTGTAAAAGGCAATCCAATTGATCGCATACCCTTGAGCCGTTTATTTCCGCCTGATAATACATCTTCTGAATACGGATAAATTCATCTTCCTCCGGCGATTTTAAAAAGAAAGCGGCCACATTTTTTCCTAATACCGGATCTCCATCCCAGATACGGAGGATGATTTTCTGAACGTATTCAACTTTTCCATTCTCACGCTTCACATTGCAATAATATTTACCTAGTTCTTCGTAGCTTCCCGTATCATGTAAAAGATTATACCATAACTCAATATTTTCTTCTAACAGCTCGCCTTCAAGTATTCCTTTTATTAATTTAATATACTTAAAACTTTTTTGATACTGCCCACACCGGTATAGGGAAAGCGCATATTGAAAGACTCTTGCCTCCCTCTCCCTTTCATCCTGTACCCAGGCTGATGCTCCAATCCCTTCTTCACCGTTTAATATCCTCCTGTCACATTCTTCCAAAAGAGCAAACAGGCGTTCAAATAATAGATTAACTTTTGAATAATTTCTGACTCTGAGAAGTGCGTCAATCGCCTGGCTGAGAATATCCATAATTTTAATCGAATATAACTTCTTGTTCTGATTAAGGTAACTTTCCGCCGCTTCAATTACTTTCTCATACTCACCTCTGGACAGATAAATGTGGTTCATCATCCAGTGTGCTTTTATAACATAATAATTGTCATACTGTAGTCTTTGGGTTTCAATTATCTTTCTGCAGGTTTCTATTACTTTATCTTTATCATCTAAAGCCAAGTATTCCTGTGCCAACTGATACAGCATAAGAAGATTCTCCGGATCTTTTTCTAACTCTTTGAGCAATAAGGGAATATTTCTTTTACTCTTATTATTTTTCTTAAAATTGTCATCTTGAACATAACTATAATGGCCGATATATGCATCAATAAATTTAATTTTTCCTGCCTCCGGTACATGTTCGTGCACCAGGCCCTCAAATTTTCTACCTGGTAAGATTCTAAACAGCCGCTTGATGTGATCTTCCATATAACTGCTATTTCTGCTTAATGACTCATAATTTTTGATAATAAAACAAACGTCGTTAAAATGATTACATTCTCCTGATTTAAAAAAATCAATAATTAAATCCACATTTTCAAACCATTCATCTGCATCAATATAGAGAAACCACTCTCCTTTTGCTTTTTCGAGGACATAATTTCTTGCCTTTGCAAAATCATCGCACCAGTTAAAAAAATAAATTTCGCTGGTATAGCTGCGGGCAATATCCAGAGTCCGATCAGTGGATCCTGTGTCGGTTATTATAAGCTCTGATGGAATCTCTTTCAGTAAAGGCATCAGCGCCGAAAGACATCTAGCCAGATTCTCTTCTTCATTTTTTACAATCATCCCAATTGACAGTTTTATTCTATTATCCATATATCCCCTTATTGTCAAAGAAAGGCTGTGGAAAATCCACAGCCTTTACATTTTTTCTGATAATTACTGAAGCAGCTGAAGAACTGACTGAGGCTGCTGATTGGCCTGTGCAAGCATTGCCTGTGCAGACTGCTGAAGAACGCTGTTCTTCGTAAATGTCATCATTTCTTTCGCCATATCTACGTCTCTGATACGGGATTCTGCTGCAGTGATATTTTCTGTTGTTACACCGAGGTTGTTGATCGTATGCTCCAGACGGTTCTGCAGAGCGCCCAACTGACCGCGCTGTGTTGATACGGTGTTGATTGCTGTCTTGATTGTCGCCATTGCTCCCTGTGCATTTGCGAGGGAATCAACCGTTACGCCACGTACACCTAAGTTAGCTGCCTTCATATTTGTAATAGCTAAATTCAACTGGTTATAACCATCGTTGGTGTCGCCGATCTGAAGTGTCAGACTGTGGATCGCGTTACCATTTCCATCTACCTGAGCCGCTCCAAAAGTAACTTGCGTTCCTGCTTCTGTAGCTGCGCCTGCTGTGTAATTCAGTGTCTGTCCTTCCAGTTTGACAGACAGTAATCCTTTGGCCACATTACCGCTCAGAGTACCGTCATCTATTCCCTTCTGTACTGCATTCTTAATAGCGTCCTCGATATCCTTGGCTGTGTAGGATGATGCGTTAGTTTTTGTTCCCAGAGTAACGGAAATATCTCCACCAGTGATATCAACAGAGATTGTACCACCCTCTTTATCAACAGAGGTACCAATTGTAATCTTTTTGCCTGCTGCATCTGCGCCTACACTTGCATGAAGCGTATTAGCACTGGTTCCTACTGTAACATCAATCGAGCTGGCATTGTTCAGGCTTCCGTCGAGAAGCTTGATTCCGTTGAAGTTTGTGCTGTCTGCAATACGGTCAATCTCATCGTTTAATGCATTAAACTCATCCTGAATTGCAAGACGGTCTACCGGATCGTCATACGTTCCGTTGGATGCCTTGGTAGCCAGCTCGGTCATACGGTTTAACATGGAATGAACTTCCTGTAAGCCGCCCTCTGCTGTCTGAATCAGGGAGATTGCATCGTTTGCGTTATCGGTTGCTGTTTCCAGACCTTTGATCTGAGCTCTCATCTTCTCGGAAATTGCAAGACCTGCTGCATCATCGCCGGCGCGGTTAATCTTGTAACCGGAAGATAACTTCTCAAGAGATTTGGAAATATTGTTGTTGTTGATACCCAGCTGTCTCTGGGAGTTGAGTGCCATAATGTTGTGCTGAATCCTCATAATATTACCTCCATGTAATAGTTTTCCGGACTTCCATGTCCTTTTTTTGAGTGGCAGTGAAAAGTGCGCCAAGCGTGCTTTCCGTTGCCCGGTTTGGTCTGCCAAACGGGCCCTGTCTGGCAGGGAGACTGGTAAGAACATACCATCCTTACCGTCCTACTTTAAATATCGAACCGAATGGAAAAGTCTTTACCGTAAAAATGCACAAAATTGAGCAATCAATTTTGTGCATTTTTGTCTTTCACTGTTTTCCATTCACTATTTTTATTATTCCGGCTCATTAACCGTACAAACTTTCCTCAATATAGAACTCTTCCAGCGTTATTCCCTTTTCCATGATATATTTTGCAACATCCACTCCGACGTACCGGAAATGCCACGGCTCATAATTGATACCCGTACTCTCCTCTTTCCCTTTATCATACCGCAGTATAAATCCGTAATCCGCGCAGTGTTCCCGCAGCCACTTTCCTTCTTTTGTATCCTCAAATCCCTCTTCCAATCTCTGATAGGACTGGGAGCATACGTCAATGGCAAGTCCCAGGCAGTGTTCTCCTGAACCCGGAATGGAGAGTACATGCTGGGCCTCCCTGGAAGCCGCCTCCATACTGTATCCCTTTTTTACATAGCTCTTCACCTTCCGGTTAAACAGTATCTCCTGACGGTCCAATGTCCTGTAAGCCGAGCAGACAATCGGGCGAAGCCCTTCCGCTTTCATATCCGATATCATCCGAAGTGTGGTGTCATAGATTCTGGCGTCCACGGACTGTTCCGTACCCGGAAGAACCTTCAGTTCCACGGTGTAATCCTCCGGAATCGGATACCTGGCATTTGTAAGAATCAATGCCCACATATCCTCCTGGCGGATCACCGGGCCTGCTTCCCCACTGTTTCCGGCTGCCTCTTTTGTCGATGCACTTTCTGATAATGATGTATTTTCTTTTATACTATCATCCCTATTTTTACTACTAATTTGTTCTTCTCGCTCGGCTCCAGCATTTCCTCCGGCTTCGCCTTCTCCTTCAGCTCTGTCTTTTCCTTCTACCTCGCCTTTTCCCTCGAGCTCATCTTTTCCTTCAACTTCCTCTTTCCCGGCGGTCAGTCCCTTCACCCACGCAAAAAATCCCGTCTGCTCACCGGCATCCGGGTCCTTCGGCTGTTCTGTTAACTGTTCTTCCGGCGATTCTGCCGTTTCTTCGATCACTGCGCCGTCCTGTGCCTTTAGTTTCCTGACTTGTCCTCTGGCGCCTATATATGTAAACACGAGGATCAGAAGAAACGTGTAAATCATCATTCTCCTGCTCCTCACCACTAATTTATCCTGGGAAGTTTTTCTGTGCAACCTGGTTTCCCTCTCAATTCTCTATCTATTAACCAACCGTTCCGGCAGGCCATACCTGTTCTTGTATCCTGGCTCTGCCACCCGTCCTGGTTTTGTATCCTGGCTTTTTACATATTGACCTCTTACATCCTGGTCTTCTGCATCCTGATTTTTCCTGCTTTATCTTACCTTATCCTCCGCAACTGATCATTCTGCCTTTTCAATATATACTTATACAGCAGATCCTCCTGCAGATTTGTCATATCCATGAACTCGCAGCCATACCCCACCAGGTTATCGGCTCTTGGGACAACGCGGCGGATCGTGCAGTTGTAAATCATGGAATCCCGCATCTCCTCGATCACGATATCGAAGGTGTCTCCTATGCCCAGTTCCAGATCTGATTTAAACATCAGGCCTCCCAGGCTGATGTCCACCAGTTGTACGTTCTGGTTCAGATATTCCAACTCACCCGTTTCACCGTTTTCGTCGGTATAGGTGTGACTGATTCTGAGAATGACGGCCTTGCTTCTGGAACTGATCCGGAAGTACTGGCGTCTCTCGTCGTTGGTCGCCTCCGTCAGATTGATAATACGGACAATCTTAGAGGTAGACAGGTATACATTACCCACAAGCACGCGGAATCCCAGCTTTGCGTTGTAGATTTCAACCTTAACCACCATGTTGTAAGGGATCTCGGGAAGTTCATTTCTGGAACTGTTGATATCAATGTACGTATCCTTGACTTTATGTAAAATACCCATGGTGAGCAGATCGTTGCCAGTCGATTTAATCACGCAGGAAGAACCAATATAATCATCCGGTAATATAACCACTTATGCTACCTCCTTGTCACACCTTACTTATACTCATGCTTTACTTATTTGCACGTTTTCTTATTTCCACTTCTTACTTATTTCCATAACTTGCTCATCTACATATCATTCTTATATCGACACCTTGCTTATCCACACATCTTGCTTATATCGACACCTTGCTTATCTACACATTTATATCGACACCTTGCTTATCTACACATCTTGCTTATATTAACACCCTGCCTGTCTCTCCACCTTACTTCTAAGTCCGTTTCTCCCCATTTCCCCCACTGTCTCCACGCTCCCCGCCGGCTTCCTTCTCCGCCCGCTTAGCCCTCTCCGCCGTTCTGGCCGAGGTACGGGATCTTAAGAGTTTTCTGCCTGCCGTTTCCTGCTTTTTCGCCTGGGAGATGACTTCCTCGCTCTTAATCTGAGCCGACGCCTCCAGCAGCCTGCAGTAAATGGCAGCCACGACCTCGTAGAGGTCCACCGGAATGTTGCTCCCGACTTCCAGCATACAGAGAAGAGAGGCGGCGCTGTCATCCTTGAACACGGGGATTCCTTTTTTCTCGGCAATATCTATGATTTTTTCCGCCACGGTCCCGTAACCGGAGGCAATGACCACCGGGGACGTGTCTTCTTCTGCGTTGTATTTGAGCGCAACCGCTTTGTTTTTCTTAGATTTTGACATCGACACCAGTCCTTTTATACGGTAAATTTTTGAAAACGTCCATCAGGGAACGGTTTTTATCGAGTTTATCCACCTTAAGCTCCGACAGGCGGTATCCTTTTTCCTGGATGATTCCGGTAAATTCCGGAATCAGGCCTGCAAATATCCTGGCGTAGTCGCCGGGGCAGAATAGATAAAAGGAAAGCTCCTTCCCATCCGCCATGAACTCGGCCTCAAACTGGCCGATTCCGCTTATGTCAAAGGTGATCAGGACATGTACATGGCTTTCTCCGTCTTTCTCACCCTTGTAATTCTTTGAACCGCTGTCATTGGGGTCGAGCCACAGTTCCGAAAATGCCGTAAGCCCCTGGTATTCCACGGGAATGACAAAATGGAGCAGCGGTGTGTAGTTACACGGCGATGACAGCAGGCTCACGATGATCTTTTCTATCTTATCACCGTTTAAGCTGGCCATCTCGGATTCCCGATCCTGTTTTCCGATGATTTCGGCAAGGACATCCATGATCCTGGAACGGTTTTTAACCGTCTCCCCGGATCGGAATCCCTCTATATAGTCAAATATAAGCTGTTTCAGTTCTTCTTTGTTTTCCCTGCCATTGATATGAATCAGCACGTTTAACAAGGATTCCTGGAAAAAGGATTCATTGTCCTGAAAACGCGACAGGTTGTAAATGATAATGGGAACTACCTTTTCAATCTGCGGACTGTAGAGGATGCTGCTTTCCAGATCCTTTAAAAGCTCCAGGATTTCTCCCTTCAGCGCCTGAAAATGCGATGCGCTGTCCGGCGCCCGAAGCTGCATCAGCAGGTCACTGATACGTCCCGACAGGCGGCTGCTTCCCGCAAGCTGGTCACTCAGATATTCCAGGCTGTTTGCCGCCGAATCCATCACATCCTGTCTCGCAATGGTCCCGTTTACTGATTTCAGGAGATCGGCGATTTCCTTCGACATGCCGGGATTCTCCGCCAGAAGTCCCCTGAGGTTTTCAAACAGAGGTCCTTTGAAGAGGGTGGAGGCGTACTCCTGTTTCAGAAGCTCTTCCACTATCTGATCCGGCTTAATCAGGAGGGACTGGAATAGCTGCTGTATCTCCTGTGTCACCGTTTTATTGTTGACAGGAAGAAGATTTATGATTTCCTCCAGCATATAGATGTTTTTGAGGTAATTTACCGTGACGTCGGGATCCTTTAGGAGGTTCATGAGAACGGCCGAACCCGTCTCCTTCTGCAGCACGTTGTGCTGTCCTAAAAGGCCGCTGCTGTTCGGATTTTTTACTATGTGGCTGATTTCCTGGAGATCAAAGGGAATGGACGGATCTGCAACCGGTTTATTTGATTCTACTACGTTTTTACTTAACACCGGTGACGTCACCCTGAGTATATCTGCCATTACCGCAATCCCCTCTTAATCTGCCCATCCATATAATAATAGCTGCAGTTTTCTTCTTTTCTCGATATTACCAGGCGGCTGTCCCCGATGGATATGATGGTTCCGCCGTACACTTCCCTGGCAATCAGCCGGGACTTCTTGACCTCTTTAAGCTGCAAGGTCAGCTTCTGCATCTGATCTTTCATTTTCTTCTGCTTCATCGTGTTGATGGGCAGCCATATCTTTAATTCGTTCAGTTTTTCCGTCTGTTTCGGCGAAATTGTCCCCGCCTTCTGTCTGGTGTTCAGGTAGGTGATATTCTTCCTGCACTCGTCTAACTGAGCCGTGATGTCCGCAATATCCTTTTTCAGGTTCTCCACCTCTCCCAGAAGCTGCGGCGTCACACCGAGCGTCACCAGCGTCGTAATCTGGCTCATGGCTCCCACGGTTTTTACATTCATGATATTATAAACGGAGCACACTCCCCCTATAAAGGCGGCTCTTCTGCCCGTCAGAGTCAGGTTATTGCCGCAGGATACCTCCGAGTTTATGATATATTCCGCCTGTATATCGCCCCTGGCGTAGATTTTACTGTCTTCCAGAAACTTGGCGGTAATGTCGCCGGCCGCCTCCAGGACGCCGCTCTTCATTCCGCGCATTCCCTTGTAGAGGGTAATGCTGCCTCCCGAAGTCAGGGTTGCCCCTTCCACGATTCCCATAACGGTGATGTCACCCTTGGCCTTTACCGTAAATCCCTCTAAAACATCGCCCTTTATGCTGACACTTCCGGTAAAATCAATATTTCCGACAGAGTTATCCACATTTCCGCCGATATTTAAAATCTTTTCCACATGAAACCGGCCGCTGCGGAACGACAGGTTTCCCTCGCAGCCCGTGAGTAATTTGTCTTTTTCCTCGTTGTATACTACGTTTTTTCCCTGTGGGATGGGAGGCATAATGCCCGGTTTTCCATACACAGTGTTGCCGAAGATATCCACACCGTCCTGGGGCGGCTCCGGCGGGGTCAGTTCGCAGACAAGCTCCCCTGCCTTTACATTGTGAATGTAGTTTGTGCTTTTAAAATCGATGCTGTCATTTTCCTTGGAGGCAAACTTGACCTCCTTGTGCCTTGGAAAATAGTCCTTGATTTTTCCGTTGGTTCCGTCGACAGCCGGCGTTCCCTCCGCAAACTGGAACACCTGATTGTAAAGCTCATTTTCCACGATGTCTTTCAGTTTGTCTTCGTCAATTCCGTATTCGATTCCCATCTGGTCCAGCATATCCCGAAGTTCTTCCAGCGTAATGTCCCGGCCGCCTCCCACGGGGCTGTTTACCAGAATCGAGGCGCTCATCTTATCCTCCGCGACTGCGATTTCTGCAAATGCATCTTTTGGTTCAACCTCTGCATTTTGATCGCTTTCAGCAGGATTTGTGTCCGCCGGGGCATCATTCCCGGCGGACGCAGGAGAGCCGGAAGTATCCTCTGTTCCAAGCTCTCTCTTCTTCTCCGTATCATTCCAGTCTTCGACCGTTTCGATTAAATCGCTCATGGTGTCGGACGGTTTATTTTTCGTCTCTTCCGGTTCTTCCTTCAGGTATCCCTCATCCGGATCCAGATCTTTAAGCCGGAATTTCTTTTTCTCCTCCGGCTCACGTCGCTTTTCTTCTCTGTCTTCCCCGCTTGCCGTATCTTTCCTATTTCTCGAAAATAAGCTGAAAAACCGGTTTTTCTGTCCCATAAGATCCCTCCTGTTACCATTTCCGGTCCATATCCCGCGAGACATTTTTTTAAGTACATGCTGCGTAAACAAGAAATATACCGCAGTGATACTCTCAGATTACACGCAGACATCCCTATCTCAGATTATTAATCATTTCCTCAAGCTGATCCGCCACCGTGACGATCCGGCTGTTGAGCTGGAATCCTCTCTGCGATTCAATGATGCTGACCATCTCTGTTCCGATATCCGAGTTGGAACCTTCCAGAGCCTGTGCTATGATTTTGGGATTGCTGATTACATACTCGTCCTCATCGGCCTCTTCCTGGTCCACCTCATACCATTCGCCGCTGGTGGCGCTGGTGCGGAAACGGTTATTTCCGGCCGCTTCCAGTCCTGCCGGGTTGTCGCAGGTAAATAAGCCGATCTTGTCTTTCAGGTTTTCCAGGTCAAGGACGTTCGTATCTTCCTCACGCTCCCCTTTTCCCTTCACCGTCTTGTATTCCAGCTCTACGTAGTCGCCATCCATGCTGAGCACATAATGGCCGTCCTTCGTGGTCAGGTAATTGCCGTCTTCCGTGGCCGATATCTGGAAGGAACCGTCCCGTGTATAAAGGGGTTCTTCCTCGTCCTCACCGCCCTCGATGGCAAAATAGGCATTTCCCACAATGGCAAAATCCGTCGGGCTGTCGGAAGGGAGCAGATTGCCCGCCGTTACGTCGGTTTTTATCTGGCCGACCTTAATTCCGTGGCCTACCAGGTGTTCTCCCTCGGCCTTTGTATCCATCTGTGTCTTCATAAGCTCATCAAAGGAAACCTTTGACGCTTTAAAAGCGGTTGTATTGACGTTTGACAGGTTATTGGCCGTCACGTCCAGCTCGGCCTGAAATGACTTCATGCCGGAAACCGCTGAATAAAATGCACTGTTCATACTATCTGTCCTCCCGGATCGTAAATCAGATCTTTCCGATTTCCGATGCCGTCTTCTGGTTCATCTGATCGATAATCGTGATTGCCCGGCTGCAGGACTGGAATGCTCTCTGTATTTCCATCGTCCTTGCCATCTCATCGTTTAAATTTACATTGGACTGTTCCAGCTTTCCCTGGTACACCTCCGGATAACTCTCCGTGAGCTGTGCCGTTCCCGCCCCGAACATTCCGTTGTCATAGACCTCCAGATTCTCGTAATTATCAGCCTCTACAATGTGGAATAAATCCAGTTCTCCGCCCTCATTGTCGTAAATGACGCCGTTTGTCCCGACGTTAAAACCGTCCTCACCGATTTCGATTGGACCCGCGTCTCCCATGACATATCCCTTGCCGGGAAGCACCAGATAACCTTCCTCATCCTTCTCAAAATTGCCGTTTCTGGTCAGATATTCTCCGTTTTCTCCCTGGATGACAAAGAAACCGTCACCGTGAATCGCCATATTAAAGGCGTTATCCGTATCTATGATAATTCCTTCTTCAAAATTCGTCGCTTCCTGGCCCACAACGGCAATCGGAGAACCCTGGCCGATCGGCGTTGTCTGACCGCCCATCTGGCGCACCAGCTGCTGATCAAACGTGGTTCTCACAAGGCGTTTGGAACGGTATCCCGGCGTCTTCTGATTTGCCATATTATCGGCCGTTACATCTAATGCCCGGCGGTTCATCAGCATTCCCGAGGCCGCCGTATAAAATCCTGAAAACATACTCTCATCCTCTCACATACTCGTCCAGATCTGCCTTCAGCTTTGTAATCGCTTTTGTATGGATTTGGCAGACTCTGGATTCGCTGATTTCCAGAACCTCTGCGATTTCCGAGTATTTCAATTCCTCATAATAGTAAAGAGTAACCACAAGCCGTTCTTTTTCCCCAAGAGACTCGATGGAGCGCGTAAGCGTCCGGCATATCTCTTTATAAAACAGGCTCTCCTCCGGCTTGTACGAATCGTTCCTGTTCTCCGGCTCCGCCCGCAGGGCTGATCCGGTTATATCCTCCAGCATGGATTCCAGAGAAATAATCGAGGAATGGTTCATATACTGAATGTGGCTTTCCACTTTTTCCTTCGGGAGTTCCATATAACGGGCTATTTCTTCCACGTCGGGTTCCCTCATATCGCGGTTGGCGAGAAAAGCGGAGGCCTCCTCAATCTTTTTGTTGAAGTTTCTTGCCCTGTGCGGAACCCAGTCCTGTTTTCTGACAAAATCGATCAGGGCGCCGCGGACTCTTATGTACGCATACGTTTCAAATCTGGCTCCCTTTGTTTCATCATACCGGTCCATGCAGTCCATCAGGGCCAGCACTCCCTGGTTAATCAAATCTTCTTCCTGGGCGTAGCCGGATGCCACCGCCCGCATCTGTACCGCTGCGGAGCGTACAATATAGAGGGTGCTCATGGTCAGTTCATTTCTTATCTCATGGTCCTTCGTCTTCTGATACTGTAGAAGCGCCTGCATGAAACCGCTCTGCTCCGTGACGCCATGCTCATGCCCGGTCCCCGGTTTTTCATGGTTATTCCGACTGCTTTCCATAGGCATCTATCTCTTGCTTTCGTTAGTTTAAGGCGATGCTTCCCAACGCCTGTATCTGAATGTTATTGTCAATCTCACTGAAAGAAACGACCGTCACATTGGGATAGAACTGATCGATCAGTTTTTTGAAATAAATCCGCACCATCGGCGATGTAAGCACGATTGGCACACTGACCAGCTCTTTGATCTTGCCGATCTCAGTGGTGGAGACATTGATAATCTTCTGGATTGTCACCGGATCAAGGGCCAGGTAGGACCCCGTATCCATCTTTTTCACGGAAGACATAATCATATTCTCTATCTTTTCATCGAGACTGATCACCTTCATCTGTCCCGCCTCGGAGAAGCGGTGGGAAATGGTTCTCTTAAGCGCCTGTCTTACGTACTCAGTCAGCATATCGGTATCCTTGACCTGGGAGCCGTAATCGGAGAGTGTCTCAATGATCGTCTCCATATCCCGGATCGGAACGCCTTCCCTGAGAAGGTTGGCAAGCACTTTCTGGAGATTTCCGACCGTAATGACGGACGGGATGGTATCATCCACAATCGTGCTGTTGGTTTTCTTTAAATTTTCCAGCAGGTTGTTGACTTCCTGCCTGTTTAACAGTTCGTGCAGATGTTCCTTGATAATCTCCGACAGATGGGTGATGATTACCGAGGTCGGATCGATCAGAGTGTAACCCGCCAGTTCGGCCTGGATCTTCTTATCCTCACTGATCCATTTGGCCGGAATGTGAAATGCGGGATCCACGGTCTCAATTCCCGGAATGTCGTCGCTGTCCTCGCCGGGCGCCAGCGCAAGGAAGTGATCCGTCAGGATATCTCCCCTTGCCACCTCTTCCCCCTTCAGCAGAATACTGTACTGGTTGGGATTGAGCTGGCCGCTGTCCTTGATTCGCACGGACGGAATGACAAATCCCATCTCCACGGCCATCTGCTTTCTGAACATGACGACGCGATCGATGAAATTACCGCCGCTGGACTCGTCCACCAGCGGAATCAGACTGTAGCCGAATTCCATTTCGATCTGCTCCACGCTCAGCAGACTGTATACGTTTTCTATATTTTTGTAGAAGGACGCCTCGCTTGTCACTTCCGTCTCAATAAGACCGGGAGCGGCAGCCGCTTCCTCCGCGATGCTTTTTTCTTTCTTCTGCAGGTAGTAGCCGCCCCCGATCATGATCGCCGAAATGACGAGGATCTGGGGTACCGGAAATCCCGGAATCAGCACTAGACAGAGAATGGCCGTGCCCGCAATCATGATTACCTTGGGCTGGGCTAAGAACTGGCCGGCCACGTCTTCACTCAGGTTGTTCTCCGATGCCGAACGCGTAACAATCATACCGGTTGCCACCGAGATCAGCAGCGCCGGAATCTGGGATACCAGTCCGTCACCGATGGTGGCCGTCGTGTAGATCTGCATGATATCGGAAAAGGTCCCCTGATGGTTGGTAAAACCGACGATAAGACCGCCTATAAAGTTGATCAGTGTGATAATAATGGAGATGATGGCATCTCCTTTTACGAATTTGGTGGCGCCGTCCATGGAACCGAAGAAATCGGCCTCCCTCTGTATCTTGGAACGCCTTGTCCTGGCCTGGTTTTCGTCGATCAGTCCGCTGTTTAAGTCGGCGTCGATGGCCATCTGTTTTCCCGGCATAGCGTCCAGGGTGAACCTGGCCGCAACCTCCGCTACTCGCTCCGAACCCTTGGTGATGACGATAAACTGTACTAAAACGATAATCAAAAAGATGACAAAACCAATAACCACATTGCCTCTGATGACAAACTGGCCGAATGTCTTTACAACCTGACCCGCATCACCGTTGTTAAACAGGATCCGCCTTGTGGATGAGATATTCAGTCCCAGACGGAACAGCGTCGTAATCAGAAGGATGGACGGGAATATGGAAAATTCCAGGGCCTCCCTGATATACATGGTCATACACAGGATCAGGAATGACAGTGTAATATTGATTATGAAAAAGAAATCCAGTAAAAAGGTCGGCAGAGGGATGATAATCAGGAATATAATCCCGATCACACCGGCTGTCACCAGCATATTAAATCGTTTCAAGACAATCCACCATTTCGAATGATATTTCTGGTATTGATAATCTCACTGACTTTCACGCCAAAGTTATCATCAATCACTACTACTTCTCCTCTGGCAATGAGCTGTCCGTTGACGATAATGTCCACCGGGGCGTCCGCTGCCTTATCCAGCTCGATCACCGTTCCGTTGTTAAAATTCAGAACATCCCTGAGCTTGCGCTTTGTTTTTCCAATCTCCACGCAGACATTCAGAGGGACATTCATAATCAGGCCAAGGTTGCCCTTCACCGCCGGCTCCGCCTCCTGGCTCTGTACCGCCGGATGAACCGCGCCTCCCAAAGTTCCGGCCTGCACCGCAGAAGCGCCTTTTGCCTGAGGTACGGGGGCGGATGACGCCTGCGCCTGACCGGCTGCCATACCGGCTCCCGTTTCCATATTCTGCAGATTTAAAGCCCTCTCCTGCTCCAGTTTTTCCCTATTTGCCTCTATTTTCTGTTCCATGGCCTCTTCAAGGCTCCGGAACGCTTCTTCCGACACACACTGGATAAACTCACTCTCGATCATCTCATTGATCACGAGTTTATAGGTGATTACGTTTGTGGTATCTTCTCCGTCGCCGCCCATTACTTTTTCCAGCTTCAAACCGTCGTCGGAGAGAAGGAGCTGGCAGGATGAGGCTCTCATTCCAGCGCCCTCCACCAGATATTCGGAGATAGCGTCGGCCGCCGCTTTTGTCATCTGGCTCATAATTTCGCCTGCCGCGCTGACGGCCACCTCGTCGAACAGAAAGTCCGGCTCCGGCAGATCATCGTTGCCCATCAGTTCATTTAAAAATACCTGCATGTCTCTTTGGCGGAAAATCATCGCGATCGTTCCGGACGCCCCGTCGGTGAGACAGAATTTAACAAAAATCACCGGTTCTAAAAGAGCATACTCCACCTCTTTTACCTTCATCTCCTTTAACTGCGGAGATTTGACTTCGATATTAGATTTCAGTATGGACGAAAGGGCTTCTCCCGATCGTTTTGCAAATAATCCCATAATGTCATGGAAAATCACTACCTGTTCATTCGTCATAACCCTTAACTCCTTTTATTTCTCTTTCCTTCTGCCGAATCGTCTTTCTTTCTTTTCTTTCTTATCCTTCTTTTCTTCTTTCTCTTCCTGCTCCGCCTGAGCTTCCTTGACGCTTACCGGAAGCAGCTTGTAGAGCTTCTCCTCAATAAAGCGGGGGTTTTCACCCTCCTGGATGGCAAGTACCCCTTCCATCACAAGGTTTTTACAGATAAACTCCTCTTCATGGCGCATTTTCAGTTTGGAGGCGATGGGGAGAAATACGATATTGGCAAGGAAAGAACCGTATAATGTTGTAATCAGGGCTACGGCCATACCGGATGCAAGCACATCCACGTCCTGCATATTGCCCAGCATCAGGATCAGACCGATCAGCGTTCCTATCATACCGAATGCCGGTGCAAAGGCGGCTCCCTTTTCGTAGAAAGCCCGATCCAGGGCATGCCGGTCTTCTAACTGCATCAGTTCTGTTTCCATCAGTGTTTTAACTTTTTCCTGATCCACGGAATCCACTACCAGCATCAGGCTGTTATAAAGAAATGGATCGTCGATCTCCGTCAGTTTGTCTTCCAGGGACAAAAGGCCTTTCATTCTGGCCTCCGTCGCCAGGTCTACAATCTGCTGTATCACCTGCTTGGTATCGAATTTCTGAGGCCTGAATACGATTTTTAAGTGTTTTCCTATTTTTTTGAAGGAACTTCCGGGAAATGCGATCATCATAACGCCGATGGTTCCTCCCACTGTGATAAAAAGGCTGGGGATATCGCCGAATGCCTTTAAGTTCGTAAAAATGAACCTCATGGTATCCGTATCGAACATCATGCCGAATAATACAAATCCTACCGCCATTAATAAACCGAGTATTGATAAAGCATCCATAATGTTATTTCCTTCTCACTTAATCTTTTTCTTATGTCCTCATATTACTTCATTCTGTCCAGCAGTTCTCTGAATGTGTCTCTCTTAAATTCCACGACCTTATCAATTACCTGTTCTTTATTCTCCCGGACAAGCAGGTGCTTTCCGTTCGTCAGCAGGATTGTCGTGTCCGGATTCTCCGTGATAATCTCGATCAAATCGCTGTTGAGCACGAACTGTTCTCCGTTCAGTTTTGTCAGTGTAATCATAACCTCACCTGTTTAACCTTTCTCTCTGCCTGTCCGGGTGATCTATACTCTTAATTCCTGTCTTACCGGCTCACTATCTCTTCAGGTTTACAAGCTCCTCGAGTACCTGGTCGGATACCGTGATGATACGGGAGTTGGCCTGGAATCCTCTCTGTGTGACAATCATATCCGAGAATTCGGTTGAAATATCCACGTTGGACATCTCAAGAGCCGAAGAGCGGAGGGAACCTGAACCGCCGTTACCCGGCTGGCAGGCTTTTGCCTCTCCCGAGTTGGAAGAAGCGGTAAAATAGGAGTTACCTATCTGCTCCAGACCGTACGGGTTATCAAAGGTTACCAGATCGACGCGGCCAATCTGGAGAATTCCAAGCTGCGGGTGGGTAATCTGTACAATACCGTCGGAAAGAATCGCGATTGGGCAGTCCGACAGAGCCTGTGCTCCGCCCTCGGTTCCGCTTTTAAGCGTAAATGTCTTGTCTCCAAGGCCCAGGTTCTTTGCCTGGTAGGATGCGGTTGCCTTACCTTTTTCAGGCGCCGTTGCAAATTGAACTGAATCCGTACCTGCCGCGTCCGCCGCCTCATCCGGAGTCTGACCGCCGTTGACCGTCTTAAATGCCGTTGAGATGGCATCGAATCCCTTATGTGATAATTCTATGCTCTGTCCCGGTTTTTCCATACTTCCGGCCGCAAGCACCTCTGTCAGCAGAACCGACTTCGGGCTTACGCTGTCCGATGAAATCTTCCCTGTAAATGTTCTGGTGTCGGCTCCGTCTTTAATCTTTGCCGTAACCTCCCAGTATGCCAGATCCGTGCCGTCGGCCTTATGGTAAACAGCGCTGTATTCCACGTCGCCTTTTGCCGTAAACATCGGGCTGGTGCTGACGGTCTTCGGTTTCATGCCGCCGAAGATTTCTTTGTTGTCCATGGTCATGGTACCGGGATTGATACCGAAATTCGCTTTTACTATCTCTTCACCGGTTAAAGACACGGCAAAGTTCCCCATCTCCGGCTGTGAAGAAATGGAAAAGTTTCCTGCGGGATGGGTCTGGCCTCCGTTCGCTTCGGAGATCGCTTCGTTCATTTTATTTGAAAAGTCTTCCAATGATGTGAATCTGGCAGTCGGATTGACACGGACCGTGATTGAATTGGATGTAAGTTCACTCGTGTTGACCTTTACATCGGATCCATCCGGAAGTGTTTCATCTAACTGGAAATGGAAGGTGACATTTGCTGCATCGTTTGCATTTTCTGACGTGATGGTATATTCAACCTCGTTGATCGTTTCCTTTGCTTCTGCTTTTGATGCAGAGAGGCTGGGAACGCTGAGATGAATTTTTTCACTGGCTGCGGCCTTTCCCATGGGGTTTCCCGAAACGCCCAAAACCGTATAGCCGTTGCTGTCCACCAGATTGTTTGTACTCGGATCGACGTAGAGTACGCCCGCTCTCGTATAAAACGTATTGCCAAACGCATCCTGTACCTGGAAGAATCCTTCTCCCGTGATGGCGAGATCCAGGCCTCTGTCCGTACTCTGCAGTGCGGATCGTCCCATGTTCAGATCGATTCCGCCAAGCTGTACGCCGTATCCTACCTGGCTGGCATTCTTGCCGCCTGTATCATTATCGCCTCCGGTTGCACTCTGGAGTGTCTGGTAAAAGACATCCTGAAATCTGCCCCGGCCTGATTTAAAGCCAAAAGTATTTACGTTCGCAATATTGTTGCCGATTACATCCAGTTTGCTCTGGTGTGCTCTCATGCCCGATACTGCGGAATAAAGAGATCGTAACATATTAAATTCTCCTTTTCCGAACCGCCCCATCCGTCCGGCATTCGGGATGGGCATTAGCTTCCAAAAGGACCAGCTATATCATAACGGTTCCATCAATATTCGTGAAAATCGCCCCTTTCAGGCTCTCGTCACTGACTACGGTTACCACTTTGTTATTTTTCAGATTCACCACATAAGCGGTGGAATCCACCAGAATCAAAGGTTCTTTCAGTCCCTTCTCCTCTGCCAGGCGCACTCCCTCGTTGAGACGCTCCAGATTGGCGGATGATATATCCACATTTCTCTCCACCACCCTGTTCACGGCGTGTTTTGAAAATGAGAGTTTGCTCTCATCACTGATTTTCTGCTCCAGAATTTCCTTAAATGAAGTCTCCGGTTGTTCCTTCTGCTGTTCCTGTTTCTGAATCTCCCAGGGATTTCCGGTGCAGATAGGTGACTGTAATCGTTTGTTATATAAAAATGAATCCATACAGTGCCTCCTTTCTCCTGATATCTCTGTTTCAAGTTTCCTGTAATATGTTCTGTTACTTGCCGCTGTTATTCTTTTTGTCGTCACCATCATTGTTGCCGCTGTTGTTTCCGTCGTTATTACCACTGTTGGAATTATTTTCCGGCGGGGTCTGGACTTCCATGATTTCACTCATCTTATACGGTTTGTCGTTGACAAATACCAGATACTCATTATCCACCAGTGAAATCTTGTTGACGATTCCTTTTGACGTGTCGAGTTCACCGCTCACCGTCATTTTGGAGGCAACCACATATTTGCCCACCATTGAAGTGATATAGGTGCTCTTGGAATTGTAGGCCATCTCCTCCATCTGCTGCATTGTCGTGAACTGGGCAAGCTGTGTGACATACTGGGTATCATCCACCGGATTCATAAAATCCTGGTTTTTGAGCTGGGCTATCATAAGCTGCAGAAAATCGTCCACCGATACCTGTTGATCCTCCGGATCCGCAAAGACTGCATCGATATTGCTCCCTGTCTGGTTCGTCTTATCGGTTCCGTTGTAGGTATAGTCGTTAACCTTATTGGAAGGATTCGTATAATCTGTATCTACCGGCATCTTTCTCCTCCTTTCCCTTTATTAAATATAGGCGGAAAGCCGTCCATACTCTGCGTGAAGGTCAATGGTTCCCGTTATCCGGTCCTCCTCACCTTCCTCTTCTTCGCCGTTTCCCGCAAAATGCCTGCGTGTATTCCCGGCGCCGTTTCCCTGCTGGTTTCTGAAAAATCCCTGTTCGTAATTCATCATCTCCATGCCGCCCTGGCTGTTGTGATAAATCTCCTGAACTTCCGCATTCAGCGGCTGCAGTGACTCCTTCAGATGCATCATTTCACTGGACAGCAGCTTCTGGGTATCCATATTGCTGACTCCGATACTTAAGGCTACCTTACCTCCCGACGATGTCATATGTACCAGGATTTCTCCCAGTCCCTCCGGTTTCAGGCGGATGGTAAACTGATTCAGTTGTTTGGACAGTCCCTCCTCAATTCCCGTTTTGACCTGGTTTGCCAGCGGCGTTGCATCGGTAACGCCCTTGTTGCTCATCACCGGCGCTGCGGCTCCTCCCGAAAGTTTGGCTCCAACCATACGCTCAAACGGAAGTATTGACTGCTGTTCCGCTTTTTTCTGAAGATCCTCCAGTGTTACAGCTCCCTGTTTTTCTTCCGATTCACCGCTTTCCCGGACTTTTTCTCCGCGGACTGCGTGATCCAGAGAAAACCACTTCGTAAATTCATTACCTTCTTTGGTGGAATTTCCCGTCTGTTCTTCCCTGTTTTCCGTCTGCGTTCCCGCCATAACCGCTTTTTCAAATACCGGCTGCGGTTCCTTGGATACGGCTGTTTCTTTCATCTCCTGGAATCCGTTATTTACAGACGGCTGCTTTGCACGGTTTTCCAGCGCAGCCAAAAAATTTTCATTTCCGTCTGCTGAAGCTGCCGCTATATCCGCCTGCTGTCCCGCCATTGTCCTGTTTTCGCTTACGTTTGCGCTAACCTGCCGCTGTTTTACATTTTCCAGGGCGCTGTTAAGAATCTCCCGGCTGCCGTCCGGAACCGTCCGGCTGGATTTGCCCTCCGCATTGTCGGGAACCATCTCCTCTGCCATTTGAAAATAACCGGCAGCCGTTACTACTGATTCCTGCTGAGGTTCCGTCCCGTTTTCCGTCATGTTCTTACTTTCATCCGGTTTTTCGGTCACCCTGTTTTCATCCTGGTTGCTCCGGTTATCCAGATTTGTCTGACCGCTCAGTGCCTCGGCTTCCCTCTGTTCCTTTGACGGTTCCTGTTTTTTTGTCTTTTCCGCCGGTTTCTCCGTCTTTTTTACGGGTTCATTACTGCGGCCTTTGGACTGTTCCTTCAGGATTGATAAGAAGTCTCCCTGGCTTTCCTTTTCCGGCTTCCTGCCCGCCGTTGTTTCTCCCGTACGGACTGCCGTTTTCATGATCTGCACATTCATAATCTCACCACCTTTCCAGGCAAATCAATATTTTAAATTATTTATTTGGAAACGCCGCGGCGTGCAAAAGACTCGGAGACATGTTCGGAAATAAACTCCTCCTGTTCTTTCTGCTCACTGTGACGGTATTCCTCCAGTTGTTTTTCCTTCAGCTTCTCCAGCTTCTTTACCTCTCTGGATGCTTCGATTACTACCTGCCGCTGCCTCTCAATTTCGGAGTTGCGGATCAAAATATGCTTTTTCAGTTCTTCCAGCTGCGTTTTACCGCTTTTTATGACGGCCGTAAAAACATTGATTTGATAAATGGTCGTCCCCTTCTGGATTTCACGGTCCATCTCCCCGTGAATCTGATCCATCTGTTCCAGAATTACGCCCTGCCTTGATTCCATCTCATCGCGCTCCGCGATCAGACGGCCCATGGTTCCCTTTTCTTTTTCCAGTATCTGCTCCTGATAATTCAGCATTCTCGCAAGTGAAAACGAAAATTTCTTCATATCTTTTTCTCCGATTCATCAGAATTTATTCGGTTAATTTAATCATCTTGAGTACCGTCTCGTCCATGTCAAAACTTTCGTCCGTTTTCTGCTGTAAAAATCCGTTGATTTGATCCATCTTTGCCAGCGCCTCATCCAGATCCTTGTTGCTGCCCTTTTTATAGGCGCCGATTGCCACGAGATCCGCATTATTTTCGTATACGGATAACATTTTTCTTATCTTGTTGGCCGCCTCTTTCTGTTCCGGAAGCACAATCTCGTTCATCAGTCTGCTGATGCTGTTCAGAACGTCTATGGCCGGATAATGGTTTTTCGCAGCCACCTTTCTGGACAGAATGATATGTCCGTCTATGATTCCCCGGACCGTATCGGATATCGGTTCGTTGGTGTCGTCTCCTTCCACCAGAACCGTATAAATTCCTGTAATCGAACCTTCCTTAAAGTTTCCCGACCGCTCCAGGAGCCTCGGCAACTCCGAATAGATTGAAGGTGTATACCCCCTTGCCACCGGCGGTTCCCCCACACTCAGACCGATTTCCCTCTGTGCCATGGCAAATCTGGTGAGGGAGTCCATCATCAGAAGGACATCCATTCCCTGATCCTTAAAATACTCGGCGATTGCGGTGGCCGTCATCGGACATTTCGACCGCATCATGGCCGACTGGTTTGAAGTGGCCACAACGAGAACGGAGCGTTTTAATCCCTCTTCCCCCAGGTCGCGCTTTATAAATTCCACAACCTCACGGCTTCTCTCCCCGACCAGCGCGATGACATTGACATCCGCCTTTACATTTTTGGCTATCATGCCCATCAGCGTACTTTTACCCACTCCGCTTCCCGCAAAGATCCCCATTCTCTGGCCCTTGCCGATGGTGAGCATGCCGTCAATGGCCTTGATTCCCATCTGAATGACCGTGTCAATCTGCGGACGGGACATGGGATTGGACTTCTGTCCGCTGATTTTATAATATTCTCCCTCTTTGATGTCTCCGAGATCATCCATCGGATAACCAAGGGCATCCACGGTTCTGCCTATCAGTTCATTGCTCACCGCGATGTTTAATTTATGCCCCGTGTTTTTTACGGCGCTGCCGTATCCTATGCCCTCGATCTCATCATATGGCATAAGCAGTACTTTGTTTTCACGGAAACCGACGACTTCCGTAAATACCTTCTTAGGACTTCCGGGAATCTCAACGCTGCAGACATCTCCTATGTTACATTCGGGTCCTATCGATTCTATGGTCGTTCCTACGATTTTATCTATTTTGCCTAAATACCGGTACAGACTGGTATTTCTCAACTGGCTTTCCATCCGTTCTATATCCATAAACTTCTCCCGAAAACAGTCAGTTATCTTCTCTGTATTCATCCAGAAACTTTTTCAGATTTTCCAACTGTACGGAGATGGAGGCATCCACTATCCCCTCCTCTGTCTCTACTTTTACATCACTGTATGGAATATCGTCTTTTTTTATTTTTATGTTTCTGCCGCTCTGTTCCCTGATGGGTTCAAGCTGCTGTTCTAATTCTTCAAACATTTTATAGGCGCGGTTCGAAAGATGGACCGTCAGATCACTTTTGCCCGCCTCTTCCCGGAGAACCGATTTGACAAGCTCTAAAAGCGCCGTCTCATCCTTTTCCAGTGTCTTTTTCAGGATTTTCTCCGTCATATTAAAGGCCAGATCCAGGATATCCCGGTTAAATTCATCAAACATATCCTTCTGGACCCGGTTCAGACCGTCTATCTCCCGGTTCAGGATTTCCAGTCTTTCTTCGACAAACTTCTTCGATTCCCGGATTCCTTCCTCGTAACCCTCTTTCCTGGCCGCCTCTTTCAGACGTTCTGCTTCCGTCTCGGCGGTATTTACGATTTTATCTCTCTGGGCGTAGGCATCCTCTAAGATTTTCGATGCCGACTGTTTTGCCTGGATTCTGGCATGTTCCAGAATCTGCTTTTTTTCTTTGGAGATCAGTTCATACTTTTTACGGTACTCTTCCTCCCCGACAGAATCGGGTTCCTTTTCCGGCTCCTCCACGTCATTCACATGGTAAAGATCGACGCGGAAATCTTCCAGTACCGCCTCATCTGATTTTATGATCTTAGACAATTATCTCATCCTTTCCATCCTTGGAAATTACGATCTCCCCATCCTCTTCCAGTCTTCTGATGGTGCCTACAATCCGCTGCTGAGCCTCTTCCACGTCACTCATCCTGATATTCCGCAGGTACTCCATATCCGTCTGGATGCTCTCCCTCATACGGTTGGACATATTGGAGAATATGGCGCCCGTCACTTCTTTATTGGCTACCTTAAGCGCAACGGCGAGATCCTTGGAATCGATATCCCTGATAAAGCGCTGTATGGAAAGCGGATCCAGGTAGGCGATATCCTCGAATACAAACATCAGCTTTCTGACATTCTCGGCAAGCTGCGGGTTCTTGATGTTCAGTTCATCAAAGATATCACGTTCCGTGCTTCTGTCCACGTGGTTCATCACGTCGGCTATGTAGTTGAGGCCTCCCACTTCCATGGCTTCTTCCGATTCGGAAGAACCAATTTTCCGCCTCACCACGTCCTCCACAATCTTGACGGCCGTAGGATAGGCCCGATCCATATTGGCCACCCTCTCCACCACGTCAATCTGTGTCTCTCTGGGAAGGTTCACAATGATACGTGACGCCTGCTCCGGTGTTGCGTAGGAAAGTATCATGGCCAGTGTCTGAGGATGTTCATTCTGAACAACGCTCATCAGACTCTTATAATCTACCTTTCTGATAAAACCAAACGACTTGGTCTTCAGTGCTTTGGTCACCCGGTCCATCAGGTTTCTGGCCTGCTGTTGTCCGAACGCCTTTTCAAGAACCTCTTTTGCGTAGTCCTTACCGCCCTCGGATATCACCTTCTGTGTGACACAGCACTCATAAAATTCCTTCGATATATCCTCTATTTCCGCATCATTCAATCTCGGAAGCCGGGCCAGTTCTATGGATATCTGTTCAATTTCACCATCATTCAGATATTTGAACACTTCGGAAGCCGTTTCCGCCCCGATGATACTGATGACGGCCGCCGCCTTCTCCGCGGGGTTCATCATTGTTTTTTCTTCGTCTGCCATATTATTTCTTAGCCTCCTTCAACCATGAACTGATCATAGACGCTATGATTTCGGGATTTGTCTTAGCAAAGTCTTTTACCTTCTCAGCAGGATTCTGGCTCTTCTTAATCTTTTCACTGAGTTCTATGTTAACCGCATTGTCTTCTGCACGGTTAACCGCCTCCTCAAGGGGTCCGCCCTCCGGAATGATCAGACCGTCCGCCGGGCCGAATAAGGCCTCGTCCTCCCTGGCAATCTTCTTACCTTTCCTGATCATCATGATAATCGACATCAGGATCAGAATAATCAGCGCGGCCGCCGCATAGAGAATCAGCCGGTTATTCCAGATTGCCGCTCCGTCCGACTGTGCGGGAACTGCATCCGGTACCTTGGCCTCGGTATTTTCCAATTGTTTGAAGCTGGTCACAACGATATCTTCGGGCGCTATATTCGCCGCCTTGGAAGCCGCCTCGATCAACTGCTGTTTCTTTGTCTCCGTCAGATTGTTGTCATTAACGGAAATCGCCACCGTGGCTTTCTGAAGCTCCACATTGTCTTTCTCTATCTGGCGTTTTATGTAACTTACGATATAATCCACATTGCGGTAATAATCACCGTTACGGCCGGCTGTTCCGCCGCCCGCGGCTCCTCCATAGGTGGGAATGTCGGTATTATTCTCCTCACCGGCGACCCCTCCGGCTCCGGGCAGAGTTCCGCCTGTGCCTCCCTGTTCCTGGAAATCCTTTACAACTCCCTGTCCGTTCTCCTCCGGCACATAGCGGAGGTCTTCCGTGATCATCTTGTCGTAATCGATTACAACCGTAGCCGAAACTCTGATCTGGCCCGGTTTGTATCCGAGCGCCAGTACATTTTTGATCTTATTTTCCAGCTTTTCTTCCACGCGCTCCTCAAAATCGAGGCGGCTTAATCCATACAGATTTCCGTCCCCCACATCGCCGGATACCAGCTCCTGCATTGTGTCTGCATTAATTACCGCTACATTTTCCGGGAGAAGACGGGGCACGCTGTTCGCCACCAGTTTCTTAATTGCCGCCACTTTATCGGGTGAAAGCTCATAGGACGGAAAAAAGGACAGGGAGACAGAACCCGTGCTGTCAGAATCCTGTTCTTCCCACACATAGGTACTGTCATCCGGAACATTCAAAGTGACGATGGCATTCTTAACACCGTTCATGTCTTTTAATGTCCGCTCCATCCTGTCCTGTAAATTTAATAATAAATATTGTTTTTTTTCAAATTCTGTTGTGGTAAAACCCGTGTTATTCGAGAATATATCAAAAGGAAGCGCCGTTTTAGGATAACCTAATACAGACATGTCAAGCATGACATCCCCTATTTCCGCTTCCGGTACTATAACTTCCCCATCTGAATTTCGTTTTGCTTCTATGTCTTTACTCTGCAAAACGGCGAATACTTCTGCATTCTCTTCTCTCGATATTCCGGGAAACAAAACTTCATAGTTACTGTTTTTCGTATTCAGGTAAACTGTTGCAAGTAACGCAACAATTGCAGCCGTACCTATGCCGGCTGCTATTTTTCCGTTCCTGCTCTTTAAAAAGGCAGGAATTCCTTTTAATTTATCATTAATTCCCATACTCTATCCTGCAAATATAACTAGATTTGCATCCCCATTATTTGATTATAGGCACCTACGGCCCTGCTTGTTAACTGTGTTGTAAATTCAATTGCTGCGGCGCTTTTCTCAGCCTGGATGAGTGCGGTATGCAGATCGTCAATCTGCCCTGTGGCCAGTAATCTGTCCACCTCTTCTCCTTTGGCGCTTTCTTCCTGCGCCGTCTGAATTGCTTCCTGTAATATGTTCTTAAACTCTTTTTCCGGCCTCTTGCTGCCTCCACTCGGTTTCCCTGCTTCTTCCAGAAACGAAACCATATCCATTTTTGTGATCGGAACTATAAACATAGCGGTTTCCTCAATACAATTTTGTATTTTTTCTTTCTTTTTTCTTACGCAAAATATGTAAATAAATTAATTTTTTTGTAACTTTTTAATTATCATAACATTCCAGCGATAAAATGTAAATATCAAAGTCCATTGGATTTTACTGGAAATTTACATAATATAAATAAAATTTTAGTGATTTTTTCTTTTGACCAAAAAAAGCAGAAATGGAGCTTATTTTATCTAAAACATATTCTCCGCTTCTGCCTTTTTCTACTTTTTTATCTGTCTGTTTTTAGTCTGTTTTTTATTTGTTTTTTGTTTGCTTTTTGTTTGCTTTCCGTCCGTTTTCCGATTCCCGGACTGTTACCTGTTGGCCCAGATACCGTCTCCGTTCACGTACCGGCCGTCGATTGTCACATTTCTCATCATGCTTCCGTCCGATGGATTTAAATAATACCAGTTTCCGTTATTTAACAGCCATCCGGTCTGCATTCTTCCGTCACCGTCCATGTAATACAAGTTGCCGTTGATATTGGCCCAGCCGGTCTGCACTTCCCCGCTGTCTCCCAGCAGATACCACTGCTTATCGAGTTCCAGCCATCCGGTCTGCATCTCACCGTTGCTGTTCATATAGTATTTTTTGCCGTTTTTATTCTGCCAGCCGGTCAGGATATAGCCGCCGCCGTCGAACAGATACCACTTGCCGTCAATGGCCGCCCAGTCTCCGGCCGGATAACTGCCGTCCGCATTTCGGTACCACCAGCCGTTCTTGTCGTGCCGCCAGCCCAGATCATTCGGCGTCATATTCTGTCCCGACGGTGTCGCGCCCGCTCCGTTGTCCACAAAAGGTGACGTCTCGTCCGCATCTACTCTCAGTTCATCGGAGTAAACCCAGTCTCCGCTGGTCATGTATTTTAACTCCTCGGAATCTTTCGGAACCGCCCTGACACAGAATTTATATCTCCCCGCCTCCGTAATATAGGGATGGAAATCATAGAATGTGGTGCTTACCCTGTCCACGCTGTGGATAATCTGCTCTCCCTTGAAGAGTTTGAGTTCATAAGCTCCCGCACCCTCCACCGCTTCCCAGTCGGCTTTCCCGACCGGATATCCTTTCCACTCTGCGTCATCCGGCTCGTCCAGCTTTCCGCTTGCCGGCTGAAGCTTTACGGTGAGGTAAAGCGTCTCATAATTCTTATCTTTGGAGGCCGAACCATATTCGCCTCCCGTAATCTGATATTTGCTGGATCCCGTTACCTTGAAATAATATCCCGTCTTTGCATGGATATTTATTTTGATTTTGGGAACATCTCCGATTTTCCAGGATTCCTTCGGCGGTTTGACCCATTCATAAGAGCCTATCTCATACTGGTTATCCGTTGTTGTTATCATAACCGTCGCTTCATCGTAATCCGTATCTGCCTCTACATTCGACCTTACGTCAACTCTTATAAATGTAATCGGAGTCCTTGTCTCGGGTTTCCTGGCAGCAAAACACGGACCTGCGCACAGAAGCGCAAGACCTGCCGCGATGAGCCCCGTCCATATTTTTTTGCTGGTAAATTGCATAAAACCTTACCCCTCTTTCAGTTGTTCTTACGGAATCCAGACTCCGTCCTGATTAATATAATAACTCTCCACCACCGTGTTTGTCATCATCTTTCCATCGGCGGGATTCAGATAATACCAGTTATCCTTCCATTTGAGCCAGCCTGTGGCCTTCACACCGTCCGGTCCCGTAAAATACCAGCTTCCGTCCGTCTGGATCCAGCTTGATACCATCTTTTTCCCTTCCGGGCTGAAGTAGTACCATTTCCGGTTATCCTGATACCAGCCCGTAATCATATCTCCATTGCTGGTGAGATAATATTCATCCGTTCCATACTTCTGCCAGCCGGTCATCATGTATCCGTTCATGTCGAACAGATACCATTTGTCATTAATATACTGCCAGCCGTTTTTCGTATAGGATCCGTCCTGGTTTTTAAACCACCAGCCGTTCTGATCCCGAATCCAGCCGTTATTTTGACTGCCGGAAGGCGTACCTGCGGAACTGGATGGGCCTCCCTGGGAGGAACCGGAACTTCCCGTCGATGAGGAACCCGAGTGGCCGGATGAGGATGCTTCCTTTTTATCAATATCCAGCTCATCCGATTCAATCCATTCTCCTGAATCCAGATATTTGCCGTCCCCCTCTTTTGGTATCGCCCTCACCTTAAATGTATAGGTTCCCTGTTTATCCATAAACGGGTAGAAATTGCAGCTTGTCCCCGTTACCTTGTCCTTATGCTCTACCAGTGTGTTTCCCCTGTACAGCTTCACCTCGTAGGCATTGGCGTTTTCCACCTTGTCCCACTTTGCTTTTCCAAGGGAATCTTCATCCCAGTATGCGCTCCCCGTATTTCCCAGGGTGCCGCTGACTGCTTTTAATTTGACAATGAGTTCCGCCGTCTCACCCTCATCCGTTATTTTTAAAGAGGTACAGGAACCGCCTCCATGGACGGATACCTTGCTCTTACTCATTCCTTTTTTGAAATAATACTCGTCGTTTGCACCGATGTATACCTTGATTTTCGGTTCTTCGCCCGCTTTCCATCCACTGCTCTTTCCTGAAAATTCCCAGGAGTCGACGCTGTAGCGGGAACTGCTGACCGCCACACTTACATCCGCGCCTGAATCTCCTGCTTCGATGGAGGATTCAACGGTAATTGATATTTTCGTGATTTCATCGGAGGTCTCCGCCCCATAGGCAGCAAAAGAACTGCCGCTTAACGACAGTAACAGTAAAATGCCTATTAATTTCTTACTTATTTTTCCCATAGTCCGTTTTACCCCCTGGGACGTCTGATCCCCAAAATCGTTCTGTATGTGACGTCGTCACTGATTTTAATACCTTCTTTTGCCGAACTGGCGTGGACGATTCTCCCGTCTCCGATGGAGATTGCCACGTGGCCGGCATAAAACACCAGATCCCCCGGCTGCAGATCATCAAAGGCCACTTTTGGTCCGTACTGCGACTGCTCCGCCGATGTTCTTGGGATGCTGATTCCAAAATGTTTATAGACCGACTGGGCAAACCCCGAACAGTCCGCGCCATTTGTCAGGCTTGTTCCTCCCCATACATATGGGTTTCCCACAAACTGAAGCGCAAAGTCGGCAATCGCCCTTCCCTCCGCTGTTCCGCCGGTGCTTTTTACAATCTGCTTTCCGGTATTCCCTTTTGCGGGGCTTCTATTAAACTGGCTGCCGATGGAAGTGCCGTTTCCCGATCGGTTTCCGTTATTGCGGGCCTGCTGTTTCAGCCGTTCCCTCTCCTCGGCCCTCATGACTCTCAGCTTTTCCGTCTGCTTTCTGACGTCATCTGCATAGAGGGCGGCATCTGTTTTTGCCTTATTAAGTTTTTCGTTAAAATCGGATATCTCGGTTTTTTTAGCGGTAACGGTCTGTTCCAGCTCCTTCTTTTCCGCCAGATATTCCTGTTCCATGACCTCCATCTCGGCATTTTCCTCTTCCAGCCGGTTTTTCAGTTCTTCCGCCTGGGAGCGGACTTCCTTGTACCGGAGTATCATGTTCTGATCGTATTCATACAACTGCCGGAAGTACTCATTTTCGCAGAGTGCGTCCGACAGGCTGTTGGATTTTAAGAGAATATCGAGATAATCGGGTTCGCCTTTTTCATAGACATACCGGATTCTCTTTTTCATTGCATCGTACTGGTCTCTCTCGTCGGCAGCCGCCCGATCAAAGGCCTTTTCTGCTGCGCGCAGTGAGGTTTTCTTTTCTTCCAGCTCTTCTTCCAAAACCTGGATTGTGACGAGAAGGGCGGTCAGTTTGTCCTCCAGTTCCGACACCTGCTGTGTTGTGGTATCCTTATTCTTTTGAATTGTATCTATCTCCTGATTAACAGAATCGAGTCTGTCCTGTGACTTCTTTTTATCTTTCTCTGTCTGTGTGATGGGCGTCGCATAGATGGCGCCCGCAAATACCATCTGGAACAGAAGAAGTAGTATCACAGACCGGACCGCTGTTTCTGCAAATCTGCCCTTCCCCCACTTCATATCCTTTAATTTTCTTTATATTTCAGCAATGCGGTCTCGTACAGGTTATTACCCTCCGAATCAATCACAACGATGACCGGAAAATTCTCCACCTTAAGTTCCCTGATTGCTTCCGTGCCTAAATCGTCATAGGCAACTACGGTTGATTCCTTGATGCACTTTGAAAGAAGGGCTCCGGCGCCTCCGATTGCCGCGAAATAAACGGAACCGTTTCTTACAATGGCATCAATTACTTCTTTACTTCTCTTTCCCTTGCCAATCATGGCTCCCATGCCGAGATCCAGGAGTTCCGGCGTATACCGGTCCATGCGGCTGGCCGTAGTCGGGCCTGCGGAACCGATCGGCCGTCCTTCCCTGGCCGGGGATGGTCCCATATAATATATGACATTGCCCTTTATATCAATCGGGAGATTCTCACCTTCCTGAAGCGCCTCCTGCATCCTCTTATGGGCTGCGTCGCGCGCCGTATAAATGGTTCCTGTTATGTATACATAATCTCCTGCTTTTAAGCTTTTTGCCGTTTCTTTATCAACCGGCGCTGTAATTCTCTTCTCCATTTGACCTTTCCTCCGTCTGTTACCCTATCCTGTCTTTTATATGCCGGACGTTTCCCTGTTTAACCCTGATTAAAGTACTCTGTGAGCATGACGGTTTACGTGACAGCAGATATTAACGGCCATGGGAAGACCGGCAATATGGGTTGGATAAGTCTCTATGTTTACGGCAAGCGCGGTCGTGCTGCCTCCCAGGCCTCCCGGCCCGATTCCCAGCTTATTAATTTTTTCCAGCATCTCTTTTTCAAGTTCCCTCACGTATTCAACAGGAGACTCTTCTTCCAGGTTCCTGGTAAGGGCGTGTTTGGCCATCAGTGCACACTTTTCAAAGGTGCCTCCGATTCCGACTCCCACGACCATAGGAGGACAGGCATTCGGGCCTGCATCGCGTACCGCGGTCAGGATGGATTCCTTTACCCCTTCAATGCCGTCGGCCGGTTTCAGCATAAATACCCGGCTCATGTTCTCGCTTCCAAATCCCTTTGGCGCGACGGTGATGTCAACCTGATCTCCTTCCACTATCTCATAATGGATAATGGCGGGTGTATTGTCCTTTGTATTTTCACGGAAAATCGGATCCTTTACAACGGATTTTCTTAAAAATCCCTCCGTATATCCCTGTCTCACGCCTTCATTGATTGCATCGGTGAGAGATCCTCCCTCCAGATGAACTTCCTGTCCTACTTTGATAAATACGACAGCCATGCCGGTGTCCTGGCAGATTGGTATCATATCCGAACCTGCAATCTCCAGATTCTCCTTCAGCTGATCGAGTATCTGCTGTCCGAGAGGAGACTTCTCCTCCTGGACAGCAGCTTCAAATACCTTTTTCATATCAGCGGAAAGAAAATGATTGGCTTCGATACACATTTCCTTTATATTTTTCGTTATTTCCTGAACATTTACTGTTTTCATAAAAGATGCCTCTTCCATTCGTTTTTTCGACCTGTATTTGTCTTAATCATACTGGATTTTCGAGGTTCTGGCAATCCCTTTTTTGATTGCCTCCCCGGCCACGGCCTCCGCCACCGTAACAGCTACATTTTTGTCCAGGGCCGACGGCAGAATATAATCCGGCTTTAACTGATCGTCCGGGATCATCGCCGCAATGGCGCAGGCCGCCTGCTGTTTCATCTCCTCCGTTATCTCTTTTGCACGCACCGACAGGGCGCCCTTGAAGATACCGGGAAATACAAGGACATTATTAATCTGATTCGGATAATCGGACCGTCCGGTTCCTACAACGGCGGCTCCTCCTGCAATTGCCTCCTCCGGCATAATCTCCGGCACCGGATTGGCCATGGCAAAGACAATGCCATTGTTCATCGAGGCCACCATCTCTTTTGTTACAAGACCCGGCCGTGAGACACCGACAAAAGCATCGGCTCCTTTTAGGGCATCGGCCAGTGTTCCGTGCTCTTTCTCCCTGTTGCTGATATGGGATATTTTCTCCTGCCCTTCGTTCAGGCCTTCATCTCCCTCGCAGATAATTCCGTTGATATCACACATCAGAACATTTCCAAAGCCCATGCTGAGCAACAGATTGCCGATGGCAATTCCGGCGGCTCCGGCCCCGTTAATAACAATTTTAATCTTCCCCATCTCTTTCCTGGTCACTTTAATTGCATTTATCATGGCCGCAGCCACCACGATAGCCGTTCCGTGCTGATCGTCATGGAATACGGGAATATCACAGACTTCCTTTAACCGCCTCTCAATCTCAAAACATCTGGGCGCTGAAATATCTTCCAGGTTAATACCTCCAAAGCTCTTGGAAATCAGGCTGATCGTCTTTACAATCGTATCCGTATCCTTAGAATCAATGCAGAGAGGGAAGGCATCAACATCCGCAAATTCCTTGAACAGAACGCATTTCCCTTCCATCACCGGCATTCCGGCGGCCGGCCCGATATCCCCCAGGCCAAGCACCGCCGTTCCATCTGTAATCACGGCCACCAGATTGGAACGCCTGGTCAATTTAAATGATTGATCGTAGTCCTCGGCAATCCGCCGGCACGGCTCCGCGACGCCCGGGGTGTATAAAAGGGATAGATCTTCTTTTGTGTTGATTTTCTTTCTGGAAATTACTTCGATTTTGCCGCCAAGCTCATAGTGGAGCTTCAGGGATTCTTCATTTACGTTCATAATGTCTCCTTTTGATCTTTTTCTAGTTGAGGAATGAGAACGCCGCCGGGACGGTCGGGGTTCGGGATGGTGAGAGGG
>NZ_URHZ01000032.1 GCF_900547735.1 uncultured Clostridium sp. | reverse complement strand
TTTTCTGCCCGGATTCCCCACCCGCGACAACCTACAAACCGGGACTGAAGACTCATAACCTCCCTCTCACCATCCCGAACCCCGACCTAACGGCGGCGTTCTCATTCCTCAATTAAATCCCTATTTGCGCCTGAACTGTTACAGCATCAGGAAAAGAGAGAGGAAAAATACTTGCTATCCGAATTCATTAGTGTTAGAATAATAAAGATTGTGAGCACAAATACCATGTAACATTTAATTCAGGGACACGGAAGAGGCGCCCCTGGAAATTATTTTAAAATAGAAAGAGGAGTGTTATTTATGTCAGGACATTCAAAGTTCGCCAATATCAAGCACAAAAAGGAAAGAAACGACTCAGCTAAAGGAAAAGTTTTCACTGTAATCGGACGTGAAATCGCTGTAGCGGTAAAAGAGGGCGGGGCCGATCCGGCTAACAACAGCCGTCTCCGCGACGTAATCGCCAAAGCAAAGGCGAACAACATGCCGAACGATACGATTGACAGGGGTATTAAAAAAGCAGCCGGAGATGCCAACTCCGTTAACTATGAAAACCTTACATACGAAGGATACGGCCCGAACGGTGTCGCTATCATCGTAGATACACTGACCGACAATAAGAACCGTACGGCGGCCAATGTGAGAAGCGCTTTTACAAAAGGCGGCGGCAACGTTGGAACACCTGGCAGCGTTTCCTTTATGTTCGATAAAAAGGGCCAGATCGTGATCGATAAAGAAGAGTGCGAGATGGATGCTGACGAACTGATGATGCTTTCCCTCGATGCGGGTGCAGAAGATTTCGCAGAAGAGGAAGACAGCTTTGAGATTATCACGGCTCCGGAGGATTTCTCCAAAGTCCGCGAGGCTCTTGAAAAAGAGGGAATCCCGATGCTGGAGGCCGACGTGACCATGATTCCTCAGACATGGGTGGAACTGACGGATGACGATGCCGTCAAGAAGATGAACCGGATTCTGGATCTTCTGGATGAGGACGACGACGTCCAGGCAACATACCACAACTGGGACGAATAAAGAATATCCCAAAGAATGGCTTAAAATTAAAGCAGTCCAAGAATTATATGACGCAAAGTGAGCAAAAATCCTGCCGGTGATGGTATGCGGCGGATTGATATATTCTGTTACGGATGTGTAAAAGACTCTTTTCTGAACACTGTGATGGTGGGAGGAGGGGAGTCTTTTTTAAATTCATAGGAAATACGTCTTATGAATCAAAAAACGCTCCACGAGGATGCACATGCCGCTCAGAGGTAAATCGTTGCTGAAGCAACCGCGCGGCACGGGAGTTCTGCAAACCGGATACCTTTCTGTTGAAATAATGATGATAGTCCGTTACAATAAAGGAAAATCTGTGAGGTGCTTTGATGAATAAGAAAAAAATAATAACATTGATAATAGCGGCGTTTGCCGCGGTTTCACTTGGATGGATTTTCATCGGCAATCCGATCGTGGCATATAACAATCACCGGTTGAAAAAAGCCGTTATTTCTGTTGCCAACCAGGAAACCGTAGAAATAAATGAGATTATCCCTTTTGATTGGGATGCCGTGTATACATTTTCCCCGTATGAGGACAAGGCGGAGATAGAAAAGACAATCGGGTTTCACAGTAAAAGCGTGAAAGAAAACAATATCAACGAAGGCATGGTTCATTTGCTTTTCGTGAAAGATAAAAAGGTGGCGGCCAGTGTACTGGGATATGGCGCTCATTTAGGGTACCGCATTGATTTTCCTTCAAAAGTATCGTTTGCTGAACATGCCCTGTTTCATGTATCAAATTCAGACGGTACCGTGACACTGACCTATGTGCCGTAACGAGGAGTTATAACTGCAGATGAGTGCAGCAGAAATGATTTAAATAAGTGATGAAACGGCGGAGAATGAACGATTTGTCACCGTGCACGGTGTGAACTGCGGCACTTATTCCCGTTGACTGATTACCGGAATAAATAAAATTAATTAGAATCTTGACGGTAATATCTGAAAAATGTTATAATCTTACAAGGATGGTTTTAATTGCCTGATAATTAGGCTTGAATACGAATCTTATCATATCTATTACAGTTATTGAATCTGTTACCCATGGAAGTCCTTTCCATGAGAATTCCGTAAGGAAAAGAGAATTAAAGAAACGCTCAAACGAGCCATGCAGAGTAAAACACGAGAAGTAAAAAGGAGATAAAACAAGTGGGAAAAAGAGAAGAAAGTATCTGCCGGAGGAGGACTGGCCTCAGTTCTTCGGACAGGCTGGTGCTGTCTCTTTAAAAATAACATAAAGGAGGGTTGCTTATGCAGGATTTGAGCAACATTACGACACTGGATCTGGTGATAGTGGCGCTGTATCTTTTGGGGATGCTTGGGATTGGAGTTTATTTTGTCAAGCGGATTCAGAATGCGGGTGATTACTATGTGGCAGGCCGGAGCCTTGGTCCTTTGGTTCTGGCGGGAACGGTTTGTGCAACAATTATCGGCGGGAGTGCCATGATGGGCCGGGCGGGGCTCGGATACGATTACGGCTCCATCGCCATTGTGACGGCGCTGCCCTACCTGATAGGCATGCTGGTGTTTTCAGGAATCAGCGGCAGGATTCAGGAGGTGGGTGTAAAACACAATATCTCATCCATCCCCGAACTGTTTGAAAAACGGTTCAGCAAAACGGCCAAATGCCTGATTGCGCTTTTAATCGGCTATACGATGATGGGGACCGTGGCTTCCCAGATAACGGCGACGGCAGTGATTTTCAGGATGGTCGGAGGAAAAGTGGGAATTACATATGAGATGGGGGCCTGCCTGGCGACCTTTATCTTTATATTTTACACGGCGGCTTCCGGGCTTTTTGGCGTCGTGTATACGGATGTGGTGCAGTTTTTTATGCTGATCATCTTTGTCTATATCCTGCTCCCGCTCTCGGGGATCCGCTATATCGGGGGATTTGGCACTTTCTGGAGCAATGTCCCGAAGGAGATGCTGATTCCTTCCGTGGACGGCAAGGTAATCGGCGATATCGTGACCTATCTTGTCTTTACAATGGCCGGCGCCGAGATGTGGCAGAGAGCGTTTGCGGCCAAGGACAGGAAGACGGCAAAGGCCGGTATGTTCTGGGGAACCGCAATTTACGGATGTACCATCTTTATCATTCTTTCATTGGGTCTGATGGGAAGACAGATTCTGCCGAATATCAAAGAGATGTACGGTACGGCCGAGGCCGTTGTTCCTGCGCTGGTAATCCATATTCTGCCCGCAGGTATTACGGGGCTCTGCCTGGCGGGACTTCTTTCGGTTATGATGAGTTCGGCCGACAGCTATTTATTGATTTCCACACAGACATTTGTTCAGGATTTGGGGAAGACGCTGAATCCAAAGATGTCGGATAAAAGGGAAGTATTTATTTCACGTATCTTATCGGCAGTTCTGGCGATAGGGGCGCTGATTATTGCCCTCTATATCAAGAACGCCTACAATGCCCTGATGTTTGCGTGGACCTTCTATGCGGCATCGGTGGGACTGCCGGCACTGGCCGCCCTCTATTGGAGAAAGGCTACGAATGCCGGAATTATCTCCAGTATTGTATCCGGTTTTGTGGTAAGTATCGGCTGGGATTTGATGGGAAAACCGTGGGGACTCGGTTCTGCGGTTCCCGGTTCACTGGTGTGCGGCCTTGTCCTGGTCACGGTGAGCCTGGCCACGTACAGGACACAGCCGTCGGAAATGATATAGCATATTAACAACGAAAAGCACGCTTCGCGAACTTTTCATTGCCACTCAATAAAACCACATCACGGGCATGGAAGATGCGGGTGATGTGGTTTTTATATCCGCTGAAATTAAATATTGTACGGCTTGCAGATAATTTCGTTGATCTTAGTGTCGAGAACATTGTTTGCGTGCGCAGGTCTCATGATCACGGCAGTATCGGCGCCGCGCGTTGAACCGCCGATGGCGATAATATCTTCACCGTAAGGGATCAGTCCCGCATCGAGCGCCATGATGGCCGCCTCCACGCATACCTTTGTCCCCTGGCCAAACATTCTCAGGGTATCGGCGATGATTTCCACGGGATGGATTCCTCCGTATTTCCTGCTGATGCCCCTCTCGGCGCCGCTCAGTACATGGGTGGTCGAAAGAACCCGGATTCCCTCCGCCTTAAGTTCTCTTACGGTGTCCTCGGTCATTACATTTTTACCCGGCTCGCTGAAACCATAGGCGTAAGCGACACAGACTACATTCAAATCTTTTTCGCCTTTCAAAAGTTTGGCCGTGTCTCCGTGGCTGCTTGCCACTACAATATGCCCGATATTTCTGGCTTTGGCTGTTTCGACGGCAGCTTTTACACATGCACCGGTATTTTCGGTTCCTTTGTTTACAAAATACATAGGGATCTCCTTTCAGATAGCCGAAGTCCGACGCGGAAGCCAGACTGCAGCATGATATTTTATTCTGGCAGAACAGTGATTCTTTAATTATTATAGGTGGTTTTAAAACGTAATGCAAACGTGAAAAAAGAAATTTTAAGAACGAATCAAACGTGCGGTGAGTATATCTGGCCGGGTATATTTGACTTCGAAGAATATTGCTGCAATGAGGCATGGGATGGCCGTTCATGTTAAACTTGTGCTTTGCAATAAAAGATTATTGAGATATAATACGTATATACCGTTATAAAATAATTTTTATAAGGATACAGAGTATGAACATAGAAGGGTTATTCTTTTTAATATTAGATCACATACAAGAGATTGTATATGAAAGAGCAAAAGCAGGATTGAAAAAAACCGTAGATTGGGCTTTTGATAATTTAGAAAAAACAATTGATAATTATCGGGAAAATAGAGAAATGCAGTCCGTAAAAATTATACCGGTTAATGACGTACGGAAAATTAAAAAATATATTATTGAATCAATGGGGGGATTAGATAATATTGTTTGTGTTAAAAAATATCAGGACGGCTACATGTTTGTATTCAAGGATTTTTCAAAAGTAAAATACTACCATATGAAAAATTTCGATTGCAGAGTATTCATATCGGATCAAAGAGGAAGTATGATTCTTCTCCCGCTTAGCAGCAATACGAAATTTCTCGATATGATTTGAATAAAATATCCAGACAGTGAATTAAGGTTAACCGAAAGGATATAGCAATTATGCATTGGCACATTTACAGCGAAAGAGTGTATTAAAGTTTAATAATATAAAAGATTAGAATGAGCGGTTGAATCAGACCGCTCTTTTTCTATTATAGGAAAATCCTATAATAGAAAAGACCTCCGGGCAGGATGCATACCCGAGCGAAGCTCCAATATGCCTCTATGCGGTTTCGCCCATCACGAGAGTCTGCAAGCCGGAATTTTTCTTATTTAAAATATAGTTTGACAAAAATTGGAAACAGGTATATTATTAGAACATAATAATGATAATAATTACTGTTATTTATCGTACGGTCAGATTTTACAATGAGAAGAGATAAAGGAGGAGCTGAAATATGTCATTTAAAACAAGTGAGCAGCACGAAGAATTGAGAATGAGAGTCAGGGCGTTTGCAGAGGCCGAGGTAAAGCCATATACCTTTTTACTGGATCAGAATAATGAATTTCCGACGGAGGCGATCCGCAAGTTTGGAGAGATGGGACTGATGGGAATCCCTTATCCGAAGGAGTACGGTGGTGCGGGTCTGGACGCACTCAGCTATGCCATTGCAGTGGAGGAATTATCCAGAGTGGACGGAGGAACCGGAGTTATTCTTTCGGCTCATGTTTCCCTGGGAAGCTATCCGATTTATGCATACGGCACCGAGGCCCAGAAGCAGAAATATCTTGTTCCCCTGGCAAAGGGTGAGAAGCTGGGAGCATTCGGACTGACGGAGCCGAACGCGGGAAGCGATGCAGGAGGAACTGAGACAACGGCGGTTCTGGAAGGTGAATATTATATTTTAAACGGAGGCAAAATCTTTATTACAAATGCGGACAAAGCCGACACCTATGTTGTTTTTGCCGTTACCACACCGGGCATTGGAACAAGGGGAATCAGCGCTTTTATTGTAGAAAAGGGCTGGGAAGGTTTTTCATTCGGAACCCACTATGACAAGATGGGAATTCGTTCATCCGCTACGGCAGAGCTGGTTTTCAAAAATGTGAAGGTACCCAGGGAAAATCTTCTCGGCAAAGAAGGAGAGGGCTTTAAGATTGCCATGAGCACTCTGGACGGAGGGCGAATCGGAATCGCCGCCCAGGCTCTTGGAATTGCCCAGGGAGCTTATGAAAATGCCCTTGAGTATGCAAAAGAGAGAATCCAGTTTGGCGAGCCGATTGGCAAACAGCAGGGGGTATCCTTTAAAATTGCCGATATGGCTACAAAGCTGCGTGCTTCCCGTCTCCTGATTTACAGTGCGGCGGAGTTGAAAGAAAAGCATGAGCCGTTCGGTATGGAAGCGGCTATGGCAAAGCAGTATGCATCCGACTCCTGTGTGGAGATAGTTAACGAGGCGCTTCAGGTATTTGGCGGAAGCGGCTACATGAAGGGCATGGCAGTAGAGCGCGCTTACCGCGATGCGAAAATCTGCACCATTTATGAGGGAACAAACGAGATCCAGAGAGTTGTCATCGCCGCCTCCATCCTCGGAAGGATGAAGAAAAAAGAGGCTGCACCGGGAAAGAATGAGGGGGCAAAACCGGCATCCAGAAAAGGAATGGTGCTGCGTTTCGGCTCCATGAAGGACAGAGTGGAATCCCTGGTTTCCGATTTGAAGAAGGAAGGCATCGACTTTTCACTCCGCGTGGATCCGGCGACTCCGATTGCCGCTGCAGAGCGCGTCGTAAGCGCGGGACAGGGGATAGGTTCAATTGAGAACATGGAGTTAATAAAAGCCCTGGCCGAGAAAACCGGCGCCGCAATCGGTTCCTCAAGGCCCGTGGCAGAGATGCATAAATTTGTCGGCATGGACCGCTTCGTCGGAATGTCCGGACAGAAATTTAAGGGCAAGCTCTACATCGCCTGCGGCATATCCGGAGCGGAACAGCATCTGAAGGGAATTACGGATGCCGGAATCATCGTGGCAATCAACAACGACCCGGATGCACCGATCTTCCAGAGCGCCGATTACGGTATTGTGGGAAATCTGGAGGAAGTGATTCCGATGATTCTCAAAGAGTTGGAAAAATAAGTGAGATGCAAGGACGCCTCTGAAAGACGGCAGGCGGAGCTTCCCAGGCATCCAAAGAAACATAGTGGACGCGACAATATCTCCTCCACTTGAAAGAATAGAACAAATCAGCCTCCGCAGGCCGCGGTTCAGGATGGCGAAAACCTTCGCGTCTTCAGTCCTGGTCCATAACCTTCCCGTGGGGAAGAAGGGAGAAAAAGATTCCGGAGGGAACCTGGAGTTCATCGGCACTTACCGAGGTATTTTCGAGGTTAGTGTCCGCTATGTACTCCAAAGAGCGCAAGCGTTTCCCGCAGAAACTTTTTCTGCCCGGATTCTCCACCCGCGACAACCTGTAAACCGGGACTGAAGACTCATACCCCCCTCTCCCCATCCCGAACCCCACCCGTCCGGCGGCGTTCTCATCCTTCAACTCAAAAACGTTATTCAGCAAATCCAATGAACGGCAGGTGTTGAGAATGAAAAAGAAAAGTTGGCTGATTTTGGCGGCGGCAGCGGCTGCAATTGCCGTTCTTTTGTGTGTATTCCTGTTTTCCGTAACAGGGAACGGAATGAATCCTGCGGCAAACGGCCCGAATACATTTCATCTCCCTTCAGGCGCCGGAATTGTTTCCATGGGAGTGAATTTTCTGCTTGTATTTATGGTCATGGCAGCCATAATCGGAATTTTTGCGGCCATATTCCTGTTCCCCCTGATAGCGGCAGTTCTGGCGGTAATTTCCGTATGGCGATTGCGGAAAGTGAGCTTTAAAGGCCTGCTCCCGTCCATGCTTCTGCTAGCGGCCTGTTTTCTGGCCGTTCAGTTTGTGAACCTGTTTACGAATGGAGCAGGCTATTATTTCCATCATGATTTTGGTTCGAAGGTCTATAATGAGGGGTATATCATTCCACATTATGAAAAACTGTACGGTGATGAGCTGGAGCTCATAGAAAAGCAGGTGAACGACCCGTACAGTGCGTTGTACACACTGCGTTCCGGTATCACGGGCGGCACATTTACCGTCAAATCAGAAAATTATGAAACTGGTTCCGGCTCATTTGACCGGCTTCATCTGTCGGATGATTATGGGGATATACTGAGCAGCCGTCTTCGGGCGGGAGAGGCGTTATCCCTGCCTTTCGAGGAAGGATTCACTGTAAAATTCAGCGATTCGGGCTATATCTGGTTTTACGTCCGGCGCTCGGAAAGCAGGTTTCAGATAAAATTCGGTTCCGAGGATGCGGAAAGCGAAGAGAGCGCGGAGGGCGAAAAATATCAAATCAGACTGGAAAATGATGAAATGGTTTTTGAGATTCCCGTGAAAGGGAACCGTTATTCGTCATACCGATTCGGCATAAATCAGAAGTCCGACTAAAGGGCAGAGGAGCAGAAACGGCATAAACAGGCAGACAGAAATCCGCTTCTGACTATCATAGTTCAGAAGCGGATTTCTGTCTGCTATATTGAATGGCAATGAAAAGTTCGCGAAGAGTGCTTTTCATTGCTATGAAATATTCTAATTGTTATAGTGATAACTGTCCAGGAGCTGGTTCTTCATATGCCACAGTTCATTGGATAAATCTACATGAATTTCATGAGGATTTACAAGACGGCGGGACTCGTCCCAGAGTGTTTCCTGTTCCTGTTTGCAGTAGGTGCGGATATCCATAACCTTAGGAGACTGGTAAATGCACTCGCCGTTCTTAAATACAGGGACAAGCAGTTCACGGAGCGTATAGGAACCGGGGGCCAGATGAGTCTTTTTCCAGGTTTCCACCGGATCGAAGAGCAGCAGCGAATTATTTTCGTCGTAGGCCTCATCGACCAGACAGATCAGGTCGGCAATGATTTTTCCGCTTTCCTTATCATAAACTCTTCGGATTGTCTTATTTCCGGGGTTTGTAACCTTCTCCGTATTTTCGGAAAGTTTAATCTTCGGGATGAATTTTCCGGTTCTCTTATCCTTGATGGCGGCCAGTTTATATACGCCGCCGAACGAAGGACAGTCCTTGGAAGTGATCAGATTGGTTCCGACACCCCAGGAGTTGATGGTTGCTCCCTGAATCTTTAAGCTGTCGATCAGGTATTCGTCCAGATCGTTTGAGGCGGAGATGGTGGCATCCGGGAAACCGGCCTCGTCCAGCATCTTTTTTGCCTTCTTCGACAGGTAGGCAAGATCACCGCTGTCTAAACGGATTCCGTAGAAGGTCAGCGGAATTCCGGCCTCGCGCATTTCCTTAAATACCTTTATCGCGTTGGGAACACCGGAGTTCAATGTATCATAAGTATCAACAAGGAGAATACAGGCGGACGGATAAAGTTTCGCATAGGTGCGGAATGCGGTCAGCTCATCCGGGAAACTCATAATCCAGCTATGTGCATGAGTGCCTTTAATCGGCACGTCAAAAAGCTGGCCGGCCAGTACGTTGGAGGTACCGATGCATCCCGCAATCATCGCTGCCCTTGCTCCGTAGGTTCCGGCGTCCGGCCCCTGGGCGCGGCGAAGGCCGAATTCCATAATTCCGTCACCGCGGGCGGCGTAGACGATACGCGATGTCTTGGTGGCAATAAGGCTCTGATGATTGATGATATTTAAAATCGCAGTCTCCACCAGCTGGGCCTCCATGATGGGAGCGATTACCTTTACGATGGGTTCACGCGGAAATATGACCGTACCTTCCGGGATTGCATAGATATCGCCGGAGAATTTGAAGTGGAGCAGGTAGTCGAGGAAATCTTCATCAAAAAGTCCCACGCTCCTCAAATAGTCCACATCTTCCGGCTCAAAATGAAGATTTTTTACGTATTCAATTACCTGTTCCAGTCCGGCACAGATGGAAAATGCGTTGCCGTCCGGATTGCTTCTGTAAAAAGCGTCAAAGATGACGGTTTCATTGGCATCCTTTTCCTTGAAATATCCCTGCATCATCGTTAACTCGTACAGGTCTGTCAGTAATGTCAGGTTCCTTTGGTACATAGTCTTCTCCTTAGTTTATCTTGTTTGATGGTAGTGAGTAACCTCACTAAGTGCTCATAGTATACCGTTCATACTAGGCTCAAAAATACTTCGCCAAGTATTCAGGTATGACTCGCACTAAGCTTGTGAGTAACCTCACTAAGTGCTCATAGTATACCGTTCATACTAGGCTCAAAAATACTTCGCCAAGTATTCAGGTATGACTTGCACTAAGCTCGTGAGTAACCTCACTAAGTGCTCATAGTATACCACAAATTTGGGAAAAAACAAAAGAATGATAAAAAAATATCATACAAATTAAATTGGGGTCACTATTCACACGGATGTCATTCTCCCTCTGCCGCACAGAAGGCCTCTATGAATTCAGGAAGCGCCAGGGGACGGCTGTAGTAATAGCCCTGGAAGATGGCGCAGCCCAGCTTCAGCAGCACATCCCGGTGTTCTCTTGTTTCCACATATTCTGCAACGACGCGGCAGTTCAGTTTTTTGGACATCTGAATCAGACCGGATATGATCTCCTGGGAGCGTTCATTGGACAGGAGCTGCGATACAAGCTGTCCGTCCAGTTTGACCTCGTTGAAGATATCCGATTGAAGCTGGAGGATGGAATTGTGTCCCATTCCGAAGTCATCCAGGCTGAAGCCGATTCCGTTGTTTTGAAGAGGTTCTATCTGCTTTCTGAGATAGTCAGATATTTCCAGCGCCGCGCGTTCGGTGATCTCTAATACAAAATGGATGTTCGTCAGGTTATAACTCTGTATCGTGAGAAGCACATCATGAAAAAAGTCATTGCCCTGGATCTGCTTTGGCGAGATATTGAAGGAAAGAAAGACATCATCTTTTATTTCCTTTTCCAAAACCCTGGCATCCGTACACGCCCTGTTCAGGAGATACCAGGTCAGTTCATTCAAAGTTCCGCTCTCATAGGCCAGACTGATAATCAGCGGAGGAGAGATGTATCCCGCCACAGGGTGGTTCCAGCGGAGAAGGGCCTCCATGCCGTGGAGCTTTTCACGGTCGGAAATCTGAGCCTGATAAAATAACTGTATCTGCCCGCGCTTGATTGCATTCTGTAAATCCATGGACAGGGTTTTGGCATAGTGGTAGCAGGAGTAGCTGTGATGGAGATAGCGGGGAATGATACCCGTCTTCTCGCCCGCAGCCATATCCTGTTCCATTTGGTGTATTGCCTGTTTGAATTTTTCCGTTTCTTTTTGTTCACTCCGTTTGATAAACGGGATATAAATCAGTGTGCCGATCATAATGTTTACAAGTTGCAAAATACTGCCGGCCACGGAGCCGGTGGCCTTATAGCCGCTTAAAAGCACCGGGACGGTCCATTCCACGGAATGGGTCACGATGGGTACCAGGCCGATGCCGGTGGCCAGGGCGCTTATAAGCGTCAGGACAACCGGGGTCAGGACGAAGGGGATGAGCATTGTAAAGTTAAATATAATCGGAAAACCGAATACGGCAATCTCGCTGATATTAAATAGCGCGGAGGGAAACGCCACGAGGGACATCTTCCGGTTGTGGCTTTTCTTCGAAGCGAGGCACAGAGCCAGTACAAAACTCAGGGCAGTTCCGCATCCGCCTAAAAAAACGAAGGTATCTAAAAATGTCTTTGAATAGATTTCAGTGGGGACGTTACCGGCTAAAATCAGCGCGCTGTTGATTTCGACATTCTGTTCAAACAGCCTTTTGGAGACGGCGTCCAGCGTGTTTGTGCCGTGAATTCCCATGAACCAGAGCAGGTGCGTGATTACAACATAAAGCAGGATACCGATTATATTGCCGCTCAGGCCTCCAAACATTCTCAGGAACAGGAAGGAACCGAAATTGGTGATGTTATTTCCGCCCCAGGCCATACGCAGAAGATATCCGGTTAAGGTAAAGAGAGAGATAATGACCGACACGGGAAAAAGGCTCTGGATCGAGAGATTGAACAGATATTCCGCTCCGATGGTATGGAGCCTTTCAAAACGGCTGCAGAATAATAAAATGCGCCGGAAGAGGGAGCAGGACAGCAGGGTGATGCTCATGGCTGTAAAGACCCATTCGGCGTTGAATATGTATTCGTTCTGGCCGCCGATTCCACCGCAAAAGGCGAGAAAAGAGCAGACGGAAACAAGGGGATAGATTAGAAAACGGTCGGGTTCCGCCAGCATTCCATAAGAAAGGCTGATCGTGATGGAAAGAACCAGGGCAAGGGAATCCAAACTGATGGTATATATGGTATCCAGAAGCGTGGAGAGCATGCCGTCCATCCAGGAAACAAGGAAAGTCTGATAGACGTCACTGGGGAAGTTCCTGAACAGCAGGGCAAAAGACCCCAGAATAAGAACCGGGATCGCGATAGTAAGGCCCTGTCTCACAGCCTGGGCCCAGATAGAATTTTGAAATTTTGCGATGGATTCACGGCGATTCATAAAGACTTCCTTTCAACGGCTGTATTTGTTGTAAAGTATATCATATTGCCATGGAAAAAACAAACGATACACCCGGTATTCCAAAGGAATTTCATGATATGAAATCCTGCGCCGGTCTTGACAAGTGCATGGAAAGTGTTTACAATTAAACGGATAAGTACAAATAGGAAATAAAGAAAACTAAAATGTACAAAGACTTTGATAGAGACAGTAGTTCCGTCATGAAAACCAAAGCGAGGCCGGGGCGGTGGAAGCCGGCTGTGAGTAGGACGGTAATGAAGATCACTCTGGAGTTTCAGGCTGAACCTGACGCCGACGGCGTCATGAGTAGGTTTTGACGGGATCCCCCGTTACAGGGAGCGCATATGAATGTATGCAGTAATAGGTGGTATAACAAGTAGGCCCTTGTCCTGTTACAGGATAGAGGCCTGTTTTTTATTATCAGAAGAGTTCAAAAACTTTCTGTATAATAAAAGACCCTCCGGGCAGGATTGCATTGCGGCGGAGCGGGATTTTTATCAGATTTCAGATTAGGAGGAATGAACATGTACGACAAAGTCTCTACAAACCTAAACTTTGTAGAAAGAGAGAAAAATATCGAAAAGTTCTGGGCTGACAATAAGATCTTTGAGAAGAGCATCGACAGCCGAAAGGACGGAGAAACCTATACGTTTTACGACGGACCGCCAACGGCCAATGGAAAACCGCACATCGGCCATGTGCTTACACGCGTTATCAAGGATATGATCCCGAGATACCGCACCATGAAGGGATACATGGTTCCGAGAAAAGCAGGCTGGGATACCCACGGTCTTCCGGTGGAGCTGGAGGTTGAGAAGAGCCTCGGCCTGGATGGCAAGGAGCAGATCGAACAGTACGGTCTTGAGCCGTTCATCGAGCACTGTAAAGAGAGTGTCTGGAAATATAAGGGAATGTGGGAAGATTTTTCCTCCACGGTCGGCTTCTGGGCCGATATGGATGACCCTTATGTAACCTATCACAACGAATATATCGAATCCGAGTGGTGGGCCTTAAAGAAGATCTGGGACAAGGGCCTTTTATACAAAGGATTCAAGATTGTGCCCTACTGTCCGCGCTGCGGAACTCCGCTTTCCAGCCATGAGGTGGCACAGGGATATAAAGATGTAAAAGAGCGTTCCGCCATCGCGAGATTCAAAGTAAAAGGCGAAGACGCCTATATTCTGGCATGGACCACGACACCGTGGACGCTGCCCTCCAATGTGGCTCTCTGCGTGAACCCGGTGGAATCCTATGTAAAAGTAGAGATGAAAGAGGACGGCACGGTATATTACCTGGCCGAGGCTCTCTGCGATACGGTTCTGGGAGAAGGCACCTATGAGGTGAAAGAAAAATATACGGGAAAAGATCTGGAATACAAGGAGTACGAGCCGTTATTCGACTTTGCCGTAGAGCTTGCTAAAAAACAGAACAAAAAGGCATACTATGTGACATGCGATACCTACGTTACTCTGACGGACGGTACCGGCGTCGTACACATCGCGCCTGCCTTCGGTGAGGACGACTCCAAGGTCGGCAGAAATTATGACCTGCCGTTCGTTCAGCTCGTCAATGCCAAGGGTGAGATGACGGAAGAGACACTCTGGCCGGGAACGTTCTGCAAGAAAGCGGACCCGATGATTCTTACGAATCTGAAAGAGAGAGGCCTCCTGTTCTCGGCTCCTGTATTTGAGCACAGCTATCCGCACTGCTGGAGATGCGACACCCCGCTCATCTATTATGCAAGAGAGTCCTGGTTCATCAAGATGACAGAGGTGAAAGAGGATCTGATCCGTAACAACAATACAATCAACTGGATTCCGGAGAGCATCGGCAAGGGCCGTTTCGGCGACTGGCTGGAGAATGTCCAGGACTGGGGCATCAGCCGTAACCGTTACTGGGGAACTCCTTTAAATATCTGGGAATGTGAATGCGGCTGCCAGCACTCCATCGGCAGCATTGAAGAATTAAAGAGCATGTCGGAGAACTGCCCCGAGGATATCGAACTTCACCGTCCATATATCGACGAGGTGACAATCACCTGTCCGAAGTGCGGAAAGCAGATGCACCGTGTGCCGGAAGTAATCGACTGCTGGTTCGACTCTGGCGCCATGCCGTTTGCACAGCATCACTATCCGTTTGAGAACAAAGAGAAATTTGAGCAGCAGTTCCCGGCCGACTTCATCTCCGAGGCCGTGGATCAGACGAGAGGCTGGTTCTACTCCCTGCTTGCAATTTCCACGCTGATCTTCAACCAGGCTCCTTACAAGAACGTCATCGTTATGGGCCATGTCCAGGATGAGAACGGACAGAAGATGAGTAAATCCAAGGGCAACGCGGTCGATCCGTTCGACGCACTGGAAACATACGGAGCGGATGCCATCCGCTGGTATTTCTATGTCAACAGCGCTCCATGGCTGCCGAACCGTTTCCACGGTAAAGCCGTTATGGAAGGACAGAGAAAATTCATGGGAACTCTGTGGAATACCTATGCATTTTTCGTTCTTTACGCAAATATAGATAATTTTGATGCGACACAGCATCAGCTGGAATATGATAAACTTCCGGTAATGGATAAATGGCTGCTGTCCAAACTGAACACGCTTGTGGGCAAGGTGGACGACGACCTGGCTAACTACAGAATCCCTGAGGCTGCCAGAGCTCTCCAGGATTTCGTGGACGATATGAGTAACTGGTATGTCAGAAGAAGCCGTGAGCGTTTCTGGGCAAAGGGAATGGAGCAGGATAAAGTCAATGCCTATATGACCCTTTACACAGCGCTTGTCACCGTGTGCAAGGCCGCCGCTCCGATGGTGCCTTTCATGGCGGAGGATATTTACCAGAACCTTGTAAGAAAGATTGATAAAGAAGCGCCCGAGAGCATCCATCTTAGTGATTTCCCTGAGGTTGACGAAAGATGCATCGACAGGGAGCTGGAGTCCAGAATGGACGAGGTACTGAAGATTGTAGTATTCGGCCGCGCTGCCAGAAATACGGCCAACATCAAGAACCGCCAGCCGATCGGCAGGATGTTCGTGAAAGCGGAGACGGCTCTCCCTGAATTTTATCAGGAGATCATCGAAGATGAGCTGAACGTAAAAGAAGTGAAATTTACGTCCGATGTGCGTGATTTCACATCTTACAGCTTCAAACCGCAGCTTAAGACGGTTGGGCCAAAATACGGCAAACAGCTTGGAAACATCAGGAAAGCGCTGGCTGAAATCGACGGAAATACGGCAATGGATACGCTGAATGAGACGGGAAGCCTGAAATTTGACTTCGACGGCACAGAGGTTATCCTGACGGCAGACGACCTCTTAATCGATACGGCTCAGGTAGAGGGCTATATCTCCGAGGGAGACAATTCCGTGACGGTTGTGCTTGATACGAATCTGACGCCGGAACTGGTTGAAGAGGGATTTGTCCGCGAAATCATCAGCAAAGTCCAGACCATGCGTAAGGAAGCCGGTTTTGAGGTCATGAACCACATCAACGTGTTCCAGGATGAGAACGATACGATTGCGGCCATCCTCAAAAAATATACGGAAGAAATCAAGAGTGAAGTTCTGGCGGACAACATTATGCTGGGACAGACCGGAGGATATGCGAAAGAATGGAATATCAACGGTGAGAAGGTCATGTTGGGTGTAGAGAAGACCACCGACTGATTCAGGAGGATAACAAATGCAGACTTTTAATAAGGAAGCTATAAAGAGAAGTATTATTGACAATGTGAAAAACCAGTTCAGAAAGACCATCGACGAGGCGACTCCGCAGCAGGTATACCAGGCTGTGGCGTATGCGGTAAAAGATGTGATTATCGATGAATGGATCGCGACCCAGAAAACATTTGACGAGACAAAAGCGAAAAAAGTGTACTATCTTTCCATGGAGTTTCTGATGGGCCGCGCCCTGGGCAATAATATCATCAACCTGGGAGCACAGAAGGAAATCAGAGAAGCCCTGGAAGAACTGGGCTTTGATTTAAACGCCATCGAAGACCAGGAGCCGGATCCGGCTCTTGGCAACGGCGGCCTCGGCCGTCTCGCCGCCTGCTTCCTGGATTCCCTTGCCACACTGGGATATCCGGCATACGGCTGCGGCATCCGTTACCATTACGGCATGTTCAAACAGAAAATTGAGAACGGCTATCAGATCGAGGTGCCGGACGAGTGGCTGAAGAACGGTTATCCGTTCGAAATCCGCCGCGCAGAGTATGCGACCGAGGTTAAATTCGGCGGCTATGTGAAGACGGTCTGGAACGGACAGCGCAACGTGTTTGTCCAGGAAGGATACCAGTCCGTACAGGCAATTCCCTACGACATGCCGATCGTAGGCTACGGCAATAACGTGGTCAATACGCTGCGTATCTGGGATGCCCAGCCAATCAACACCTTCAGCCTTGCCGCATTCGACAAGGGAGATTACCAGAAGGCGGTAGAGCAGGAGAACCTGGCTAAGAACCTGGTGGAAGTGCTTTACCCCAACGACAACCACTATGCGGGCAAGGAACTGCGTCTGAAACAGCAGTATTTCTTCATTTCCGCCAGCCTTCAGGTTGCGATTAAGAAATTTAAAGAGCATAACGACGACATCCATAAACTTCCGGAAAAAGTTGTATTCCAGATGAATGATACGCATCCGACCGTATCGGTTGCGGAGCTGATGAGGCTGCTTCTGGATGAAGAACATCTGGAGTGGGAGGATGCCTGGGCAATTACGACAAAATGCTGTGCCTACACTAACCACACCATCATGGCAGAGGCCCTGGAAAAATGGCCGATTGAGCTGTTCTCCAGACTGTTTCCGCGTATTTACCAGATTGTCGAGGAAATCAACCGCCGTTTCCTGATCGAGGTGGGGGAGAAATACCCGAACAATTACGAAAAAGTGAAGAAAATGGCCATTATTTTCGACGGCCAGGTCAAGATGGCCCATCTGGCTATCGTGGCCGGTTTCTCCGTCAACGGTGTTGCCAGACTCCACACGGAGATTTTAAAGAAACAGGAGCTGAAAGATTTCTATGAGATGATGCCTGAGAAGTTCAGCAACAAGACGAACGGCATCACCCAGAGGCGTTTCCTGCTCCACGGCAATCCGCTGCTGGCCCAGTGGGTGACAGACAAGATTGGCGACGAGTGGATTACGGACCTTCCCCACATCAGCAAACTGGCTATTTATGCGGATGACGAGAAGTGCCGCCAGGAATTCATGAATATCAAGTACCAGAATAAGCTGCGCCTGGCAAAATATATTAAAGAACACAACGGAATCGACGTGGATCCGCGCTCCATTTTCGACGTGCAGGTAAAACGTCTCCATGAGTACAAACGCCAGCTGTTAAACATCCTCCACGTTATGTATCTCTATAACCAGCTGAAGGATAACCCCAATATCGATATGGTTCCCAGAACCTTTATTTTCGGGGCAAAAGCGGCGGCAGGCTATCAGATTGCGAAGAAGACAATCAAACTGATCAACTCCGTTGCCGATGTGATCAACAACGACAAATCAATCGGCGGTAAGATTAAAGTTGTATTTATCGAGGACTATAAAGTGTCCAATGCAGAGATGATTTTTGCCGCATCCGACGTCAGCGAGCAGATATCTACGGCCAGCAAAGAGGCGTCCGGCACCGGCAATATGAAGTTTATGCTGAACGGAGCCCTTACCCTGGGAACCATGGACGGAGCCAACGTTGAGATCGTGGAGGAAGTAGGAGAGGAAAATGCATTTATTTTCGGCCTCACCTCCGATGAAGTCATTAATTTCGAGAACAACGGCGGCTACAATCCGGTTGAGATTTTCAACACCGACCAGGAGATTCGCCGCGTGCTGATGCAGCTCATCAACGGCTACTATGCACCGCAGGACCCGGAGCTGTTCCGCGATATTTACAATTCTCTTTTAAATACGAAAAACAGTGCAAAAGCCGACACTTATTTCATTCTCAAGGATTTCCACGCATATGCCGAGGCACAGAGAAAAGTGGAAGAGGCATACCGCGATGAGAAGAGATGGGCAAAGGCCGCTATGATGAATGTGGCATGTTCCGGCAAGTTCTCCTCCGACCGGACGATCGAGGAGTACGTAAGGGATATCTGGCACCTGAAAAAAGTAAAGGTAGAGATGGACTAAATGAGAACCAGTTTTCTTTCAAAAAACCATTCCAGGAGTAGGAGATTATCAGTTTCCCTGCCGGTCGCTCTGGCCCTGGCCCTGTTTATCATTTCGGTGGTTAGTTTTATCACCTTTTCCGCCAGCAGCAGCGCCCAGGCGGAGAGGATTCTTAAAAAACTGTACACATCGGAAAAGGTGGAGGAGCTTGAGGAGGCGACCAGCGTCGGCCTGCCCCGGATGTATGAGGAGCATTTTGCCGGAGATTTAACCGACAATGGAAAAGACTCACTTCTTCCCATCGGAATCCCCTACACGCTGTATTTACAGCAGCTTGGGGCTCCGGTGGAGCGCGTCTATGCACAGCCGCCGGAACTTGTGAAGGAAGAGGATAACGGAAAAACCGTCAGTTACCGGTATACGGTCGAGATGGAGTTTTATCTGGAGAGAAGGCTTGAACCGGTCGCGCCGGTGGTCAGGAAAAAGTTTATCGGCACGATTACGCTCCGGAAAACGGGATTTTTAAAATGGAAAATGGATGACGTTACCGCCGGGTAAGATGCGGGGATATCCAGAGTGTCCGGGTAATTGAATAGAAGTGGTTGGAATAAGAATCCGGCCCGTTACATAAAATGATAATGCGATATCTATTATTTTATGGAACGGAGCCGGTTTTTTATATGAGAAAAGCAGCAGCAATCTGCCTGATGGCAATTTTGATACCATACATAGCGACACTCGCCTGGACAGGCCGTGTGGAGGGAAATACGGAGAGGGGGAGCTTATCGGGACGGGTGGTCCTGCTGGACCGCGACGGTTCCATGTCACCGGTGGATATGGAGGAATATCTGATTGGGATTACGGCGATTCAGATTCCGGCGGAATACGGCGAGGAGGCAATCAAAGCCCAGGCCATTATCGCCAGGACCTATCTCTGCCGGCAGATGCAGGGAAAAGACAGGATCGAGGAGTCGGCCCTGGATCTCGATTACCTGGAGCAGAGCCAGATGGAGGAGATGTGGGGCAAGGCCGATTACCTGACGAATTATAAAAAAATCAGGGATGCCGTCCAGGCAACGGCCGGTCAGGTCATCGAATATAACGGAGATTACATAGAACCTTTATTTCACCGTTTGAGCGCCGGGAAGACGAGAACCGGGGATGAACTTCACCCTTATCTCGTTTCGGTGGACGCAGGCGAGGATGTGGAGGGAGAAAACTATCTGGGAGTATATACGTTTACCAGGCAGGAGATGGCCGATAAACTGAATTCCATGTCCGATTCGCCGGAGGTCAGGCCGGAGGATGTGCTGGAGAGCATCCAGGTCATTAAAAAGGATGAGGCCGGGTACGTGGAATCGATTCAGGCCGGGTCAAAAAGCTACAGCGGCGAGGAGATCCAGTATGCTCTGGGACTTCCGTCACCGGCCTATACATTCGAGGCCGCGGAGGGAAATGTAAGGTGCACCGTCAAGGGGCTGGGCCACGGATACGGCTTCGATCAGTACGGCGCCTCGCTGAAAGCGGCGCAGGGGTGGACGGCGGAAAAAATTCTGGAATTTTATTATAAAAATATTGTTGTAGTTTTTGAATAAAAAGCTTCGGTCAGGTAAGAATATAACCGAGGTGATAAACGTGAAAAATAAGATGAATCAGTTGTTCAAGGACAAATTGTTCCTTGTCATGATGGTGTTAGGCCTGCTGACTATAGTAGCTGCGGCAGGAGCGGTAAAGATTAGAAAGGGAGATAACATTAACGAGCAGAATCCGTACCTGGAAGCGCCACAGACCCAGGGTATCCTTGCGGAGAACATACCGCAGAACAAAACCGGAAACGGTGGTAAGACGGAAAATGCAGAAACGAGAGCCCAGGCGGCGGGAAGTTCAGACGCTTCCTATTCTTCCGATGATAAATCAGACTCCGCAGACAAAGGAGAAAACACTGCCAAAGCGGCAGGAGCAGCAGATGGCGCAGTAGGAGCGGTTACGCTTAATTACAGCGGAAAACGCGACCTTCAGTGGCCGGTCAGAGGAAATGTAGTGCTGGATTACAGCATGGATACAACCATCTATTTCCCGACCCTTGACCAGTACAAATGCAACCCGGCTCTGATTATTCAGGGCGATGTAAGTGATCCGGTCAGCGCACCGGCGGATGCAAGAGTCTTAGAAGCCGGCTCCAATGAGGAGATTGGCAATTATGTGGTCCTTGACCTGGGTAATGAGTACACAGCCGTATGCGGTCAGCTTAAGGACGTACAGGTGGCGGAGAATGAGTATGTAACAAAAGGGACTCTGCTCGGATACGTGTCCGAACCCACAAAGTATTATTCAATTGAAGGAAACAACGTATATTTTGCGCTGATGCACGACGGACAATCTGTCGATGCCCTTGACTATCTGGAATAACCGGAAAACAGAAAGAACTGAGAAAACTGAATAGTGAAAAAAAACATAAAAGTACCGCGGCGGTTTACGGAAGGAAAAGTACCTTGCGTAAAGCGCGGCGGCACTTTTATGTGCGGCTTAAAGTATTTTTTCAAAAAAGAGGTGGCCGTTGTGGGAAATCTCCCCGCCAACCTTCATCGAAGCGTTTCCTGCTAGCCTGAATCCCATTTTCCGGTAGAGAGAGGCGGCGGGTGTATTCTGAGCGCCCGTGTCCAGCCTGACGGCCTCACAGGAGCGCAGTCCTGCCGTTTCCAGGGCATAAGATACAAGGGAGGAGCCGATTCCTTTCCCTGCCATGCAGGGCCGCACCATGAGCAGATGAATGACAATCACTTTATCATCTGCCGCCCGGCCCGGCCAGTCGATCTTCCGATATTCATCAGGCTGCCTCCGGTCTATTATGATACTTCCGCAAATGGCTCCATTTTCCTCACAGACAAAAAGAGAACCTTGCTTCAGGGCTTCTTCGGCATCCTTTCTGGTTGGATAGATGCCCTCTTTAAAAACGGTATAGGCTCCATGCTCTTTTTCATATAGAAAATGTTCCTGATATCCCTCTTCTATGAAATCCAAATCACTTTCAGACGCCTGTCTTATCATAATACTTATCCTCCCGATTTTGTTTTATAGTGGCTGATTTTATTTTATCATACGGCATGGGCTCCATCAATTTACAGTTTTACAGTTCTTGTAGATTCTGTGCCGGAAACTGGTGTTACGGATTACAGAAGTGAACAGAAACTATTTCCTTTTCAGGTTTACTTCCTGCTATGACTGGATGTATAATATAAAAAGCAGGTAATATCCATGAAAAGTGGACGAACAGGCAGCAGATATTTGTGATTTAGTAAAAAGGAGAACTGCTATGAATCAGGAATTGCTGAAAAAGAATTTTGAAAACCACGGTTTTAAAACAGCTTTTTTTGCGACGGGCAAAGAGGCGGCCGACTATCTTACGGGCCGGATACAGGGGCACAAGGTCTCTGTCGGAGGCAGTATGACGGTTAAGGAGATGGGACTTTTTGAACTTCTCAGGGAGAAGAATGAGACGGTATGGCATTGGGATGTTCCGGGAAGGGATACTCTGATGAACGCCAGGACGGCGGATGTTTATATTACCAGCGCCAACGGAGTTTCGGAGACGGGAGAACTGGTTAATATAGACGGTACGGGAAACCGCGTTTCCCAGACGCTGTATGGACCGGAAAAGACATATTTTATTGTTGGGAACAACAAAATCAGGGAAGATCTGGCAGGAGCAATGGATCGGGCAAAGAATGTGGCGGCCCCAAAGAACGCCAAACGCCTGAACTCCGCCACACCGTGTGCGGTGAAAGGTGACCGCTGTTATAACTGCAGCAGTCCGGGACGAATCTGCCGTTCAACGGTGATTATGGAACGGCCGTCCAATGGGATGGAAGTTGAGATAGTATTTGTGGACGAGCCGTTAGGATATTAACGGCGGAGTATGCGTTCAGAACGCATAAATATGCGTATTTCTTAAAATTTAATAATTCTAATGGAAATATCATGATTTGTTCACAAAGTTTTCAAAGGGGAGCGTTATAATATCAGCATGCTAAGACAGCATAGAAACACACAAGGAGAAGGCAGATGAATATTTTATTTTTTTTAACACCTAAAAGCGAAGTTGCGTATATAAATGACGACGATACATTAAGACAGGCACTGGAAAAGATGGAATACCACAAATATGCGGCTGTCCCCATCGTTAACCGCCAGGGGAGGTACATAGGTACGCTGACTGAAGGAGACTTGCTTTGGGGCATAAAAAATAAGTATGATCTATCGCTTCGAGATGCGGAACGCATCCGCATTACGGAGATCCCAAGAAGATCGGATAATAAGCCGGTATTGGCGGACTCGGATATGGAGGATTTAATTGACAAGGCCCTGAACCAGAACTTTGTTCCGGTACTGGATGATCAGAAGAACTTTATTGGAATTATTACGAGAAAAGACATCATCAAGTATCTCTGCAAGGAGAAGGAAAGGGAACTGAGGACAGGAAAAGAAGTGAAATAGAGAGAGCTTTATAGATGCGAAAGGAATGCCGGCCGGCGCTTTCGCATCTTTTTTTATGTCACATTGTCATTAACGACATAGAATAAAGTATAAGTGCTCAGGAAAGGTTTAATGAATATGAATTGTTTTAATCCTCAGTATTCAGACGGAATGGATTTCAGAAGACAGGATTCCAGGTCTGATATGTCAAACTGGTATGCTGATCAGGGCTATCCACCCTGCGGAATGCCGCCTAGAATGATACAGCCCCCAAGAGAATCAGGCTCCCGTCCATCGGGGCGCGCTCCGTGGATGCCCGCAGAATCAGGCTCCATGTCCTCCGGAAACAGGAGTATGTCCGACAGAACGGGCGGAGTGAGATCGGGTATGAGATCCACTCCAATGCCGTCCAATATGGGAACGGCCCCGGCTGATATGGGAACCGCACCGATGCCGTCGAATATGGGAACCGCACCGGCGAATATGGGAACGGCCCCGTCCAACATGGGAACAATGCCATCGAATATGAGGACAGCGCCAATGCCGTCCAATATGGGAGCGATGCCGTGTAATATGGGAACAGCGCCGTCCAACATGGGAACAATGCCGTCCAACATGGGAACCGCTCCGGAGAACATGGTGACAATGCCTGAGAACATGGAAACAATGCCGGAAAACATGGAAACAATGCCGTCAATGCCCGCGAACATGGGAACAATGCCCGCGAACATGGGAACAATGCCCACGAACATGGGAACGATGCCCGCGAATATGGGAACGATGCCCGCGAACATGGGAACAATGCCCGCTAATATGGGAACAATGCCGTCCAACATGGGAACAATGCCGTCAATGCCCGCAAACATGGGGACGATGCCGACAAACATGGGATCCGCTCCGGAGACCACAACTACGGTGCCTGCAACGGGAAATATGCCTGCAGGAAGCGAAATGACATCGGAAACTCAGCAGAATACGATGTTCTGTGAAGATTTGGACCGTTTTCCGATCGGTATGGGCTATGTCCCAATGCAGAGATGGTCACAGCCGTCCCCGATCGACGAAGGTTTTTCCAGAGGAACCATTTTTGCCGAGCTGGATCTGCCGTTTGTAATGGGGAGGTGCATGTAAAATGAATGAAACTGCCAGAATGTTACTTCAGAGAATCGACGAAGCCAGTTTTGCCGTGGACGATATCGTCCTGTACCTGGATACGCATCCCGATGATTTGAACGCCCTTAATTATTACCATTATGTAGCCCAGATGAGAAAAGAAGCAATGGACGCCTATCAGGCGCAGTTCGGACCGCTTCAGACGGATGGGGTAGAGAGTGATTCATCATGGACGTGGCTGACAGACAGATGGCCATGGGAAGGAGAGATGTAAGGTATGTGGAGATATGAAAAACGTTTACAGTATCCGGTAAAAATTACACAGTCAAATCCCCAGATGGCGCAGTTTATTATGAGCCAGTACGGCGGCCCCGACGGAGAAATTGGAGCTTCCATGCGCTATCTTTCCCAGCGATATTCCATGCCGTATAAAGTGGGCAAGGGACTTTTGACAGACATCGGAACAGAAGAGCTGGCACATATGGAAATAGTGGCGGCGATTATTCATCAGCTGACACGGAACCTGACTCCGGAACAGATTAAGGAATCGGGATTCGGACCTTATTATATTGACCATACAACCGGTATCTGGCCGCAGGCCGCAGGCGGGATCCCGTTCAATGCATGTGAGTTCCAGTCCAAGGGAGATCCGATTACCGACCTCTTTGAAGACATGGCAGCAGAGCAGAAGGCAAGATCCACCTATGACAACATTCTCCGCGTCGTAAAAGATCCGGATGTATGTGATCCAATCCGTTATCTGAGAGAACGTGAGATTGTTCATTTCCAGCGTTTCGGCGAGGGACTCAGAGATCTTCAGGAGCATCTGGACAGTAAGAATTTCTATGCTTTCAATCCGTCATTCGACAAAGTACGCAGCGAATAAAAAAGTAAAAAATTTCCGTTTCTCCTTTGCACATAATTTTTTAATATTTGCAGATAATAATAAAAAATCAAAGGAGGCATACTCATTATGGTAACAAACGGAAAAAACACATGTATCGAATGTTCTATTAACAACTGTGCATATCACGCAAAAGACGAGAACTACTGCACATTAGAGAAAATCAAAGTTGGCACACACGAGGCTAACCCAACTAAGAAAGAATGTACAGACTGCGAGTCTTTTGTTAACAGAGCATAAACAGCGTCACATTGTTCTTCCTTTACAAAAAACTGTCCGGAATCCTGGCGATTGCGGGCAGTTTTTTTGTGTTGAGCGGCGATGAAAAGTTCACAAAGCGTGCTTTTCGCTGTTATGGAAATAGAATCTAAGGGTTAAATATGATCATATGCAAAATTGCGGTCTCATTCCCGATATTTTTATAGGAATGCATGTTGTCGGCTTTAAAACGGATGCTTTCGCCCTTTCCAATGACAAATTGCCGGCCGTCGGTTTCAATCTCTATTTGCCCGGTAAAGACCGTGATAAATTCGATGGCTCCTTTAAGATGCGGTTCCGACTTCCAATAGCTGCCTTCTTTCAATTCCAGATAGTAGACCGCAAATTTGCGGTTGTCATCATCCGGGAATATAGAATAGTTTTTGACATTTCCCTGATCCTCCAGAAGCGGCTGCAGTTCCGACGTTTTTACAATTTCATACGGACTTTCGGGCCGGACGGTCAAAGCGTCAAAAGGAACACCCATGCCATTGGAAATTTTCCAAAGCGTTGAGATAGTCGGGTTCCCCTCCCCGCGTTCAATCTGTGCAAGCATACTCTTGCTGACGCCGCTCAGTCTGGAAAGCTCGTCCATGCTTAATTTGTTCTTTTCACGAAGCCCCTTTATGTTCTTCGCAACAATTTGATTCATAGAGTCCAAAAAAGATCACTCCTCCCTATTGACAATATAATGCACAAGATGTATTATTATATTGTACAGATGCAATATATTGCTCGTTTCATATTATTATAAAGTTTTGTGCTCGATTTGTAAAGAGGAAAGGAGAATTACAATGAAAAAAATGGTTGAAAACTTTTTTAAATGGTGGCTTTCGATTCATCCGGGTAAGGTATTGATTTCGGAGAGATGGTTGAACCTGGGGAAGAGCGGGGTAGAACGGAATTGATATGAATAGAGAGCATTTTTCTTCCCGGTTGGGATTTATAATGATTACCGCGGCCTGTTCGATCGGTTTAGGTAATATTTGGCGTTTTCCTTATATTACCGGGAAATATGGCGGTGCGTCCTTTGTTCTGCTTTACATGGTTTTTCTGGTAATCCTGGGGCTTCCCATCGTAGTGATGGAATTTGCCGTTGGGCGGGCCAGCCAGAGAAGCACGGCCCTGTCCTTCAATCTGCTGGAGCCGAAGGGGACGAAGTGGCATTATTTTAAATATGCCACCATTATCGGAAATTATTTATTAATGATGTTTTACACTGTCATCAGCGGCTGGCTGTTCTACTATTTTTTTGAAATGGTAAAAGGCCGGTTCCAGGGACTTACCGCTGCCGGAGTAAATCAGGTTTTTTCCGGTTTGCTGGCGCAGCCCGGTACCATGTTTTTATGCACGGCTCTGATGCTCAGCTTTTCTTTCGCCGTCTGCGCTGCGGGCCTGCAGGCAGGTGTGGAGCGAATAACAAAAGTCATGATGTTTCTGTTGTTCAGCCTCCTGCTTGTGCTGGCAGTGCGTTCGGTAACGCTGCCGGGAGCGGAAGAGGGGCTGCGGTACTATTTGATTCCCGACTTTGGAGCTATGCAGGAGATTGGGCTGCCCCAGTGCATCTTTGCCGCAATGGGGCAGGCGTTCTTTACATTGAGCATCGGTATTGGCACTCTGTCTGTTTTCGGCAGCCGGATTGACAAAAGCCATTCCCTGACCAGCGATGCGCTTTATATGGGAATTTTGGACACCGTAGTGGCCCTGCTTGCCGGCCTTATTATTTTCCCGGCCTGCTTCAGCTTTGGCGTACAGCCGGACAGCGGACCGAATTTACTTTTTATCACGATGCCGAATATTTTTAACATAATGGGCGGAGGACGGTTTTGGGGAGCCCTGTTCTTTCTGTTTATGGTTTTCGCTGCGGTTTCTACGGTGATTGCGGTGATAGAAAACATTATTACTTATGTAATGGATGCAACAGGATGGAGCCGGAAAAAGTCGTCGGTATTTAACTTTTTGCTGCTTTTACTGCTTTCACTGCCATGTATTCTCGGTTATAACGTATGGAACGGCTTTCACCCTCTTGGAGGCGAAACTTCAATTCTTGATTTAGAGGACTTCATTCTGAGCAATAACCTGCTTCCTCTTGGGAGTTTGGTATTCCTTTTGTTTTGCACTCGCCGCAGCGGGTGGGGATGGGACGGTTTCTATAAAGAAACATCGATTGGAAAAGGCCTGTCATACCCCGGTTTTGCCAGGAAATACATAAGTTATTTTCTGCCGCTGATCGTTCTTCTTATTTTCATTAGCGGCTATTCTTCTTTTTTTAATTAAGATTTTTTATGGAAGTTAGGAGGTTTTTAAAATGTTTCACTTAACAGATTTTTTAATATACTGTTTTATAACCGCATATACGCCGGGAGCCAATAATCTGATGTCGATGAGTAATGCGATCCGGGTCGGCTTTCGCCGCAGTGTACGTTTTAATATAGGAATTTTAGCCGGATTTGGAATTGTGATGTCGGTTTGCACTCTGTTCAGCGCCACTCTGTACTCGTTTCTTCCCAAAATAGAAATGGTGATGAAGATTCTGGGCGCTGTCTATATGCTGTTTCTGGCCTGGAAGGTTTGGAAAAGCGCTGTCGAGGCAGATGAGAAGGATGGGAAAGAGGTTGGATTTTTATCCGGCATGGTTCTGCAATTCGTCAATCCGAAAATATATATTTATGCCATCACCGCAATGACGCTCTATATTCTGCCGGTCTATCATTCCGTCGCGGCTATGATGGGATTTACCGTCCTTTTGGCGGTGATTGGCGCGTCGGGCTCTTTCATATGGGCAATGTTTGGCTCGGCTTTTTGCAAATTCTTTGCTAAACATACGAAGGCGGTAAATCTTGTTATGGCATTGCTGCTTGTCTATTGTGCCGTTGCATTATTTCTTTAACAACTGCCGTTTTCAACAGAACAAGGAATCCCGCTTGCGGGATTCCTTGTGATGCCGCACGCTTGCTTCAGCAACTATTTACCTCTGTGCGGCGTGTACCTCTTCGCGCGAGTGCACATCCTGCCCGGAGGGATTTTTATATCATAGGAGTACTTTCTTGTGATATAAAAAAAGCTGCTGCAGTTACTGCAACAGCTTTAGTGACCTGTCCGGGAATCGAACCCGGGTTTACGCCGTGAGAGGGCGTCGTCTTAACCGCTTGACCAACAGGCCTAATCTTTGAAATCGAGGCGACGTGATTCGAACACGCGACCTCTGCGTCCCGAACGCAGCGCTCTACCAAACTGAGCCACGCCTCGATGTCGTTTAATGGCGAGCGAGTTATATCATACCACCATTTTGCAGAAAAAGCAAGAAAAAAAGCAAAAAAAATAAATATTTTTTTTCGGGCCGTCCATACTAACAATGAGGTGAATAAGATGGATGAGAAAATGAGCTGGAAACAAAGTGAAGAATTACAGGAAAAAAAGAACCTGGAGAAGTTCAACAGCATTACCCAGAAGGTAAAACCGGAGAACCAGAATCAGACCCACAACGTGCGAAAAGAAGCTGTGGATACGAAAATGAGACAGGTATAAAAAAACTCCGGGCAGGAACGCGCAGCGGCATACGGGAATGATGCCGCTGACGCGGCCATATTCTGTAAATAACAAAGAGAAAAGGATATGGTTGCATGAGCCATAAACTTTTTAACAAATATCTTATCCTGTTCGACACGGGAGGCCTTTTGTATGTGATTCTGGAGCTGCTGTGGAGAGGCTGGTCGCACTGGAGCATGTTTATTCTGGGCGGAATCTGCTTTATTGCACTGGGGCTGATAAACGAAGTTTTTCCCTGGGATATGCCTCTGTGGAAGCAAATGCTGACAGGGGCGTGCCTTGTGACGGCTCTCGAATTTATGACAGGATGTATTGTAAATCTGTGGCTTGGGTGGGACGTGTGGGATTACAGCAATCTGCCCGGCAATATACTGGGGCAGATTTGCCCGCAGTTTTTTGTCGTGTGGATTTTCGTGAGCCTGGGAGGGATTGTACTCGATGACTGGCTCAGATACAGGTGGTTCGGAGAGACATTTTCCCATTACAGGCTGTGGTAGTGAATGAAATCTTCGACAGGCGGGAACAGGACGGCCGGTTTGTCAAAATAGATGAGGCAAAAGCCCCTAATGTCACTGTACTGCACAACACCTTTTTCCATCAGGAAGCGGGAGAGGAGACCGTGAGTCCGGTTCCGTCGCTTGTGATTGTGATGGTGCCGGATTCATCCGTGCGCAGAACTGTAATATCACGTTCTTCAAGGCGTTCCAGTACGGCTTTGCCCGGATGGCCGTAGGAATTATCGCGGCCGCAGCTGATGACCGCAATGGATGGGTTCACCCTGTCTAAGAGTTCATCACCGGTGGAAGTGGGAGAGCCGTGGTGGCCGACGCAGAGTACATCTGCCGAAAGATCGGGCCAGTATTCCGTCATTTCTTTTTCGCTTTCTTTCTCCGCGTCTCCTGTGATGAGGAATGAGGTATCTCCATATACGAGACGAATTGCAATGGAATAATTATTTACATCGTCATACCGGTCCGAGAGCGGGGCCAGGATTTCAAAATATCCGCTTCCCAGGGGGTAACGTTCACCCGGCGCCGGATGTTGAATTTCCTTTCCAAGCTCCTTTACCGTGTTTAGAAAGGAACCGTATATTTTTGTCTCGGTTTCGTAATCAGGTCCCAGGATCAGGGCGGTATTAAAAACATGGAGAGCGCCCACAAGTCCGTTTAAGTGATCGGCGTCATAATGGGATGCAACCAGATAATCGAGGTCTGTGACGCCCTTGTCCTTCAGGTAGGCGACCACAAAGGAGGAGGCGGTCCTGTCTCCGCCGTCATACAGCATAAAATGCCCGTCCGCATTGATCAGAACGGACAATCCCTGTCCGACGTCCAGAAAATTCATTTCCAGACTGCTTCCATCCGGAAACTCAAGATTATTGCCGCCGGAAGAGTTACCGCCGGCCGATGAACCGTCTGTCCGATTCGGGCTGAATCCCGAACCGGTATTATCACCCGGAAGAGAACCGGGAGCCGCGTCGGAAACAGCCTCTGAGACGGCGGTATAGGCGCTCCGGAAATCAGAATCCTGGCTGAGAACTCCGGTGATCCTGCCGGAAATGGAATCCGGCAGCAGGCCTAAGATACAGAGCAGCGCAATTAGGACAAACGCAGCTTTTTTGATGTTTTTCTGGTCATTACGTTTCTTTTTCGTCATTTGTGTCCTCCTTTGATGTCATCAAAATAGTAAGCCGTATCAGTATAAACGATTTATAAATAGCTGTAAACCTTTCTGTATTTCCAGGTCAGCGCCGCAGCCAGCAGACAGGCGAGAGCCTCGGCGGCCGGGGTGGCGTACCAGACGCCCGCGATCCCAAAGAGAGAGGAAAACAGCAGGATAGCCGATACCAGCAGCACAAGCGTCCGCATAAAAGAGAGGACGGCCGATAGGGTGCCGTTGCCGAAGGCGGTAAAGAGCGCCGATGTAAAAATACTGAACCCTTTAAACAGGTAGCTCATGGCAAAAATGCGCAGTCCCGTCCGCGCCAGTTCATATACCATGCTTCCGGCCGGTGAGAAAACAGCGGCGAGCTGATCCGCAAAGAGAACCGTTCCAGCCGTCATAATAACGCCGACGCCGGTACAGAAATAAAAACTCAGCCGGAACAGCTTTTTAAGCCTCCCGTGATCCCCCTTGCCGTAATTATAGCTGAAGAGCGGGGCCACGCCGATGGAATAGCCGAGGTTTATGGCAATGAGCACAAAGTCGAGGTATAAAAGGATGGATATGGCCGCAACGCCGTCCGGTCCCACCAGGCGCATCATAATGATGTTGAATAACAGGGTCGTTACGCTGGAGGACAGATTGCTTACCATCTCGGAGGAGCCGTTTGTCATAGCCCGGATCAGGTTTGGAATAGAAACCTTCGGCCTTACAAAATGCAGGGGAGTCTCTTTATGGCGGGCAAAATAATACAGCCCGAATACGGCGGCGATAAAATAACCAATTCCCGTTGCGATGGCGGCGCCGGATACTCCCATATGGCAGACTGCAATAAAAAAGTAATCGAGAAACACATTAGCCAGTCCGCTGGCCAGAGTTACAAGCAGGCCGATACCCGGCTTTCCGTTTGCAACGAAAAGGCTCTGGAACTGCACCTGCAGCAGGCTGAAGGGCAGAAACAGGACAATGGGAAGCGCGTAGTCGCGGCAATAATCAAAAACGGCGTCATTGGCGCCCAGCAGATGGATAATCTGCCCGAGGAAGAGATAGGAGAGCACGGAAAAAGCAATGCCCAGCCCGATTGTAAACAGGATAATAAAGGTCACAATCTGGTTTGCCTCCTGCTGCCGTCCTTCCCCCAGCTTTCTTGAAACAATGGCCGTGGTTCCGGTTCCGAACATCGTTCCCAGGCCTATCACCACGCTGATCAGCGGGTAAATAATATTGACGGCGGAAAATGCGTTGGTGTTTACAAGACGCGATACGAAAATTCCGTCAACAATCGTGTAGAGTGACATTACAACCATCATAAAGATAGACGGCAGGGTAAATTTAAGGATTGATTTCAGGGTGATGTCCCTGTTCAGTTCATTGTTCATCGGTTAATTTCCTCCAGTTATATCCGGAAATGGTCTCAAGGATATCTCCAAACAGATCCAGTTGTTCTTCCGTATATTTGTTTCTTAGTTCGGCTTCCGCTTTCTGGAAAATCCGGTCATAATTCTTCATAAGGTCTCCCGTTTCAGGGCTGAGCTTCAAGTAGTATATACGTTTATCGAATAGACTCTGTTCCTTTTGAACGATTTTCTGCCTCACCAGCTCATTAATCTTAATGGTGACGGCCGACTTTGTTATATGCAGCATCTCGGCCAGCCTGCTGACCGTGCAGTTCTCCGTCTGTTCAATCACATTGATATAGAGAAGGCTGTTGTAGGAAAGGCCGTTAAAATAATCGCTTCCGTTCATCAGCTGCAGCTCATACAGGGCCATATGATAATAAAAGCTGTTCATTTTTTCCGTGATTCCCATTTTTCACGCTCCTTTAGTTTAATAAATTTAGTTAAATTTGCTTAACTATATTACTGCTAAAAAAAATATATGTCAATCACTTTCGTTGACTTTTTCAGAAATCGTGATATAATAGCCTCATGAGTTTTGTAATGCAGATATGGTTCATTGGTAGAACGCTAGCTTCCCAAGCTGGAAAGGCGGGTTCGATTCCCGTTATCTGCTTTAAAGAGTATTATTTCGAGATACTGTGTGAACGGTATTTGGGAATAATACTTTTTTAATTTAAGAGGAAAGAGGGAATTGCGCTTATCTGCAATTCCCTCTTTCCTCTTAAATTAAAAATAATTATATATCTTTGAAACATCGTTTGTTAATGCGTTAATTTGTATCTGAACCTTGTTGGCCCCCTCCTCCAGAGTGATATACCAATAAATATTACCATCAATAGTTTTGAGAGAGGAGATTGCCGTTGCATTTGCTCCAAACTTATTAGAGGGAGCCGTGGAACGGGCTAATAAAATAGCATCAGATTCAGTCATTAAGCGAGAACGGTCCAGGGTTCGTATATATTCAGCATCTCCTTCTTTAAATGACGCACCGCATATCTCACCGCTAAGACTAAGGACAATCGAACCGCTTGTTCCTGTTTGGAGTGAGTCAATTTCCTCAAAAATACGGACTTTATAGCCAACACCTTTCATCAGATAAACTTCAAATGTAAAATTCCCATCATTCGCTAATTTACCGGCCATACATGATTGGAAATAATCCCATGCATTGCTTTGGGCAACTTCAGCACTGATTATGGAGGCTGCCTCCGGCGTGGACTTTGACAATGGTGTTACAACTGCAAGAATCTGTTTATCCATGTCTACATAGTAATTATAGTCGCCATCTGTGTATTGATATGTTCCGGGATATAAAACAGCATCATTGGCGATCTTTTCTACAAATTCTACACTTTTGCCGGTAGAATTTGTTACAATGGTTTTACCGGTCTCAATGTCTCCTTGTGAAAAGAATATGGTGGAAGATAAGATAACAAAACAAATAACGAACATGCTTATGTAAATGAATCTTTTTTTCATGAATGCACCCCCTACCGGCAATTTATAGAGTTGTGTTTCCATTTAAAATTAGACGTATCGAAATCTGTGTTCAATATAATCTCCAGGCTCTTTTCTGAGGTAAACGTACCATCATTAATTTAACAACGTTTGTCTGATACTTTAATGTTAGTTTCATCAGCAAAAATTGTCAATGTATTCATTCATGAATAATATAATATTGTCTGCGTTCTAGAAGAGTCTTTTGCGCCTTGAAAAATGAATCACATCTCCGCACCCGTTTTATGGGAAGCGGCGATGCGATTCATTTGTTTATATAAGGCCGACCGGCACAGTTCCAGGAACAGGCCGTCCGTCCTTTTTCTTCCGTACAGCGAGCGGCTAATCCGCATTTACATCATCGGGACACAGACAGTCTTCGAACAGGCCGATTTTACTTGACAGAATCATCTCCAGCATAGTGATCGCGTCGGTCATGGAACGCACCGACTTATTGGTCTGCAGCAAAAGATCGGCGGTAACGCCGGGGGTGGCGATAATCCGCTGGAGTTTTTCACCCTCCGCATTCAGAATGTGCGCCAGGCCGGCTTCCTCCAGAGCCACGGATTCGATCAGGTCGCTGACGGCCTGCTCTCTGGGACCGCGGATTAAGGTGACGACGGTGGAAGTGTTGTTGTCCGGGTTTGGGTCCGGGGTGGTTGAGGCCACTTCTGCCGTATTCGTCAAAGCGCCTGAGACTCCTGGGTTAACGGTTCCACGGATCAGGAACGTCCGGGCTTCTCCAGGGGCAAGTGTGCCTAAAGCCAGGAAACCGGGCCATGGCAGGAAGGTAATGCCGCCGTCGTCCGAAAATTCCACGCCGGTGAGCGCTGAAGGAACCGTGTCGGTCAGAACTGCGTTCTCTGCGTCGTCAGGCCCCAGGTTTGACACGGCAATGGTATAGGTCAGTTCTCCCCCGGGAGCAACCTGGCTTGGACTGGCCGTTTTTACCACCGCCAGATCGGCTGCTTCACCGATGGCCACCTCCACGGGTACCTCGTTGGTGCCCGGCCTGAAAATGATCGGAATGCCGCCCTCCACAGGCGTGTAGGAATAGGTTACGTCCGCGCTGTTCAGGGTGGGGTTAGGGCTTGGTATAAAGTCTGCCCTGGCCTCAAACCTGACTGTGACGGTCCCTCCACCGGGCACATTGGGCAGTAAAAAACCGATATTCGGGTTAACCGTCAAATCGGGTATACTGTTAATCGTCACACTGCCGGGAACAAACGACAGACCGTCCGGCACGGCATCCCGGAAAAAGACATCGGTCAGAGGGTTTTCGCAGGTGTTGGTCAGAGTTATCGTGTATTCTACGGTTTCTCCGACACTCACAACCGGCGCGCTGACGGTTTTGACCGGGATAAACTCCGGAACAACAATTTCATTCAGGGCAATATCATCGATTGCGTAATCATTGCCAATCACCTCGGGGCCTTCGCTGAGAAATTCGACCGTCAGATTGGTGTTGCCCTGGGAGTTGATAACGCTGCCAATCTGTTTCCATTCCGGGGCGTTCGTGTTGGGGGGAATGAGCACACCCAGCGTTGCGTCATAAAGTATATTGTTATTCTGGTCCAGGATACGGACTCCAAGCTCGGGATCGGGGTAGCCCGTAACCTTGAACAGGTTCAGTATCCACGCGGTGAACAGGTAATTTGTATTCGGCGTTACCGTAACCACGTCCCGAAAGAAGACGGCGCCCGGATTAAAGCCGTTGACCACCATCATCCGTCCGGTTTCATTGCCTGCGGTGTGGTCTGCGATCCGCCACCATGCGCCAATCACCTCGCTCAGTGCGTCATTCATGATGTTCTGCACGGTGTATTCCCCGCCGGCGGGGGTATAAGTGTCCGGATTGGGCAGCACATAGGTGAAATCCGGAGTGACGCCGGGATAAGGTTCCACGGGCGCGCCTGTGTTGGCCGGCGTACCTTGAGGAAAGGTGCCGAAGGTTCCGTTATCGGCGGCCACGATCAGATTTCCGCCGGTAATGGCGGCACAGGGATCCAGAAGAGTCTGAATCGGTGTATAAATAACAGGGCCGTTGAAGAAATCCTGGTTTATCAGATCGGCTCCGGATACCGTGACGAGAAGCGTGTCTGGGGTGACGGAATCCAGATTGGTTGAGCCAGGGGGCGGGTTGACGGCGGAACTGATGGGGGGATTAATGCCCTGGGGGATACTCCCCGCTGCCGCAGCGGTAAAGTTTCCCGGCGTGGGAACTCCGCCCAGTGTGCCGTAGGATTCCACGATTCGGTAGTCGCCGTCCGGCACATTTATAAAAGAATAGTTTCCATTGGCATCCGTTAAAACGGTCAGCCGGGCGGTGGTTATGATATCTTGAAGAACAACAGGGATATTCGCAAGGCCGGAATCGCCCGCAGAAAATGCGGCGCTTCGGTCCCTGTCGAAAATCACTCTGCCTGATATAGTTGCCATATGATTTGTACCTCCTGATAGGTTCATATAATATATAGGTTCATATAATATAATGGATAAAAACAGCATTCACACGGTTTAGGGGCGTCAAGTGCGTTCATCTGCACAAGAAAATTTGTAAGAAAACTTTATTTCACGCTCCGTGTACGGGCTGCTGTCGGTGTCATGTTAAGTTGAAATAAATATTAATGCAGCAATAACGTAAAATTTTGCGTATAGTACTGACAATATATCATATGCGCCGGGGGTGAGGAATGACTATAGACCGATTACCTGGTTCCTTTTCAGGCAATACAAAGGCGGGACCCATATGAGTCCCGCCCCGCGTTCAAAAAGATTTCAAAAAGAGTACAAACATTCAGGAAACCTGGTTTATTTCCATCTGTTATTGAGCTTTTCATGTACGTCGTACCACATCTCGGCAGCCTCGAAACCGCCGTCTTTCTTTGCAGTAAAACGATAGGTGTAAACGTCGTTGTCGTAAAGCTGGATGGACGGAATCGTCACATAGGAATCCTCGTATCTGCCGTCCTCATCGACATAGTCGCCTGTTGTTGAATCGATGCTTAAGGTTTTCTCAAGCAGTTCCGCAGCCGTGTAGGTGGTTCCTTTGCCCTCGTCCAGAGTGATGGACTTAACGGAATCATCGGAATTAAACGCTACCGCCACTTTATCTTCAGAGATAGAAGAGTTTTCAATATTGAAGCCCTTCTTGCCCTTCTGAATCTTGCCCTTGCTGTTTACAAGATAAATCTTGCCGTTGTAGAAGACCAGACGGTTCTCATCGTCGGCACTGAGTTTCTTACCGTTGAAGTACAGGTAACCGCTCTTTTCTCCGTTGAAGCCCTGGCCTTTCTTGCCGTTGCTTGTATTGAAAAGGAATTCATAGCTGTCGTCGTCACAGTCTACGTTTGCAACTTTACCGAATACAGGGTATCCGTTTTCGTTGAAGTAATAGAAGCCCTTGTCATCTGGTGAGTACTGAAGTCCGGTCAGGTTGCGGCCGTATTCGTCAAACGCATAGTACTGTTTGCCCATCTTGTCGCTGTCTACCTTGATCCGTTTTACATAGACAAGGCCGTCGTCGTCCTTGACGCGTGTATCTTTGTAAGAATCCGCCCGTTTCGCCTTACCGTCTTTAAAGTAGTACCAGTAAGAATCATCGTCGGTCTCGGTATCGATGGAACCGCTGATCTCGTACCAGCCGTTGGCTCTCCATCCTTCCTCGACCGCATTTGCATAAAGCATGTGGTCAATCTGGGAGGAACCAGGCGTAGCCGCGTTACCGTCCAGGCTCGCATTCGGCTGGCTGGCCGGGGCGGCTCCGGCAATCTTTCTGTCGTTGACCCATTCGTAAAGCATCTGGCCGTGCTCATTGAAATAGTAGTAACGGCCGTTGACCTTCTTTTTGTCGGCGTCCTTTGTCAGCTTACCGCCGGCGCCGAACCAGTACCAGCCTTCGTCATCACATGGATCGGAGCTGTCGTCCGTACAGTCAAGGGCATTGGCGGCGCTGTTGTTGTCATCATCTTCGCTGCTTGGGCGTTCCAGCCACAGCCACTGATTGTCTTTTCTTGTACCGTCATCCTCACCGCCCAGATAGTAGACGTTGCCGTCCTTCTCATACCATCCGGTCGCCATCTTTCCGTCTTCGTCAAAATAATACGTTTTTCCGTTGATCTTTTTAGAAGTGGAAGTCAGCTTATGGCCTTTACTGTCAAAGTAGTACCAGTAATCGCCGTCCTCGCCGGGGTCATCCCCCTCGCCGGATGATACCTTAATCCAGGAATTAATGAGTCTCATACCTCTTTCGTTGACGTAACTTTCATCATCAACCCAGGACATGGTCAGCATATCGCCCTCGTCATCGAGGTAAAACCAGCTGGAACCGTCTTTTCTCCACTCACTGGTCACCATGTCGTCATCCGAATCATAATAATGCCAGACTCCGGAATCATCTTTTTCCCACCCGGCGGCATAAGAAGTCATGGAAGCTCCCATGGCAAGTATTGCTGCCACCCCGAGTACGGGGACTAATCTTGTTTGTCTTTTCATTAATAAATGCACACTCCTTTTTGTGTTTCTGAATTTCTTAAAACCGTCTTTCGGCCGCTGTGCCTCTGCATATTGACCGGCGCCGGTTTCAAGATGTTTTCATCATACCGTGCAAATCTTAACCGTTTCTAAATCCTTTTTTAATGATTCTAAAGTAAAAAATTCGTAGGAAGTATGTACAGAAATGTTAAGAAAAAATTGAAAAACGTAAATATTTGTTATGGTACAATCCCTGTGGCGGGCTTGGAACCAGTTTTTTCCGGTCCTGCCGGACGGAGGGAGAAAAGCATGAGTAATGCAAACATTTTAGTAATAGAAGATGACGAGGACATTCGCGAGGGAATCCGTATTTTACTGGAGAGTGAAGACTACCGTATCACGGAAGCCGCCGACGGCTGGGAGGGGTTAAGGCTGCTGGCCGACGATATGGATCTTGTCATACTGGATATTATGATGCCCGGTATATCGGGGCTGAAAACATGTGAAGAAATACGAAAGGTATCATTTGTCCCGGTTCTTTTCCTGACGGCAAAGGCCCAGGAATCCGATAAGCTCATCGGCCTGATGGCGGGAGGGGACGACTATCTGACAAAACCATTTTCCTATGCGGAGCTGCTTGGAAGGGTGAAGGCGCAGCTCCGGCGTTACCAGATTTACCGCGGCAAGGAAGAGGAGACGGTAAAGATGGAGGAACAGTACATTGAATCGGGCCGTTTCCGTATTAATGAAAATTATAATGAATTGTTTGTGGACGGGCTGGAAATCAATCTCTCCGATATTGAATACCACATCCTGCTTCTTATGATGCAGAATCCGAAACGGATTTTTTCCGCACAGAATCTTTATGAGAGCATCTGGAGCGAGCCGTATTTCTATTCCTGCAATGCCACCGTGATGGTACATATCCGGAATCTCAGGAAAAAGGTCGAGAAGGACCCGCAGAATCCCGTATCCATCACAACGGTCTGGGGAAAGGGGTACCGGTTCGATGAATAAAATAAAACTGGCAAAAACAGATACGATTTATTACCGTTTCCTGAAATTACTGGCGGCCGCGCTGGTCGCCGCCCTGCTTTTTTTCCTTCTGCTTAATTGGAGCGGAAGTATCATGCTGCGTTCCTACTTTGAAAAAACGAATTACATGGAACGGGAGAACCAGAGGAGGGTCGATGATTTCAGAAACTATGTGGAAAAAAACAAGCTCGCCTCCATGGATTCGGACCGGCTGTCCGAATGGGTGAACCGCCAGTCCGTGGTCTGGATGCAGATTTACCGTGACCATATCCTGCTTTATGATTCACAGTTCCCCTATATGAAGGCCAATCCGGAGTTCCATGTAAAAGGAGAATTCTATGAATGGGAATCCTACAAGGTCGTCGATTTCCAGGACGGGCCGGCGCAGGTGTTCCTGACGGGCATGTATACCTACCAGTTCTTCAATTACGCGCTGATTGTCGAATTCTTTCTATCGTTCCTTCTGTTTACCGGAATTATCATGGCGGGGATCCGAAGCTCCATGAAGTATATCAGGACCCTCAGCGCCGAGATCGGAATCCTGGAGGGCGGCAATCTGGATTACCGCATTACGATCATGGGAAATGATGAGATGACGGTGCTGGCCAGGGGCCTTGATAATATGCGCCAGTCCATCCGAAATCAGATCCGCCAGGAGACGGAGCTGATCCGTCTCAACCAGTCCATGATCACCAGTCTGTCCCACGATCTGAGGACCCCTTTGACGGCGCTTCTCATCTATACGGAAATCCTTAAAAATGAGATTGACGCCGACCGGAAACAGATGCAGAAATGGGTCGGGAAAATCGACATAAAGGCACATCAAATCAAGGATATGGCCGACTGTATCCTGGAATACTCCCTTCAGAAAAAGAAGGCCGGGCTCGTGGCCCTGGAACAGAAAAGTTTCCGTTCCGCTTTTTACGATATCCTGTCCGATACATGTATCTGTCTGGAACAGAGTGGATTTCACGTTCGCGCCTCCCTTTTCTGGGAGAACAGGGAGGTATCCGTCGATCCAAAATACGTGACCAGAATCCTCGATAATATCAGTTCTAATATTATTAAGTACGCTTTTGCCGGGGAGCCGGTGAAGCTGGCTGTATTTTACAGTCCCGACGGCTGCGGCTTCCTGTTTGAAAACGCGAAACAAAGCGATATCTCCCAGGTGGAGAGTGTCGGCATCGGAGTCCGGAATATCTGCGAAATGATGGAGGCCATGGGCGGATGCTGTGAGGTGGAGGAAACGGAAAAAATATATCGGATCCGATTGACCTTTGTTCTGCAAAACAGCGCGGAAAATGGGAATACTTAAGCATACGGTGCAAAATGATTTTTATATATTAAGTTTTAAAGAACCTTGCATGGCAGGGTTCTTACTTTTTTGTTCGATGGAAAATTTTTAAGAACTACGCGCTTAAGCGGCTGTCTGCAGGCAGAGAAACCCGCGTCCGGACTCTTACTTCCGGCTAAAAAAGTATTAAATACAGAGATGTGGGTATATTTTCCAAAAAATTTATTATTCTAACAATTTTTAAAAAAATCTCTTAAGAAAATGTTAATAAAAATTTGTTAGCTAGCTAAACATTGCGGATTCAGTGAATAGCTGTTATACTATAAAAGAATCAGAAACAGAAGAGTATTACAAAAAGTTGACAGACAGGAGGGGTTACATGAAGAAGAAAAGAACGGTAGCTGCTGTTCTGGCAATGGTGTTGACCTTAGGGGCAGGGCTGGCCGGGTGCAGTACAAAATCGAAAGAGATTGTATTTGCCGACGTAGGCTGGGACAGTGTCCGGTTTCACAATGCGGTGGCGGGTCTGGTAGCGGAGTCTGCTTTTGATTATTCCTGGACTGAGATGCCGGGTTCCACTCCAATCATGCATGAGGCGCTTAAGAGCGGCGAGATTGACGTGAATATGGAAGAGTGGACCGACAACCTGGCAACCTATCACGAGGACAGGGATGCAGGGCTTTTTAAAGATTTGGGAACAAACTTCGGGGATAACACCCAGGGGTTCTATGTACCAAGATATGTGATAGAAGGTGATCCGGAGCGCGGTATTGCACCGATGGCGCCGGATTTGAAGACAGTGCAGGACTTAAAGAAATACGCCGATGTCTTTCCTGACGATGAGAAGCCGGGAAAAGGCCGCATCTACGGAGCGATTCCGGGATGGGAAATCAATGAGGTTATGCAGAAGAAGGTGCAGTATAACGGCCTCGACAGCCAGTACAATTATTTCCAGCCCGGCTCCGACTCGGCGCTCTCGGCGGCATTCACCTCAGCTTATGAAAAGGGCGATCCGATCGTCGGATATTACTGGGAGCCGACCTGGCTGACGGGTAAATACGACCTGGTGCTTCTGGAAGATACGCCGTATGTGGATCTTGAGAAGTTTAAAGCCGGAGAGACGGCTTGTCCTTCCGTCGACGTCACCGTTGGCGTAAGCAATCAGTTCTATGAAGCGGAACCGGAGTTCTGCGAATTCCTTGAGAAATATAAGACAAGCAGCGCCCTGACATCGGAAGCGCTTGCGTATATGCAGGACACGGGCGCCGACTACGGCGAAGCGGCGAAGTGGTTTTTAACCGAACACAGCGAATTTATTGACCAGTGGCTGCCGGAAGATAAGGCGGCCGAAGTAAAAGGCGCTCTCGGTCTGGTGGAAGAGAAGCCGAATTACTTCTTTGAGTTCCCGTTCGTCATCCCGATCGACGTAAGCGCCTTTGACGCCTCCGTTAAAGCATTTGCGGGCCAGGCCAGCGTATTTAAGGCAATCAGGAACGGACTCAACGTACTTATTAACGTGTTAAATGCAATTCTTAACCTGATTCCGTGGTGGCTTCTGCTTGTGATCGTTTTCTTCGGCGGATACAAGCTGAGCGGCAAACTGAGAAACGGTTTTATCTATTCCGCCCTGCTTTTCCTCGTGGGAGTGATAGGACTTTGGGATTTGATGTATGAGACATTGTCCATCGTACTGGCGTCGGTGGTGATTTCGCTTCTGATTGGTCTTCCTGTGGGAATCCTGATATCGGGAAGTGAAAAAGCGAATGTGATTATCCGGCCGATTCTCGATACGATGCAGACGATGCCCGTATTCGTATATCTGATACCGGCGACCCTGTTCTTCGGACTGGGCAAGGCTCCGGCCGTTATTGCGACGACAATCTACGCAATCGTGCCCGTTATCAGGCTCACCAGCCACGGTATCCGGCAGGTGGATCCGGAGGTGGTCGAGGCCGCGCGTTCGTTCGGTTCGACAAAGATGCAGTGCCTGTTCAAGGTACAGATACCGCAGGCCCTCCCGACGATCCTGACCGGCGTCAACCAGACGCTGATGATGGCCATGGCCATGGTAGTTACCTGCTCGATGATCGGCGCCTCCGGTCTGGGAATGGAAGTACTGATCAGTGTAAACCGTACGGAGATCGGAAGAGGACTTCTTTCCGGTACGGCGGTTGTAATTGTGGCAATCCTCATGGATCGCCTGACTCAGGGATGGTTCAAGAGAAAGGAGGAAAATGCGGATGGCAGAAAATAAAGTTACCGGTACGGAAAAAGAAAATGATTATATCTTACAGGTGAAGAATCTGACGAAACTCTATGGAGCCTCCAATAAGGCCGAAGCTGCCAAGATGATGAAGGAGGGGAAAAACAAGGATGAGGTGTTCCGGGAGACCGGAGTTACCGTGGCCCTCTGGGACGTGAGCTTCAAGGTAAAGCGGGGAGAGGTCTTTGTTATCATCGGTCTCTCCGGCTCGGGCAAATCCACGGTTGTCAGGATGCTGAACATGCTGAACAAACCGTCGAGCGGCCAGGTCATCTATGAGGACAGCGAGATTGACACCTTCAGCAAGAAGGATTTGAATGAATACCGCCGCGATAAGATTTCCATGGTGTTCCAGAGCTTTGGCCTGATGAGCCACAGGGATGTCCTGGGCAACGTGGCCTACGGCCTGGAAGTCAAGGGAATCCCCCGTGTGGAGCGGGAACGAAGGGCGACGGAGATTATTGAGATGGTCGGCCTTAAGGGGCATGAACATACCTCGATCGGGAGCCTGTCGGGCGGCATGAGGCAGAGGGTCGGCATCGCCAGGGCGCTTGCCAACGATCCGGAAGTGCTTCTGATGGATGAGCCGTTCTCGGCCCTGGATCCCCTGGTAAGGAAGGATATGCAGTTCGAGCTTCTGTCAATCCAGAGAAAACTGGAGAAAACCGTGGTTTTCATCACCCACGATATCAACGAGGCGTTTAAATTAGGCGACACCGTTGCGATTATGAGGGACGGCCGCCTGATTCAGGTGGGCACCCCGGAAGAGATGAGCGCCAACCCCGCGGACGACTATGTACGGGAATTTATCAACAGCGCGGATATGACAAAGGTGCTGTGCGCCAAACATGTCATGATCGTCCCCTGCGTGGTACGTGCGACCGATTCCCCGGAGTATGCGCTCAGGGAGATGAAGAGCAACGGCGTGTCCACGGCCTATGTGGTTGACCGCCATATGAAATTCCTCGGGATTGTCAACGTCGAGGCGGCCATCCGGGCGAGAAGGGAAGAGAAATCCCTGAAAGAGGTTTATGTTACGGATGTGGCGACCACGACGAAGGATACGGTAATCAGCGACATCCTGCCGATCGCGGCGGAGGCGAAATATCCGATCGCCGTGCTGGAAGCGGACGGCAGCCTGGTGGGAATCGTATCGAAAGCGTCGGTACTTTCCTCACTGATGTAAAGGACTGCGGTAAGGAAGGCCGGCGGCATGACAGCCGGCAGCATAGATAACAGAATTTGTAGAAAAGTTAACAATTAAGACCGGTTAACAAAGTGATAAAAAGTCGGCCGTTTCCGCCGTTTCCGTGCGGAAACGGCCGATTTCTGCTCCCCGGAGGCCTTGAAACAGGTGGATTTATGCCTTTTTTTGCACGAACACTTGAAAAGGTTTCCGCGGTATGATATTGTGTTCTTTCCTTATTGAAAAAACAGGATATGGTGGTATAATAGGAAAATAGACATACCAGACAAAAACGTACAGACTTGAATTGGATGTACACACGGAGGAAATTATGGAAGTTATCATTATCGGGTGCGGGAAAGTCGGAGTTACACTGGCCGAGCAGCTGGTCAGGGAAGATCATAACGTTGTAATGGTCGATACATCGGGAGAGAGGCTGAACAGCTTTTCGGAAGATATTGATGCCATTAAGCTGGTCGGGAACGGAGCCAGTATCAGCACCCAGTTGGAGGCCGGAGTTCAGACGGCCGACATTCTTATCGCAGTGACCGGCTCGGATGAGCTGAATCTGTTTTGCTGCCTGATTGCCAAGAAGGCGGGCAAGTGCCATACGATTGCCAGGGTCAGAAACCCTGTTTACAGCAATGAGATTGGCTTCATTAAGGAGCAGCTGGGAATTTCCATGATTATCAATCCGGAGCTGGCGGCAGCTACCGAGATTTCCAGGATTCTGCGTTTCCCTTCCGCGATCAAGATCGATCCTTTTGCAAGGGGAAAAGTGGAGCTTTTAAAGTTTAAGATTAAACCGGAATTCCGCATGGACGGCATGACGGTCATGGATGTGGACAGCCAGCTCCGCTGCGATGTTCTGATCGGAGCGGTGGAGCGCGGGAATGATGTGACGATCCCGGCCGGTAATTTTGTACTCCATGACGGGGATATGGTGTCGATTATCGCATCCCCGAGAAATTCCATGGAATTTTTCAGAAAGATAGGGATACAGACCAATCAGGTTAAAAATACGCTGATAGTGGGCGGAGGCACGATTGCCTATTACCTGGCCCAGCAGCTCTCCGCAATGCGCATTAAAGTGAAGATTGTGGAGAAAGATAAGAAACGGTGCGAACTGCTCAATGAACTGCTGCAGGATACCCTGGTCATTAACGGCGACGGCACGGACCGGCGGCTTCTGATGGAAGAGGGGCTGACAAACGCCGAATCCTTTGTCACGCTGACCAACATGGACGAGGAGAATGTCTTCCTTGCCCTGTTTGCAAAGGAGAATTCCAAGGCGAAGCTGGTTACCAAGGTGAACCGGATTGCCTTTGATGAGCTTATCGGTGCGCTGGACATCGGCAGCGTCATTTATCCGAAATACATTACCGCGGACTATATTCTCCAGTATGTAAGAGCCATGCAGAACTCAATCGGCAGCAATGTCGAGACGCTTTATCATATTCTGGACGGCAACGCGGAGGCGCTGGAATTTTCCATCCAGGAGGATTCCGATGTGACGGATGTGCCGCTCATGGAGCTGAAACTGAAAAAGAACCTGCTGATCGGCGGCATCAACCGCGACGGTAAGATCCATATTCCGCGAGGGCAGGACAGCATCCGCAAGGGTGACACCGTCATTGTCGTGACAACACAAAAGGGATTGCAGGATATACGGGATATTTTGAAAAAATAAAAGGAGCTGAAGAAGAGATGAATTATTCCATCATATTTTATATTATGGGGTGGATTTTGAACTTTGAGGCGGCTTTTATGGTGCTTCCCTGTATCGTAGCCCTTATCTACGGGGAACAGGCCGGCTGGAGCTTTGTCATTACCATGGCTCTCTGTCTGGTCATCGGCATTCCTCTTGTTATCAAGAAACCCAAAAAACAGATTTTTTATACCTCGGAGGGCTTTGTGACGGTTTCCCTCTGCTGGATTGTACTGAGTATTATGGGAGCGCTGCCGTTCTTATTCAGCGGCTCCATCGCCTCACCGGTAGACGCCCTTTTTGAGACCGTGTCCGGTTTTACGACAACTGGTGCGAGTATCCTGAGCGATGTGGAATCGCTGCCGCGGTCCATCCTCTTTTGGAGGAGTTTTACCCACTGGATCGGCGGAATGGGGGTGCTTGTCTTTATCCTGAGCCTGCTTCCCCTGACGGGCGGAGGCTCCCACATGAACCTGATGAAGGCGGAGAGCCCCGGCCCATCCGTCAGCAGGCTGGTACCCAAGGTACGCCTTACGGCCAAATTGCTTTATTCCATTTATCTGTTCATGACGGTGCTGGAGATACTGTTTCTTCTCGCGGGGAAAATGCCGTTTTTCGACGCGATTACCATCACCTTCGGAACGGCCGGAACCGGTGGATTTGCCATTAAAAACAGCAGTATTGCGGACTATTCGCCCTATCTTCAGAATGTGGTGACTATTTTCATGATCCTGTTCGGCGTCAACTTCAGCGTCTATTTCCTTATTTTCATGAAAAAGATAGGACAGGCCCTGAAGATGGAGGAGCTGCGCTGGTACCTGATTATTATCGCCGCGGCAATTGGAATTATCACGTTTAATACGGCCGGTCTTTATCCGGGGTTAGGTGATGCGTTCCATCATGCATCCTTCCAGGTTGCCTCGATTATCACCACGACGGGATTCGCCACCCAGGACTTCGACCTGTGGCCCCAGGCATCAAAGACCATATTGGTTATGCTGATGTTTGTGGGAGCCTGTGCCGGCAGTACGGGCGGCGGTATCAAGGTATCGCGTCTTGTGGTGCTGGTTAAGACGGTGAGAAAGGAACTGATCCAGTTCCTCCATCCGCAGGCGGTACGTAAGATCAAGATGGACGGGAAAGTCGTGGAGCACGAGGTAGTCCGTTCCATCAATGTCTTTATGGTAGCCTATACGCTGCTGTTTTCGCTCTCGGTTCTCCTGCTGGCATTTGACGGGGAGGATTTGATTACGAACTTTACGGCGGTTGCCGCCACGTTCAACAATATCGGACCGGGGCTTGAACTGGTCGGACCTTCGAAAAACTTTAGCATTTTTTCGGATCCCGCCAAGCTGGTTCTGATTTTTGATATGCTCGCGGGAAGACTTGAGATTTTCCCTGTCCTGCTTTTATTCTCCCGGGAGACCTGGAAGAAATTTTAATCAGAATTGTTCTACGGCGTTGTTTAAGATATCGATGAGCCTGAGCAGCGTATTGCGGTCGGGCGCTTCCAGAATAAGCCGGTTCCCCTCCCTGTACAGATCGGCAAACATACTGATCTGACGGACGGGACCGATAAATCCGGAGCGGAGTTCTTCCGCTCTGGAAGCATTTTTGCAGATTGCGGCGGAGGAAAAAAGGCCGTTTGGTTCCTGGATGATTTTTTCGATGTCGAACATAAATTTGCACCTCGCTGTTTATCTTATTTTTTATACCATCAAAGACACTGGATTAGAGAAAGGATATGCCTGATGGATATATTGTTTTTTTTGATAGGATGTCTGTTCCTGGCTGAGACCATTGACCTGTTCTGCAGCAAAGATTTCCTGATTTTCATATCTGATACGATTAACCCGGCCGACTATGATATAAAAAAGGTGTACTCGGTTGAAAAATGGCTGTTCGCCATTGACACACTGACCAGCTTTTCTATCGCCTTCCACCTCGGAGGGACGGCGGGAGACTTCCTGATGCTGGGACTCATTTTCCTGACCATCATCGGACATTGGTGGGTCTTTAAAAGCCCCAAGTTCCGTGCCCCGGGAAAACCGGCGGGAAGAAAAACCGGCAGGAAGAGCAGAAAATAAAAGAGGAATAAGGGCTTATGCAGATGCAGTTTGGCATAGCGCCTGTATGGCACCGGAGGGATCCGGTGCTTTTTTTGATTCACGGGAAATCACGTCCTATGAATCAAAAAACGCTCCGCAGAATGCACCCTTCCCTGTCCCGGACTCCGGTAACACATTGTCCCTATGTACATACTATATACTATAAAGAGATACAAAAAAAGGAGATTTTGATTATGTGTTGCTTTTTTAATAATAGATTCGGATGTGGATGCGGCTGTGGCTGCAGAAATAATAACTGGGGTTGCGGCTGCAACAACGGATGTGGTAACAACAGCGGCTGTGGCTGCAACAACAATAATGACTGGCGCAGAAGCAGGGCTTACAGAGCCGGCTTTAACGATGGTTACGCAGTAGGTTTCAGAGACGGTTTTAATGCTGCTTCCGGTTGTGGCTGCAATAACAACTGGAGAGGCGGCGTATCACCCCTTAATGAGTCCGAGGGATGCGGCTGCGACAACTAAATGACGTTTTGTCCTTTCACAAAATATTTACCGCGAGTTCAAAATATATTCACATTTTCTACAAACAGAGGTCACAATTAGAAGATATACTAAGAACATAAAGATAAAGCAAATAAATTGAAAAAAGCAATAGAAGAAAGAAAATGAATTAATCAGACATTCAGAATAGTAATATTTTTTTCATAATAAGCCGGATGGTCACTGGACCACCCGGCTCCTCCTTTGTTCTGACGGATTTTTGTTCTAATTTTACGGATCCGGGCATATATATTAATGATCCGGGAAAAACTGGTAAGAGGAAAGGAGACGAAATAACTATGCCAAGAGGAAAAAGAAAAACGTGTACGGAAAAACTGTGTGAGGTCAGAGAGATGATAGAGGCTCTTGAAACACAGCTTAAGGATTTGAAAGCAAAAGAAAAAGAGCTTCTGAAAGAGAGAAGAGAGGAAGACTTAAAACATATTGCCGATATTCTGGAGGAGAGAAACCTGACGCCGGACGAACTGGCCGGGATACTGGATCAGATGTCCCCGGCCGAGCGTGTGAGGCTGGTCTCCCATGTGGATCCCGATGAACAGGCGGAGTGGCAGGCCGTTTAAGAACTGCCCTGTCCGGCCGCTCAGTCGGCCAGAAGACCAAGATGCAGGCAGGCGCGGTAGATGCCGTCCTCTGCAATGGAGGAAGTCACATAGTCGGCGGCCTCCTTTAATTCATCAACTGCATTGCCCATGGCAACGCCGGTGCCTGCTTTTATAATTACTTCCAGATCGTTCATGCTGTCCCCGAAGGCGACCGTGTCGGAGAGATCTTCATTTTCTCCGAAATACTTAGCCAGCCGGGTAAGACCATCCGCCTTTGAAATTCCGTGTTCCATAACATCGGCTCCGCGGCGTCCTGCAAAGAGAGGCATGCTCAGAGTGGGAAACTCTGCTTCGACCCGGCGTACCTGTGATTCCTCGCCGATAAAGGCCAGGGTGCGGATGTTCATGTCGAGCATCTGCCACGGATCTTTAAAGCGTCTGCCGCAGCTTCCCCAGGCCCTGATGTCGCTGGCTTCGATTACCTCGGGATGGATATAGAAATCGTCATCCCCCAGCGTCATACCGATCCCGTAGCCCTCGCGATCGCAGTAGCAGAGCAGATCCTTAAGGAGATCCTTATTGAAATGATGTTCGAAAATCAGGGTATCTCCAACGGTTATCTTCGTTCCATTCATATGGACGATAGCATCCGGCTGGATGATATCGCGGTAAATGCTGCTGTAGTAATTATCCATATCGCGTCCGGTTGCGAGCACGATTTTATGTTTTTTTCTCAGCCTGCCGATTGACTCAAGCGCGCTGGGAGTGATTTGTCCGGTCTTGTGGTCGAGCAGTGTCATGTCGAGGTCGAAACTGATCATTGGTGTATCCGCCTTTCTGGAAATTTACGTATTGGTGATGCCTTATGTGATTGTGTCAACATACCAAATTTATGAGAATCCAAATGAAGTATGTTTCTATATGCCGATGTGACCGGCTCAGATTAACAAAATACCGGGCCGGGTGTTTTTATTATATCATAGATAGCCTGGAATTTCAGGATAGGAAGACAAATTTCCAGTTCTTCACCTGCTTTTCATAGGGAATATTTTAAAAAATTTATTAAACAGGAAAAATACAATTGATTTTTTTGAATTTTTTGGTATAATAGTAGAGCAGAGTACGGAGTATGGCGTAGCTTGGTAGCGCGCTCGGCTGGGGGCCGAGAGGTCGCAGGTTCAAATCCTGTTACTCCGACTGACTGAAAAACGCCGGGAATCTTTCTGACGGTGGTGAAAAATTTCTTTTTACCGCTTGGAAGGATTTCCGGCCTTTCTTTTTATATCAGGAGAACAAAAGTATTATGAAAATTTATCTGGATGAGACATCATCACTTCCTAAATACCAGCAGATAACAGAGCAGCTCTATGCAATGATACGAAGCGGAGAGCTGAAAGCGGGGGAAAAACTGCCCCCCGAACGTGAACTTGGAAAAGAAAACCAGATAGCTAGGGGAACGGTTCAGATGGCGTATCAGGAGCTAATCCGCCAGGGGGCCGCTTATGCCGTCCGGGGAAGCGGGACGTATATCTCCGACGTAGGAGGCATCCTGAAGGAGGAGATTCTGACCAGGGAGATTAATCATATTTTCGAGCGTGCGGAGCAGATGGGACTGCAGACCCGCCAGGTGGTGGATATCTTCCGAAGGCAGATGGCCCGCCATATGGCCGGGGACGTCAAACTGATGACGGCCTGGGTGGATTGCTGCCCGGAGGCGCTCCAGCTTGCCAAGAACGAGTATAAGAATGTGGAAAATAACAGCATTCAGCAGTTCCTTTTAGAGAATGTCCTGAAGGAGCCCCAGCTCCTGAGAGATAATTTTGACCTGATTGTAACGACGACCCATCACTATGAGACACTGATCCAGGCGTTTCCCGATCTTGTCAATAAACTGGAAGTAATAACGGTTGTTACGAGCAGTGAGACTCTGATAGAGCTGGCTCAGATTTCTCCCGAGATAAGGGTGGTCGCATGGACGATCAGTAACCGGTTTATGGAAAATCTCCTGTGGCAGATCCGGGATTTGGAGAATATCCACATCGTGAAGACCTTTGTCTCGGACAAGGAGAGGGATGAGATTGAAGAGAGCTTAAAAGATGCGGATCTTCTGCTGACGACAAAGGAGTACCGGAATCTGGGAGAGCCATTTATGATCAATCTGATTAAAAAATATAAAGACAAAGGAGGAAGGGTTCTGGACTTCGAATATGTTTTTGACCCGGGCTCCATTCTTCATCTGCAGACCCGCATCTGCGAGAAAATAGCGGAAAAAGAGAAGAATATGCTCTAGAGCGTGTTTCCGCGGGATAAAACAGAATCAAATACAATCATAAAAAGTAACAACGAAAAGCACGCTTCGCGAACTTTTCATTGCCGCTCAACAAAAAAAGGCGTCTGTTCACTGAGAGCAGGCGCCTTTTTTGTGTGAAAAAATAATCGGACAAAGTTTGGGAAACCGGTGATATTAGAGACGTGTTGTGAATATAATTATATTGGTATAGTCCAAAAGAAAAAGAAAAGACTAAAATTTTAAACAAAAACACGAAAATATCTTGACAAAAGGATTGTACATGATTAAAATAAGAGCCATAAGTTAAGGGGATGTTAAAAACCACCTTAAAATATGGTTTTTAAATTGAGAATTGGAATAGTCCAATATCAAAAGGAGGAGGAAGTAAATGAAACTCACAAATTATGAACAGGATGTACTTAATGGGAAATACGGGGAAGGCGCATCCATGGCAATGGAGATTCAGGTGGCGATTGGAGAGACATTTGACGCACCGAGGATGGTGCCGGTAACAAGAACTCATGTGGCACTGAGTGCACAGGACGCAGATCTCTGGTTTGCGGAGAAGCTGCTTTCGAAGGGAGCGAAGTGCAAGATTCCACCGACCATCAATCCGAGCATCTGCATCAAGTATCTGAATGAACATCTGCACGAGGTTCCCGACGAGGGTAAGAACATCGTGTTCGCCACCAACGAAGCTTACCGCAAGCTGGGAGCCCAGCTTACCTTTGACTGCACGCCGTATCTGCAGCAGAATGTCCCGGCCTATGGGGAGGTCATTGCATTCTCTGAGTCGAGTGCAACGCCTTATGTCAATTCGGTAATTGGTGCCAGGACCAACAGGGAAGGAGCCAACAGCGCCCTCTGTGCCGCCATCACCGGCGTAGTTCCGGAGTACGGACTACTCTTTGATGAGAACAGAAAAGCCGAGATCCTGGTGGATGTCCAGGCCGACGTTAAGACCGACTTTGATTACCAGATTTTAGGCTGGTGTTATCCGGAGAAATATAAAGGACTCGAGGTTCCCGTGTTCAAGGGAATTAAGGAAAGGCCGACGCCGGAAGGATTTATGAATTTTGGAGCACAGCTCAATACATCGGGCTGCGTATCCATGTACCATATAGCAGGAATTACCCCGGAGGCTCCGACCGTGGAAGCCGCCGTCGGAAACAAGAAAATCAAACGTGAAATCGTAATCACGGATCAGGACCTGCAGGATACGAGAGAAAGGCTCTGCAACGAACCGGGAAAGATTGATTTTGCCATGTTCGGATGCCCGCATATCACAATCCGCCAGGTCGGTATCATTGCAAAAATCTGTGAAGGAAGAAAATTCAAAGTGGACACCTGGCTGCTGACCAGCTCGCTGACCAGAGAACTGGCGGACAGGATGGGATACTTGAGCATCATCCAGAGAGCCGGAGGCCACATCGTAGCCGATACCTGTATTGATGTACCGCCGTGCTGGAAACCGTATTACGGTTCCGTGGGAGTAACGGATTCCCCGAAATGTGCATATTACAACGAAATCCGTGGAATCAAATTCTTAATCCGCCCGATTGAAGAAGCGGTAGAGGCGGCAATTTCAGGAAAGGTGGTTAAATAAATGGAACGTACATATCACTGTGCAAAAATTGCAAAAGGAACGGCCAAGGCCGAGGCGCTGGTATCCAAAGACGCTGTCTGCTTTTATCTTGTAGTGCCGGAGACGGGGGAGCTTATTGAACGCAACCACGATATCAACGGAAAAAATGTGGCGGGGAAAATCCTCATTATGCCGTCCGGGAAAGGCAGCTCCGTAGTCCAGGCCGACGGACTTTATAAACTATTGATGAAAGGCAAACATCCGTCCGGACTGATTGTGGAGACGGCGGATACGGTGCTTGTGACGGCGGCCGTGGCCATGGAAATTCCGATGGTTCATAAGGTAGACCCGGAGTTCTTCAAGGAAATCAAGGACGGAATGACCGTATCAATGGATGCTACAAATGGAGTTATTACCGTAAACGGCTGATTCACAAAACAAGTGAAAACCCAGAAGGAGGATAAGTATGAAACGAAGAATAAAGGCAGCAGCGGCAATTCTGACGGCAGTCAGCTTAGTAACAGGTCTCACGGCATGTGGATCATCGGGCAGTTCTTCCGCCACACCGGCGGCTCAGGCCGACACAAAGGATGCATCATCCCAAAACCAGCCGGCCGGAGATTCAGGATATACCGGAGAATCCTATCAGATCAGCATCGGACATATCTGTTCCGAGAGCCACTCCCTGCACAAATGCTGCCTGGCATTTAAGGAGGAAGTGGAATCCAAGTCGGGCGGTAAGATTACCGTGGAAATCCATCCAAACAGTGAGCTGGGCGGTGATGAGGCGATGCTGGAATCCGTAGCGCTTGGAACACTTACTATGGTAGTTCCGTCGGCCAACCTGCTGAGCGCCTATGTGGACGGTTTCCAGGTTCTCGGAATGCCTTACCTTTTCGAAAATCCACAGCAGGCCTTTGCTGCAATGGACGGAGATTTAGGAACCATTCTGAATAAGAAACTGGAGGACAACAACGTCGGCCTCTTAAACCTCGGTTATAACTTTAACGGCATCAGAAATATGACGAATAACAAACGGCCCGTCAAGACTCCCGATGATTTAAAGGGACTCAAAATGCGCTGTATGAGCAACCAGGTATACATAAAGATGTTTGAAGCGCTCGGCGCAAATGCAACCCCGATGAGCTGGAGTGAACTTTTTACGGCAATGCAGCAGGGAACCGTAGACGGAGAGGAAAACCCGGCATCCCTGATTTATGAATCAAAATTCCAGGAAGTACAGAAATATATCAGCACAACGGAGCACATCTATGATTTCTGCGGAATCGTTATCAACAGAGATTTCTATGAGGGAATGGATGAGCAGGCAAGGAAGATTCTGGACGACGCAGTACAGACAAAACTGATCGATGAACAGCGTTCCATGGAATTAGACAACAATGGAGAATACCTGAAGAAGCTGCAGGAAGAGGGAATGGAGCTTACGGAACTCACACCGGAAGAGCGCAAGGTCTTTGCGGAGAAGGTTGCCCCGATGTATGAAAACTGGGAAAATACCTATGGCCAGGATATTGTGGACGCGGTGGAGAAATACAGAGCCGAATAACAGAGCCTGATGGCAATTGTGAAAGGAAGAACAGTGATGAAGAAAATCATAAACTTTTATAATCAGCTCGAAGCGCATCTTCTGGTGTGCAGCCTGATTTTTACCGTGATTCTCGTCTTCTTCCAGGTAATTCTGAGATATGTATTCGGATCCTTACTTTCCTGGTCGGAAGAACTGGCAAGATACATTTTTATCTGGCAAATCTGGCTCGGCACCAGCGTGGCCCAGAGGGATAATTCCCATGTCCGCATCGAGGTTCTGGGCGGCACGGGTGAGGGCAGGCGTAAAGACATCATCCGCATCATTTCCGATGTGATTTGGCTGGCATTCTGTCTGCTGCTTGTAAAATATGGATTTGAACTGGTAGCTTCCATCCAGAAACGCGGCCTCATTTCGGCCGCGATGAGGATGCCTATGTACCTTGTATATATGAGCCTCCCTGTCAGCCAGCTGGCAGTGTCAATCAGGATTATCGGAGAATTATGGCAGAAAATCCGCGGACTTAAAAATAATGGAGGAGAGATTGGGGAAGGAGGCGAAGGAGCTTGAATATAGCTGTACTGTTTGGTTCATTTATTCTGATGATGGCTCTGTCGGTGCCTGTCGGATATGCCATAGGCATTGCAACCTTTATCACACTGACCTGCTTTTCCAATATTCCGATTGCCCTGATTACACAGAACGCCATCACCGGCTGCGATTCGTTTCCACTTATGGCAATTCCATTCTTCATGCTGGCCGGAAACCTGATGAGCAGCGGCGGAATTGCAAAGAGAATCGTAGATTTTGCCGATACACTTTTAGGATGGATTCAGGGCGGACTTTGTATTGTTACAACGATTGCCTGTATGTTCTTCGCAGCCATTTCCGGTTCCGCGATGGCAACCACATCGGCAATCGGCGGATTCATGATTCCAGAGATGGAAAAACGCGGTTACAGCCGGCCGTTCAGCGCCGCGCTGGCAGCCTCGGCCGGAACGATAGGCGTTATCATTCCGCCCAGTATCCCCTTTGTCATCTACGCCGTAGTTGTAGGGGAATCCATCAGCGACCTGTTTATGGCAGGCATCGTACCCGGTATCCTGATGGGCGTGGTTCTGATTCTTGTATCTGTTTTCCGTACAGGTGGAGAAAATGTAAGCAGAGGAGAGAAGCCAACCATCAAAAAGGTTTGGGTATCGTTCAAGGGCGCCTTCTGGGCGCTGCTGACGCCGGTCATCATCCTGGGCGGAATTTACTCCGGCATTTTCACCCCGACCGAGTCGGCGGTTGTGGCGGTTGTATACTGCTTCGTAGTCAGCGTATTTATCTACAGGGAAATTGATTTAAAGGGAGTCTACGACTCATTTTACAGAAGTATCAGCGTCAACGGAATGACGACATTTATGGTCGGATTATCAATGGCCTTTGCCGCATATCTGACAATGGAACGGATTCCGCATAAGATTGCCGCAGCCATGCTGGGCGTTACGGACAACAGAATCGTTCTGCTTCTTTTAATCAACCTGTTCCTGCTGTTTATCGGATGTCTGATTGACAATATCCCGGCCACAATCATTCTTTCCCCGATTCTGCTGCCGGTAGTAACACAGATTGGCATGTCCCCGATTACATTCGGCGTCATGCTCACAATGAACCTGGCAATCGGTTTCGTTACACCGCCTTACGGCATCAACCTGTTCGTGGCGGCCGGTATCTCCGGGGAGCCGATGACGCGGCTGATAAAGCCGATGCTGTTCTTTATCGGCGGACTGCTGATTGCACTTGGCCTTACGACATTCTGCGAGCCGGTTACGCTTGGGCTTTTGGGATGGATGAAGTGATGAGGTGCGGCCGGAGCAGCCGATGATAGACGAATCGGGCTGTAAATGAGATGCGGCCGGAGCAGCCGATGATAGACGAATGGGACTGTAAATGAAGTGCGGCTGGAATAGCCGATGATAGATGAATGGGGCTGTGTAAGAGCAGCTTGAAGAACTAGAACCATTCTGGTATTGAAAACGAAAGAATGCCACATAAGAAATATCCTATAAAGCAACATTACAAACCATTTTGCCCTGGTGCCTGTATTTGAAGGCGCCGGGGCAAAAGCAGAAAGGAGGTGGCAATATGCCTTTGCTGTTGGAGGAAGATTATAATATCCAACTTCCGGCTATGCACCGGGTACGGCAAAAGTTCGAACGCCCGCAAGTTCAGGACCTGCAAGGCAGAATCCGCGAGGAGATGGCAAAAGAGCGGGTGGCCGGAAAAATAAAAAAGGGCCAGCGGGTGGCCGTGGCGGTGGGAAGCCGCGGAATCAGGAATCTGGCCGCCATTGTGCGCGGCGTTGTGGATGAGATAAAAAAATATGGAGGAGACCCCTTTATCGTGTCTGCCATGGGAAGCCACGGAGGCGGAACGGAGGAAGGACAGAAAGAAATCCTGACCGGATACGGAATTACGGAGGAAGCCATGGGAGTTCCCGTTATCGCGCGTCTGGATGTGGTGGAGATAGGAACGCTGAAGAGCGGCACAAAAGTATTTTTCGATAAGACGGCTTATGAGGCCGACCTGGTGGTGCCAATCAACAGGGTGAAAATCCATACGGATTTCGTAGCCGATATCCAGAGCGGCCTTTGCAAGATGCTGGTAATCGGACTTGGAAATCATATCGGCTGCACCTCCATTCATGAGGAGAGCTTCGACTATTTCGGAGAAGTGCTGAAGGAAGCAGCCTCCATGATTATGCAGTCCGTCAATGTCGGTTTCGGCGTAGCGATTCTGGAAAATGCATACGATGAAACGGCATGGATCGAGGCGGTTCCGTCGGAAAACATGATCGAGCGTGAAAAACAGCTTGTCAAAATGGCGGCTGGAAATATGCCGACCCTGATGATACCGGAGATCGATGTGTTAATCGTAGAAAAGATAGGCAAAGATATTTCCGGCTGCGGCTATGACCCCAATATTCTGGGGAAAAGCTATCTGTTAAAAGAATTTATTCTGACCGTACCGAAAATCGATAAGATGGTTCTTCTGGATCTTTCGGAGGAAACCCATGGCAACGGCGTGGGGCTTGGAATCTTCGACATCACAACGAAAAAAGTATTTGAACAGCTCGATTATGAGTCCATCTATGCCAACGGGATTGCGGTAAAGGATTTAGACGACTGCAAAATCCCGGTGATAGCAAAAGATGAAGATGAAGCGGTTAAAATTGCAGTAAAGGTACTTCGCGGAGCCGATAAAAAGCGCCTTAAGATTGTCAGGATCGAAAGTACGCTGAGGCTGGAGTATATAGAGGTTTCGGATGCGCTGCTTCCTTTGGTGGAGGCGGATGAGAGGCTGGAACTCGTTTGAGGATGAAAGGGTTACTACTTATAATTTGATAAAATATTGCATGGCAGGCCTTCTGAGAATCGCATTGAGGAAGGTCTGCTTCTTTGTGTGGGGATTTAGTTGAGATGCGAGGACGCCTCTGTAAGACGGCGGACGGGGGGGTGGGAGGGTGTAGATGAGTCTTCAGTCCCGGT
>NZ_URHZ01000031.1 GCF_900547735.1 uncultured Clostridium sp. | reverse complement strand
ACCATCCCGAACCCCGACCGTCCCGGCGGCGTTCTCATTCCTCAATTAAATCCCTCTCTTGCAATATACAAGCCTATCTCTTATAATGGAAATGAAAAATAAAGAGATTGCAGTATAATCACACAATCGGGTAATAATAAATGGAACAGAGAGAGTTAAGGGAGGCCGGAGCATGAGTAAAAAGTGTATTGGCGTAGACGTAGGAGGAACAACGGTAAAGGTTGGAATGTTCGAACTGGACGGGACACTGGTAAAGAAGTGGGAAGTGCCGACCAGAAAAGAGGAGAACGGAAAATACATCCTTCCCGATGTAGCGGCATCGATCCGGAAGGTTCTAAAAGAGCAGAGTATTGCCCTGTCCGATGTGGCGGGAGTAGGGCTTGGAATTCCGGGACCGGTGCTTCCGAACGGATATGTGGAGGTCTGTGTCAATCTGGGCTGGCATGATATGAACCCGCAGGAGATCCTGAGCGGACTTCTGGACGGCATAACGGTAAAGACGGGCAACGATGCCAATGTGGCCGCCCTGGGAGAGATGTGGCAGGGCGGCGGTAAAGGATACTGTGATATCGTCATGGTGACTCTCGGGACTGGCGTCGGCGGAGGCGTTATCATTGATCAGAAGATTATACCCGGAAAACACGGTCTGGCAGGTGAGATTGGCCATATGCGGATCCGCGAGGGAGAGAAGGAACAGTGTAACTGTAAAGGTTACGGCTGTGTCGAACAGATTGCGTCGGCTACCGGCATTGCCAGGGAAGCGAGAAGGATCATGGAGAAGAGCAGCGCGGATTCCGCGATGCGTAAATTCGGAGGCCGCATCTCGGCAAAGAATGTAGTGGACTGCGCTAAGGCGGGAGATGCCCTGGCCCTGGAAGTGATGGAGACGGTCTGCTATTATCTCGGTTGGGCGCTAGCCATCGTGTCAATGACAGTGGATCCGGAAGTGTTCGTCATCGGCGGAGGCGTTTCAAAGGCCGGTACATTCCTGACGGATATGATCCGCAAGTATTATGAGGAATATACGCCCATTTCAGAGAACAAGGCCGGAATCGAACTGGCAACGCTGGGCAATGATGCCGGAATCTATGGAGCCGCAAGGCTGATTCTCGACTGATAAAGTTTAAGAACAGACGGGTCTGAGCATAATAATGGGCATAGCGGGTTACGGTTCACGCAGGATGTGCCGCATGAGGCATTTTAACCATAGAGAAGCCGGATAAAAACCGGAGTGATTCAGACAGGAGTGTTATTATGGCGAAGACTTTATATTATAATGGAACAATTATCACGATGACCGGCAGTGAGCCTGTCATCGTGGAAGCCGTGCTGACGGACGGCGGACGGATTCAGGCCGCAGGTTCCCTTGAAGAGGTGAGAGCCATGGCGGAAGAGCCGGTTTTAAAGGATTTGAAGGGAGCAGTGATGCTCCCTGCATTTATGGATCCGCACAGCCATATCACGGCGATGGCAAAGGTGCTGTCTTATGCGGTGCTTCAGGAAGCCGACAGCTTTGACGGCCTGATTGCGATCCTTAAGAAGTTTAAAGAGGAGCGGAAGCTCGGCGCAGGAGACTGGATTATCGGGACAGGCTACGACCACAATAAACTGGCGGAGGGAAGGCACCCGGACCGTTTTATGCTGGATGCTGCATTTCCCGATAACCCCGTGATGATAACCCATGCCAGCGGCCATATGGGAGTTGTAAACACTCCGGCCCTTGAGAAGATGGGAATAACAAAGGATACAAAAGACCCGGAAGGAGGCCGTATCGGCCGGACGGCAGCCGTATCCGGGAACGGGAAAAGCAGGAACGGAGAAGCCGGAAACGGCAGTAAGGACGGCTACGGGGAGCCGGACGGCTATCTGGAAGAGACCGCATTTACCGGTTCTTCTTCCGTGATCCCGGAGCCGGGCATGGAGCAGCTTGCAAGGCAGTTGGAGGCCGCGGAACAGATTTACCTGAGTCATGGAATCACGACGATCCAGGACGGACGCACCCGGAGTGATGAGTGGAAGCTCTTAAAATACGCGGCGGAGAATGAACTGCTGCATGCGGATGTAGTGGCGTACGCAGCGCTTAACGACGCTCATGAGCTGACGGAGGAAAATCCTGATTATACCGGTCAATACAACCATCATCTGCGTATCGGCGGCTATAAAATTTTCCTGGACGGCTCCCCACAGGGACGGACCGCCTGGATGAGCAGCCCATACGAGGGCGAACCGGAGGGATACTGCGGTTATCCGATTTTTAAGGATGAAGAGGTTAAGTCATATTTTGAGACGGCGCTCCGGGAGGGGCGGCAGCTTCTGGTGCATTGCAACGGGGACGCGGCGGCGCAGCAGATGATAGAGGCCTGCCGACAGGCGGTCCGGGAGACAGGCGCGGATCCGGGGCAGACCCGGCCGGTCATGATCCATGCACAGATGGTGAGGTCCGATCAGCTTGAGCAGATGGCGGAGCTTTCCATCACCGCATCCTTCTTTACGGCCCACACCTGGTACTGGGGAGACGTGCATTTGAAGAATTTTGGGGAAGCGCGAGCTCTTAAGATCAGCCCTGCAAGGACGGCCATCGACGACGGAGTCAATGTGACCTTCCATCAGGATTCACCGGTGATTCAGCCCGATATGATCGAGACAATCTGGTGCGCAGTAAACAGAATCAGCTGCGGAGGCCACCCGATGGGAGTGATGGAGCGCGTTACGCCCTATGAGGCCCTGAAAGCGGTGACAGCCAACGCGGCATACCAGTATGGGGAGGAATCGGAAAAAGGGACAATAGAGCCGGGGAAAAAAGCAGATTTCGTCATTCTTTCGGCAAACCCGCTTACCGTACCTCCAATGGAGATTAAAAAAATACGTGTTCTCGAAACAATTAAGAGTGGGAAAATCCTCTATAAAGGGTTATGATACGGAAACATTCACGATCGGACTGTCCGGAAGGCCTGCCAGACAGGGAAAATGATGAGAAGAAAACGATAAAATGAGGAGACCCCGGAGCCGTTAGGCTGCCGGGGCAATTATGAAAAATCTATGTGCAAAATCACCATAAAAGTAAGAAAAAAATAAAATTTCTTATGCTTTTAGTATAAAAATCATATGTGAATAGATTGTGAACATCCTGTTAACAGATTATGAAAGATAAGGAATAAAACACGTACAAAACATATTACAGAACACAGCTTGTGAACAGCATTTCCCGGTTCACAGGCTGTGTTTTTTTAATTCATAGGAAATATAGGAAGTTACGTCCTATGAAGCAAAAAACGCTCCGCGGGGATGCGTACTCGCGTAAAGATGTAATATGACAAATGCATATTGAGAAAAATAGTTAGTTAGAACTAACTATTGGCATTGACAACCAAATATTTCCAATGCTAGACTGTAATACGTGGTTAGAAAAGACTAACTGCAGAGGAAACAGGAGGAAAAACTATGAAAAAGTGTATGCGCAGGGCGGTCGTCCCAATATTGACGGCAGCCTGTATGACTTTCCAGACGGGAACGGCATGGGCGGCTCCCACCGGGCCGTCGCAGGAGGTTCTCACACAGGGAAGATGGGATTTCGGAGACGGAATCTGGAGGTACTATGATTCGGCAGGAACAGCACGGACGGGATGGCTTCAGACGGCCGACGGATGGTATTATCTGGATCCCGGCAATGGTTCGCTGAGGACGGGATGGCAGAATATAGACGGAAAGCTGTTTTACCTGAATACCGCACAGGACGGCGTGGAAGGAAAGATGCGTACCGGGTGGTTCCAGGACCCGTCCGGACAACGGTATTTTTTGAATACGGCCAATGACGGCAGCCAGGGTTCTGTCCTGACGGGCTGGCAGTGGATTGACGGCTACTGCTATTTCTTTGAGACGGCAGAAGGCGGTGAAAAGGGAAGAATGTATGCCGGTAAGGAAACTCCTGGAGGATTTCTGACGGATGCACAGGGAAGATGGATTGAAAAAGACGGAAGTGTTTATTACGAACCGGGCCGTGGATACTCTTCCGCAGAAAATACAAATACCGCTTCTACCGGCGGCAAAAGCTCCGGCGGCAGAAGCTCCGGCAGCGGAGGTTCCGGCAGCGGAAGTACCGGCAGTGGTAATTCCGGCAGTGGAAATACCAGCGCCTCCGGTGGAAATACAGGTAATAACGGCTCCGGAGGCAGCGGTTCCGGAAATACGGATAAGCCGAACGGGGATGACCTGAACGGAGGCGGTGAAAATTCCGGTGATGAGGGCAAATCAGGTGATTTGCTTGATCGGGATAAAACGAAATTTTTGAATCTTGGATGGATCCGATATGCCGTTATTACCTTTGATGATGGTACGATTGAAGATTACAGCGTCCGGATTGACGGCGCCGATGTTACAGATACGCTGACCAGGGTTGACGACGACGGTTCGGTTGTAAAGTGGGAAAGCACCGTGCTGAAACCCGGTTCGGTCACCGTGACTAGGGAAAGTGACGGCAGGGAGCAGACCGTGAAGCTTGGCAGCGCGGCTGCGGCAACGGCTCCGGATGCCGGAGGTGAGGATTATGCCCCCAAAGCAATTCTGACGAACGGGCCGGTGTCCCGGTTTGACTACTATCTGGATGTCTATGATAAGAATGGCCAGGTCAGAGTGGAGCCGGAGAGAACCACGTTTGATCTGAGTGACCGGAGAGGAAGCGCATCGGAGGAAATACCTTCCGCATATTATGTTCCGGATACTCTAATTGACCAGAAGACAGGAAACGGCGAAATTACGGTTAAGCTTTCACTGGAGACGAAGGCCCAGGAAGAGTGGTTTAATGGAATTAAAACGATAAAAGCGCTGAATCAGGAGAACAGCATTCTGAACAGTGAACTGGGATTCAGGAAGTCCATAGAAAATACATATGGAAAAACGGGTGTGCTGAAAATCAGCCTGCCGCAGACAAATCTTTTTTCCAGAGGCCGCTATCAGTTAAACATGGTATCCGGTTACAGCAGTGCGACGATGACGGTTCCGATCCACCTCGTGGATGACAGGACATTTACAATGAAGCTGAACACGCTGAATCTGAACCCGGAACCGGGAGAATGCTTTGCTTTTACAATCGAGGGGGAGGACGGCGCAACATTTGGCAATGAAATCCTGTCACCGATTTACAGAGTGGAGCTGACGTTCCCGTCCGGTAAAACAAAAGAACTGGAAAATATAACGGAATGGTATGAAATAGGGGATATGCTCCATATCTGCGGTACTAATACGAAAGAAGAGACAGTCACGGATGAATCCGGGATTTATACGGTAACAGCCTACGCCAACGGATATAAAACAATGACGAAATCCGTAGAAATCGGTTCTGCCGTAACAATATTCGGTAAACGCTCCGGCGGTTCCGATTACGGCATCGACGCCATTTCCGGCGCATCCTGGAACGGTTCGTCAGGATCCTCCGGGGAATCCGGTTCATCCGGAGGCGGGGATATGAACGCATTCCTGATTTTTGACCATGACCTGATTGCCAATGCGCTGATACTGGAAAAGATCGGAATGACCAATAAAGCTGCCGAAGCGGTTCTCGAACGCTGGGAGTCACAGAGTCCGGTGGCGGTAATGGACGAAAACGCAGATGAGCTGTTTGATTTTGTTACGTATTTAAATGCGGTAAAGGATGCAGGGCTGGGAGACAACGCGGTGCTTTCCTTCCGCCGGTATGCAGAGATTGGAAAAGGCCGGACGGAAAATCGGCCATATCAGGTAAAACGGGTGCTGGAGGACGGCCTTCTTGGCTCCACCTTCCTGTTTTCAGAAATGACGGGTAAACGTGCGCCCCAGTTGGAAGGTCTCAGCGGAGCATTTGGAGAAGATCTGACACTGAGCTGCAGCACGGATCCGCTGTATTTGAATAAAAACACCAGATTTTATCTGGACGGCAGTGCAACGGCTCTTCGCGACGACGATTATCTGTCCGGATATAAGTTTGATGAGGACACCGGAAAAGCTGTCATTTATTCTTCCACAAAGGGGACTGCGGGAGGAAGCATCCAACTGACTGCGGGAGTCCACGAGCTGAGAATCGTATCGGAAGGATACCAGACGGCAACAGCAGAGCTGAATATAAATAAGGCGCAGGAACAGTTTGACCTGTCTCTGGCCGATCCAAACCCGGCGGCGGGAGAAGATGCGGCAGATGTATCTGTATATTATACGGGACAGGATGTGCATGTGACGGCAGCCAGCGGAGAGGACGACGAGAGCCAGGGCGCGCTGCGCGGAGACTTCATGAAGAATCTGAAGGGAATCGAGCTCAGGAAACCGGACGGAAGCAGCTATAAAGTAACTTCCAATACGGAAGGTTCCCTTTCCGGTGATGATAATTATGTGCCCGGTAAGTTTGGATTTGTGCTCCAAAAAGGACTTTTTAAAGAGTCCGGAGATTATATGGTGACGGTACGTGCCGAAAACTATACGCCGAAAACGCTGGAATTCAGGATTGAACAGGGGGAGGAAGAGCAGAGCCCGTCTGAAACATTGACAGCACCTGAGGTGGATAAGGTAGAGAAGAAATCAGAATTCTTCTATGGGAAATATTATCGCGTATCTTTCAATTCTGATTCGGAGCAGGCGCTGGAAAAATATCTGAAAGAGCTGGAAAACAGCGAAAAAACAGAAGTTCAGGTAAATGGGAAAAAATATACTTACAGCGGCCTTTCGGTAAGCGAGAGCGATCAGTATCAATACACCGTATCCGATAATGAAGCAAATGGCGGCAGACAATATCTGGATCTCAGTATCAACGGCTTTGCGGCAGGCAAAAATACCGTAACAATTGAAGTAGAGGGCTGTGATGATTTGAGTTTTGATGTATTCCTTGATAAAAACGGGGATATAACAGAGGGAGAGGAGCAGGAGCCGCCCGCAGGACGATTGACGGCGCCGGAGGCGGAGTCTGCATCACTTTACAGCGGAAGATGTTACAGGGTGTCATTTACGGGATTAGGCGGAGAGGAACTTCAGGACTACCTGCACGCACTTGAAAACACCGACGCGGAGGTTGAAGTAAACGGCCAAAAATACCAGTACAGCTCCTGGATGATTTTTTCAAGTGATGAGCAGAAATATACGGTATCAGACAAACGGTATATGGACTTTAGCAAAGACGGCTTTGCCGAAGGAGAAAACACGGTTAATGTTAAAGCGAAGGGATATGAAGATATAAGCTTTAAGGTGACGTTGGATGAGAACGGTGAGGTTGCAGAGGAAGGCGGCACGGAGCCGTCCGATACACAGACCCCGCCGGAAGTAAAGAAGGCGGAGCTTAAGTCCTCTATATTGACGGGTAAATATTATCGTTTGACTTTTGAAAATGCAACGGAAGAAGAATTAGAGACGTATCTGAATGTACTTAAAAATAAGGATAAGACAGTGATTCAGGTGAACGGACAGGAATATACGTATAGCAGCCTGTCAATTTCTTCAGATGATGTGAATCAATACAAGGTGTCGGAGGATGAATCCTACGGAATCTTAAAATACCTTGATTTCAGTGTAAACGGATTTAACACGGAAGAAGAAAACACCATAACCATTGAGGCGGAGGGCTATGACGAACTGAGCTTTGAGGTATACCTCGACGAAAACGGAAAGGTGACGAAGCAGAAAGAGGATATTGACAACTCTGCCGTAACGGCAGCCCCGACCGAAAATGTTTTACCGCCATCTGAAGAACCGGGCCGGACAGACGGTGAAACAGAGGGAGACGGCAATAAATCGGAAGGAGATAATCAAGAGCCGGAAGACGGAAATACGGACCCGGAAACGGGAAATAAGGACCCGGAGACAGGCGGCCGGGAACCGGAAGCCGGAACTCAGAAGCCGGAGACAGGCGGCCAGGAATCAGGAACCGGAGATCAGAAGCCGGAGACAGGAGAACAGGAACCGGAAACTGGCGGCCAGGAACCGGAAACAGGAGTTCAGAAGCCGGAGACAGGCGACGAGGAACCAGGGACAGAAGACCGGGAACCGGGGACAGAAGACGAGGAACCAGGGACAGAAGACCAGGAACCGGGGACAGAAGACGAGGAACCAGGGACAGAAGACCAGGAACCGGAAACAGACGGCCAGGAACCTGAAACTGAAACTCAGAAATCGGAATCAGACGACAAAGCTCCGGAAGTTAATGCCAAGGAGCCTGAAGTAAGCAATAAAGATTCTGAAGCAGGCGATCAGGATCCGGAAGCAAGTGATAAAGACCCGGAAGCGGGCAATAAAGAGCTTAAGTGAAACGGTGAATAACCGGACATAAGGACAGAAGCAGCCGGAATCCAAAAACAGGCAATCAAAAATCTGAGAGCGCGTAATCCACCTTCGGATTGGCGGCGCCAATAATAAAAAAGCGGCAGGGCGGCACTCGGCCGCAGCAGAATGTCAGGCAGAGCAGCCGGAATTTCCGGCCGGTTCTGCCTGACATTGCTTCGATCCGGCGGTAAAAGGCCTGCAGAGCGTGATTATTCACCGTTTGAACTGTAAAAAATACAAAAAGGTAGCTGTTCGGTATTCTGCAAATGTGCTATACTGAAAACTACCTGAGAAAGAGGTTACCGTTAACACATCTGCCGGACAGCGGCTGTGCTGCGGACAGATTTAAAAAAAGTCGATTTTAAATAAATAAGACAGGACCATAAAAATTAGGAGGCCGCATGACAGTTGATAAAACGAAAAAGACGATAGTAATTGGGCATAAAAATCCGGATACGGATTCAATCTGCTCTGCCATCTGTTACGCGAATTTGAAGCAGATTACGACCGGAGGGGAGTATGTGCCGGGCCGGGCCGGGCACGTCAATTCTGAGACACAGTTTGTGCTTGATTATTTCGGGATGGCAGCGCCGAAGGAGACCCTGACGGTCAAAACCCAGGTAAAGGATATAGACATAAGAGAAACAAAGGGCGTGGCAAAGAATATATCCCTGAAAAAAGCATGGAACCTGATGCAGGACGCCGGTGTTGTGACGATTCCGGCCGTTACCGAGGACAATGTGCTGGAGGGGCTGATTACGGTAGGAGACATAACGCGTTCCTACATGAACGTGTACGACAGCAGCATTCTCTCGAAGGCGTGTACCCAGTATACGAATATCATCGAGACTCTGGAAGGGGCAATGCTCATTGGCGATGAGAAGGAATATTTCAAAGAAGGTAAGGTACTGATTGCCGCCGCCAACCCGGATATGATGGAGTATTACATTGAGAAAAATGACCTTGTAATCCTGGGCAACCGTTACGAATCCCAGCTTTGCGCGATAGAGATGGAGGCTAGCTGTATTATTGTCTGTGAGGGCGCGGGCGTATCCATGACAATCAAAAAACTGGCTCAGGAGAGAGGCTGCACCGTGATTACGACGCCTTACGATACGTATACGGCGGCGCGTCTGATCAACCAGAGTATGCCGATCAGCTTTTTCATGAAGACGGAGAACCTCATCACATTTGATACCGATGATTATATTGACGATATTAAAGAGGTGATGGCGAGCAAACGCCACCGCGATTTCCCGATTCTCGACAAGAACGGCAAGTATAAGGGAATGATATCCCGCCGGAACCTGCTGGGCGCCAGAGGGAAAAATGTAATACTTGTAGATCATAACGAGCGGAGCCAGGCCGTTGAAGGTATCGAGAATGCCAATATCCTGGAGATCATCGATCATCACCGTCTGGGTACGGTGGAGACGATGGGACCGGTATTTTTCAGGAACCAGCCGCTGGGATGCACGGCTACAATTATTTACCAGATGTATAAAGAAGCCGGAGTCACCATCGAGAAAAAGATTGCAGGACTGCTTTGCAGCGCTATCATTTCCGATACGCTTCTTTTCCGCTCACCGACCTGTACACCGGTGGATAAAGATGCGGCTTTGAAGCTCGCGGCGATTGCAGAGATCGATGTGGAACAGCTTGCCAACAAGATGTTTGCCGCCGGAAGCAAGCTGAAAGGCAAGAGCGACGCCGAGATATTCTATCAGGATTTCAAGCGCTTTACAGCCGGAAAGATTTCCTTCGGCGTGGGCCAGATCACATCCCTGAACTCCGGAGAGCTGGAGGAACTGAAAGACAGGATGTTATCCTATATGGACAGGGCCAGGGAAGATGAGAAGGTGGATATGATGTTCTTCATGCTGACCAATATCCTGACGGAGTCCACGGAGCTTATCTGCGACGGCCAGGGAGCCGAGCAACTGGCTACCGACGCCTTCCACATAGGCGAGGAAGAGAGAGATACGGAAAAACATATTGTCAGTCTGCCGGGCGTTGTTTCGAGGAAAAAACAGCTTGTTCCGGGACTGATGGTAGCGACGGAACAATAGCTCAACTGGCAGGAAATGAGGGTATACATTACCCTTATTCAGAGTGCCGACAAAGTCGCCACTCTGTAGAATTCATGGCATACGCCATAAATTCTAGTCACCGAAGGAAGAACTGCCGATTTCCTCGCGCAAGGGCTGAAGCCCCTAGAAATCGGCAGTTCAGCACTACGGCGGAACTGAATTCCGTCTTCGTGATTTAAAATGAGGGTTACACCCTCAAACTCCCAATACAGGGAAAATATAGTCTGCCTGCAGTTTGAATGAGGGTATACATTACCCTCATTTTTTGTTATTATAAAAAGCAGGCCAACACTAAGAGGGATATGATAAATGAGATATAAAAACGATAACAGAGAGATAAAAAAGGATATGGCAAAACGGGAAAACAGCGGCATCAAAACCAGTAAAAAAGACGGTACGGGCACCCCGGACTGTTCCGTTTCCCGGAAGGCGCAGTGGAAACCGGGAAATATGGTGTATCCGGTTCCAGCTGTCATGGTGACGGTTGCGGACCGGAACGGAGTGAGCAATATTATCACGATCGCCTGGACCGGCACGGTCTGTACCAACCCACCGATGGCATATATATCGGTCAGGCCGGAACGCCATTCTTACGGGATGCTGAAGGAGTCGGGAGAATTTGTCATCAATCTGACGACGGAGAAGCTGGTCCATGCAACCGACTACTGCGGAGTCAAATCAGGACGGGATACGGATAAATGGAAAGATACCGGACTTACCCCCATTCCGGCGCAGGCGGTCGGCGCTCCGCTGATTAAGGAGAGCCCCGTCAATATTGAGTGCCGTGTGACGGAGGTAAAGGAACTGGGGTCCCACCATATGTTCCTGGCCGAAGTGGTGGCCGTGGATGTGGACGAGGCCTATCTGGATGAGAAGGGCAAGTTTGAGCTGCACAAAGCGGCGCCGATTGTCTATTCCCACGGAGAATATTACGGACTTTCCAGTCTTCTGGGAACGTTCGGTTACAGCATAAGAAAAAAGACGGTATCCGTAAAAGGCGGAAGAAAAAAGGCGGGAGGAAAGCATGAAAGACAACAGGGACGATAAGACGGAAGCAGAGATGGAACTACGCAGCGCAGGGAACAACATAACATTGATTGGTATGCCGGCAGCCGGAAAGAGCACGGTCGGAGTGCTTCTCGCCAAGCGCCTCGGATACTCCTTCATCGATGTGGATATTGTGATTCAGGAAGAAAAGGGAAAGCTGCTGAAGGAAATTATTAAAGAACAGGGCCTCGACGGATTTATGGAGGTAGAAAACCAGGTCAATGCGGGGCTGAAAGCAAACCGCGCCGTGATCGCCCCCGGAGGCAGTGTAATCTACGGGAAAGAGGCGATGGAAAACCTGAAATCCCTGGGACCGGTCGTGTATCTTAAAATCAGCTATGAGGAACTGCTCAGCAGGCTTGGAGACGTGGTTGACCGCGGGGTTGTCCTGAAGGATGGAATGACGCTCAAAGATCTCTATGAAGAGAGAATTACATATTTTGAGAGGTACGCCGATATCATCATAGATGAGGAAGGAAAGGAACTGGGTTCAGTCGTGGATGAACTCCGTGAAATGATGGAAGAAAGAGGGCTGGTACTGGGATAAGGGTATAGGGACCGGGACAGTCAGGGTCAGGAAAGCCGGATTGGTGACAGCCAGGCTTATGAGGGCCTTTAGAACAGGCAGGTTTAAAAGAAGCGGGTCAGGTATGGCCGGATTCAGTACATGGCGGCAGGGGTGCCGCCGTATACGGTGTGAGTGGGATAGGAATACATAAGAATATATATATTAAAGAGAGGGAATATACAAATGAACAAACAGAAGTTACGCCACTATTATCTTGAAAAGGACTACAACTGTGCGGAGACGGTTCTCCGTGTAGCAAATGAGGAATACGATCTGGGGCTGAATGAAGACTCATTCCGGCTGGTCAGCGGATTCGGCGGCGGAATGGGCTGCGGTGAGACCTGCGGGGCGCTCAGCAGCGCGATGGCGGTTATCAGCATGTTTCTCGTGGAGGACAGGGCGCATGCTACGGAAGGGTTTAAAGAAAAATGTGCGGAATTCTGCCAGAGCTTTGAGCGGGAACTGGGAAGCACGAAGTGTTCCGTTTTGAAGGACAAATACACTGTGGAAGAGAGCAGATGCCTGAAGACGGTAGAACTCTCATACGGCCTCCTGGAGAATTTCCTGGTGGCGGAGGGCCTCATCGAGTCGGAGAAAAAAGGCGTTACGGTGAGTCCGGAGGATATCACAAGGGTTAAGGCGCTGGGATTCTTACATAATAAGGGAACAGATTGTTTCAACGGCCGAATTGTCACGAGAAACGGAAAAATAACGGCGGCTGAGAATGCCAAAATAGCGGAGGCGGCCGAGAAATACGGTGATGGACATATCGCAATGACCACGCGCCTTACAATGGAGGTAACGGGAATCCCATATGAGAATATCGAACCGTTCAGGGAGTGTCTGGCAGAGGTCGGACTGGAGACGGGAGGAACCGGTTCCAAGGTGCGCCCGGTGGTTTCCTGCAAGGGAACGACATGCCAGTACGGACTGTGCGATACATTTGCCCTGTCCGACAAGATTCATACGAGATTTTACAAGGGATACCGGGGCGTCAAACTGCCTCATAAGTTCAAAATAGCAGTCGGCGGATGTCCGAATAACTGTGTTAAGCCGAGTTTGAATGATTTTGGTATCGTAGGCCAGAATGTACCGGCTGCGGATCCGGAACTTTGCCGCGGATGTAATAAGTGTACGGTAGTCGACGCCTGTCCGGTGGGAGCGGCGGTATTGAATGACGGCGGCATCGCGGTTCAGGAAGACCAGTGCAACAACTGCGGCCGCTGTATCGGCAAATGTCCGTTCGGCGCCATGACATCTTCCTTTGAGGGCTACAAGGCCGTAATCGGGGGAAGATGGGGCAAGAAGATCGCGAAAGGGCGTCCGGTAAGGACTGTTTTCAAATCGGAAGAGGAAGTGCTTGATGTACTGGAGAAGGCCGTCCTCCTGTTCCGGGAACAGGGAATAACCGGAGAGCGTTTCTCCGATACAATAGAAAGGCTCGGATTTGACAACGTGGAAGCACAGCTTCTGGACAACGGACTTCTGGAGCGGAAGGAAGAAATCATCAATGCTCAGGTGCACCTCAAGGGAGGGGCAACCTGTTAATATCCGAATAAGAAAAGCTTTAAGCAGCAGGCGGTATAATGTGATGGCGGACAGACGCAGATCAGGAAAAGGAGAGAATTGCCATGGGAAGAATTTATCAGGGAATTGAAGAACTTGTAGGCCATACGCCGCTTGTCGGTCTGGGAAGACTGGCGGCGCAGGAAGGGGCAAAGGCAGAGATTCTTGCAAAGCTCGAATGCTACAACCCGGCAGGAAGCGCCAAGGACAGAGTGGGACTTCAGATGATACTGGACGCGGAAGCAGCGGGAATCCTGAAAGAAGGTTCGGTTATCATTGAACCGACCAGCGGCAATACGGGCGTCGGCCTGGCGGCCGTAGCGGCGGCGAGAGGATACAGAACCATCATCATCATGCCGGACAGCATGAGCATGGAACGCAGGATGCTTCTTACGGCACACGGCGCAGAGCTGATCCTGACGGAGGGAAAGAAAGGAATGCCGGGGGCGATACAGAAAGCCGAAGAACTTCAGAAAACAGTAGAAAACAGTTGGATTGCCGGACAGTTTGTCAATCCGTCCAACCCGGGCGCGCATTACAGAAGCACGGGGCCGGAAATATGGGAAGATACGGACGGCGGTGTGGATATCTTTGTGGCAACGGTGGGAACCGGTGGAACACTTACGGGAACCGGGCGCTATCTGAAGGAGAAAAATCCGTCCATCCATGTGGTTGCTGTAGAGCCGGTGAAATCTCCGGTGCTTTCGGGCGGAGTTCCGGGACCTCACGGACTCCAGGGAATCGGCGCGGGATTTATCCCGGAAATCCTGGATACCGGAATTTACGATGAAATTATGCTGGCCCAGGAAGAGGATGCCTACCGGATGGGCAGGCTGATGGCGGCCAAAGAAGGATTCCTTGTGGGAATTTCCTCCGGCGCAGCCCTTTGGGCGGCAGTAGAGCTGGCTAAACGGCCGGAAAATGAAGGAAAGAAAATCGTGGTGGTTCTTCCCGACACCGGAGAACGCTATTTATCTACGGATCTGTTTAAATAATTCGGCGGAAGGGGAATTTACAGGATGGAAAAAAGTGATATCTGTTATAAGACCTATGTGGAGATTCTGGAACGCGAACTGGTTCCGGCAATGGGATGCACGGAGCCGATTGCCCTTGCCTACTGCAGCGCAAAGGCGAGAGCCGTGCTGGGAGCGCTGCCGGATAAAGTGCTGGTGGAAGTCAGCGGCAATATTGTCAAGAATGTAAAGAGCGTTATTGTGCCCAACTCGGGAGGCCGCCGGGGAATCGAAGCGGCCGCGGCCGTAGGTATCCTTGCGGGCAGGGAGGACCTGGAACTGGAGGTTCTTTCCAAGGTAACAGAAGAGCAGAAAGCCGGTCTGGGAGCCTATATGGAGACGGCTGAAATTACGGTGGAGCCGCTCGATACACCCTACCTTCTGGATATGGCGGTAACGGTGGAGAAAGACGGTTCCACCGCGCGGGTGCGGATTGCACAGGAACATACCAATATTGTGGAGATCAGCAAAAACGGCGGGATTCTCTTTGAGAAGACGGCGGGTGAGGAGGACGAAGAGTACGTTCCAGACTATTCCCTGCTGACCATTGAGAAGATCTATGATTTTGCGGATACGGCGGACCTTCAGGATGTAAAGGCAGTCCTGGACCGCCAGATTGAGTATAATACGGCTATCGCGGAAGAAGGGCTCCGGGGGGATTACGGCGCCAACATCGGCCGCGTCCTGATGGAAGAGTACGGAGATCGGATCGAGAACCGGGCAAAGGCCATGGCGGCAGCCGGTTCCGACGCCAGGATGAACGGCTGTGATCTGCCCGTTATCATTAATTCAGGCAGCGGAAACCAGGGAATGACGGCGTCTCTCCCGGTGATTGAGTATGCAAAAGAGCTTCAGAGCGGCAGTGAGAAACTTTACCGCGCCCTTCTGCTGTCAAACCTCGTCACGCTGCACCAGAAGACCGGAATCGGCCGTCTGTCCGCTTACTGCGGCGCGGTCAGCGCGGGAGCCGGGGCAGGGGCGGGAATCGCCTATCTGGAAGGCGGCAGCCTGGAGGTTATTGCCCACACGCTGGTCAACGCCCTGGCCGTCACGTCGGGAATCGTCTGTGACGGGGCCAAGGCCTCCTGCGCGGCCAAGATTGCGGTGGCGGTGGACACCGGAATCCTGGGATACAAGATGTTTCAGAGGGGCCAGCAGTTCTATGGCGGGGACGGCCTTGTGGCCAAGGGTGTGGAAAATACCATCCGCAATATCGGACGCCTCGGCAAAGACGGGATGCGCGAGACGGATAAAGAGATTATAAGAATCATGACGGAGTGTTAAACTGCCGCTCGCTGCCATGCTAAGCTTTCGTTAAGCTCCTGCGTAAACTATTGCCGTCAGTCTGCATATCCTGTAATATAATGGTGCAGCAACAATACCGCTGCCCAATGCGGCGGCAGATCAAGAAGGAGTGTTATACAGGATGGACGACAGCGCACCAGACGCTGATGCGGAAAATAACAATTTAAATATTGAGCCATAAAGTAAAGGCGCGATCTGCATTTTTAAAGGCAGATTGTGCCTTTTCGCGCTCAAAATATAAAAATGAAAAGGAGAGATTAAAGTGGGAGAATTACCACAACAATTAATTGTACAGGCGGCGCTTATCATGTTAAATGCTTTTTTTGCCGCGACGGAGATTGCCGTTATATCATTAAATACGGCAAAACTGAGGAGAATGCAGGAAAATGGTGACAAGACGGCCGGAAGACTGCTTAAAATGGCGGAGGAACCGGCAGGTTTCCTCTCAACAATACAGATAGGAATCACCCTGGCAGGATTTCTGGGAAGTGCGTTTGCGGCGGAAAACTTTTCGGATATCCTGACGAACTGGATCTACAACGGTCTCGGCTTCAGGGCGCTGCCGGAAAGCGCTCTGGACACGGTTTCCGTTATTGTGATTACCATCATCCTGTCTTACTTTACGCTGATATTCGGAGAACTGGTGCCCAAACGTATTGCAATGCAGAAACCGTATGAGGTGGCGAAAATCGCCAGCGGTCCTGTGTCGGCCATCGCGTTCGGCATGAAACCGGTAATCGCCTTTCTGGCTTTTTCAACCAACACGACGCTCAAGCTTCTCCGCATGAAGACCGAGGCGCAGGAAGAGCAGGTGACGGAAGACGAAATCCGTATGATGATAGATCTGGGAAAAGAAAACGGGGCCATTGATGAGGAAGAAAAAGAATGGCTTCAGAATGTATTTGAATTTAACGACACCTCCGTACAGGAGGCCATGACGCGGGAATTTGAGGTGGAATCCCTCTGTATCGACGACACGGAGGAGGAGATTGTGGAGAAAATCCGGGATACCGGCCTGTCGCGTTTCCCCTTATATGATGAAGATGGCCGCGAGATACTGGGCATCCTCTATTCCAGAGAATACCTTTTAAACATGAGAACCGATAAGAAACCGTTGAAGGAACTGCTTCATGAGGCATATTTTGTGCCCGAATCCATCCATGCTGACCAGTTGTTCCGCGATATGCAGTCTAAAAAGATACATATGGCGATCGTTGTGGATGAGTACGGGGAGGTAGCCGGTATTATCACACTGGAAGACCTTTTGGAGGAAATTGTAGGCAATATCTATGATGAGTTTGACGCGGAGGAGGAGCCTGAGATTGAACAGGTGGAAGAAAACCTCTGGCGCTTTCCGGGCAGCACGCTGATTAAGGATGTCTCGGAAACGCTTGACGTGGACCTTCCGGAACCGGATGATTACGAGACAATAGGCGGGCTTGTCTTAAGCTGCCTTAATACAATCCCGGCCGACGGAACAACCCTGGATGTGGAGGCGGACGGCCTTGGAATCCACGTGGAACAGATTAAAAATATGAGAATCGAATCCGTGCTTGTAAAAAAACTGGAGCAGGAACAGGAAGAGGAGGTGATGAGAAAAAGCGGCTGAGTATAAACAATCATTTATTATTGTTATAAAACAAAAATAATAGTTGCAAATATGCCGGAAAAGAAATAAAATAGAAAAAGGATGAAAATTTAACGGTAAATTAACAGACGAACGGGGTATGCAAAGAGGCAGCGCTTGAATATTTGCATACCCTTTTTTTGAAGGTGGTGAGGAGTGAAAATCACATCCGCACCATGGAAAGGCAGTGTATTTATGATCAAAATGAAATCTCTGACCAGGGAAAAGAAATTCTTTTTACTGGCTCTGATTCCAGCTTACTTCATTGTTGCAGGACTTTTACTTCAGCCGCTGGATGGAATTCTGGAGGGCGTATATACGATGATACGCGAACCGGATTTCCTGATTACGGACTATATCGCGGTGGGCGGCATCGGGGCGGCGTTTATCAATGCGGGCGCCCTCACATTAATCAGTATCGGATTTATCTATTATCTCGACATGGAGATGGATGGGCACACCATCACATCCAGTTGTCTGATGTTCGGCTTTTCACTGTTCGGTAAAAATCTGATGAATATCTGGACGATTCTTCTGGGAGTCCTTCTCTACGCCAAATATCATCGGGTCTCGCTTTCCAAATACATATATGTGGGAATCTACGGGACCAGTTTGTCACCGATTATCACGCAGATTATGCATATTGTGGATATGCCGGTCCTCGGCCGCCTCTGCCTGACAGTGGCTGTCGGAATCTCTATCGGCTTTGTACTGCCGCCTTTATCTACCCATGTTCATTATGCCCATAAGGGGTACTCACTTTATAATGTCGGCTTTGCCGCAGGCATCATTGCAACGGTGATTGTATCGGCCCTGAAGTCATTCGGTATTGAGACAAAGGAACGCCTCATCTGGTCGACGGGCAACAACCGCCTTTTTCTGGTTCTCTTAGGAGTCCTGTTCGGGGGAATGATACTGGGAGCCCTTCTGGTAGGAGGGGAAAAGGTGATACAGTCATACTGCCGGATTCTGAAAACCTCGGGGATATCGGGAACCGATTACCTGGCCGATGAGGGCGGGGCCGCGGTCACCCTGAACATGGGAATCAACGGAATTTTCGCCACCCTGTTTGTGCTGGCGGTGGGAAGTGATCTGAACGGACCGACCATAGGCGGTATTTTTACGATTGTCGGCTTCAGCGCGACGGGAAAACACCTGAGAAATATTTTTCCGATTATGGTGGGCGTCTGTCTGGCCAGCCTGACCCATGCATGGAGCATCAATGCTCCGTCCGCCATGCTGGCGCTGCTCTTTTCCACGACGCTTGCCCCGGTGGCAGGCGAATTCGGGGTTGTTGCCGGTCTGCTGGCCGGATTCTTACATGCGTCGGTAGCGATGAACGTCGGCATCGTGTACGGAGGAATGAATCTTTACAATAACGGGTTTGCCGGCGGTATCGTGGCAATCTTCATGGTACCCGTTATCCACTCGATTATGGACAGAAGGGCCAGGGCGGGAAGTGATATTTCCCTGTAACCGGGCCTTGCGCATAGATTGGATTCACGGCAAAAAGCGCGCATCGCGGACTTTTTCACGGTCAGTCCAAAACAGAAAAGGAGATAGGGAGCCGTTCCGGCATTCCATATCTCCTTTTCTGTTTGTAAAGATAACCTGCATTTACAGGTAAATAACGGCAGGCAGGTTAGAAATTAAACCCTGTGACGGAGAGAGAACCGTCCATCCGGTTGATAATGACGTTATTTTTATTTCCCATCACAATCCCGTTTCCATAGAGCTGCTGTTCCGACGGCTCCGCGATTCCAATCTCGTGCATCAGATTTCTTGTAAAGACCGAATCTCTGCCCAGAGCGATAAAATCTTCACGGGAGGCGACGGCACATGTCTGTCCGTCCTCCATGGTGATCCGGATTGGGAAATCACAGAGATCGGCCAGCGCTTCCAGATCCTGCTCCGAAACGGTATTCTGCACCTTTGTGGCGAACGCGGTAATCTCGGCGGACGGGGAACTTTTGAGTTCCTCCGCCTCCATGGATTCCATGAATGCCCGGAGGTCTAAAGAAACCGGGATTTCTTCTGGGTCTGTGTCCGTATATGATTCTGTACCGGCGGGGCCTGCGGCCAGAGTGGTGGTCCTGTATCCCGAAACGGCGACGGCCAGTACTGCGGCTGCGGCAATGCCGGTCGCCATAAATTTTCTTTTCATATCCATAATACCTCACTTGTGTAGCTTTCCAGTCTCAGTTCACAGCGCAATATAATGTGAACTGTAACTCTTTCCAAGGGTGAAGTATAGCACCGAACCCCAGCGAACACAAGGGCCTGGTGAATTTTTGGCACTTCGCTGAAAAGACGGTGAGATTCTGTGTTTAAAGTCTGAAATATAGCTAAACGGAAAAGAGGGGACCGGTAAAAGAATTTACCGGAATGAGTACAAATTCCGGCAGAAGTGTTATAATAGCAATAAGTAAAAACCTTTACTTTTCGGTAAAGGAAGCTGTAAAATGCATCTTAAGTGGGGAGTATTGGTATGATTAATTATATAAAGCGCTTCAGGCTGTTTATACTGTCGCTTGTGCTGGTTCTGGCATTTCCGCTGGCGGCGTCTGCCGGTTCCGATGCCTCCGACGGGGAGCAGGAGACGATGAAAGTCGGATATATCAACTATGAGGGATTCATTAAACCTGAGGGCGGAGGATATTTCAGCGGCTATGGGGTGGCCTTCCTGAGTAAAATATCGCAGTATACCGGATGGAACTATGAATACGATTATTATACGTGGGAAGACTGCCTGGATGCGCTGCAGAAGGGCGAGATAGACCTGGTCTGCTGCGCCCAGAAGAATCCTCAAAGGGCGGAACTGTTTGAGTTTGCGGGATATCCGATAGGACGGGAGAGCACGTTTGTCTATACGAGAAAAGGCAGCGATGATATCTACTATCAGGATTACGGTGCAATGGACGGCACGAAAGCCGCCGTGCTGAAGGGCTCCTATCAGAGCGAAGAGTTTGCCTCTTTTGCCCGGAAGAAGGGATTTTCCTATCAGGAACTGGACTGCAGCACGGTCGATGAGATCACGGCCGCGGTTAAAAGCGGGGCCGCGGATCTGGCGGTTCTGGGCAGCCTGTCGAGACAGACGGATCTAAGGATAGTGGAGAAATTGGACACGGCTCCTTTTTATATTATTACGACAAAGGGAAACAGCGCCGTGCTGAATGCGCTGAATGATGCACTCCGCAATATTTACTCAACGTCGCCTTACATAGTGGAAGAGCTTTACCATGAATATTACGGACATAACAGCGTGTCGGAGGAACCTCTGCTTACAAGAGAAGAAATGGACTACGTAAAAGAGGGGAAAACGCTCACAGTGGCCTGCATTGACGGCTTTTATCCGCTCTCCTACACCGATCGTGAGACAGGGGAGGCATCAGGAATCCTGCCGGATATTGCAAGAAAGATTGGGGAGATAAGCGGACTCAGGCTGGAGATGGTCCCGGAGCCGGTCGGCAGCCGCCCGGAAAACCTGATGGAGGGACACCAGGTCAATATTGTGAACGGAATTCTGTTCAGCCAGGAGAGGATACAGAAAGCGGGCGGGCAGCTTACGGAGATTCTGACCTCACAGCCGGCCCTGGCGGTTGTGAATTCGGGAGTCAATATTTACGAACTCGACAAGGCGGTGCTGGCGCTTCCGTATTCCTATGAGTCCGGCCACAGTCTCATACCGGCGGAGTTCAGCAATTTTGACATAATCTATAAAGAAAATATTGAGGACTGTTTTGCAGCGGTTAAGGACCATGAGGCCGACATTACGATACAGAATACCCATGTGGCGAACTATTTCCTGCAGAAAAGGGAATACGCGGGGCTGAAAGTGGCGGCAATGGAGTCTCTGGAAGAAAAGACCTGCATGATGATTTCCGAAGGCGCGGACCGCAGGCTGATCAGTATACTGAATAAATCCATCAGCTGCCTGGACGACAACACAATCAACCAGATTATTATGGTACACACGGTGGCTCACCCCTATCACGAGACGCTGACCGATACGATGTACTATTACAGAGGCAGAATCATTCTGATTTCCCTGCTCGTGGCGGCAGTCATTATCCTGCTGGCTCTTTTATACCGCAAGCATATGAATATCAGAATGGAACTGAAGGAAAAGGAAGCATACCGGATTATAGCCGAGACGGACGAGATGACGGGAATGTATAACCGCAAGGCCTTTTATGAGAAGGCGGTCCGGTACATGGAGGCCGCGCCCGGGCGGAGCTACCAGATCCTTTTCTTCAATGTAGAGAGTTTTAAGGTAATTAATGATCTGTTCGGGGTAGAAGCGGGGGACAAGCTCCTCTTTTTCCTGGCAGGCATTATTAAAGAGTGGACGGCGGGACTCGGAGGCGTCTGCTCACGGTTTGAGGCGGATCACTTTGTCGTATGCATTGAAGGAGACGATGAGTCTGCGCCGGAGATCACGGAAAAGATTAGAAAAGAGCTGGAGGCCTATCCGATCGACATGGTTGTCGATGTCTCCTGCGGTGTGTATCACGTGCACAGTCTGGACAAGAGCATTAATATCATGTGTGACAGGGCCCACCTCGCGGTGAACAGCATAAAGGGAAACTATGCGCGCCACGTTGCCGTCTACGACGATTCCCACAGGGAGACACTAATCCACTCACAGCTTATCGTGAGCGAGATGAATGCGGCTTTGACGGAAAAGCAGTTTAAGGTCTACCTGCAGCCAAAATATAATATGAACACGGAAAAAATAATCGGCGCCGAGGCTCTGGTCCGTTGGGCGCACCCGGAGAGGGGGATCATCCCTCCCTCGGATTTTATTCCTATTTTTGAGCACAACGGTTTTATCGGACAGCTTGATACCTACATGTTCGAGGAGACTTGCAAACTGTTAAGAAAATGGCTGGACGAAGGGAGAGAGGCGGTACCCGTCTCCGTCAATCTTTCCAGAGTCGGCTTTTATAATCCAAAGCTGAGTGATAATCTGTACCGGATTGCGGAACAATACCGGATACCGCTTGATTTGATCGAACTGGAGGTGACGGAATCGGCATATGTATCCGACTCCAGAACGGTTCATGAGCATATCCAGAAGCTGAGGGAACGGGGATTCAAGATTTTGATGGATGATTTTGGAAGCGGTTATTCATCCCTCAATATGCTGAAAGAGGCGCCCGTCGATCAGATTAAACTGGACATGAAATTTTTAAGCGCATCCGATCCTTACGGCCGGGCCGAGACAATCCTCCACATGGTGATTGCCATGGGAGAAGCGCTCTCCATACCGGTACTCGCGGAGGGCGTCGAGACAAAGAGCCAGGTTGAAATGCTCAAAAGTTACTCCTGCTGTCTGGCCCAGGGATATTATTATGCCAGGCCGCTGACGGTGGAAAAATTTGAAGAACTTTTAGGAGCCCAGGAGGAATAACCGGGGTCTTAAGCTGCGGTCCGGCCCTGCTGCAAAAAGGCGGCATGACCGGACTAATACGTTCTTAACACTATCTGAACGCGATTTTATTGGTATTTTATTGCTAAAATGTTGTAAACTATAATAAAATCGCGTTAGAGGGAGTTGATATTATTACACTTACATTGTCACTGTTTATTACATCTGTTGTAATCTTCATCTGCATTCTCAGCAGTAAAATCTCAGGCCGGATCGGCGTACCTACTCTGTTTGTTTTTATTGTGCTGGGGATGTTGTTCGGGTCGGACGGAGTCTTTAAGATACCATTTGACAATTACGTATTTGCGGAACAGATCTGTTCCGTTGCCCTTATTTTCATCATGTTCTACGGCGGATTCGGCACCAGATGGAGCGAGGCAAGACCGGTGGCGTTTAAGTCCATTCTGCTTTCATCGGTCGGAGTGGTACTTACGGCCGTGCTGACGGGACTTTTCTGCTACTTTGTCCTGCGTGTGGATTTTCTGGAGGGAATGCTGATTGGTTCTGTACTTGGTTCCACCGATGCCGCCTCCGTATTCTCCATCCTGAGATCCAGAAAACTCAACCTGAAATACGGTTCCGCCTCCATGCTGGAGCTGGAAAGCGGAAGCAACGACCCGTTTTCTTATATGATGACGATAATCATTCTTTCCGCCATGTCGGGCTCGGCAAGCGGTATTGAGATTGTGGGAATGCTGGTGAGCCAGTTGTTCTTCGGCCTGCTGATCGGCGCGGCCGTGGCTTTCATTGCATCGCGTTTCCTGAACCGGTATCAGTTTTACGGCGAGGGCTTTGACACGATATTTGTCTTTGCCGTCGCAATTATTTCTTATGCCCTCTCCTCGCTTCTGGGAGGAAACGGCTACCTGAGCACATATCTGACCGGAATTATTCTGGGAAACCAGGCGCTTAAAAACCAGAAAACGCTGGTAAGCTTTTTCGATGCCTGTACCGGTCTCATGCAGATCCTGCTTTTTTTCCTTCTGGGACTTCTGGCATTTCCTTCCCGGATGCCGGCTATTATTTTACCGGCGGCGGTAATCGCGGTCTTTTTGACCTTTGTCGCACGCCCCGCGGCGGTGGGACTTTTGCTGGCCCCGTTTAAAACGCCGCTCAACCAGTATCTCGTTGTCTCATGGGCAGGACTCCGCGGAGCGGCGTCCATCGTGTTCGCCATCATGGTGATGGTGAGCGGCAGTAATATCAGTATCGACGTATTCCACATCGTGTTCTGCGTGGTTCTGTTCTCCATCATCTTTCAGGGTTCCCTGCTTCCGGTTCTGGCGAAGAAGTGCGACATGATAGATGAGAATGCCGATGTTATGAAAACATTTACCGACTATACGGAAAATACCCAGATTCAGTTTATCCAGCTTCCGATTGGGGCGGATCATCCGTGGGTGGATCAGAAGATACGCGATATTAATCTCCATCCGGGAACGCTGATCGCCGTCATCAAGAGAGGGGAGCAGGTGGTGGTCCCCAAGGGCAATACGCAGATACTTGCAGGTGATACGGTCATTCTCGGCGCGGAAGGCTTTTCCGACAACCGTGAGATCCTTCTGAAAGAGATTCGGATTACCCCGGAACACCGTTGGTGCAATAAAAAGGTATCCGAAGCTAAATTCTATAAAAATACGATTATTGTTATGATTAAGCGCGGGGATCAGGTTATTATTCCGGCAGGCAATACCGGGATTCAGGATCAGGATCTCGTGGTGGTTTATTCACAGCGTCTTCCGGCGGAAGCGGTGATTGACTGACGTTTGCGGTAACACGCCAGATAAAGAACGGTCTGGCACAGCACCAGTGCGGCCCAGCCGGTTCCGGTGGCGGCGGCTACGGCGGTGAGTCCCAGTTCCCGGATGAAAAGCCGGGAGATGACGACCCGGATAGAGATGTGGAATACGACGCTGACGGCCGATACGCCCACCTTTCCGATACCGTTAAAAAAGCCCACATAGGCGGCGCCGATATAATTAAAGAGATAGAAGAGGGAGATGACTGCCATGTAGCGCACTCCCTCTTTTATTACGATCGGGTTATCCGTGCCGGAGATAAAGGAGACACTCATACTAGCGGTTATGTACATGGCAAAGGACAGGGAGATTCCCATGGCGGCCAGCAGCAGAAATCCCTTATGGAATCCTTTTCTGACACGGTCCCGGTTTCCTGCCCCCGTGTTTTGGGCAATAAAGACCGAGAGGGCCTCCGTGCCGCTGTCGCCGAAGGAGTTGGCAAAACCTTCCGCCTTTGTCGTGGCTGTGTAGGCGGAAATCATTTCCGTACCCATGGAGTTGACCGTTCCCTGCACCAGAAGCTTTCCCAGATACAGGCTGGCTTGCTGAAGCGCGGACACAAAGCAGTAGCGCAGAGTCCTGAGAAAGAGCCCGCGGCTGAAATGCATGTCTTTTTTCCGGAAGAGCAGGGAGGGGTAACTTTTTACAAGATAAATAATTCCGAGAATGGCGGACAGGATCTGGGCGAGTATTGTCGCGGCCGCGGCTCCCGCTATCCCCATGCCGAAGTTTCTGATAAAAAGCAGATCCATGGCAAAGTTCAGTATGATGGCAGAGATTAGAATCAAAAGGGCGGCTACCGTATTGCCGATGGAGCGTAGGATAGCCGAGCAGAGATTGTAAAAAAAGACGGGTACCAGACCGGCAAATATAATCTTAAGGTAGACGGCCGCCTGCGCGGCCACTTCCGGGGGAGTCTGAAGGAACCGGAGGATGGACCCGACGCTGCAAAAAGCCAGGACGCTGATACCCAGGACGCCGATGCTGCCCAGGGTAAATGCCATGAACACCTCGCTCCGGAACTCGGAATCGTTTCCCTCACCATAATACTGGGCCAGAATGATGGCAATGCCCGAACAGCAGCCGCTGATCACAAAAATAAAGAGATTCATAATGGTTCCCGATACCCCGATGGCCGCAAAGGCCTCTAATCCGGCATATTTGCCGATTACGACGGCGTCGATGGTATTATAAAGCTGCTGGAATATATTGCCTATGATTAATGGTCCCATCAGGAACAGGAGGGAGGAGCAGATGCCGCTGTGGAGTAAGTCTTTTTCTCTTTGCATTAATTAGTTACCTGCTTTCTGCAATTAGGCTGAGATGTGATGCAAGGACACTACCGGCGGGGCAGAAAAGGGAAGGGAGCAGCCCCGGCCGGTATGATGATATTATAAGTTAGGCGGCCTATATTGTAAAATTCTGAATATCGTCTTATAATATAAACTATTAGTTATATTTTGAACTTTTGAACGTATTTTAGGCGGCCATCACAGAAGCGGCCATCACAGAAGCAGCCGTTATAAGGGCTGCTGCGGTGGGCGGCCACGGAGGAGGAGAATATGACGGAACTGGAGATTAGGGCATTTCTCACGGCTCTGCAGTCGGGCAGCATCACATCGGCTGCGGGAAAACTTTATGTGACCCAGCCGGCTCTCAGCAAGCGGATTCAGGCGTTGGAGAATGAGCTGGGGTACAGGCTTATCAAAAGGGGGAAGGGACAGAGGACGATTGAGCTGACCGAGAAAGGAGAGGCATTTGTGCCGGTCGCGGAGCGGTATCTGGAGCTGTGGAAGGAGGCCAGGGAGATTGACCGGATGGATCAGGCCGGAACACTGAGGGTTTCGGCTGTGAGCAGTATCAGCACATATCTGTTTCCCACCGTCTGTTCCTGTTTTATGGAAGAAAACCCGGAATATCTGCTGAACTTTTCCAATTATCATTCCCTGGAGGCATATGGGCATGTGGCGGAAGGGCAGATTGATCTGGCCCTGATCTCAGACGATATGGAGGTAAGGGGAGTGGAGACGGTCCCTCTCTTTGAGGAGGACATGCTGTTGGCCCTGGGGCCTGGGGCACGCTATGTGGAGGCGGTTCATCCCTCGCAGCTCAATGGATCCGATGAAATTCGGCTGCCCTGGAGCCCGGAATACGATTTGTGGCATGATTTCCGGTTTAAGTCTTCTGCGTGTGCCAGGATGGTGCTTGACCAGATGTCGCTTATGGAGTATTTTCTCGAATTCAGGGATGTCTGGGCCATTGTGCCGGCTACGGCCGCGCTGAAACTGAGAGAAAAACTGGGCATTGAAATCCGGTCCCTGGAAGATGGCCCTCCGGCCCAGATCATTTACTATCTGAAAAGAAAAACGGACCGGAACGGGGCCGCAGAAAAGTTTCTGGCGGTTATGGAGCGGGAGTTGGAACGGATTGAGGCGGTGAGCCGTCATGTCAGGCGGGCCACGGTCCGGTAACCTCTCTTTTTTGTGCATGGAAAGAGAGGAAAAGAACAGGAAAAACGGATAGAATCTCGTTAAAGAGCAAAGAGCAGGAGGAAAAAAAGATGGAGTGGATAGAACGCCTGAATAAAGCAATGAATTACATCGAAGAGCACATTGCGGAGGAAATTGATTATGGACAGCTTGCGAAGATTGCCTGCTGTTCCACCTATCATTTTCAAAGGATGTTCGGGTATATGGCGGGAGTGTCCCTGTCGGAGTATGTCCGCCGCAGGAGGATGTCCCTGGCAGCGGTGGAACTGCAGGGAAGCGATGAAAAAATCATAGACATAGCGCTGAAATACGGCTATTCTTCCCCGACCGCTTTTAACAGGGCATTCCAGGGCGTTCAGGGAATCGCGCCCTCGGCAGTCCGCAAAGGGGGAACGCCGCTCAAATCTTTTCCGCCGCTCAGCTTTAAAATCACGATTAAAGGAGTGGAAGAGATGAATTACAGAATCGAAGAAAAAGAAGCATTCCGTATTATTGGGGTATCCGGTTCCATGAGCAAAGACATTGAGGAGAATTTCGCAGTCGTTCCCGGTATGTGGCAGAAGGCGGCTATGGACGGCACGGTGCAGAAGCTGGCAGCAATGATGGACGGCATTCCCATGGGGCTTTTGGGCGTGAGCGCCTGCTATGATGAGGAAGACTGGAAGTACTTTATTGCTGTTGCAAGTTCCCACCCGGTAGAGGGTACTTCGTTTGAAGAGTTCACGGTACCGGCGGCCACCTGGGCAATATTTGGCGGCTCGGGAACCAACCGCTCCATTCAGGAGCTGGAACAGCGCATCGTGACGGAATGGCTGCCTTCGTCCGGATATGAGTACGGCAGCGCCCCGGATATCGAGGTCTACCTCAACCCGGATCCGGCGAATGCGCAGTTTGAAGTCTGGATTCCGGTTGTGAAGAAATAGATGCAGGGCAGGAGAGCATGCATGCCGCGTATGGGAAAGTCATAAAAACAGTAATGAAAATCTAGTATGAATAAAATTAGTAATGGACGGATTAGTAATTTGTAACAAAGTAAATGGAAGAGATAAGCAGTATGCAGAACTCCAAGTATCGGTATAAAAAAACAGGACACCGGATATTTTTATTATCTGGTGTCCTGTTGGCATCTGTTTGGGCTGGAATTCAATTTAAGTCTCTTCCCATACATGGCATTGCGGAGAACACCAGCCAACTGCAAAATCCATAATATCTGCGGCACAATCCCGGTAAAAGGCAGTCTTCCAAAGAGGAACGTTGCTGAACGGGATAAGAGCCATATGGTTCGCTATTCCGGGTATCCTTAAATCGATTAGAATATTGTAAACAAAGCTTAATGACTTACATACTATCCTCCCGTCACTGTTTATTTTATAATTAGGACGGAGAGCCGTTCTTTCGCAGCAATAAAACAATTTGGAATTTACGGGAGAACCCATATGAAACAATCGGAGAACCATGAGACAAAGAACGAAGAAGCAAAAAGCAGTAAACCAATGAGCGGTGAATTCATGGACACAGAATTAGAAAGTGCTGATCAGGAAAGCACAGAAGATAAAAGCGCTCAGAATAAACATATGTCGGCCGGTATATCTACAGGCCTGTGCCTGGGAGTTGTTTTTGGCATTATTTTTCATAATCTTGCGCTCGGCATTGCAATCGGTTTATGTTTTGGAACCGCCTACGGAACTTCTACGGGAAAGAAAAAAGAGAACCGGGATAATAGTGAAGATAAATAAGCATTTAAATTCAATAAACGAAGCAGGGATATTGCAAAAGTAGATGAAAAACCTACTGGAGCAGTATCCCTTTTTAGGTATAAATAAATAGAAAACGGCCTCCCTCCCCGGCACAAAATCAGAATGATTTCATACCGGGGAGGGAGGCTCTTTTTCTGTATCCATGATACAGATCAGCATTATTTATACAAATCCCTGAGCCATCATAGCGTTGGCGATTTTTTCAAAGCTGGCGATATTAGCGCCGACTACATAGTTACCGGCCTCACCGTAGCGTTTTGCGGCATCGGCCACCTTGGTATAGATTCCGGCCATGATGCTGTGGAGTTTTTCGTCCACCTCCTGGAAGGACCAGCTCATGCGGAGGCTGTTCTGGCTCATCTCTAGGGCGGAGGTTGCAACGCCGCCCGCATTGGCCGCCTTGCCCGGCATGAACAGAATGGAGTTGGAAAGGAAGAATTCAGTCGCCTCCATATCGGAAGGCATGTTGGCGCCCTCGGCCACGGCGATACAGCCGTTTGCCTTCAGACGTTTAGCGTCTTCCAGGTTCAGCTCGTTCTGGGTTGCGCATGGAAGGGCAATATCACAGGGAATGGACCAGATTCCTTTCCCTTCCGTATATACGGAGCCCGGAACCTCATCCGCGTACTCTTTGATGCGTCCGCGGCGCACTTCTTTAATCTCTTTTACCACATCCAGCTTAATTCCGTCCTTATCATAAATATAACCGTTGGAATCGCTCATGGCGACTACTTTTGCGCCGAGCTGCACCGCTTTTTCCACCGTGTAAATGGCAACGTTGCCGGAACCGGAGACAATGGCGGTTTTACCCTCCAGACTTTCCCCATGGCTCTTTAACATTTCTTCCAGTATGTAGACAAGGCCGTAGCCGGTCGCCTGGGTACGCACAAGGGAACCGCCGAATGTCAGTCCTTTTCCGGTCAGGACACCCTCATAAAGACCGGTCAGCCTCTTATACTGGCCGTACATGTAGCCCAGCTCCCTGCCGCCGACACCAATATCACCGGCCGGCACATCCTGATCGGCGCCGATATGTTTATAAAGCTCCGTCATAAAGCTCTGGCAGAATACCATCACCTCATGAGCCGATTTGCCTTTTGGATCAAAGTCGGAACCACCCTTGCCGCCGCCGATTGGAAGACCGGTCAGGGCGTTCTTAAATGTCTGCTCAAAACCCAGGAACTTGAGAATACCCTGATTTACAGACGGATGGAAGCGGAGTCCTCCTTTATAAGGCCCGATCGCATTGTTAAACTGCAGGCGGTATCCTTTATTGATGCGCGCCCGGCCCTGGTCATCCACCCAGGGTACACGGAAGGAGATAATCCGCTCCGGCTCGACAAGGCGTTCCAGCAGGGCTGTCTCACGGTACTGCTTTTCATTTGCTTCAATAACAGGTCTGAGAGAATCCAGTACCTCTTTGACCGCCTGATGGAACTCTTCCTCACCAGGATTTTCTTTGACTGTTTTGCTGTAGATTTCATCAACGTACGACATAGATTTTTCCTCCTCACATAAACTTTTACACATCCCACAGCCGTCCCCGCCGCTGTCAGAAACCTGGAAAAATTCCAAATTTAAGAAACGGCCGGCTGCATGGACCCTCGTATTTGTGTAATGCTCAGCATTGTAGCATGGTAGCATGGTAAAGTCAAGAAGAGTATTTAGATTATTCGCGCATTTTTTGGATTACAATGATAATAAAGAAGAATAAACAAAATATATTGTACTATTTATATAGTTATCTATCTTCTGGGCGGCAAAAAATTGTAAAAATGCCACAAAACGTTGATAAAGCTTCATAGAACGGTAACTATCCAGTACCTTCACAGTTACCGTTTCACGTTGCACAGAAACAGTGAAAAACGCTGTTTCGCGCTGGTAAACTCGGAATTTTCATGCAAAAACGCATGAAAACACCCCGCGGAAGACCACCTTCCGAATAGTTACATAGAACCACTCTATCAAACCGATATAAAACAGGTATTAGACTTTGGTGAGGCGGAGGCGATATAATAAAAACAATTTAAAACACCGGTAATACCAGCCGGACGGAGCAAAACCAGCAGTGTGATTCAGTGTAAGTGAAAATTGAAGAGAGTGCCGGAAAACAATGTTAAAGAGAGAAGAAAGAGGGGTTTTTTATGGGAAAACAGAGTAAAAAAATACGTAAACTTCTTGCGGAACGCGATTACCTGATCGCGCCATGTGCCTATGATGCACTGAGTGCGAGGGCGATCCAGGCTTCCGGGTTCTCCATCGCCGGCACGACCGGATATGGAATGCACGGAGTAGTGCTGGGACAGCCGGACACGGGCCTCCTGGCCCTGAATGAAACGGTTTCCATTCTCAGTAAGATGGTTGATGCGGTCGATATCCCGATCCTCGCCGATGCGGAGGGCGGTTACGGAAGCGCCTTAAACGTAATCCGTGCGGTAAAGGAATATGAGAAGACAGGCGTTGCCGGACTGTTTATTGAAGATCAGAAGCAGCCGCCGAACTGTCCGTTTATCAAAGCCCCCGAATTAATCAGTACCGACGAAATGGTTGGAAAAATTGAGGCGGCAGTTGCAACACGCGAAGATCCGGATATGGTGATTATTGCCCGGACCGATGCGCCTTTTGAAGAAGCAATTGAAAGAGCCAATGCATATATGGCAGCAGGAGCCGACATGGTTAAAATCCTGCCTAAGACAAGGCAGGAACTGGAAGCACTCCCGCCGCGAGTTAATGGTCCGATCCATCTTGGCCTCTATGCCAATAAAGGAATCAATGACGGCATGACAGCCGCCGACTGCGGAAAACTTGGATACAAGATTATCACATTCCCCGTCAGCTGCCTGTTTGCGCAGACTGCGTCCGTTCTATCACTCTTAAAGTATATCAAAGAAAATGAGACGGATGAAGGCTACAACGGAGAGTTTATGGCATTTGCCGACTATCTGAAATTTATTGGAGCCGATTACTACAAAGAGCTGGTCGATAAATATCTGAGAGATTAAGATTCAGAGAACAGCCACACCAGAGCAGATTCGATATCCCTGCTTATCATAATCCCCAAAAAGCTGCCGGAGGAAATGTGCATTCCGGAAAGCAGCTTTGCGGCAGGCGTATCTTATTTGATATAATTCCCCCTAAAGAAGCCGGCCCCGGCAGAATTGTTTAATTCTGCCGGGGCTGTGCTTATTTAGGGGGCTTTGCCGGGACAATCAGTACCGGAACCGGAACGGCCCGTATGTCTTTGTGCCGATGGAAGTCTTTTCTTCCAGTAAGTCAAAGAATTCCGCCTGGATATTCAGTTCAAACTGCGAGGGGCCGGAGCCGTCGGAACGGAATCCCAGCTCAGGAAAATAAGTGAGGGTGGCGGTCTTACCGTCGGGCAGGGATACCTCGCTGTATTTGTTGGGACCGATGACGGCCTTCAGTGAGCCGCCGTACATCATGCCCAGAGGCGCTTTTAATTCCAGATAATGCCCGGAATAATTCTCCACCCGGAGCAGAAATAACTTCCCGGCATTCCTGCTGTTGATTTCTTCCGTCACTGCATAAATTTTGATTCCGTCCCCGTCAAGGAGGCAGGAGCCTGCGAAAGGAACCACGGGCTCATCAGAGCGCGTGGAATCAGTCTCCAGCGTATATTTTTCACTCAGCAAACGGGTAGAACTTCCGCCGGATTCACCGATACGGACAAACAGTGAATTTTCAATCGTACTGATATACCGGATACCGCTTCCGGCCAGGGAAGATGGGGTCAGGGTGACGAGAGCGGGAGACTGTGTTTCACCTTTGGGAATGTCCAGCATCTCACTGCCTCCGCCCACCTGCTGACCATTTACATAACATCCCAAAGAAGAAGTCATGAGATGAACATTCTGCGAAGAACGGTTTTCCACACGGAAGATGACGGACACCTTGTAAGAGGAGTCGAAGGTATCCTCCGTAATCTCCAGATGATCGGCAGTGATCCGCAATCCGTCCGTGTCCACGATCACTTTCTTTTGCAGCGAAACACCGTCAATAAAAGATTCCGGTGACGGGTCGTTTATGTTAGCCGCGGCGGATGGGAAAGAGCAGAAAAGAGTAAATACAAAAATAAACAGAAACAGGGGAAGGGATGTAAACGACGTCACAGTTCCCGGTACGATTGCAGCACTTGCCGTGCGCAGCCGTCCCGGCTTTCGGATACAGGTCCTCATTTTCATAGATTCAGCCTCCTGACAAGGGGATGCGGTTAAAAACCGGCCTTAAAATAAGAACGGTTCAGGGTATGTGGAGCGCAGAAGTATTTATTAATTTCATTATATCAGAACGCGGGAAGACGTTCAATATACCCTTTAATTGAGAAATGAGAACGCGCCGGAACGGTCGGGGGCGGGATGGTGAGAGGAAGGTTGTGAGTCTTCAGCCCCGCCGATCCCCTGCCCAGGGAAGGAGGGAGAAAACTTTCCGAAGGGGACCTTGGAATCCGCCGGTGCTTGCTGAGGTTTTACACGAAGCTAGCACTCGCTGCGCATTCCACAAGCGGGAGCGAGTCCCCGCAGGAATTTTTTCTCCCGGATTCCCTCTCACGACACCCTAAATACCGGGACTGAAGACCTATCCCATCCCCCTTTAGCGGCAATAAAAAAGCACGCTCCCTCAGGAGCGCGCCTTTTTTATTGCCGCTAACCTCACACCTGCTGCGACTGAATCAGATCCCTGGACCTTCCGGCGCGCAGTATGTAGCTTTCCATATCATGGTTTAAAACCTCGCGGAGATTTTTGGAAAGTTCAATTACTTTCGCAATGTCGATTCCCGTGGCGATGTCTGCCTCTTCACACATGTGGAGCACGTCCTCCGTCGAAATGTTGCCGGCCGCACCCGGTACGAACGGGCATCCGCCGAGTCCGCCGAAGGAGCTGTCGAAACGGTCCATTCCGGCTTCCATGGCTGCCAGGATGTTGGCCATGGCCATGCCGCGTGTGTTGTGGAAATGCAGCCACCAGGTTGCCTGAGGATATTTCTCCTTTACATGGCAGCAGATATCGTAAACCTGGTTCGGTACCGCCATGCCGGAGGCATCGGACAGGGAGATTTCGGTGATTCCCACCTTCAGGTAAGCTTCGATGATGGCATCTACATCCTCGATCGGAATGCGTCCTTCCCATGGGGAGGCAAACGGCATGGAGATGGAACCGGAAATTTCAATTCCGTTTTCATTGGCGGCATCCACGCAGGAAGCGAAACCGGCTACACTCTCCTCGGGAGTCATGTTCAGATTTTTTAAGTTGTGCTGACGGCTGGCTGAGACGTTGAGCTTCACCTTTTTACAGCCGCAGTCGATGGCTCTCTGGATTCCTCTCAGGTTTGGGATGAGGGCGCGCAGCTCCACGCCGGGAACATCTCCGATGGCTTTAAAGACTTCATCGGTGTTTGCCATCTGAGGAACGGCTCTCGGATGCATAAAAGAGCCGACTTCAATGACCGGGAATTTTGCATCGATGAGGCCGCGCAGCAGCTCCAGCTTCTGCTCGGTGCTTAAAATATACTTTTCATTCTGAAGGCCGTCACGCAGGCCCACCTCACACAGGGTGATTGATGAGGGAAGTTTCATAAAATAGTTCCTCCTTTAATATATGTATCGTTTTTAGGTATCATTTTCAGCAAGACAAGAAGCAGCCACTTTCTGACTGCGTACGGTGTGTACGGTAATGCCGCTGCATCACTCTGAGATTCCTTATGAGTTCAGTATATCGGAGTTTTACCCTTCAATCCAATGCTTAATATGAATCAAATCATTGATAAAAGTGATGATTCGGGCTGAAATTTAGATGATTTGCTTAGTTTCTATGAACAAAAGTGAACAAAATGACGAAACCATGCAGGAAATTGATAAATCGATGAAAACTGCCCATTGGACGTTTGTGCAAATATCCAATAGAATGTAAATACAGAAAGCAAGTAATTGGTTGAAATGACTAAAGTATCAACATAGAAAGAGGAGGAATCATTGATGGAAAGAAAGTTTTCCCTGGCCTATCTTACAATCCCGGGCGTGGAGCCGCTGGACCAGATTAGAATTGCCGCTGAAGCAGGTTATGACTACGTAAGTCTTCGCACCATACCAATGGGATTACCCGGAGAGCCGCAGATATGCCTTGAGAAAGACCCTGAGCTTTTTAAGAAAGTCAAAAAGACTCTTAAGGATTATAATATGAAGCTGTTCGACATTGAACTTGTCCGCGTGCGTGAGGATCTTCCCTGCGACTTCAGAAAAGCATTTGAGTGCGGCGCCGAACTGGGAGCCACCGACGTACTGTCCAGCGTTTGGACAAAGGATCACGCATTTGCAGTAGAGCAGTATGGCAGCATCTGCGAACAGGCAAAGGAGTTTGGTCTTACGATTAACCTGGAATTTCCAATCGTATCCGGTCTTACCACACTGGATGACACAATGGCAATGCAGGATAAGGTAAATGCACCAAACATGAAGCTCCTGATGGACATGATTTACTGTCACTGGGACGGCGTAACGGCAGAGAAGATTAAGGGAATTGACCCGGCCCGCTTCGGTGTGATTCATCTCTGCGACTGCCCGAAGGATATGCAGGGACTTGAAATTGCACAGGTTGTCCGCGAAGGACGCGAATACTGCGGCAAGGGTGCGATAGACCTGGAAGGCCTGTTAAAAGCGTTTCCGGCCAACACCTGTTCCATCGAACTTCCAAATACAAAATACATAGCCGAGTACGGCGGGGCAGGCCACGCAAAACAGTGCCTGGATAATGCGAAAGCACTTTTTAAGAAGGCAGGCCTTTAAAGACAACGGTGTTTAGCGAGATTATGAAAGAAGGAAAGAGTATGAAAATCGATATTGATACTAAGATGATCACTCTGTTGGGCACACCATTAAGCCAGTCCTTCGCTGCCAGGATGCAGAATAAAGCCTACGAGGCAGCCGGGCTGAATATGTGTTATTTCTACACAGAGATTGATAATGAGCATCTGGGTGAGGTAGTGAACGGTCTCCGGTATATGAACTTTGCCGGTATGGCGGTGACCAAACCCAACAAGGTAAAGGTGCTTGAGTACCTGGATGAACTTGACCCGTTATGTGAGAAGATGGGTTCCAGCAACACGGTGGTAAAAACGCCGGAAGGCAAGCTTGTCGGTTACAATACGGATGGTGTGGGTTTCTACACTTCCCTGACCGAGGAGGGCGGCATCAAGGTGAACGAGTGCGTATTCTTCTGCTTCGGCGGAGGAGGAGCAGGACGGGCAATGTGTTCCATCCTGGCCTACCACGGAGCAAGAAAGATTTACATCACGGATGCCTATGAGGAATGTGCCAAATCTCTCGTAAGCGACATCAACGAGAAGTTTGCTCCGATTGCAGAGTTTGTTCCATCCGGTGACTTCTCAAAACTGGCTGCCTGCGACGTAGTATTAAATGCAAGCGGCATCGGTATGGGCTCTACGAAAGGCCAGAGCCTGCTTCCGAAAGAATATATCAAACCAAGCCAGTTCTACTTTGATGCATGTTACAATCCGGCTAAGACTCAGTTCTTACTGGATGCCGAAGAGAAAGGCTGCCAGATTCTGAACGGACTTGGGATGTCATTATATCAGGGCGCGGCTCAGATTGAGCTGTGGACAGATAAAAAAGCCCCGGTAGAAGTGATGCGCCAGGAGCTGCTGAAAATTGTGGCCGAGGGCAACGGCTGATATTACAATCGGCCGGGAGTATGTAAAAAACGAGGAGGTATAAGATGAAAATTGTCAAATGGCTGGATGAGCACCTGGAGGAATTTCTTCTGGTCATCCTTCTGGTAATAATTTCCTGCGTAAGCCTTCTGCAGGTTATTATCAGAAAGACACCGTGGATTCCGTCTCTGACCTGGGCAGAAGAGTTTTGCCGGTTCTGCTGGATCTGGAGCGTGTTCCTTTCCCTTCCATACACAATCAGGATGGGAAATATGCTGAGGGTAGGGGTTCTCTTAGATATGATGCCCAATGTGGTACACAAAGTAATTAATATAATCGTAGATTTCGTTACAACGGGCAGTATGGCCCTTTTGGCCTACCATTCCGTTACGGTTGTTCAGTCAATTAAGGCCAGCGGCGAGCCGTCACCGGCAATGCTGTGGCCCATGTGGATTGTATACAGTGTCATGCTGATTGGTTTCTGCCTCGCAGTGCTCCGCGGAATTCAGCAGATTGTACTCCATATAAAGAATTTTAACGAGAAAGAGTTAAGTACTCTCGAACAGACTATGCTCGAAGCGGCGGAAGAAGCTGCTCTGGCGAAAGGAGGAGAAGAATAGATGGCTGCACTGTTAGTATTTATAGTATTCTTGATTGGAATTGCGATTTCCATTCCGATCGGCGTCAGCATGATTCTTGGTTCCATCGCTCCGATTATGACAATGGGCAAAGGAGGAACGATTGTTCAGCTCCTGAATAATACATTTGCCGGAGCCAACTCCACACCTATCCTGGCGGTTCCCCTCTTCATCCTGGGCGGCGTTATCATGGCAAAGGGTGGTATTTCTAAGAAACTGTTTAACTTTTTCTCCTATTTTGCAGGCAGAATGCCGGGAGGCCTTCCCTGTGCGGTAATTCTGACCTGTCTGTTTTACGGAGCCATTTCCGGTTCCGGTCCGGCTACAACTGCAGCCGTAGGTTCCATGTGTGTTCCTTTCCTTACGGATTTGGGATACGAGAAGAAATGGAGCGCCGGCCTGATTGCAGTAGCCGGAGGACTGGGAGTTATCATCCCTCCGTCCATTCCGTTTGTACTTTATTCACTGGCAACGGGCGTTTCCACAGGCGACTTGTTCCTGGGCGGCGTATTTCCGGGTATTCTGATTGGTCTCTTCCTGATGATTTACGCGGTATTCTACTGTGTCCGTCACGGTGAGGACAGAGAGTTAATCAACGCAAGAATGCAGGAGCTGCGCTCCACCGGACTTGGAAAACTGTTTGCAGACAGCTTCTGGGCTCTGCTTTGCCCGGTAATCGTTCTCGGCGGTATCTACACAGGTTTTGTTACACCAACTGAGGCTGCGACACTTTCCGTCTTCTATGCGATTATCGTTTCCCTGTTCATCTACAAATCCATTAAGGTGAACGAACTGATTCCTTTCCTCTGTGAATCGGTTAAGACATACGGCGGCCTGGCATTCGTACTTGCATTTGCAACTGCATTCGGACGTGTGCTCTCTCTTACAAGAGCGACAAAAGCTGTTGAAACATTTATCCTCGGCAACTTCCATTCCGGTATTGCAATTCTGACCGTACTGGCTATCATCTTCCTGATTCTCGGCATGGTTATGGATACCGGCCCAGCTATCATCATTCTGGCTCCGGTTGTGCTTCCGGCCGTTCAGGCTCTGGGCGTTGACCCGGTACACTTCGGTGTTGTTCTGGTATGCTGCCTTTCCATCGGTCTGGCTACGCCGCCCTTTGGACTCGACCTGTTTGTGGCAGGTAATATTGCGGAAGAGCCGCCGATGGCGGTGGCGAAGAAGGCGGTTCCATTTATGCTGGCCTTCCTGGTTGCCCTGTTAGCTATCGTATATGTACCGTGGTTCTCCACATTCCTTCCAAATATGTTCTAAGGACAGGATTCACGGATTGATACAGAAATAAAGATACATATTTTACCGACACTTGAAAAACAAATTTAAGGAGGAATATAGTAATGAGAAAAATCACAGCATTGGTTCTGGCTACAGCAATGGCAGCATCATTAACAGCCTGCGGAGGCGGCGGAAAGACTTCCGAACCGGCGGCAACACAGGGAGCGGGAGAGGCTGCGAAGACAGAAGCGGCAGCAGCAGATACGGCAGCGCCGGCAGCAGATGCAGCAAGTTACGACGACCTGGATGCAGTATCCCTGATTGCAGCGGACAACAGCAGTAAAGGCGCGGCAGCACAGCTTTTCGGTGAGCTGGTAGCGGAAAAAGTAGATACGATTACAGGCGGAAAGCTGACAATCGAATATTTCCCGAACAGTGAGCTGGGCGATGACGGCGACCTTCTCCGTCAGCAGCAGTCCAACGATATCCAGATTGTAGTTTGCCAGACGGCTCCGGTTGTATCCTTTGTACCGGGCGTGGCGGTATTCGACCTTCCTATGGTATTCTCCAAATATGACGGCGATACAATCGACAAGGTTTTAAACGGCAGCGACTCCGCTTTCCGTCAGGAACTGAACACGGCTTATGAGGCAGCAGGCACACATCTTCTGGGAGTTCTTCAGAACGCAACTTACCGTCTGACGACTGCCAACAAAGAGCTGAACACACTGGCTGATTTCAAGGCTCTTCAGATTCGTACGATGAACAACAGCAACCATATGGCATTCTGGACGGCAATCGGCGCAGAGCCGACACCACTTGCATGGTCCGAGGTTTACTTTGCACTGCAGAGCGGAACAATTGATGCGGAAGAAAATGCGGCCGATACAATCGTGGGCGCTAACCTGAACGAAGTACAGAACGTACTGGCCTGCACAAACCATATTCTCTATGCAAACCAGATGTCCATCAACAAAGCTGCTTACGACGCCCTGGATCCTGCTTTCCAGGCAGCTCTCAACCAGGCCGTTTCAGAGGCAATGGCCGAGCTTCGCCCACAGCTTGCAGATATCGATTCAAACAACAAAAAAGCCCTTCAGGACAAAGGCATGAAACTCATCGAGTATGATAACGCTTTCTATGATGAAATCCTTGCCCTGGATACGGTTCAGAAACTCTACACCGACATTGACACACAGTGCGGCGGACTTGGAACAACTCTTCAGGATTCTCTGGAAAACGCAGCAAAATAAAGAGCTGCAGTTACTGATTCAAGCAGACGGATGTCACCGGGCGGGCGGCCTGCCGCAGCCCGGGACTCCTTATATCGCAGATGACGGCGGAAAGACCAGGAGGCAGATATGGCTCAGACCAGTCAGAAACAGGCGTTTCCATTACTATTTTTTACATTCTTCATCTGGGGAAGCATCTATGTGACCGGAAAAATGATTGCAGCCGATATACCGGCATCCCTGGTGGCATGTTTACGGTGCGTCTCCGCCATGATTCCTCTGCTGTTTATGTCACGGAAACATCTGAAAACAAAGATAGACGGCGCAGACTGGAAGTACTTTTTCCTCGTTGGTGCACTCGGTTACTTCCTGACGATTCAGATGATTCAGCTCGGCATTGCACTGACGGGGGCATCGATGGCAGCCCTGATTAATGCAATGACTCCGGTAGCGGTGACCATCCTTGCGGCATTTATCCTCAAGGAAAAAATCACTCCGGTAAAATGCCTGTGCCTCGTTCTGGCGCTGGCGGGAACCATTGTCATCACCAGCGGCACCTCCACTCACGGGGAAACACTTGGAATCGCCGTGGTTCTGGTGGGAGTTGTAGCCTTTGCCGCAGCCTCCGTTTATATGCGCAGACTGACTGCGAAGTATCCGGCGGTTCTGGTGACCACCTACAGTATGGCCATCAGCCTGATTTTCCACATACCCGTGGGAATCGTGGCAGTTTGTACACAGCCGATATCGGTTACCCCGCTCAGCGTGGCGGTAATCCTTTATCTCGGATTTGCAGGTTCCGGCCTGGCGCAGTATACCTGGACAAAATGCCTGTCCATGCTGCCGGCGAGCACCTGTTCCCTGTTTTACCCGTTACAGCCTGCTTTTGCAGCGCTTTTAGGAGCCTGGCTTCTGGGTGAGACGTTTACCCCTGCATTTTTCATTGGACTGTTCCTGATATCGCTGGATGTAGTTCTCAATACATGGGAGACGCGCCAGCTTGACAAAGAGCGGGTGGCAAGAGAATCCTCCAATATATAAAACGGTTGCGGTTTCCCGGAAACTTATAGATAATAGGAACGGGGAAACATGCAGAAAAGCGTTAGGAGGATTACATATGAATTTGCAGTGGCTGTATTATTTTAACACGATTGCAGAACTGGAGCACTACACGAGGTCGGCGGAAAAGCTGCACGTGAGTCAGTCAAACTTAAGCCATGCCATCAAGGAACTGGAAAATGAACTTGGGGCAGAGCTGTTTGAGCGGCAGGGACGCAATATCAAATTAACCAAGTATGGTGAAATATTCCAGCCATATGTTCAAAGGACTATAAATTCACTGGAGGACGGCATTACCACGCTAAAAGGGTATATTGATCCGAATGAAGGGACAATATCCCTGGCGGGATTTCCGTCGATGGCCCAATTTGCACCGGATCTCATGGTGCGGTACCAGTCGGATACGAACCGGCTGGGCGTACAGTTCCAGTACAGCCAGGAGGGGTGGAAAACACTCTACGGCATGCTGCTGGACGGTTCGGTCGACCTGATACTTTCTACAAGACTTAATCATCCGCAGGTTGAAGCTGCTTACATAGGAACGCACCGCCTGGTGGTGCTGGCGCCGGAAGGGCACCGGCTGGCCGGGGAGGGAAGCGTGGATTTGAGGGAGCTGGACGGTGAGAACTTTATCGCCTTTGACCCCAGCGGCCAACTGAGAAACCAGTTGGATGAGATTTTCAGGGAACTTGGAATCTGTCCCAATATTGTCATGGAGACACTGAGCGATCAGATTATATACGGTATGGTGGCAGCCAGACGCGGGGTAGCAATTGTACCATATCCGCTGGCCGGAGCGCCTTACAACACAGAGATTCTGCCCATTGCCAACGACATTCCCCAGCGTAAGCTGTACCTGCAGTGGAATAAGGAGCGGTATATCCCTCCGGCAGCCAAGTATTTCCGGGACTATGTCATCCGCAGCGGAGAGGTGTTCGAACAGTATATGGAACACCACGGACTGATATAGACGGAGCGGAAGCTGTTATAGGAAATCCGGATATTACAAATAAATTAAATAATATCCAAGGTGTTAAGAAATAGTTAAAAATTAGAAAAAAACAAAAAATAGAAAAAGAATCAAAAACAGATACAATAACACGCAGTAAACAAAAAGAAAGAATCTAAATGGAGGAACAACTATGAGTAAGAAACTGGTTTCCGATTTAATGGTAGATTACCTGGAACGCCGTGATGTGAAATATGTATTCGGCCTCTGCGGACATACGGTAATTGGTCTGCTGGACGCTCTGTCACGCAATGATAAAGTAAAATATATCTCAAACAGACATGAGGCGGTGGCGTCTACTGCGGCAGACGGTTATGCCCGTCTTACACACAAGGCATCCGTTGTTTTATGCCACCTTGGGCCTGGCCTTACAAACGTGCTGACCGGTGTTGCCAACGCAGCATTTGACTCTATCCCGATGGTCGTTATCGCAGGCGATGTACCGAGCTACTACTTCGGCCGCCATCCTCATCAGGAAGTAAATATGCACGGTGATGCAACACAGTACAAGATGCTTGAGCCGGTTGTAAAACGTGCTTGGCGCGTAGACGATGTGGAAGCTCTTCCAGACATCATGGATAAGGCATTCCGCCTCGCTGAGTCCGGCCGTCCGGGACCTGTCCTGATTGACATGCCGATGGATATGTTCTCACGCGAGATGGAAGATTATCTCTGGGATCGTACTTATAAAGACAGCCACATGACCATGCGTCCTGCACTGGATCCGGCAGCCGCAAAAGCCATCGCAAAGAAGCTTGTTGAGGCAAAGAACCCGGTACTTCATGCCGGCGGCGGAATCCTGCTTTCCCAGGCATCCGAAGAACTGGCTGCCCTGGCTGAGTTCCTGGATATTCCGGTATCCCGTACACTGATGGGACAGGGATGTCTCTCAGACCGTCATCCTCTTATGATTGGCCAGACAGGTTTCTGGGGACTTGAATTCACACATTCCCTTACCACAAAAGCCGATGTCATCCTTGGCCTTGGAACACGTTTCGCAGAGGCAGACAGCTCAAGCTGGTACCGCGGCGTAACATTTGACCCTGATTATACGACATTCCTTCAGATTGATATCGACCCGCTGGAAATCGGCCGCAACTATCCGGTTGAAATCGGCGCCATCGGCGACCTGAAGATTGGTCTGGCACAGATTCTGGAAGAAGTTAAGAAGATTTGTCCGGAAGGCAAAAAGAATCCTGAACTGAGGGCGAAGATTGCCGAGGCAAAGGCAGCTTTCAAGGAAAGCAGAACAGATATTGCCAACGACAGCCGTTTCCCAATGACACCTCAGCGCATCTTAAAGGATGTAAGAGAAGTTATCCCGGAGGATGCAGTAATCTTCACCGATGTAGGCTGGAACAAAAACGGCGTTGCACAGCAGTATGATATCACAATCCCGGGAACCATCCATCACTCATCCGGCCTTGCGACAATGGGCTTCGGTGCATCCGCAGTACTCGGCGGCAAGATGGCTGCTCCTGATAAAATCTGCCTCACACTGACCGGCGACGGCGGCTTCGGCGTAAACCCGACCTGCCTTGCAACCGCAGTAGAGCAGGATATCGCCTGCACATGGGTTGTTATGAACAACTCCGCATTCGGTACAATTGCAGGACTTGAGAATGCCAACTACCATACAAAATTCGGTACCGTATTCCACACACCGGACGGTGAGAGCTACACACCACGCTGGGCCGACGTTGCAAAAGCATACGGCGTAGAGTCTATCTGTGTAAACTCCGCAGAAGAGTTCAAACCGGCCCTTGAGAAAGCAATAGAAGCCAACAGGGCAGGACGTCCGTTCCTGGTAGAGGCTCCGATGGAGAACATCGTAGTTCCAACCCCAGGCTGCTGGAATATCAATGATATCTTCAGCCCGAACGACCTTGTAAAAGAAGGTAAGCTGGTGAAGGATGAGCACGGAAGATTCGTAGCTCCAAGCCATGCTAAATCCCACAATGCGAAATAAGAAATAAAGCAAAGAGGAATAAAGCAAATAGGTAATAAAGCACATAAAGTAATAAAACACATAAAGTAATAAAACACATAAAGCAATAAAGTAAAGGGAGCCGCCAAATCACATAAGTTTCAGTGATTTGGCGGCTCCCTCAATTAGTTCCGGTATAGTTAAGGCCAAGCGGTGGGGGCGCTTATGCCAAGTCCGGCTTTTCCCACAGGTTCAGCGAAGTGCCGAGTCCCAGTTTTTTTGCATTCTGGAGAAGCTGGTATCCCCAGGCCACGTCGTAGACCGGCATACCGCCCATACCGAACAGAATCTTCTCATCCTCGCTCTTACGTCCCGGGATCTTACCTGCCGTGATGTCTCCGAGATTGTCAATCTGCTTTTTCGTAATAAGGCCCTCATCAATTAAATCGAGATATTTGGTGCCGATCAGTCCCATGATATTCCAATACGGCGTTGTAAGCTCTTCGGACCATGCTTCATACATCTTCCAGTTATCTACCACGCGGCGGCAGCGGTCGCTGATCAGGAAATCGGAATCCATGTCTATACCGGCTGGGAGTGAGACAAATACGCCGGGTTTCAGCCAGTCTTCTTCAATACGCGGGTAAACTTTTCCCGAAGCCGCGACATTGACAATATCGGCTCCGCGGACAGCGTCCTCAACGCTGGAGCAGATTTCCACGTTTTTAACCGTCGGATAAGTCTCTCTGATAAAGTTTGCCAGGCGCTCGGCCGGTTCCGGGAATACGTCGTAGATGCGGACATTCTCAATTCCCGGCCTGCTGTCGATGAGGGACATAAAACAGGTGCGGCTGATAACGCCGGCTGCGATCAGGGCGCATGTTTTAGCGTCTTCTCTGGCAAGGTATTTTGCTCCCACGCCTGGGATTGCTCCCGTTCTGATTGCACTGATCAGGTTGGCGCTCATCAGGGCCAGAGGAGCTCCCGTATCCGCGTCATTGAGCATTACCATGAGGATGGAGCGGGGGAGTCCCTTCTCCAGGTTTGCCTTATTGGAGCCATACCATTTTTCTCCTGCAACATGGAAACGGCCTCCCAGATAGGTCGTCATCGCCATAAAACGGCGGTCTGGTCCGTTCTTAGGCATATTTGGGAACTGCGGCTCATCCGGGAATGAAATCAGGATGCCGTGGGAATTGTGGTTTCTTCCGCCCATGACATAGTCTCCCTGTCCCAGCAGGGTAAACACTTCCTCCATCACGCCGACACATTCATGCATGTCCTTTACACCGGCTTTAATCATCTCCTGCTCATCCAGATACAAAAAATCAATTTTTGTGCTGCTCATAATAAAAATCCTCCTTTATTTATTAAATCATTATTTGTTTTGATTTCAGGCATTAGATTTCCGAACGCTCTTATGAAATCCTTTCAGTTTCCACGTAACCAGCAGAACTATCACGAAGGCTCCCGCCAGGGCCAGCGTATAAGGCACCGCGAGTCCCGTGGCGATTAGAATCGGTCCCATCGTCACGACGGTCAGCTCCGCCCACATATTTCCAAACAGGTAAGAGAGCGAGAAATCATCCAGGGTGCCGCTCTTAAAGTTCGGATCGCAGATCCTGAGAACCGTAATACCGATTGCCGTAACTCCCGAGGCCCATCCGTAGGTAAAGATTCCCTTTTCAAACCAGTCCTTGGTAAACATCCTGGGTGCCAGCCATACGGCTACAAATATGTTGAACAGGATGCCGCAGGTGAACAGAATAGCCAGGGGCACCGCATATTTAACCACTATGCCGAGCTGGATGGAGGCCACGCCGAAACCAACCAGATAATCGGTAAATGTACTGCTGAGACGCGTAATTACCCTCCGGTCCACATATTTATCGGCTCCTCCAAGCCGCATCAGTTTCATGACGATGAAACCGACCAGCACCGCCAGGGAAAAGATCGGCAGGCTCAGCTTCGGATTCAGGTACAGGACAAAATCGGCGATTTTTTTTGCTCCGTAGGCCACCACGAAGAGAAGGGCGGTATGGACTGCCAGCGGATCTACCGAGATGGTTGAGAAGGACTCCCGGCCCATCACTTCCCGTTCCTGCTCCGGGATCAGTCCGGTACGGAAGCTCTCGGGGAGTTTGACAAAATCTGTAATATAGTTTGTATAGCCTTTTTTCGTGGCCAGTTTAATTAAAATAATTCCGCCAATCAGTCCCGACAGAATTCCCACCGTAGCGGAAGTCATGCCTAAGGCTCCGGCATCCTCCCAGCCCATTCCGGCAAAGGAATCTCCAACCGCGGCAGCCGTTCCGTGGCCGCCTACAAAGCCTGTGGGGAGCATGTAGCCAAAGCCCGGGTGAGTGCCAAAAACAGGAACGAACAGCAGAAGGCCTAAAACCATTGCCCACAGATGCTGCCCCAGGTAAGTCACCAATTGGAAACTCCACATCTGGATGACGCCGGAACTGCTTTTCTCTTTTTTGACGTTTTCCTGTGACAGCGGTAGCGCTGCGAACACCAGGACAATCAGTGCGCCGGAGTAGGAACCGAAGGCGGAGGAAAATGGAATTATCCCAAGGCCGTTTGGCCCGAAGATCAGTCCAAGTACGCCTGCCGTCAGTGATGCCGGAATAAAAAGCTCCTGAAGAATTTTCACCTTTGCCCTCAGCAGCTGTCCCAGAAGTATCAGGGCACTCATCAGGCCGAAGTCCAATATAACATCCCAAAAACTCATTGTAACCCTCCTTTTAGTTAATTAACTTGCCATGGCACTTTATTAATAAGCAACTTCCGTGCCAAAATGCCCCTCAGGGGTGAAATAGGAAAAATTAACCATTTGGATGCCATAAATCGGTTGTAAAACCCCGTGTCTTATGTGATAATTACTGTAAATAGGGTGATTTATCACCCTTGTACGTGTCATTTGAGTACGGAGTGATATCTCATGACATATCGTGTCTCACTGAAAGGAGGCTGCTGTTTGAATACTTTGCTTAGTGGAATACAAAATGAACTTCAGATTTTAGCTGACAACACTTCAAGTGCCCTGAACCTGGATATCGAATTTATTGATAAAAACCTGAGAAGGGTGGCCTGCACCGGATATGCCCGGCCTCTGGTAGGCTGTTATCTGACCCCGAACGGTGTTTTAAACCGCGCCCTTTACCAGCAGAAGGAGAGGCGTACCATCATCCACCATCCGGGAAGTGACGAGCGCTGCCGCAACTGTCCGCGCTTTCACAAGTGCCCCTGGATGGCCTCCGTCCACGCCTCAATCTGGGTGAACGACGAGCCGGTGGGAATCTTCGGCGTTACGGCTACCAATGAAACACAGGCGGAATTATTGAGCAGCCGCTTTGAGGAGATGGCTCAGTTTACAGACTCCTTTGTGGAGCTTCTGAGCGGTTACATGCAGTTTCGAAGCAGCAAGCCGCCGGTGACGCGGACCATCATCGTCCCACAGAATTCCCTGCCCCCGGCCGAACCGTTTTCCCGTATTCTGTCGGAGGATCCGTCCTTTATCCAGTTTAAGCAGAAGGCTGCGAAACTGGCCAGGTATTCGTCCACGGTTCTGCTGACCGGCGAGACGGAAACGGGAAAGGAACTCTTTTCCAGGGGAATCCATGAGCTGAGTCCCAGGAGTTCCGGGCCGTTTGTGGCAATCAACTGCGGGGCGGTCCCGGAGCAGTTGATTGAGAGTGAGTTATTCGGCTATAAAAAGGGTGCATTTACGGGAGCTTCCACGGACAAGCAGGGCCGTTTCCTTTCCGCCGACCGCGGCACCCTGTTTCTAGACGAGGTGGAAAACATGCCCCTGTATCTTCAGCAGAAACTCCTTCGCGCGCTGGAAACCCATGAGATAGAACCCCTGGGCGGTTCACGGCCCATTCCCGTTGATCTGCGTATCATAGCCGCCACCAACCGGCCGCTGGAAGAGCTGGTGGAGCGTGGTACGTTCCGCGAGGATTTGTTCCACCGCCTGAACGTGATTTCACTTAAGATCCCTCCCCTGAGGGAACGGGGCAAGGATGTGCTATATCTGTCGGGGCATATGCTCCGCAAATATAACCAGGCATTCCACAAGGAGATAGGCGGACTGAGCGAAGAGGTGCAGTCCCTGTTCCTTTCCTATCCGTGGAGGGGCAACATCAGGGAATTGCAGAACACGATGGAATATGCGGTCTGCATGTGCGAGGGCAGCCAGATTGGCCTGCAGGATCTTCCGGAATCGCTGATCACTGCGGCGCGCCGGATACTTCCGGACGGATTTAAGGCAGTTCCTGTGCCGGGAGCCTCCGCCCTGTCGTTCACCTTACCTTCATCCACATCCCTGCCCGAAGAAGCCGTGCAGCTTAAGAAGGCGCTGGAGCGCTTTGGATGGAGCGAGGAGGGACGGCTGAAGGCGGCGGCCGAGCTGGGCGTCAGCAGGGCGACCGTTTACCGGAGAATTAAAAAGTATAATTTAAAAGAATAACGTCAGGAAGGAAAAGAATCAAAAGCCGAAAACAGAGGAAAAAAGCCGAAAACAGAGGAAAAAAGCCGAAAGCAGAGGATAGAAAGCGGATAGCAGAGAATAGAATACGGAAAGCAATACAAGGATCAAAAAGCTAAAAATAAGGATTGGAATATAGAATGCTCCCATCCATACAGGTATGTTTTACTATAACAGTTACCTGTATGGACGGGAGCATCTTTTAATTGAGTGGCAATGAAAAGTTCGTGAAGCATGCTTTTCGTTGTTTGACGGGCAAGTTCTCCCCCGTCAGCCGCTGACCCACCCCTTTGCGAACCGCACGGCAGCGTCCAGGAGAGGCGACGACGCATCCCTGCGCCAGGCGATCCCCACTTCTTTTGTGATCTTTTCCTCTATTTTCAGTTCTACGACACCCGACAGAGTACGGGACAGAAATTCTTCGGACGGAAGGAAGGCCACGCCGAGACCGCCCTGGACCATGTAAAGTCCGGTGGTGGGGCTGCCGGAGCGGCAGACGATATCGGGTTCAAATCCGGCGTTCCGGCAGGCAAGGAGGCACAGCTCCGAGGCAACCTGTCCGCTCTGGTGGAAAATAAAGTGCTCATCCTTAAGTTCCTTTAAGCTCACCGTTTTCCTGCCTGCCAGCGGATGGCGGCTGGGAACGGCCAGAGAGTAGCAGTCCTCGCCCAGTTTGGCGAAATCGAGGCTTTGCGGCAGTTCCGTCAGCGGCCTGTTTAAAAAGGCCAGATCAATTTTGCGTTCCAGCAGCAGGTCCACAAGGCGGTGGGTTCCCTCCTGGATAATATTTACCGAAATATCGGGGTAGTTATAGCAGAAGGACGACAGCATCTCCCCAAAATCAATGCACTGCAGGCTGGTGATGATCCCCAGGGTCAGGCTGCCCTTGTGAAGACCGGCATAGAATGCCATCTCGGCTTCCAGGGCCTCGGTGCGCTGCACAATCTCACGCGCGCGCAGGACAAATTCCTTACCCGCATCGGTGAGCGTGGCGCCACGGGAATTGCGGTAAAACAGGGGCAGACCCAGCTCACGTTCCAGTTTTGCAATCTGCTGGGACAGTGCGGGCTGTCCCACATGGCAGGCCTGGGCGGCCAGGGAAAAATTCCCGCAGTCCGCCACGGCCAGAACATAGTTCATTGTATATAATTCCATTGGAATTCCTCCCGGCTCTTTACTTCTGGCCTTATTATATTATAAAAAAATCAAACGGACAACATTACTATCATTTTTAGTGATAGTAACTGTCAGGAAGAAGAATTGGATCTTTCTGAGCGGCTGTAGTAAGATCAAGTCAGAAACAGGAACTGAACTAAAAAGGCTGCCACCCGGGAGGAACCTGAAAGTCCAGAAAACATAAGATTTTATATATTTTAGGATAGGAAGGATTAATTATGGAAAATCGCAATTATTTCACAGAGCGTGATGTAGAACGCCTGGAGAAACAGGCGGTACAGCTCAGGCAGGATATCATTTCAATGATACATTCTGCAAAAGCCGGTCATCCGGGAGGTTCCCTGTCGGCGGTGGAAATGGTAACAGCCCTGTATTTTCATGTAATGAATATTAAACCGGAGGAGCCGGACTTCGCAGACCGGGATCGTTTCATCCTTTCCAAAGGCCACTCCTGCCCGGTACTGTATGCAGCCCTGGCACGCCGCGGATTCTTTGACCCGGCGATACTGAACACGCTGCGTCAGTATCACTCCATTCTTCAGGGACATCCGGACATGAATAAGGTGCCGGGCATCGACATGACGGCAGGTTCCCTTGGAAACGGCCTGTCGGCAGGCGTGGGAATGGCTCTTTCGGCCAGGCTCCACCACCAGGATTACATGACCTATGTCATGCTGGGTGACGGAGAGATACAGGAGGGCATGGTCTGGGAGGCTGCGATGGCGGCCAGCCACCATAACCTCAAAAACCTGGTGGCGATTGTGGACTGCAACGGAGTCCAGATTAACGGCTGGGTGAACGACATCATGACCGTTGAGCCTCTGGGAGACAAATGGCGCTCCTTCGGCTGGAGGGTTGTGGAAGTAAACGGACACAATATGAAAGATGTGCTTACGGCGCTCCACACGGCAAAGACCATGAGGAACCCTACGGTCATCCTGATGCGCACCGTCAAGGGCAAGGGCGTCTCCTTCATGGAAGACGACTCGGCATGGCATGGAGCGGCGCCCGATGACGAACAGCTTGTAAAGGCAATCTCAGAGATAGAGGAAGGAGGTGTTGTGTGATGGCAAAGACACTTGCAACCAGAATGGCATTCGGCCATGAACTGATAGAAATCGCAAAAACAAACGAAAACTTCGTAGTCTGCAACGCCGACACCAAGGCATGCGGCCTGGAGAAATTCGGAAAATACTTTCCCGAGAGGGAGTTCTCGTTCGGCATTGCCGAACAAAATATGGTGGGGGGCGCAGCCGGACTGGCAGCCTGCGGAAACAAGGTGTTCCTTGCAACATTCGCGGTATTCGCTTCCATGAGGGCCTGTGAGCAGGTAAGAACCTTCGTGTGCTACCCGAATCTGAATGTGACCGTGATAGGAACCCATACGGGACTTCAGGTCGGCGGCGACGGCGCTACCCATGCGGCGATTGAGGACGTGTCCATCATGCGGTCCTTCCCGAACATGACCGTGGTTCAGCCGGCCGACGCGGTATCCGCAAAAGCCCTGGCCCATGCGGCGGTAGATTTTACCGGCCCCCTCTATGTCAGGCTGCACCGCAATCCGGTGGAAGACATCTATGACCCGGCCTCCTATGAGTTTGAATGGGGCAAGGCGCGCACCGTAGTGGATTACGGAAACGATATGACAATGATAGTCTCCGGAATACTGCTTAAAAAAGCGCTGGATGCGGCCGCTGTTTTAAAGGAGCAGGGAATCCTTGTGAGGGTGCTCGACATGGCATCCATTAAACCGTTAGACAATGAGGCGGTAATAAAGGCGGCGCGGGAGACCGGAGCGGTCATGACAATCGAGGACCATACCATTTTCGGCGGCCTTGGTTCCGCGGTGGCGGAAGTGCTGGTGGAACAGGAACCGGTTCCGATGCAGAGGATCGGCGTCCAGGATAAATTCGGTGAATCCGGCGATCCGGAGCTGCTTTACCGTGACCACGGCATGGATGTGGATTCCATCGTGGCAAAGGCAAAGGCGCTAATCGCCAGAAAAAGATAGACGGCGCGGTAAACCCGGCCGGGAAAGGACAGGTAATTATGAAATCCCCACATGTATGTATTTTACAGACCAGTTTTGCCAAACGGGAGGATACCATCGCATTCCTGAAGGAAAAAGTCCCGGGAGTGAGGGTGGAATTTATCACCGACAGCACCCTGCTGAATGATGTCCGTGCAAACGGAGGGCCAAGCCAGGCGGTAATCGACAGGATGACTCTCTACGCAAAAGCGGCGGAAATCTCCGGAGCGGATTTAATCGTCAACTCCTGCTCCACGGTGGGAGAGGTGGCCGACATCTATGAGAAAGAAGTGAATGTCCCCGTTATGAAGGTGGATCTGCCGATGGCTGAGGAGGCGGTAAGTCTGGGAACGAAGATTGCCCTGATTGCCACGGTGGAAACAACGCTCGGTCCGAGCCAGAGACTGATTGAAAAGACAGGCGCGGCACAGGGCAAAAAGATGGATTGCACACAGTATCTGCAGAACGCCGCCTGGGATGCCCTTCAGGCAGGACATCCGGAAGAGCACAACCGCATACTGATGGAAAACATCAGAGAGCTGGATAAAATGGGGTACGACGCCATCGTAATGGCCCAGGTGTCCATGCGCGCGCTGCTGCCCGACTTAAAAGACGTAAAAACCCCCTTACTGTGCAGCTTTTTCTCGGGATACGGAAGAATTGCCGAAAAGCTGAATGAAATTGCGGCAGAAAAATAAGGATAAAACCGGGCGTTAAGAATAGAACCGGACATTAAGAATAGAACCGGACATCAAGAATAGAACCGGACATTAAGAACAGAACCAGACATCAAGAATAGAACCAGACATTAAGAACAGAACCAGACATCAAGAATAGAACCAGACATTAAGTATGAAATCGGACATAAAAGAGTAAACGGAGGAGATTAAAATGAGCAGCAAATTAGTATCTGATTTATTAGTAGATTATCTGGAACGCAGAGGCGTTACTAAGTTATTCGGTCTTTGCGGCCATACCGTAATCGGAATGCTGGACGCACTGTCCCGCAGCGAGAAAATCCAGTACATAGGAACAAGACATGAGAGCGTGGCCTCCACGGCCGCAGACGGTTATGCCCGTGTGACACATAAGGCATCGGTGGTAATGTGCCATCTGGGGCCTGGTCTTACCAATGTAATCACAGGCGTTGCCAATGCCTCGCTGGATTCCATCCCCATGGTAGTTATTGCCGGTGATGTGCCGAGCTACTACTATGGCCGCCATCCTCACCAGGAAGTGCAGATGCATGCCGACGGCGACCAGTACAAACTGCTGGAGCCGGTTGTAAAGCGCGCCTGGAGAGTGGATGATGTGGAAGCGCTTCCCGACATTCTCGAAAAGGCATTCCGCCTGGCCGAGTCCGGCCGTCCGGGACCTGTCCTTGTGGACGTTCCGATGGATATGTTCTCAAGAGAGATGGATGAGGAACTTTGGGCACGCACCTACAAAGGAAATCTCGTAACCATGCGTCCCGCCCTGGATCCTGCGGCTGCAAAGGCAATCGCAAAGAAACTGGTGGAGGCAAAGAACCCGGTTCTCCATGCAGGCGGCGGAATCCTTTTATCCCAGGCATCCGAGGAACTGGCTGCTCTGGCTGAGTTCATGGACATTCCGGTATCGCGTACACTGGCAGGACAGGGCTGCTTATCCGACTTGCACCCGCTGATGATTGGACAGACCGGTTTCTGGGGCCTTGAATTCACCCACTCACTGACCACGAATGCCGATGTAATCCTGGGCCTCGGCACCAGATTCGGCGAGGCCGACAGTTCAAGCTGGTATCAGGGAGTCACATTCGACCCTGATAAGACCACCTTTTTACAGATTGACATCGACCCGATGGAGATCGGACGCAACTATCCGGTAGAAATCGGAGCCATGGGAGACTTAAAGATTGGTCTTGCCCAGATCCTTGAAGAAGTGAAAAAGATTTGTCCGGAAGGACGAAGCAATCCGGAACTCCGGGCCAGAATTGCCAGGGCCAAGGCAGAGTTCAAACAGTCCAATGCATCGATTTCAAGTGATAACCGTTTCCCGATGACGCCTCAGAGAATCCTTAAGGACGTCAAGGAAGTGATTCCGGAGGATGCAGTGATCTTTACCGATGTAGGCTGGAACAAGAACGGCGTTGCACAGGAATTCGACATTACGCGTCCGGGAGCCATCCACCACTCATCCGGTCTGGCTACCATGGGATTCGGCCCGTCGGCTGTACTGGGCGGCAAACTGGCTGCTCCCGACAAAATTGTCCTTAACCTGACCGGAGACGGCGGTTTCGGCATCAATCCGTCCTGTCTGGCCACTGCGGTAGAGCAGGGAATCGCCTGCACCTGGGTGGTTATGAATAACTCGGCCTTCGGTACAATCGCAGGACTTGAAAATGCCAATTATAAAACAAAATTCGGTACGGTATTCTATAAAGCCGACGGAGAGCGTTACACCATTTCCTGGGCGGACGTGGCAAAGAGCTACGGAATCGAGTCCATCTGCATTAATTCTGCGGAAGAATTCAAACCGGCCATGGAAAAGGCCATCGAAGCCAATAAGGCGGGCCGCCCGTTCTTAGTGGAGGCTCCAATGGAGAACATCGTAGTGCCGACGCCGGGCTGCTGGAATATCAACGATATTTATACGCCGAACGCACTCGTTAAAGAAGGAAAACTGATTAAGAAAGAGAACGGCCGTTATGTAGCGCCAAGCCATTCGAAATCTCATGATGCATAATTGCATGAAACGGAGGTAAACGATGAAAAATTTATTTTCTTTATCTTATCTGACCGTGCCGGGTACCCACCCGGCCGATCAGGTAGAAATCGCAGCCCGATGCGGCTACGAGGGAGTCAGTCTGCGCCCGATCTCAATGAAAATGCCGGGGGAGCCTGACTTCAGGCTGGCAAATGAGGTGATTTTTAAAAATGTCAGGGCGGCCCTTGAACGAACCGGAGTGCGCCTGATGGATATTGAGCTGGCGCGCGTGGGAGACGGACTTGATGTGGCCTCCTACGAGGCGGACTTTGAGAAAGCCGCCGAGCTGGGGGCAAAATACGTGATTTCCAGTGTCTGGACCCTGGATCGGGAAGCGGCTCTTCGTCAGCTTGAAATGATATGTGATATGGCTGCAAAGTATGATCTGCTTGTGAACCTGGAATTTATGGCATTTGCCAATGTACGGACTCTCGAAGAATCTCTGGAGGTAATGGATATTCTGAAGCGTCCCAATTTAAAGCTTATGGTGGATACGCTCCATGCCCACAGAGCCGGTGTGACGCAGGAAATGCTGAAAGAGATACCGGCAGAGCGGTTCGGCTTTGTCCATCTGTGTGACGGACCCGGATTTATCCCTCCGTTAGACCATCCCGATATGACCGGCGTAGCCCGTTCCGGACGTCTGTACGTCGGAGAGGGAGAGATTGATATCGCCGGAATGCTGCATGGAATCGCCAATATCCCGTACTATGCCATCGAACTGCCCAACGCCGCCGAGATGGAGGTTAGAGGTAAGCTGGGACACGCGGGCCGCTGCCTGGAGACGGCGAAAAAATACCTTGCGGCGAACGGTCTCTGATGAAGAGAAACGGTGAGTTCTAAAGGCAGCATTTCTAAGGGAGGACAGTATGAAATTTTTTATAGATACGGCTAACGTAGACGAGATCAGGGAAGCTAATGAGATGGGAATTATCTGCGGAGTGACGACAAATCCGTCCCTGATCGCAAAGGAAGGCCGCGACTTCTCTGAGGTAATCAAGGAGATTACGGAAATTGTGGACGGTCCCGTATCCGGGGAAGTGAAGGCGGATGCGGAAAAAGCGGAGGAAATGATTGCACAGGGCAGGGAGATTGCCAAAATCCACCCTAATATGGTCGTCAAAATTCCGATGACGGCGGAGGGACTTAAGGCGGTGAAATCGCTTTCGGCGGAAGGAATCAGAACGAATGTGACCCTCATTTTCACCGCCAGCCAGGCTCTTCTGGCCGCCCGGGCGGGCGCATCCTATGTGTCTCCTTTCCTCGGAAGACTGGACGACATTTCCACCTGCGGTACAGACCTGATTTATGATATTACGCAGATATTCGGCAATTACCCGGACATCAGTACGGAGATTATCTGCGCGTCCACGAGACATCCGCTGCACATTATTGAGTGTGCAAAGGCGGGAGGCGACATCGCCACCGTGCCGTATAAGGTCCTCATGCAGATGGTGAAACATCCTCTGACCGATGCGGGAATTGAGAAGTTTAAAGAAGACAGTAAGTGATAAGAGAGCCTGCGCCCTGCCGTTAATGGATTAAGGAGCAGGCTCTTTTCAGAAAAGGAGTTTTTCTATGAATCTATTGAAGCTTAAAACAACGGCAAATGAAGTCAGAAAAGGAATCCTAACTTCCGTACACGCGGCAAAGTCCGGCCATCCGGGCGGTTCCCTTTCGGCCGCGGACATTCTGACTTATCTGTATTTTGAGGAGATGAATATTGATCCCTCCCGGCCGGACTGGGAGGGCAGGGACCGTTTCGTACTGTCCAAAGGACACAATGCGCCGGGGCTGTATGCGGCTTTAGCGGAAAGAGGATATATCCCAAAGGAGGATCTGGTGACGCTGCGCCACACCGGCTCCTATCTCCAGGGGCATCCCGATATGAAACACATAAACGGCGTCGACATGTCCAGCGGTTCCCTGGGACAGGGAATCTCGGCGGCGGTAGGAATGGCGCTGGCCGCTAAGATGGACGGCAAATCCCACCGGGTGTATGCGCTTCTGGGAGACGGGGAGCTTCAGGAGGGCCAGGTCTGGGAGGCCGCCATGTTCGCCGGGTTCCGGGAACTTGACAACCTTGTGGTGATTGTGGACAACAATAATCTCCAGATAGACGGCTCCCTCGAAGAAGTCTGTTCCGCCTATCCGATTGATAAGAAATTTGAGGCGTTTCATTTCCATGTCATCTGTGTAGACGACGGAAATGATATGGAAAAGCTGAGGAGCGCGTTCCGGGAGGCCCGGACGGTGACCGGTAAACCGACCGCGATTATCGCGGAAACCATTAAGGGAAAAGGAATTTCCTTTATGGAGGATAAAGCGTCCTGGCACGGCAAGGCCCCGAATGACGCGGAATATAAGACCGCCATGGAGGAACTGGAAAGTCTCGGGGAAAAACTTGAAAGGGAGGGATGCAAAGATGGAGAATAAAAAGATTGCAACCAGGGAGAGCTACGGCAACGCCCTGGCGGAGCTTGGAAAACTGCATGAGGATCTGGTTGTGCTGGATGCCGATCTGGCGGAGGCAACGAAGACCGCGATTTTCCGCAGCGCTTTTCCCGAACGCCACATCGACTGCGGAATTGCGGAATGTAATATGATTGGGATTGCAGCCGGACTTGCGGCGTCGGGTAAAGTGCCTTTTGCCAGCTCTTTTGCCATGTTTGCGGCAGGCCGCGCCTTTGAGCAGGTCAGAAACTCCGTGGGTTACCCCCATCTCAATGTGAAAATTGCAGCCACCCATGCCGGAATCTCCGTTGGGGAGGACGGGGCTACCCACCAGTGCAACGAGGATATCGCTCTGATGAGGACAATCCCGGGAATGACCGTCATCTGCCCAGCCGACGATGTGGAGGCGAGAGCGGCGGTGAAGGCCGCCTATGAGCATGACGGCCCGGTGTACCTGCGGTTCGGCCGCCTTCCCGTTCCGGTTATTAACGAAAACGCCGGTTACCGGTTTGAACTGGGAAAAGGAATCGTGCTGCGGGAGGGGACCGATCTGACGATCGTGACCACCGGCCTGTGCGTTCCCGCCTGCCTGGAAGCGGCAAAAATGCTTGCAAAAGAGGGCATCAGCGCGGAGGTGGTGAATATCCACACAATCAAACCCATCGATGAAGAACTGCTGTTAAAGGAGGCAAAAAAGACCGGAAGGATCGTCACGGTGGAGGAACATTCCATCATCGGCGGCCTGGGCAGCGCCGTCTGCGAGGCGCTGTCGGAACAATACCCCGTTCCGGTCCACAAAATCGGCATCCGTGATACATTCGGAGAGTCCGGCCCCGCCGGAGAACTTCTAAAAAAATACGGACTGGATGCAGAGGGAATCGGGGAAGAAATCCGAAGACAATTCAGGCACTGATTCAACAGGGAACCCTTGTAAAACAAGGGTTCTTTTCTATTATAGAAATTCTCTATGGACATGAGAGAATTCCGGTATTAGACTTTTGAGGCCACGGCATATATACTGAAATTACCGTAAGGACGAGGTAAAAGGTCAAATATCCCACAGCAAATTACGGAGCATTTGACCCCGCGGGCAGCCGCCGATTGGCCATACAGACATGGCCGCCAGGCACACTGCTTTCGCGAGAAAAAACAATATAGTGTAAAGGAGATTTATTGTTATGGCAAAAGAAGTAACCCCAGAGCAGATCCAGATGATCGAAGAAATGGTAGCACGCGCACGCGTTGCAGCCGACA
>NZ_URHZ01000030.1 GCF_900547735.1 uncultured Clostridium sp. | reverse complement strand
CCCACTCCCCCGTCCGCCGTCTTACAGAGGCGTCCTCGCATCTCAACTAAATCCCACACAATTCAGTTGACTCCCTTTCCCATTTGCATTATAATACCATTATCTATGGACGAAAGAGGGTACTGTCATGTTAAAGAGTATGACCGGGTTCGGACGTTGTGAAATTGCGACGGAAGAATATAAGATTTCAGTGGAGATGAAGGCGGTTAACCACCGTTATCTGGATCTGAGCATCAAGATGCCGAAGAAGTTTAATTTCTTTGAAGCAGGGATCCGAAACCTGCTTAAGAAGTATATCCAGCGCGGCAAGGTGGATCTGTTTATTTCCTATGAAGACTATACCGAAGGCCGGATGTCTCTTAACTACAATGCCTCTCTGGCGGCAGAATACATGGAATATTTCCGCAGGATGTCGGAGCAGTTCGGCATTGAGAACGATGTCCGGGTGTCGTCGCTGGCAAGATTTCCTGAGATCCTTACGATGGAGCAGGAGCCGGAGGATGAGGAGCATATGTGGAAGATTCTGGAGGAGGCCGTCAGCGGAGCCGCCGTCAGGTTTGTAGACAGCAGAATCACGGAAGGCGAGAACCTGAAGAATGATCTTCTGGGTAAGCTTGACTATATGACCGGTCTGGTGGACGAGGTTGAGAAACGCTCGCCGAAGATCATGGATGAATACAGAACCAGGCTGGAAGAGAAGGTGAAGGAGCTTCTGGAAAGTTCTTCCATCGATGAAGGCAGAATCGCCGCAGAAGTTACTATTTTTGCCGATAAGATTTGTACCGACGAGGAGACCGTGCGTCTCAGAAGCCATATCGAGGCTACGAAAGCGGAACTGACTGCCGGCGGAAGCGTGGGCAGAAAGCTCGACTTTATCGCCCAGGAGATGAACCGCGAGGCCAACACGATCCTTTCCAAGGCCAATGATCTGGAAGTGTCCGATAAGGCGATTGCCTTAAAGACCGAGATCGAGAAGGTCAGGGAACAGATTCAGAATATTGAGTAATGACAATTAAGACAGACGGAGACTTGTATGATGAATAATCAGGGTGTTTTAGTGGTTGTTTCCGGATTCTCGGGCGCAGGCAAAGGGACGTTAATGAAGGCCCTTCTTACAAAATATGATAACTATGCTTTATCAATTTCCGCAACAACCCGCGGCCCAAGGGACGGAGAAGAAGACGGAAGAGAATATTTTTTCAAAACACGTGAAGAATTTGAAGAGATGATAGAGAACGATCTGCTGGTGGAGTATGCCCAGTATGTCGGGAATTACTATGGAACACCGAGAGAGTATGTCGATTCCAGCATGAAAGCCGGCAAAGACGTGCTTTTGGAAATTGAGATTCAGGGAGCGCTCAAGATCAAGGAGAAGTTTCCCGAGGCAGTTCTGGTGTTTATTACGCCTCCCAGCGCAGAGGAGCTGCGCCGCCGCCTTGTGAACAGAGGCACGGAGCCGATTGAAACGATCAATGCGAGACTTTCAAGAGCTGCGAAAGAGGCCGAAGGAATTGAAAATTATGATTTCCTCCTGGTCAATGATGATATTGACGAATGTGTGGACAGGATGCACCATCTGATCCAGTCGATGCATGCCAAGGTGAGCAGTCATTTAACTTTTATCAGAACAATCAGAGAAGAAATGAAGGACTTTTGAAAGGAGCCTGATCGATTATGATGTTACGTCCATCCTATAATGATTTAATTAAAGTTGTAAACAGCGGTGTGGAGCCCGGCGACGAGCCGTTAATCCAGAGCCGTTATTCTATCGTCATTGCCACGGCAAAGCGCGCCAGACAGTTGATCGCGGGGGAAGAGTCCGCCGTACCGGCCGATGCAAGAAAACCGCTTTCCATTGCCATTGACGAGCTGTATCAGTCCAAAGTTAAGATTATCAATGACGATAATACTCCTGAAGATGAGATCGAATACTAAAGAAGAAGGCCGTCTCGCGCTGTAAAGCGCAAGGAGATGGCTTTTTATGTAATGAAAAGAACAATTGACCGATTGGAGCGAAAGAATGAAAATACTTTGTATTTCCCTGGGCTGTGATAAAAACCTGGTGGATACGGAGATGATGCTGGGCCTTTTAAATAAGGACGGCCATACATTTACCGACGATGAGAATGAAGCGGATATCATACTTGTGAATACCTGCTGTTTTATTAATGACGCAAAAGAGGAGAGCGTAAACACAATCCTTGAGATGGCGGAACTGAAAAAATCAGGCAGCTGCAAAGCCCTGATCGTAACCGGCTGCATGGCGCAGCGCTATAAGGAAGAGATTATGGAAGAGATCCCGGAGGTGGACGGCATTCTCGGCACATCCACCTATGACGAGATATCGAATGTATTGAATGCGGCCCTGAAAGGCGAGCATATGGCATGTTTCCATGATCTTTCGGCACTCCCTGAGGTGGCGGAGAAACGGATTGTGACCACGGGAGGCCATTACGCCTTTTTAAAGATTTCGGAAGGCTGCAACAAACGCTGTACCTACTGCATTATCCCATCCCTGCGCGGTCCCTACCGCAGCGTGCCGATGGAGCGCCTTTTAGAGGAGGCGTCCGGGCTTGCGGAGCAGGGGGTTAAGGAACTGATTTTGGTGGCGCAGGAGACCACGCTTTACGGAGTGGATCTCTACGGGAAGAAGACGCTTCCCGAGCTTTTACGCCGTCTTTCAAAGATTTCCGGAATTGAATGGCTCAGAGTCCAGTACTGTTATCCGGAAGAGATTACCGAGGAACTGGTCCAGGTAATTAAGGAGGAAGAGAAGGTCTGTCACTATCTGGATATTCCGATCCAGCACGCCAGCGACCGGATCCTTAAGAATATGGGAAGAAAGACGAACAAGGCGGAACTCATGGAACGGATTGCCCGTCTGAGGGCGGAGGTGCCGGATATTGTGCTCCGTACCACTTTGATCTCCGGTTTTCCGGGAGAGACGCAGGAAGATCATGAAGAACTGATGGAGTTTGTGGATGATATGGAATTCGACCGTCTGGGCGTATTTGCCTACTCGGCCGAGGAGGATACCCCCGCCGCAGCGTTTCCGGATCAGGTTCCCGAAGAAATAAAGGCTGAGCGGCGCGACGAGATTATGGAGCTTCAGCAGGAAATCGCGTTTGAGAAGGCTGAAAATATGGTCGGAAAGACTCTGGAGGTTATGATTGAAGGCAAGGTGGCGGATGAAAACGCCTTTGTAGGAAGGACCTACATGGATGCACCAAATGTGGACGGACTGATATTTGTAAGTGCGGATGTTCCCCTTATGTCCGGCGATTTCTGCCGGGTAAAAGTAACCGGAGCCCTTGATTATGATTTGATAGGAGAGATGATCGATGAATTTACCGAATAAACTGACGGTTTTGCGCGTCATAATGATTCCTTTTTTTGTTTTCTTTCTGCTGTATCAGGGAGGTGAAAACACTACCTTCCGTATGATTTCCCTGGTTCTGTTTATTGTGGCGAGCCTGACGGATCTGCTGGACGGCAAGATCGCGAGGAAATATAATCTGGTAACGAATTTCGGCAAGTTCATGGACCCGCTGGCGGATAAACTTCTTGTCTGCTCCGCGCTGATCTGCCTGATCGAGCTTGGACAGCTTCCCGCATGGATGGTCATCATCATCATCAGCCGTGAATTTATTATCAGCGGATTCAGGCTGGTAGCTTCCGACAACGGCGTTGTAATCGCCGCGAGCTACTGGGGCAAATTCAAAACGACATTCCAGATGGTGGCGGTGGTTCTTTTGATTCTGAACATACCGGCTCTTTCACTTATTACAAATCTCTGTGTCTGGGTGGCGCTTGCCCTGACCGTAATTTCACTTATTGACTATATCGCAAAGAACTTCAGGATTCTTACAGAAGGGAGCATCTAAAGATGGTTGTTGAACTGATTTCCGTGGGAACGGAACTGCTGCTTGGAAATATTGTAAACACAAACGCGCGTTACCTCTCTGAAAAATGTGCCATGCTCGGCCTGTCCGTCTATTATCAGACGACGGTCGGCGACAACAGGGAACGCATGGCCGAGGTGATAAAAACCGCGCTTGGCAGGGCGGATGTCATTGTTTTAAACGGAGGCCTCGGGCCGACGGAGGATGATATCACAAAGGAAGTCTGTGCGGAGGTGATGGGATTTAATCTCGTCGAGGACGGTTCCGTCAGGGCCCATCTGGAAGAGTGGTACAAGCTCAGGATGAAGAGCGAACTGCCCGACAGCAACTGGGGGCAGGCTCTCGTTCCGGAAGGCGCCGTGGTCTTTGAAAACCAGAACGGAACGGCTCCGGGACTTGCCATGGAGAAAGACGGCAAAATTGCGATTCTGCTTCCGGGACCTCCAGGGGAGATGTATCCGATGTTCGAAAAGCAGGTCAGCCCTTATATCCAGGGAAAACAGTCCGGCATAATCCGTTCCCAGATGATCAAAATCTGCGGTTTCGGTGAAAGCAAGGTGGAGGAGATGCTCCTCGATCTGATTGACAACCAGACGAACCCGACCATCGCAACCTACGCAAAGACAAAGGAAGTGCATATCCGTGTTACGGCCAGGGCCGAATCGGATGACGAGGCCAAGAAGATACTGAAACCGGTTGTGAAAGAGATTAAAAAACGTTTTGGCATAGCCGTTTATACGACGGATGAGAAAGAGGCGCTGGAAGACGTTGTGGTGCGCCTGCTCACCAAGTATGATTTGACCGTGACGACTGCGGAATCCTGCACGGGCGGCCTTCTGGCCGGACGTCTTGTCAATGTCCCGGGCGCATCGGAAGTATTCCGCCAGGGCTTTATCACTTACTCCAACAAGGCCAAGAGGAAAGTCCTCGATGTCAGCAAAACCACGCTCAGGAAATACGGGGCGGTCAGCGAGCAGACAGCAAAGGAGATGGCGACCGGCGGTGTATTTGCAACCGACGCCGATATCTGTGTGGCGGTTACGGGCGTGGCCGGCCCCGACGGAGGAACCCCGGAAAAACCGGTGGGACTTGTCTATATCGCATGCTACATGAAAGACAGTGTCAAAGTGGAGGAATTCCATTTTAACGGAAACAGGGAGAAGATCAGGGAGCAGACGGTAGTCCAGGCATTGGATCTGCTCAGACGTTCCGTTCTGAACCAGTATAAAAAAGACTAAGACAGCGAAAGCCCGCCCCGCGGACTTTTCATTGCCGGATATGAAGGAGAAAGGCTGAAGGGAAGAAGAATTGGGCAGTACTGATAAGAAAAAGCTGCTTTCAGCGGCGTATTATTATTCCTACACAAGATTTTTGCTTAATCTGTTCAGTTTATTTGAAGATATGGATAAAGCGGAGGCAACCGGATTCTTGGATGACTTTGCAGAAATGCTCACCGAAAAGACGGAGGCCTTTCTGGATGGAAAAAAAGAGTATCCCGGCCTGGTGGCCGTAAGAGAACGGATACTGGGCCTTTTAGACCAGATGACACTTTATCTGGACTGTTACTGTATCCATGAATACGCTCTCGACAGAATGGAAAGAAAGCTGTACGGCGCGGAACCGGTCCGGATTACCCCGGAGGTTCTGGCCGACGATCTGATGGACTTTGTCATGGACGGCGAGAACCAGCTTGATATCAACCGCCGTATCCAGGCAATCATCGGTGAACTTCCCGTCCGCTTTACAAAGAGTAAGTTTTACAGTGTCATAGAGGAGAGCCTGCGGCCATACAAAGGAAGAGACAAGGACGATCTCGACCGCATGATCGGGCGGATCCGGAGCGCGGCGGCGCTGCCCTTATTCGGGAAGGCGGGGGCGGATCCGGAACTCTTTACCGAATTCAGAGGCCTGGCCATGGAGCTTGAAAACTGTGATTATCTGAGCCTCTCTAAAGAGGAGTATAGGAATCTCAAGGACCGCTATGAGGAGAGCTATGAGAACCTTTCGTGTCTTTTAGGGCAGCTCATCTGCCTGCCGCCTCTGATTAATGATCTGTGTGTAATGATGCTGGCCGCTGCTTTTGCGGAACCGTCTCCGTATCAGGCCGTTCTTCACGAAAACCTGAGGACGGTTCTCAAAAAGAGCAGGGAAAAAGACGGGTTTTTCACGGAGGATGACGGCCGTGTTATTGAACTGTTCAGCCCTCTGGAGGGAAAACAGGAGTATTACTGGGAGCAGTATGTAAAACAGATGGATCGGTACGAATCCGGCGACGAAGATATCTTTGCGGCCGGCCAGCTCCTTTCCGGAAATTTTGCAGCGCCGCTTGCGATGAACGCAGACAGCGTGAAAGTGACGGACGAGATTTTCGAGACCTCGCTGGAACGGCTGTTTACAGAACTGGAGACGCGCCTGAAACGCACGGCGAAATTTACTTCTAGAGCCGTTATGGCAAAGGTACTTGCCGAGATTCCGGTCTGGTTTAATACGCTCGAAGAGATCCAGGCGTACATCAGGGACAGCCTGTCGCTGTGCCTGGATACGGCAGAGAAAGACGCCAGTATGGTGAATTTGAAGCAGATAATGGTGGAGGGGAATGCACTGGTATAAGCATTTATATGTAGGCCAAAAAGCCAAGAAAAAACGATTTTCGATTATTCAGAATATCCGTAAAGGCCGGTTTCAGGCCGGAGTCCATGTGATCACCCCTTCATCCGGAGGAAAAAATATCATGGATATTTATCCTGCCGCCGTGCTCCTTTCGGAATATTACAGTAAGAAAGAGGATTTACTGATTCTCGGAATTGCTGCCGACTACTATGAGGCACTGGAAGTGGTGCGCGATATTGTAGATGAAATGTACCAGAAAACAGGCGGGTTTTCCATTCAGGAATTTCTTTCTATAAATGGGCAGAGGTGAATGGAATGCTCCATATTTTGTTGCTAATATTAAAAATAGCGGGATTCCTGCTGCTTGCCGTCCTGGGACTGCTCCTATTGATCCTTCTGTCTGTCCTGCTTGTTCCGCTCAGATACAGGCTGCAGGGCTCCTATTACGGAAAGCCGGAGGGAATGTTCCGTCTGACGTGGTTTCTGCATCTTTTGTCGGTGCGGGTGAGTTATTACGGGGAACTGAAAATACTGGTCCGGATTCTGGGCTTTCCCGTATTCCGTGAGAATGGGGAAGAGGCGGAAGAAACCGTGGAGGAAGAACTTATTCCCGACGCCGAGGAGTTTATCGACGGCGTGGCGGACAGTTATACCGGTGATTTCCGAGAGGAACCGCTTCTTTCCGCACAGGAACTGGGCGGAGATGAGCCGGAGAAACCGGGGGTGGAAGAGCCGGAGGAAGAAGACGGGGCGCCGTTTTTACGGTCTGAGGAAGAAATTCCCGTGCCGCCGCATAAAGATAACGGTAAGGGAACTATTTTTTCACGCATTGCCGCCGGGATTCAGAATTTTTTCCGCAGAGTGATGCTTTTTATCAGGAATGTCATGGCGGCCCTGAAAAAGGCGGACGACTGGAAAGAAACCGTGACGGCTTTTCTGAAAGACGAAGAGAACAGGAAAACGTACCGGCTGATAAAAAAACAGCTTAAAAAGGTATTACGCCACATTTTGCCGGTGAAACTTAAAGGGAATATTACCTTTGGATCCGATGAGCCGTATATAACCGGACAGGTGCTTACCTGGGCGGCTCTTCTCTATCCCCTGTACCGCGATAATCTCGTGATTGAACCCGTTTTTGACAGACAGGTACTGGAGGGAAACGTATCTTTAAAAGGGCGCATCCGGACGGGAACGCTCCTTATGGCAGGAATCAGAGTATTGCTAAATAAAAATTTCAGGAAACAGCTTAAGCGGTTTCTGAACCGAGGAGGAATGTAATATGGCAGATAATCAGTTTTCATCTACGGTAGATGCGCTGTTTAAAGGAATGGATAATTTTGTGACCACAAAAACCGTGGTGGGAGAAGCGGTGAAGATCGACGATACGATCATCCTGCCGCTGGTGGATGTGACCTGCGGTATGGCGGCAGGCGCTTTCAGCCAGCCGTCCAAGAATAACGGCGCCGGCGGCATGAGCGCAAAGATGAGCCCAAGCGCGATCCTCGTGATACAGAACGGGGTTACAAAGCTTGTAAATATCAAGCACCAGGATGCCGTAACGAAAATCATCGATATGGTGCCCGATTTTGTGAACCGTTTCACAAGCGGCAAGGACAGCGTGATCTCCGACGACGTGATGGAGAAAGCGGAAGCGATGGCCGAAGACTTATCCGAAAAATAATGGAAAACGCTAAGATGCATCAAACGGCCAGGCCGGGCATATACTACTCATAACCGGATTATTCAGGGAGGAGACTGCCGTGAGGCGTCTATGCGGGCTTGTAATATTTTCCATTGGCATTGGAATGATGCTGGTACTCATTTTTCCCAAGAACTTCCTGTGGGTCTGTGCCGCCATCTCATGCCTGATTATCGGATATAATATGTTTTTTTGTTAAAGTGAACAAATCAGAGGGGATCTTAAAAAGAATTCCTTATTGCAGATAACGTAAGAGTCCGGCGTGCCGGGCTCTTGTGCTTATGGAAGATTTATATCATAGGAGCACTTTCAAATGATATAAAAAAAACAGCCCCCGGCAGATACCAGGGGCCACACTTTCCATGACGATTAAGCTCTTTCTACTAAACCGGCTCTTAAGCAAGAAGTACATACATACATCTTCTGAGCTCCGCCGTTAGTTTTTACCTTAACAGACTTAACGTTAGCTTTCCACATTTTGTTGGATCTTCTATGTGAGTGGCTTACTGCATTACCGAAGTGGGCAGCTTTTTCACAGATTGCACATTTAGCCATTATTGCACCTCCTTAACCGAACATTGGACTTCCTATTAAAAATCCATAACAAAATTTATAATAGCAGAAAGCATGGAATTTTGCAAGTGAAATTTAAAAATTTGTTTCTTTTTTTGTGAAAATAATGTATAATCACTAATAGCCGGATACGCAAATGCCATCCGGCATAAAAAGCTCAGTAATTGAGTAAGAAATGGAGGCTGTGAGATATGAAAGGTCGCATTAATAATAAATTAGGTTCGATCCAGATCGACCCTGAAGTAATCGCCATGTATGCCGGAACGACAGCAGTGGAATGCTTTGGCATAGTCGGTATGGCCGCTGTAAGTATGAAGGACGGGCTGGTAAAGCTGCTTAAGAGGGACAGTCTGACCCATGGCATTAATGTTTCCATCAAAGAGAATGAAATCAGCATTGACTTCCACGTCATTGTCAGCTATGGTGTAAGTATTTCAACTGTTGCAGACAACCTGATAGAGAATGTTAAATATAAAGTTGAAGAATTTACAGGCATGACGGTCGAGAAGATCAATATCTTCGTTGAAGGCGTAAGAGTGATAGATTAAGGAGGAACTACCCGTGGGTATGAACTATATAGACGCCGAGATGCTGAAAAAAGCATTTCTGGCCGGAGCAAAAGGCCTTGAGGCTAATAAAGAATGGATTAATGAGCTGAACGTATTCCCCGTGCCGGACGGCGATACGGGAACGAATATGACGATGACGATACTTTCAGCGGCCAGAGAGGTTGCGGCGATTGAAGCGCCGACCATGGAGTCTCTCGCCAAGGCGATTTCATCCGGTTCTTTAAGAGGAGCCAGAGGTAACTCAGGTGTAATTCTTTCCCAGCTTTTCCGCGGCTTTACGAAGGAAATCAAGAATGTGGACGTCATCACGACAACGACGCTTGCCAATGCGTTCAACCGGGGAACCGAGACGGCGTATAAGGCCGTCATGAAGCCGAAGGAAGGCACGATCCTCACGGTTGCCAAGGGAATGGCGGACAAGGCCTCCGAACTTGTGTCACAGACGGAGGATATTGTAGAATTTGCGCAGAAGGTGATAGAGCATGGCGACTATGTGCTGAGCCAGACGCCGGAGATGCTGCCGATTCTTAAGGAGGCAGGCGTTGTGGATTCCGGCGGCCAGGGCCTGATGCAGGTGTTAAAGGGCTGTCTGGACGGCCTCATGGGCAAGGAGATTGATTTATCCGTCGAGGGAGCGGTTAAGGCTCCCCAGGCGTCACTTCAGACCGGCAGCGCTGCCGGTGATTTCGACATTAAATTCGGTTACTGCACCGAGTTTATTGTGAATATTGAGAAGACATACAACCAGAAGACGGAACATGAATTTAAGAGCTATCTCGAATCCATCGGAGACTCCATCGTGGTGGTGTCCGACGACGATATGGTAAAGGTTCACGTCCACACCAACGATCCGGGCCTGGCAATCCAGAAAGCCCTCACCTACGGTTCCCTCTCAAGAATGAAGATTGACAACATGAGGGAAGAACATCAGGAGAGGCTGATCAAGGATGCCGAGAAACTGGCCAGGGAGCAGAAGGAAGAGGAGAAGGCCAGGGAACCGAGAAAAACATATGGCTTTATCGCCGTTTCCATCGGAGAAGGCATGAGCGGGATCTTTAAGGGCATCGGCGCCGATTACCTCATCGAGGGCGGACAGACGATGAACCCGAGCACGGAAGACATGCTCAACGCCATCGACTGTGTCAATGCCGACACCATCTACATCCTGCCGAACAACAAGAATATCATCCTGGCGGCGGAGCAGGCAAAGAGCCTTGTCAAGGATAAGAAGATTGTCGTTGTTCCTTCCAGGACGGTTCCGCAGGGAATTACGGCCATCATCAATTTTGCGCCGGATCTCTCCCCGGAGGAAAACCTGGAGCTGATGATTCAGGAGATGGGACGCGTAAAGAGCGGCCAGATTACTTATGCGGTGCGCAACACCTCCATCGACGGAATGGAGATCACCGAGGGCGATATCATGGGAATCGGCGACAGCGGCATGCTGGCGGTCGGTAAAGAGGTGGAAGAGGTAGCTCTTCAGACACTCCGCGCCATGATTGACGAAGAGTCGGAACTGATTTCCATCTACTACGGCGAGGATATTAAGGAAGAGGAGGCCGGAGTCCTGTACGCAAAAGTGCAGGAGGAGTTTACCGGCTGTGAGATAGAGCTTCACAACGGAGGCCAGCCGATCTATTACTATATGATTTCAGTAGAGTAACGGCGGGACAGGTACAATGATGATACAGAGGCAGACCAGGGCTGACGATTCCGGTCCGCCTCTGTTTCTTTCGTTAAGTGGTAATGAAAAGTCCGCGAAGCGTTCTTTTCGTTGTTCAATATAATTTTTGCAGGTAAAACAACAATGAGAAATGATAATTCCAAAAAAGATGTAAATACAGAAAGCGGCCCGGTTAAGAAAGAAACCGGCTTTACGGAACTGCCGGTTACCTCCCTGAAGGGCATCGGGGACAAGACTGCCAAACTTTTCGGTAAGCTGGGCGTGGAGACCGTGGAGGAGCTGCTCCACTATTACCCCAGAGCCTACGATACCTTCCGCGAACCGCAGCCCATATCGGAACTGCTTCCCGAGACCATGGCCGCCGTGGCCGGAATGCTTACGAAGACGGCGGATGTAGTGAAATACGGGCACCTTCAGGTGACGACGGTGACGCTGCGCGATATCAGCGGGTTTCTGACCCTCACCTGGTTCAATATGCCCTATTTAAGAGGAACCTTAAAGGCGGGGGAACACTTTATTTTCCGGGGCCGGATCGTGAAAAAGCGCGGCCGCCTCACAATGGAGCAGCCGGAAATCTACCGGCCGGAAAAATATGCATCCCTCGTGCACTCGATGCAGCCGATTTACGGCCAGACCAAGGGGCTGGGCAATAAAACGATTGCAAAGACCGTGGCGGAGGCCCTGGAGGCCCGCAATACGGAGCGCGATTATCTGCCCGCCGGACTCAGGATAAAGTATGAACTGGCGGAATACAATTTTGCCCTGGAGCACATCCATTTTCCCAAGGATGAGACGGAGCTGCTCTTTTCCAGGAAGCGGCTGGTATTTGATGAATTCTTCATGTTCCTGCTGTCCGTACGGCTTTTGAAGGATAAAAAAGAGGACAGGCAAAGCCCCTGTCCGTTTAAAATCGGCGGGGAGGCCGCGGCGCTGGAGGAAAAACTTCCGTTTGCCCTCACGGGGGCCCAGAAAAAGGTTTTAGGCGAGGTCTATGCGGATCTGTCGGGAGGCCGCGTCATGAACCGCCTGATTCAGGGCGACGTCGGCTCCGGCAAGACGATCATCGCCGTCCTGGCCCTCCTTCAGGCCGCGTATAACGGCTTTCAGGGCGCTTTAATGGTTCCGACGGAGGTTTTGGCCAGACAGCACTTTGAATCGATGAATGAGCTGTTTACGGGCCTCTCACTGCCTGTTAAACCGATCCTCCTCACCGGTTCCATGACGGCGAAGGAAAAAAGGCTGGCATATGAAAAAATTGCAGGCCATGAGGCCGATATCATCATCGGAACCCATGCGCTGATCCAGGAAAAAGTCGTCTATGATAAGCTGGGGCTTGTCATCACCGATGAACAGCACCGATTTGGCGTGGGACAGAGGGAGATGCTCGGCAGCAAGGGCATGGAGCCGCATATCCTGGTCATGAGCGCCACACCGATACCGCGTACGCTGGCAATCATTATCTACGGGGATTTGGATATCTCCATCATCGATGAACTCCCGGCGGGCCGCCAGGCCATCAAAAACTGCGTGGTAGGAAAGGATTACCGCGAAAATGCCTACCGTTTTATCGAGAGGGAGGCGGGAGCGGGCCGCCAGGCCTATGTCATCTGCCCGATGGTGGAGGCCAGCGAGATGCTGGAGGCCGAGAACGTAATCGACTATACTAAAACCCTGAGGGAACATCTTCCTGCGGATATCCGCGTGGAATATCTGCACGGAAAGATGAAGGCAAAAGAGAAGAATGCGATTATGGAGCTTTTCGCCGCCAATGAGATACAGGTCCTGGTGTCCACAACGGTCATCGAGGTCGGCATCAATGTGCCGAATGCAACCATCATGATGATAGAAAATGCGGAGCGCTTCGGTCTTGCCCAGCTCCATCAGCTGAGGGGCCGCGTAGGCCGTGGAAAGGACCAGTCCTACTGCATCATGGTGAACAGCTCCGGCGAGGAGGATGCCAGAAAACGTCTGGAAATCCTCAATAAATCCAACGACGGCTTTTTCATCGCCTCCGAAGATCTGAAGCTCAGGGGTCCGGGGGATCTCTTCGGCGTGCGCCAGAGCGGGGATCTGGAATTCCGTCTGGCCGACATCTTTACCGATGCCGATATTCTGAAAACCGTATCCGAGGAGGTAAAGGAACTGATGGATCGGGACCCGCTCCTGGAACACGAGGAGAACAGGGAGCTGAAACGGAAACTGGATCTCTATCTGGAAAGAAGTTACGAAAAACTGAATCTGTAGGAGAAAAAGCAGGCAAAGGAGGAAGAAAATGCTGCGTTTAAGACCATATAAACCAGGGGACGCCGGTTATCTGATGGACTGGCTGAAGGACGAGAGGACCGTGCGCCTGTGGAGGGCGGACCGCTTCTCTTATCCGCTCACAAAGGAGCAGTTGGAGCAATACTGGGAGGACTTCCTTTCGGACGATAATGCCTGGATCTTCCTGGCCGTGGACGAGAAGGGAAACCCCTGCGGCCATTTTTCCTTCCGCAGGGTGGATTATGCGAAAAACAGCGCCCACATGGGATTTATCGTGGTAAACCCCATGGAGCGCGGCAAAGGATACGGAAGGGAAATGGTTACCCTGGCCCTCCGGTATGCGTTCGATATTCTCAGAGTGGAGCGGGTGACGCTGGGTGTCTTTACGGTTAACGAGGCGGCTCACAGATGCTATCTCTCGGTGGGATTTAAGGATGAAGAGCTTCACCGGGACTACGACTGCTTTAACGGGGAGCCGTGGGATTACCGGGACATGGCGGCGGTCCGGGAGGACTTTAAAGGGGCGGCGGTTCCGGTGTGACAAAAACGTCCGCTTCCGTCAGTCCGTACGCTGCTATAAAATCACGCACCACCGTTAAAATATGACAATAGCACAGGGACATCCGGCGTGCAAAGCCGTCCCTGTCACCGGCCTGCAGGCTGTGAAACGCCTGCAGGCTCTTTTTATTGATCTCGTTGGACATTTGAAACCCTCCGGGAAAGAAGGAAAAATAATAGCCCCAGTGAAGCAGGTCTTTTACCTCGCACAGGACGGTTTTCAATGGTTCCAGACTAAGATGGGATACAATGCATTCAAACAGGCGGTCCAAAGGAATGAGATCCGTCCGTCCGAGCTGCTTTCCGAGGTCTTTTATCTCTTCTCGGCCTATCCGGGGAAAGGCCAGTTCTGCCGCCGGAATGATGGCAACCGCCATCAACTGGAGGCCGCTCAGATAGGTGAAGGTATCCGTCTTATGGACCCTGCTCTTTAAGGAGCGGATGGCGGCTTCGTCATTATAAAGAGAGACCTGAGTCCCTTTTACGTTGAAGGTGCGGCAGAAACCAAGCTCGTTCAGGGTAGCGATTGCCTTACGTATGGTAGCGACCGAGACGCCGTACTCTGCGGCGAGGGCGGCCTCGGAAGGAAGAAAATCGCCGTCTTTGTAGATGCCGAACCCGATCTGATCAATCAGGGAGCGGACTATCTGCATATAGTAGTGGTCACGCCCCTGCTCCGGATGCCAGGAGTAGTAGTGCTCCCGCTGCACCGGCTCGATTTGGTACTCTGCGGATATTTCATTCAGATATCCGCGCACAGAAGCGGTGATGATATGATACATTTCGGTGAAGCGTCCCTCAACTTCCGATGGTAAATCGGTATCAACCGCATCAATGATCCAGGCAGGATCGCTGTAGCGGCGGTATGCTTCGGAAAAGGACGGAGACGGCCCGGACTCCAAAAAGGCAGGAACCCTGGCATGGATTTCGAAACTTGTGAACAGATCGCGAAGCAGCAGGTTTCCCGAGGCGTCAAGCAGGTTGTAAAGGGAAGAGGAAGCCGCTTTCCAACGGGCCTGTGTATCTTTTTTCCTGAGCCTTTTCAATTCATAGAAGCAGAGATCCCGTTTCTCTCTGCTGCAGTTTTGCAGTGAGAAAGAAAAAAGGCGTGGCATCAGCAGGGTCATGGTTTCATAGACCTGCAGGATGGCATCCTTTTTTTCAAGCAGCAGACGGGCGGCGGTGCCGCTGTCCTCCGCCTCCGGACGCCGGTAGGAGACAACGGACGGGCGGCGTTCCGCCGTCTTTATATATCCTTCGGCCTTCAGGGTTTCCAGGACGTCTTTCACCGTCCTGATGCCGACGTGATAATTCTCACAGAGCTGGGTCATGGAGGGGAACGGCTCCCCATATTGGAGATACCCCGTCTCTATCTGTTCCCGGAGAAGCTGATATAAATAATCAAACAGTGTCCGTTTATTTTCCACGTGTCGATCCTCCTTTGAATGTAAAAATACGGATAGATTTAAGAACGTCAGTTGCCGCTGAGCGTCCTTCCTTTATTGTAGCACAAAACTCTTATACTATGTGTATACGTACACAAATAATTGATTGATTTGTCCGGCTGCACCTTTTAGAATAGAATTGTTTAATTAAGACAGACAACAGTAATGCAAGCAGGAGTGTGAAGTTTTGAAACAGGATTTATCGGATTATCAAAAACCGGTTTACCGAAGAGGTAGGCAAATGTGGCTGCTCTCAGCCCTTCTCATCTTTATTTTCAGCGTCCTGATATGGAACGCAGGAAAGCTTCATGTTATTTTATCCGATAATACGGAGCTTTATCTGAGTGATGTAACGACCCATATGACTGCGGAAATCGGGGAATCCATGAGAAATAAAATGACCAGCCTGGAGCTGATATCCTGCTCCATCTCCCAAATCGGGCCGGAGCAGGGAGATGGGAAACTGCAGGAATTTTTGGACCGCAATGCTGCGATGCTGGATTTTCGTCCGCTGATACTGATCGACAGGCAGGGATCTGCCGTCTCATCCTCGGTATTCTCTAAGGATTTGGTGGAAAAGCCGGAAGAATTTTTTGATGCCGCTTCCATCCAGGCCTCCTTTCACGGCGAGACCCGGGCCAATTATGTCGGGGGCAAATGGGTTTTCTATTCCGTACCCGTGTATCACGGGGAAAAAATCGAAGGAGTTCTGGTCGGGATACGTGATAAAGAGAAGATGCAGTCGATGATTTCTTCCAAGAATTTCAGGGGACAGATGCTCAGTTGTATTGTCGACAGCGGCGGACAGGTGGTGATCTCGCCGACCGATCTGAATCGGTTCCTTCAACTGGAGGACATATTCCGGGACGAGAAAGAACAGAAGGCAATTGCCGCTATCAGGAATATGCAGAAGGATATGAAGAACGGAGAGGACGGTATCCTGCATTTTAATGCAGTGGACGGCCAGGAGACGTTCATGTCCTACAATGCCCTGGGAGTCAACGACTGGTTTGTTCTGACGTTAATCCCTGCAGACATTATATCGGGAGATGCGCAGAGGTACATTTTCCGCTCTCTGGGCGTCCTGGGAATTACAATACTGGTCTTTTTTCTGCTGCTCCACAATGTATACCGTTTTTACAATATGCACCGGAAACAACTGGAATATCTCGCCTTTTTCGATCCGATTACGGACGGGAGCAACAATATTGCTTTCCAGCTCAAATACAGGGAATTATCAAAAACGATGAAGCCCCGTACCTATACGATTGTGCTGCTGGATGTCAGCGGTTTTAAAATGGTCAATGAAAGATTTGGAATCGAGGCCGGAAACAGGATTCTCAGCCATATCGCCGCTGTCCTGGACCGCCATATGAAGGCGGAGGCAGGGGAATTCTCGGCCCGGGGAGAGACGGATCATTATTTTCTCTGCCTCAGGGAACACGAACCGGAAACAGTCCGGAAAAGACTGGATGAAATGATACATGACATTAATCAGTTTAATGAGGAGGAGCTGCGCGGCCTTCACCTGAGCTTCAGGCAGGGAGCCTGCCTTGTGGAGGACCCGAAACAGGAGATTACCCTGCTTCAGGACCGGGCGAGAATTTCCTGCCGGAACAGCAATCCGGAAGTTTCAGGGGAATGCATTTTTTACGACGATGCCCTGATTCTAAAAATTAAGAAAGAGCAGGAATTGAACAGCCTCTTTGACCAGTCGCTTGAAGAACACGATTTTCAGGTTTATCTGCAGCCGAAAGTGCGCCTTGAAAGCGGAAAGCCGGAGGGGGCCGAAGCGCTGGTCCGGTGGAACCATCCTCAGAAGGGAATGATTTATCCGTCCGATTTTATCCCGCTGTTTGAGCAGAACGGTAAAATCTGCCGGCTGGATCTCTATGTTTATACCGAAGTCTGCATCCTTCTGAACCGGTGGCGCAGGGAGGGGAGAGAGCTGATTCCGATCTCGGTGAACTTATCGAGGCAGCACTTTAAAGAACCCGATTTTCTGGACCGCTTTGCAGAGATAGCCGGGCAGTATGAAATTCCGGGCGGAATGATTGAATTTGAACTGACGGAGTCCATCTTTTTTAATAACAGCCAGATCCATCTTGTCAAAGAGGCAATTGACAGAATGCACGCCCTGGGCTTTCTGTGTTCCCTGGATGATTTCGGCTCCGGTTTTTCTTCGCTGGGACTTTTGAAAGAATTTGACGTGGATACACTGAAGCTGGACCGCTCCTTTTTCGTAAATATGGACGGGGAGAAGGCAAAGGATGTCATTACCTGTCTGATCGAGCTTTCGAAACGGCTGAAGGTGCAGACCGTGGCGGAAGGGATTGAGGAGGAAGAACAGCTTGAGTACCTGCGCGGCGTGCGGTGCGATATGGTGCAGGGGTATGTTTTTTCAAGACCTCTTCCAGCCGGTGAATTTGAGAAATGGCTTTACGGTAATTAAAAAAGCCTGAGCTTTACCATAGTGATATGGAACGGCTCAGGCTTTTTATTGTTTATATCATATCAAATCTAAACTAATGTTTTAAAATACTGGAAACCGTCGGTGTTTTCGTTATATCTGCGGATCAGTTTCTGGATCTTTGCGGTCGGCGTCAGTGCATTCTCAAGGGATACGTTGTGGTTCAGCGCATTGATGATGGCTGCGATAAATTTGCTCATATCGGCCTCCACGTACCACTCGCGTTTCAGAAGTTCTTCCGGACGGTAGTTTAAGTTGGTCGACACGACGCAGTCGATATATTCTTTGGCATAGAATTCATCAAATTTATCGAGGCCGTTGGTAAAGAGGCCGAAGGTGGTGCATACGACTACACGCTCCGCCTTCCTGTCCTTTAACGCCTTTGCGGTATCAAGCATGCTTTCGCCGGAGGAAATCATGTCGTCGATGATGAGGACGGTCTTTCCTTCCACGGAGGAACCTAAGAATTCATGGGCCACGATTGGGTTGCGGCCGTTTACGACGCGGGAATAGTCGCGGCGTTTGTAGAACATACCCATATCCACGCCAAGGTTGTTGGCCAGATATACGGCGCGGCTCATGGCGCCCTCATCCGGGCTGATTACCATCAGATGCTCCTTGTCAATCTTAAGGGTCTTATCGTGGGCGAAGAGAGCCTTGATAAACTGGTAGGTAGGCATGAAGTTATCGAAGCCGTTTAACGGGATTGCATTCTGGACTCTCGGGTCGTGTGCATCAAAGGTGATGATATTGTTTACGCCCATCTGAACCAGCTCTTCCAGCATCATCGCGCAGTCCAATGATTCGCGGCTGGTTCTCTTATGCTGTCTGCCTTCGTATAAAAAGGGCATAATAACATTAACGCGGTGCGCGGTGGCAATCGTGGCGCCGATGATGCGTTTTAAATCCTGGAAATGATCATCGGGAGACATGTGATTGGTAAAACCGCTCATTTTGTAAGTGAGGCTGTAGTTGGTTACATCCACCATGGCGTAGATATCGGTGCCGCGGACAGATTCATGAATCGCCCCTTTGCCTTCACCGCTGCCGAAACGCGGACAAGAACAGTTTAACAGATAGGAATCGGCGTCATAACCGCGGTATTGAAGGTTTTCCTGGCGTTTCTTCAGGATCTCAATATCGTTGTGGCGGAAATTGAGAATGTGTTCATTCACCTTCCCGGCCAGATCCTTACAGCTTTCCAAAGCGGCGATTTTTAAAGGCGCCACCGGAAGGGTGTCATTAAAAACATAGTCATTAGACATGATGTGTGCTCCTCCATAAATAAGGCAGGATAATCCCTGCCTGACTTTTATATAGTTTTTATACCATTATCAGACAAGAATCGTCAATAGAAAAACAGTAATTTTTAACAAAAAGACAAAAACTTTACAAAATTCTGTAATGTTGTTATGATAAAGAAAGGTATAGAAAGGCAGAGTAAAGTATGGTGAAAAAAGGACATTTAATCAGCAAAGTCGATCCCGGCTCCATTGCGGAGGAGCTGGAACTGGAACCGGGGGACATGCTGTTAACAATAGACGGGGACGAGATAGAGGACATATTTGACTACGAATACATGATTGACAGCGAGGCCATTACCCTGGTTGTGAAGAAGAAAAACGGGGAAGAATGGGAGCTGGACATCGAGAATGAATACCAGGATCTGGGACTGACCTTTGAAAACGGTCTGATGAGTGATTACCGTTCCTGCAAGAATAAGTGTATTTTCTGTTTTATCGATCAGATGCCCGCGGGGATGAGGGAGACTCTTTATTTTAAAGACGATGATTCCAGGCTTTCATTCCTCCAGGGCAATTATATTACCCTGACGAATATGAAGGACAAGGATATTGACCGGATCATCCGCTACAGGCTTGCGCCCATCAATATTTCCGTCCAGACGACGAATCCGGAGCTGCGGTGTCTGATGCTTCACAACCGCTTTGCCGGCGATGCGCTGTCAAAGATAGACACGCTCTATGAGGCTGAGATACCGATGAACGGGCAGATTGTCCTCTGTAAGAATGTAAACGACAAGGCGGAGCTGGAGCGGTCCATCCGTGACCTTTCCCGTTATGCTCCCTGCATGGCAAGCGTTTCGGTGGTTCCGGTCGGTCTTTCGAAGTTCCGGGAGGGACTGTTCCCCCTGGAACCGTTCACAAAGGAAGACGCGGAAGAAAACCTCGAGATCATTGAGCGGTGGCAGAAGATTATCTATGAGAAGCACGGAATCCATTTTATCCATGCCAGCGATGAGCTCTATATGCTGGCCGGACGGCCGATGCCGGAGGAAGAGCGGTACGACGGTTATATCCAGCTCGAGAACGGAGTGGGTATGGTGCGCCTTTTGACGACCGAGATAGAACAGGCGTTAAAGGATGCCTGCGACGACGGGGGGACGGAGGAGCTTTCCATGGCTACCGGCGCTCTGGCTTATCCTTATATTAAGGAATATCTGGATCAGATCATGAAGATTTATCCGGGCCGAAAGGTACACCTCTATAAGATCATCAATCATTTTTTCGGAGAGCAGATTACGGTGGCCGGTCTGATTACGGGAACCGATCTGATCGAACAGCTAAAGGGGCAGGAACTGGGAGAGCGCCTTCTGCTGCCCTGTGCCATGTTCCGCAGCGGAGAAGAGGTTTTTCTGGACGACGTGACGAAAACAGAAGTACAAAATGCTTTACAAGTCCGGGTGGATATTGTAAAATCAAGCGGACATGACTTTGTAGATGCAGTGCTCGGGCCGGTGGAAGAGGAGGCGCCCGAACATGGGGAATATGAATTATCTTCCTATAATCAAAAGACAGAAGAGATCTAAATTGCAGAATAACGATGCACAGAATATTTGAACGGAGGCGTAACGTAATATGAATAAGAAGAAACCGGTTGTGGCCGTGGTTGGACGTCCGAATGTGGGAAAATCCACGTTGTTTAACGTCCTGGCGGGCGACATGATTTCCATAGTAAAAGATACTCCGGGCGTAACAAGAGACCGGATCTATGCCGAATGTACCTGGTTAGATAAGGCGTTTACCCTGATTGACACGGGTGGTATTGAGCCCGATACGAGAGATGTGATCCTGTCCCAGATGCGTGAGCAGGCGGAGATAGCCATCGCTACGGCGGATGTGATTATCTTTATTGTAGATGTAAGGCAGGGACTGACCGACTCGGATTCCAAGGTGGCCGACATGCTCCGCAAGTCGAAAAAACCGGTGGTTCTGGCGGTCAACAAGGTGGACAGTTTTTCCAAGTTCGGCAACGATGTATATGAATTCTACAACCTGGGAATCGGGGATCCGGTTGCCATATCGGCAGCATCCAGGCTCGGCCTGGGCGAGCTTCTCGACGAAGTTGTAAAACACTTTGAGGACGGAGCCGGTGAGGAAGAGGAGGATGATCGTCCAAGAATCGCCATCGTAGGCAAGCCCAACGTGGGTAAATCTTCCATTATCAATAAACTGCTGGGAGAGAACCGTGTTATCGTATCGGACATTGCGGGAACCACGAGGGACGCGGTGGATACCGAGATCATCCACAATGGTACGGAGTATGTATTTATCGATACGGCCGGACTGAGAAGAAAGAATAAGATCAAAGAGGAACTGGAACGTTACAGCATCATCAGGACCGTAACGGCGGTAGAGCGCGCCGATGTGGTGCTGGTTGTCATCGATGCCGTGGAGGGCGTGACGGAGCAGGACGCCAAGATAGCGGGAATCGCCCACGAGCGGGGAAAAGGCATTATTATCGTTGTCAACAAATGGGATGCCATTGAGAAGACGGATAAGACGATCTACGAATACACCAATAAGATTAAAATGACCCTGTCCTTTATCCCTTATGCGGAGTTCATCTTTATTTCCGCCACCACGGGACAGCGTGTTAACAAACTCTACGATATGATCGATATGGTGAGGGAAAACCAGACGCTGCGTATCGCGACGGGCGTGCTGAACGAGATTATGACGGAGGCAGTGGCGCTGCAGCAGCCGCCGTCCGATAAGGGCAAGAGACTGAAGCTCTACTATATGACACAGGTATCGGTAAAGCCGCCGACCTTTGTCGTCTTTGTCAATGATAAAGAACTGATGCATTTTTCATACACCAGATATCTGGAAAACAGAATCCGTGACGCGTTTGGATTCAGGGGGACTTCTCTTAAGTTCTTAGTCCGTGAAAGGAAGGGAAAGGAGCAGTAAGTATGGAACGGCTTATCTGTGTTGTAATCGGCTATGCATTCGGCCTGATTCAGTCCGGCTATTTATTTGGAAAAGTGAAGAAAATCGATATCAGGCAGCACGGAAGCGGCAATGCCGGTTCCACTAATGTGCTGCGTGTGATGGGAAAGAAGGCGGCGGCCGTCGTTTTCCTGGGCGATTTTTTCAAAGCGGTGATCGCGATGTGCCTTGTCAGGGTTTTATTTGCTTCTGCTTCGGACAGTACGGATCTCCTCGCCCTGTATGCCGGGCTCGGCGTTACGCTGGGACACAATTTTCCTTTTTACCTGCATTTTAAAGGGGGCAAGGGGATTGCCTCCATGGCCGGTATTATGACGGCTATGGATTTCAGGATTACCCTGACCTGCTTTGTGGTCTTTGCAGTTGCGGTAGCGGTTACGAGATATGTTTCCTTAGGCTCCATTCTCGTGTCGGTTACCTTTTTTGCCGAGCTTATTATCTTCGGACGGATGGGGAGCTACCATGTGGCGGCTGCCCTTCTGCCGGAATTTTACATACTGGGCGGCGTATTGATGTGTATGGCCATATGGCGCCATCGGGCCAATATCGGCCGGCTGCTGTCCGGGACGGAGAATAAACTGGGCGCATCGAAAAAATAGCGGAGGATTACGAAATGACTGCAGTTGGTGTGATTGGATCAGGGACATGGGGAACAGCCCTCTCCCTGCTGCTTTGTAAGAATGGCTGTCAGGTTACGGTATGGTCTGCCATCGAAGAAGAGATTACGGAGATGAAGGAGAGCAGGAGACATAAGAACCTGCCGGAAGTAGTGCTGCCGGATGAACTGAGCCTGACGGCCGATTTGAAAGAAGCCATGTCGGAAAAAGACATTCTCGTGCTGGCGGTTCCTTCCGTCTACATCAGAGCGACGGCCGCCAGGATGAGAGAGTACATCCGCTACGGACAAATCGTCATCAATGTCTCCAAGGGAATCGAGGAGAGCAGTTTAAAGACGATGTCCCAGGTCATCGAGGAGGAGCTTCCCGAGGCCGAGGTGGCCGTCCTCTCGGGACCGAGCCATGCGGAGGAGGTAAGCCGTGGAATCCCGACAACCTGTGTGGCCGGAGCCCATAGAAAGAAAGTGGCCGACTATATCCAGTCGGTATTTATGAGTCCTGTCTTCCGTGTCTATACAAGCCCCGATATGCTTGGAATCGAAGTGGGAGCGGCGCTTAAGAATGTAATCGCTCTGGCGGCCGGCATCGCGGACGGACTGGGTTACGGAGACAATACAAAAGCAGCCCTGATTACAAGGGGAATTGCCGAGCTGACGCGTCTGGGCGTCAGGATGGGGGGAAAAGAACAGACCTTCGGCGGACTTTCCGGCATCGGCGATTTGATTGTAACGTGCGCCAGTATGCACAGCCGCAACAGAAGGGCCGGTATCCTGATTGGTAAGGGATATACGATGGAAGAGGCCATGAAGGAAGTCCAGATGGTGGTGGAGGGCGTTTACTCCGCAAAGGCCGGTAAAAAGCTGGCTGAAGGTTACGGAATCGATATGCCGATTGTGGAGCAGGTCAACCAGGTGCTTTTTGAAGGCAAGCCAGCAAAAGATGCCGTTGGCGATCTGATGCTGCGCGATGGCCGGATTGAGAGCAGCAGCCTGCCGTGGGAAGCTTAAGAGGTTTAAGAGTTAATGTTCACACCGCATTGCGATGTGAACATTAACTCTTATTTTCTATGTTTCCCTGAAAAGATGAAAAAAGATGATTTTTGTAGAAAAAAAGCCGTTTGTCTTCCTGTTGTAACCAAGCGTGCGTAGGCGGAAGACAAACGGCCTGTTTTTACCACTTTCTATAATCTGAAGAGATGGCTGATATAACAACAGGTTATGCTTCGCAGGGAATTGAACGGAAAAATGAAGTTTTTCTTTCGAATTCCTTTTTTTTGTTCGGTTTTCATATTGACAATTCAAATTCTTAAACTTATAATGTCGTCAATCAATCAGTTAGCATCGTTGTCCGAAAGACCGGTGCCAGCGGAAAAATTGGAGGAGATCATTATGAAAAAGAAAGTATTAAGCTTAGGCCTTGCAGTGGCCATGGCAGCATCCTTAACCGCATGCGGCGGTTCAGGCAGCAAACCTGCCGACACAACGGCAGCAGCAGGAGAAACACCGGCGGCACAGGCCGAAGGCGAATCACAGGCACCAGCCGCTTCAGCAGACGGCGTATTTAAGATTGGCGGTATCGGACCTCTGACAGGACCGGCAGCAGCTTACGGAATTGCCGTTAAAAACGGTATGGAACTGGCAGCGAAAGAGATCAATGCAGCCGGCGGAATAGGCGGCGTTCAGATCGAATACAATTTCCAGGACGACGAGCACGATCCTGAGAAGGCAGTCAATGCCTACAATACATTAAAAGACTGGGATATGCAGATGTTACTCGGCACCGTTACTTCCAAGCCGTGTATCGCAGTAGTGGCAGAGTCACAGGTTGACAACTTATTCCAGATTACACCATCCGGCTCAGCCGTAGAGTGTATTTCCGGCGACAACGCATTCCGCGTATGCTTCTCCGATCCGGATCAGGGTAAAGCTTCCGCACAGTACATAGGCGAGCACAAGCTTGCAACAAAGATCGCGATTATTTACGACAGCTCCACAGAGTATTCCGACGGTATCCGCGAGTCCTTCGTGGCAGAGGCCGGCAACCAGGGACTTGAGGTAGTTGCCAGCGAGGCATTTACGGCAGACAGCAACACCGATTTCTCCGTACAGCTTGACAAAGCGAAAGAAGCCGGCGCAGAGCTGGTATTCCTGCCAATCTACTACCAGGAGGCATCCGTTATCTTAAAACAGGCATCCGACAAAGAATTCAGCCCAATCTTCTTTGGCTGTGACGGTATGGACGGTATCTTAAGCGTTGAGAACTTTGATAAATCCCTGGCGGAAGGCTTAATGCTGTTAACACCATTCTCCGTAGATGAGGAGAGCAGCAAGGATTTCGTTGAAGCATACAGAACCGCTTACAACGAAGAACCGCTTCAGTTCGCTGCAGGCGCTTACGACGGTATGTACGCTATCAAGGCTGCCGCTGAGAAGGCAGGCATCACACCTGACATGAGCGCATCCGATATCTGTGACGCAATGAAGACAGCCATGACTGAGATTTCCATCGACGGCTTAACAGGTACGGGAATGACCTGGACCGCAGCAGGCGAGCCGAACAAAGCTCCTAAGGCTGTTAAGATTGAAGACGGAGTATATGTATTACAGTAATTATAGTAATTAGCCCTTCGAGAGGGTTGTCTGAATGACAACCCTCTTTTTTAACATTGACGGCGGTAAAAGCCCACAGCGCTTTGAAGCCGTGAGAAAAAAGACAAAGAGGTAGGTGTAGGCGGTATGAGTTTTCTTTCTTATTTAATCAACGGGATCAGCCTTGGAAGTGTATATGCGATCATTGCCCTTGGTTACACCATGGTTTACGGCATTGCCAAGATGCTGAACTTTGCCCATGGAGATATCATTATGATCGGCGGTTTTACCGTATTTACGGTCGTGAGCACGGCAGGGGGATCTCCGGTCGTCGGGGTTCTGGCTTCAATTGTAGTATGTACGGTTCTGGGCGTGACCATTGAAAAGGTCGCTTACAGGCCTCTCAGGGGAGCTTCCCCACTGGCAGTTCTTATTACGGCTATCGGCGTCAGCTATCTGCTGCAGAATATTGCTCTGCTGATGTTCGGCTCCAATGCCAGACAGTTCACTTCCGTTGTGACTCTTCCGGCGCTTAAGCTGGCAGACGGAAAGCTGTCCATCTCCAGCGTAACGATTGTAACAATCGTCACCTGTATCGTCATTATGCTGGCTCTGACCACCTTCATCAATAAGACGAAGATGGGGCAGGCAATGCTGGCCGTATCGGAAGATAAGGGAGCGGCAACCCTGATGGGAATCAATGTAAACGGAACGATTGCCGTTACATTTGCCATCGGTTCTTCCCTGGCAGCCATTGCAGGCGTGCTTCTCTGTTCCGCATATCCGTCCCTGACTCCTTATACGGGTTCCATGCCCGGTATCAAGGCATTCGTGGCCGCCGTATTCGGCGGTATCGGTTCCATTCCCGGAGCCATGATCGGAGGAATCCTGCTCGGCGTGATAGAAAACCTGGCGAAAGCCTATATTTCTTCCCAGTTGTCCGACGCTATCGTATTCTCGGTACTGATTATCGTGCTTCTGGTGCGCCCGACCGGCATCCTTGGCAAGAAAATTAACGAGAAAGTGTAGGTGGTTACAGATGAAAGCATATAAAAATAAAATTCTGGTTCAAAATGTCATCACTTACGCTCTGGTGATCGGCTGCTATCTCCTGATCCAGGCCCTGATGGCCGGAGGCCATATCAACAGCCTTTTAAAGGGAATTCTGGTTCCCCTTTGTACTTATGTTATCCTTGCGGTATCTCTGAACCTCACGGTTGGAATTCTGGGAGAGCTCAGTCTCGGTCATGCGGGCTTCATGTGTGTCGGTGCATTTTCGGGCGCTTTCTTTACCCATGCGATGGCGGCCGCCATTCCAAGCAATCAGGTCCGTTTTATCATAGCCCTTTTCGTGGGAGCTCTTGTGGCTGCCGTTTTCGGCATTCTCATCGGTATCCCGGTATTGAGGCTTAAGGGCGACTATCTGGCGATTGTAACGCTGGCATTCGGTGAAATCATTAAGAATGTCATCAACGTTCTTTACGTGGGCATGGATGCAAATGGGCTCCATATTTCCACGAAAGACGTGGCATCTTTAAATCTTGCGCCGGAAGGCGAAGTGATTATCAAGGGCGCTCAGGGTATTACAGGCACACCCAAGATGGCGACGTTTACCATCGGTTTTATCCTGGTGTTAATCTCCCTTTTTATCGTCCTCAACATGATCAATTCCAGGACGGGACGCGCCATCATGGCGATCCGTGATAACCGTATCGCGGCGGAATCGATTGGAATTAATATTACAAAGTACAAACTGCTGGCATTCTCCGTATCGGCGGCTCTGGCCGGCGTGGCGGGTGTGCTCTATGCTCATAACCTGGCGACACTGGCTGCGACTCCGAAGAGTTTCGGCTACAATATGTCGATCATGATCCTGGTATTTGTCGTGCTGGGCGGCATCGGCAATATCCGCGGCTCCGTGATTTCGGCCGTTATTCTGACTCTGCTTCCGGAGATGCTCCGCGGACTGAATAATTACCGTATGCTGATCTATGCCATTGTGCTGATTGTCATGATGCTTCTCACGGCAAGCCCGAAAGCAATCCAGGTGCGCGAGAGGCTCGTGGCCTCAATCAGGAAACCAAAGACAAAGGAGGAGGCATAGGTTATGGCAATGCTGGAAGTAAAAAACTTAAGTATCTCCTTCGGCGGCCTGAAGGCGGTCGACGACTTTAATGTAACAATTGAAAAAGGCCAGCTCTACGGCCTGATCGGACCGAACGGAGCCGGAAAAACGACGATTTTCAATCTGCTGACCGGCGTATACAAGCCCGACTGCGGTCAGATTACACTGGATGGAAAGAATATAACAGGCCATAAGACGGCCGATATCAATAAGGCAGGCGTTGCCAGGACGTTCCAGAATATCCGCCTTTTCAAGGAACTGAGCGTTCTCGACAATGTAAAAGTGGGACTTCATAACCACAATACGTACTCCACGCTGTCCGGCATCTTCCGCCTTCCCGGATATTATAAAGTGGAAAAGAAGATGGATGAGAGGGCAATGGAGCTTTTAAAGGTCTTTGATCTGGATAAGGAGTTCGGCTATAAGGCATCCAACCTTCCCTACGGAAAACAGAGGAAGTTAGAGATAGCAAGGGCCCTTGCGACGGAGCCGAAGCTCCTCCTTCTGGATGAGCCGGCGGCCGGAATGAACCCGAATGAGACGGCGGAGCTGATGAACACCATCCGTTTCGTCCGCGATAATTTCGATATGACAATCCTTCTGATTGAACATGATATGAAGCTTGTATCAGGAATCTGCGAGCGCCTGACCGTATTAAACTTCGGCCATATGCTGGCGGAAGGCCCCACAGGCGATGTACTGAACAACCCGCAGGTAGTTGCGGCATATCTGGGAGAATAAGGAGGACAGTCTTATGGCAATGCTGGAAGTAAAAGATTTAAACGTATATTACGGCGTCATACAGGCGCTGAAGGGGATTTCCTTTGAAGTTGACGAGGGCGATGTCATCGCCCTGATTGGAGCCAACGGAGCCGGAAAAACGACCACCCTTCACACAATCACCGGACTGATTCCTGCCAAATCGGGCAGTATCGTCTTCGAGGGAAAGGACATCACCAGAGTTCCCGGCTATAAGCTGGTGCCCATGGGAATTGCCCATGTCCCGGAGGGCAGAAGGGTATTTGCCCAGCTCACCGTACTGCAGAACCTGAAAATGGGCGCTTACACGCGAAGCGATAAGCAGGAGATAGAGGATACGCTGGCAAAGATTTATAAACGTTTCCCAAGGCTGGAGGAGAGAAAAAACCAGCTTGCAGGAACCCTCTCGGGCGGTGAACAGCAGATGCTGGCCATGGGCCGCGCCCTGATGTCACATCCCCGTCTGATTGTTATGGATGAACCTTCGATGGGCCTTTCCCCGATCTATGTAAATGAGATTTTCGATATCATCAAGGAGATCAGCGCCGACGGGACCACGGTCCTTCTGGTGGAACAGAATGCAAAAAAAGCGCTTTCGATTGCCAACAAGGCCTATGTCCTTGAGACGGGAAGTATTGTTTTAAAGGGCGATGCGAAAGAGTTGATGAATGATGATTCGGTGAAGAAGGCGTATTTGAGCGAGTAGGATAGACTGGTATTGTTTTTGAGCAAGGAAGAGCTGTTGCAGAATAGAATTTATCTATGATATTTTTCTATTTTGCAGCAGCTCTTTTCGGATATATCGACAGTCGAGTTCCCGGAGTGACCGGGGATAATTTATAAAATAAATGTCAGTGAATTGTCAGGAAAAAGAAAGAAAAGGGGGGCGGTGGACATGGTAAAATTTAGGGGAGGTATGCAACTATACAGTTGTGATATTTTTACTGTCTGACAGTATCTCAGGCTGGATTGTCACTGTGATTTTAGAAGGTATTTTCATATTAGGGAGGTAGCAGGATGATGAGTAGCGGGAAGAACCTTATAGTGTCGGAACGGATCAGAACCGGCAGACAGCAGGCGGCGGGGATTTTGTTTGCCGACCTGTGTATCTTTGGAAAAGGGCTGTCTTCGCTCCTGGGAGTGGCATGGCTCTATGATAATGGGTTTTGGCTGCTGGGACTTACCGGTATTTCTGCATCGGTTTATTTTGGGCTTTTGATGAAACCCAGAATCGAAACTTCAAAAGAATGGTTTCAGGTCGTGGCAAAGGATAGGGTCACGAAAATGCTATGGATACTGAGTCTTGTTGTGATCGTCATAGATATTTTGTATTTGGGACTTGCGTTATAGAAATGTGAAAAATAATAATGAACTGCATTTAAGGCGGAAAGGAGACAGGCATGACAAAGAAAAAAGGGGTTGTAAAATTGCTGGATTCCAAACCAGGGTCTATCGACTCAATGCAGGCTGTAGATATTAATGAGCTGGAATCCCGTCTTTTAAAGCTGAGGACATGGGAACGATTCCTGATCCGCTTATTGATAGCAGCTACGGCAATAAATATCATGGGTGGATGTTTGTATAAAGGAAACCATGATATTATAATTACTTTTTCATACCTGTCATGTATCATTATTATGGCATGTCTTCTTGCCGTTTCCTGTTATATGCGAAAAACGGACGCTGCCATACGGGAAAGCGTCAAGTCTCTGCTTGGGGGTAAGGAATTAATATATTTTGTCCTTTTAGGCAGCTTTTGTGTGGGGTTATATGATATGTTGTTTCACTCCAACTTTATATTTGATTTTTTTTGTACATGGCTTTTTTTACTTTTGATGATCTGTATTTTGCCGATAAGCTTTATGCTTTTTTACATTCATATCTAAATGTTACTTGTTGTCAAATTTATAACCGAAAGGATTGATTTGGTAGAGGACAGGCGATATCCTTGCAGTTGACAACTGATTTTAAAAAAATTATACTTTATAGTATCAGAAAAAATAATTCGGTACGATAAAGACATTTTTTGAAATATAGAGTAGGGAGAAGATAAATGAGGCAAAATAAGATAGAAAAATTGACAAAAGCAGAAATGGAATTTATGGAATATATCTGGACTTCTGAAGGGAAAAAAACGCTTCAGAATTTTGTTGACTACTTTTCTGAACATAAATGGGAACGTCCAACTATATCTACTTACTTGCACAGACTGACTCAGAAGGGATTTTTAAGATATGAAAAACAGGGAAGATATTATTTTTATGAACCTCTTATCACAAAACTGGAGTATGAACAGTTTCAAATTAATGAATCCATGCGCAAGATGTATGGCCAACCACTGGAAGGGGTAGTTGCTTCTTTCTTTGGAAAGGGAAAATTGAGTGAAGAACAACTTGAACGGGTTCGAGATTTTCTAGATGAATTAGGAGATGGAGAGTAATAGCAACTGAAAAGAAATATGTAAATAGTTTAAAAAGTGATTTTATGTTTTTTATATGTTAAATTTCCCAGCGAAGTGGTCTCTATACTGCTTCGCTTTTTTTATGTAGCTAAAGACTTTGTTTGTATTCTACCCGATCCCAATATTTATTACGAAGGCTCTTGTTTAATTCCTCATTTTTTGCTTTAGAAAATTTACACATGTCAAGAAAAATATAACATTTTAAAGAAAAAAGATGTTGATATATTTAAAAATATATAGTACAATATAAATACATTTAAAAACAATATGATAATAATAAATTTATTTTCACTTAAATAAAGTAAAGGAGATGATCAACATGGTATTTCTATTATTAAAAGGATGAACTCATTAATAAAATATGTTAAAATATTCCTTAACTTCATGAAAAGGGGTATTTTATGGGTGAATTCTTGATGATTTTATTAGGGGTATCTGTAGCAGGAACTGTGTCTTTTGTATTTTTACTAGCAATCCAAAGTGTTTTTAATGGCTGTCGAATCTGGTATTATTTATTAATAAAATTGCTGCTCTTATTTTATCTTTTTCCTGTTTTTATTCTGGCAATAATTGCTTTCAAGTCAAGTATAGGAGGGATAGAAGTATTACTTAATGGACCTGATTTTGTTAAAGGATATTTAAATATAACACTTTTGACGTATACCAGATTTCTACAGTATCATTCACTATTCATGAAGATAGGTATAATATGGATATTGGGAATGGTTATCACATTATTTCTGACTCTCTTATATGGACAACTTAGCCTTTACAAGCTTTACAAAAAAGCTGATATCAAAGAGGAGAATGAGCTAAAACAGTTATGTGCCAGTATCAGAAAAGAACTTGGGATAAAGAAGAATGTAAAACTACTTAGATGTTCCAGTGTTATTTCACCGTTTACTTCGGGTATTTTCTTTCCTGTGATTATTCTGCCAGATGTAACGTACAACCAAGAAGAATGGAAAATGTTGCTAAAGCATGAATTTTTTCACCTAAAAAGCAGGGACGTACTTTTTAAACAATTAGTTACATGGATCAGAATTGTACACTGGTTTAATCCGGCTATATATTTTTTTGGTAAGGAAGTATTTGAAGCAGCAGAAATGGCATGTGACGAAAAAGTAATTGGTAATGCTCCTCTAAAAGAGAAACGTTTCTATGCAGAGCTGATACTAGCAATATTAGAACGAGCAATCGAATGTCAGAAGAATATAATGCTTGCTGGTTTTTCCAACAATGAAAAGGCGCTAAAAAGGAGGCTTAGCAATTTTATGCAGAAAAAAAGTCTATCGAGGGGAAAAAAAGTCTTATTATTTGTAATATCTGTACTCATGATAGTTACCTGCCCTGTGGTTGGTTATGCATCGGTGACAGGCATTTTGATGGGGCAGAACAACTCAACTGAAAGAGTATTATCGGAAGCTGTTGAAGTAGAACAGATGAATGATTTTAAAGAATTTACAGGAACTGTAAAGATGACGGCGGAAGAATCATATTCAATGAATTTAAGTGTAAGAGGAGACAATTGGATTGATATTACAATCGAAGCAGGGGACAGATTTTGGATTGACGGAGATTTGAATTCGACTTCTATGGATATTTCCCTGACGGCTTCTTCGTCAAGTGACAGCTTTCGAGTTGGTTATCTCAAAGGAAGTACAGCAAAATATGTAAATTCCAGCAAAGGGGCTGTAAATTACTCTTTTACAATCGTACCGGGTAGCTATAGTATTTATATTGAGAATTTGTCGGATCACGCAATTCATGTTTCTGGGAGAATTACAGTGTAGGAAGCTAAGAAGAGGAGAAAACTATGATAAACAATTTCAAAAAAATATGTTCGATATTATTATCATGTGCTTTATTGTTTACTGCATTTCCGTTTGTTTCATTGGCAAATGATAGAGCCATGTCAGTTGCAGTGGCAAAAATGATGGATTCTGTTCAAATATCATATCAGACAACAGATACTTCTGTTACAGAAACGGCTCTATTTACTGATATTGATGGTAAAGAGGTTACAATGCGACATGTAGTATACTCAAATGGAACTGGTTTCTTGACAATCATCAAAGATAATCAAAATCAGGTTATTAATTACAGTGATGATGATTATGAATTATTCCTTAACTTGGCAAATAATTCAAAATCTCCTCACACAAGAGGAGCAACACAGGGCAAAGAAATAACAGGTTCGCAATTTAAACACCAGTATATTGGCGGAAATAATTTCACCTTGTTAAATAATGAGATTACTGCCATAGCTAATGGTGGAGTTTCAACCGCTGCTTCAATAATTAGTGCATTTATGGGAGTATCTCTTCCAGCCTCTATTTTAATTTCATTAGGTGGGTACGCATATACTATTATTACAGCTCATGGCCCTGCTAGAATGGATGTAAGTCATAGTACTTATGAAGTGCTATTCACGGCTGATAATGGGTATTATATTCATTGTTATCATGACACTGTGGTATCATATGATAGCGGTGATCACAAAATAGATTCAACAATGTGCTACTCTCAAGCAATTGGTGGATGACCTGAATCAGAGGGGGTAAGAGTTGAAGGATGAAAATAAAAAGAAAGCTTTGACTGGATTGGTAGTTATACCTTTTGCAGTTTATGTATGGATTTTTGTATGTTTTAACTTTAAAGCATGGAAAGACATTGTCAGCGCTGAAATACAATTTGGCTTACAATTTGGCAGTGCTTTAATTACCCTTTCTATAGTTATTTATTATATTCTCCTTTATGTGTTTTTGCTTCGTGCCGGGAGAAGGAAAGAGTATTTCTATTTTGTTTTAATTATGATTATTATGAGCATTTCAGTTTTTTTTATTTATTGTGGTTTTTGATATATTGGTCTCTCTAAAAAGGAAGGGAATAGCAGTGCCATAAGCTGTTTTGCTACCCCTTCCTTTTTAATAACGGGGTGCCTATTTTCAAAAAAAAGAACTTCTATGTAAAAATTATGCTGAGCACCTTATTCATACCCTTTACCCATTTTTAAAACTACCAAGAACCAATTAAATAATCCCGCATACTCCCGCCTCCCCCTTGCATATACTTGTATCAGCATAGTCAAGGGGGTATTTTTATGGACAATTTTAACGTATACAGCGACATTAAGGCCAGAACCAACGGAGAAATCTATGTAGGTATCGTAGGCCCCGTCAGGACCGGCAAATCCACTTTTATCAAGCGCTTTATGGAGCTGATGGTGCTGCCGGGCATGGAAGATCCCCATTCCAGGGAACGCACGCGAGATGAACTTCCCCAGAGTTCCGCAGGGAAGACGATTATGACGACGGAACCGAAATTTATTCCAAAAGAGGCGGCCCAGATCGCATTGAGCGACGGCGTGGATGTGAAGGTGCGTCTGATCGACTGCGTCGGATTTATGGTGGAAGGCGCGGCGGGCCATATTGAGAATGACACGGAACGCCTCGTAAAAACTCCATGGTTTGACACGGAGATTCCATTTACGGAAGCGGCGGAGATCGGAACCCGGAAGGTGATCAACGACCACTCCACCATCGGCCTTGTCATCACGACGGACGGTTCCTTCGGTGATATTAAGCGGGGCAACTACATAGCGGCGGAAGAGAAGACGATCAAAGAACTGAAAAACCTCAAAAAACCGTTCCTGGTTCTTTTGAACTCGATGAGGCCCTATTCCGATGAGACCAGGGAAATGGCAAAGCAGATGGAGGAGAAATACGGCGTCCAGGTAATGCCTGTCAACTGCGAGCAGCTCAAAAAAGAAGATATCAAGGTGATCATGGAAGAGATTCTGCATGAATTCCCGGTCACGGAGATCGATTTTACGATTCCGAAGTGGATGGAAATTCTCCCGAAGGATCACTGGCTGAAAAGCAGGGTCATCCAGTCCGTAAAGGATATGCTTAAGAAGACCGACCACATGAGAGACGCCCAGGACGCCCTTCCGGCCGAGGACAGTGAGGCGGTGAAGAGAATTAAGATCACAGGCATGAAGATGGCCGACGGCAGCATCCAGGCCCAGATCGAGGTGGATGACAGCCATTATTACCAGATTCTGAGCGAATACGTGGGCGTGCCGATTGAGGGAGAATACCAGCTCATGCAGACCTTAAAGAACCTGGCCTCCATGCAGAAGGAATATGAGAAGGTGAGCAATGCCGTGTGCCAGGTAAGATTAAAAGGCTATGGCGTCGTGACGCCGGACCGCTCCGAGATTGTGCTGGATGAGCCGCAGTTAATCCGCCACGGCAATAAGTATGGGGTAAAAATGAAAGCGCAGGCGCCGTCCATCAACCTGATCAAAGCCCATATTGAGACTGAGATCGCACCAATCGTGGGAAGCGAACAGCAGGCGGAGGATCTGATTACATACATAAAAGAAAATGCCGGCCAGAGTGAAGAGGGTGTCTGGAGCACCAATATTTTCGGAAAATCCATTGAACAGATAGTGGATGACGGAATCCAGGCAAAGATTTCCCAGATGACGGAGGACTGCCAGATGAAGCTCCAGGATACGCTCCAGAAAATTATTAATGACAGTAATGGCGGTATGATTTGCATTATTATCTGATATCGGGTATACTTAAACCATCAGTTTTGGCAAAAACAAATACAATACAGGAGATGGTTACATGAAATTAACTTTTATCGGTGCGGATCATGAAGTAACAGGAAGCTGCCATTTACTGCAGGCATGTGATTTAAATGTCCTGGTAGACTGCGGAATGGAGCAGGGGATTAACAAGTTTGAGAATGCGGAACTTCCCATCAGCTATGCTGATGTGGACTATGTGCTGGTAACCCACTCCCATATCGACCACGTGGGGATGCTGCCGTTTATCTATGCACGGGGATTCAGGGGCCAGGTGATGGGGACACGGGCCACCTGCGATCTCTGCGAGATCATGCTCAGAGACTGTGCACACATCCAGGAGACAGAGGCGGAGTGGAAGAACAGGAAGGCAAAACGTGCAGGCAAGTCGGAGGTTCCGCCTCTCTACACGATGAACGATGCCAATGGGGTGCTGGAACACTTTGTACCCTGTAACTACGATCAGATAATTAAACTGAAGGACGGCTTTGAGATCCGCTTTACAGATGTTGGCCATCTCCTGGGTTCCGCTTCAATTGAGATCTGGATGACCGAGGAGGACTGCTCGAAGAAAATCGTCTTCTCCGGCGATATCGGCAATAAGAATAAACCGCTGATCCGAAGTCCGCAGTATATTCACCAGGCGGATTATGTCGTTATGGAGAGCACCTATGGCGACAGGTTCCACAAGCATGTCGGCGATCACGTGGAAGAGTTTGCCAAGGTGATCGAGGAGACGCTGGACCGCGGCGGCAATGTGGTAATCCCGGCCTTTGCAGTCGGCCGTACCCAGGAGGTTCTCAACTATATCAGGGTAATCAAGGAAAAACATCTGGTCAAGGGCCACGATAATTTCCCGGTTTATCTCGACAGCCCGATGGCGGTGGAAGCCACGGCCGTGTTTAAAGAAAACATGATGGACTGTTACAACGATGAGACGAAAGTCCTGATTAAAAAAGGCATCAACCCGATTTCATTTCCGGGGCTGCACCTGTCGATCACAAGTGATGATTCTATCGCCATCAACTTTGACGAAGAACCGAAGGTGATTATCTCAGCGGCGGGCATGTGTGACGCCGGCCGTGTCAGACACCATCTGAAACACAACCTGTGGAGGCCGGAGTGTACGATTCTTTTTGCCGGATACCAGGCTGTGGGAACTTTGGGACGCAGTATCGTGGAGGGCCGGGAAGAAGTTAAGCTCTTTGGCGAGTCTATCGAAGTCAGAGCCAAGATCGAAAAGATCGAGGGAATCAGCGGCCATGCGGATCAGACCGGACTTCTTGAATGGGTCGGCAATTTCATGGAACGCCCCAAGCATGTATTTGTTGTACACGGAGACGACGAGGTCTGTGATACCTTTGCCTCTATTGTGAAGGAGAAGTTCGGAATGGAGGCGGATGCCCCGTTCAGCGGAAGCTCCTATGATTTGAAAGAGGGCTGCTTTATCACCGTTACCGAAGGAATTCCGATTAAGCGCGATGCGGAACCGGCTAAGAAAGCGTCCGGTGTATTTGCAAGACTTCTGGCTGCGGGCGACAGGCTCCGTAAGGTCATCATGCACAATGAGGGCGGCGCTAACAAGGATCTGGCCCGTTTTGCGGATCAGATTAATTCGCTCTGCGACAAATGGGACAGATAGTGATACAATAAGACTGATAATAAACCTGCAAAGGAGACCTGAATTTGAAAGTAGAAGTATATACAGACGGTTCTGCCAGAGGCAATCCTGACGGACCGGGCGGTTTCGGCAGCGTCCTTCATTACCGGGACGCAGCCGGACAACTGCATGTAAAGGAGATATCCGCCGGATATAAACGCACCACAAACAACAGGATGGAGCTGATGGCCGCCATCGCCGGCCTGGAGGCGCTGAACCGTCCCTGTGAGGTGAGCCTTTATTCCGATTCCAAATATCTGGTGGATGCCTTTAACCAGCACTGGATAGACGGCTGGCTGAAAAAGGGGTGGAAGCGCGGAAAGAATGAGCCCGTCAAGAATGTGGACTTGTGGCAGCGCCTTTTAAAAGCCAAGGAGCCCCACCAGGTAACCTTTATCTGGGTGAAGGGCCACAACGGACATCCTGAAAATGAGAGATGTGATTTCCTTGCAACCTCCGCCGCCGATGGGGACAACCTTCTGACCGATACCGGAGCCGGAGCAGATTGATTTTTTCCGCATATGGGAATGTTTGTAACCAGTCATTTATTAAATAAATCTTACAAAATATTACTTATTTTTGGCACCTATTTCCTTTCCCGCATAAATATGATATCTTTAATTCAAACAATGCGAGGATGGATCGATATTGAAAAATAGAGGAGTAATAATTGCAATTATTTTAATTTTAATAATGGGTGCAGGCGTAACCGTAGGAACCAGGCGTTTTATACACGATAAAACGTCTGATGGCGTTGCGTCCAATTTTCAGGGCCAGATTCCGCCCTCCGAAGAGCTTAACATGGAGAGTATGGCCATGGCGGCTGCAGGGATGACTTCCCTGCCGGAAAGCGGAGGACAGGAAGCCGGGTTGGATACGGGAGATACCCGAAGCCGGGAGACGGCAAAGGAGCAGGCTCCTGCAGAAGCCGGTTCTGAGACGGGAGAACAGAAAGCGGCAGGCCGGATGCCGGATGCCGCGGCGGGAAGCGGATCGGTTTCCACTTATTCGGATTCGGAAGGTACGGCTTCCGCAAAAGAGGAAGCGGCCGCTGTTTCCGCAGATACCGATGCGCTGGCCGCAGCCCCGGCTGCGGAGAATGCGCCTGCCGCCAAAAGCAGCGTCGTGATATCTCCCCTGACCGGCGTCAGTGAATCGGATACGGCAGTAACGGAATATGTTACAACCCTTGACGGTTACAGGAAGAAGCTGAACGAGATAGACGGCCTGATCCAGAATATGCAGGGATCGGAAGCCAGCTCCAATACGGATTCCCTGAAGAAGGTTGCCGACTACGAATACTATCTCTGGGATACGGAACTGAACCATATTTACCAGGCAATCCTGGAAGGGATGACCGAGGAAGAAGCGCAGGACCTGAAGACCGAAGAGAGGGCCTGGATTCGAAGCCGTGATCTGGCAGCCAAGAAAGCAGCCTCCAAGTTCGGCGGAGGCACGATGGAAAGCCTGGAATACACGGCGTCCCTGTCGGATTCCACCAGGACCAGGGCCTATGAATTATTAGAACAATACGGAACATATATAACAGAGGGGAAGGACTGACAGAGTCCTTCCTTTGTTATTGTTCACATTCCGCTTAAAAACAGCGTGCTGCGCAGTGAACAATAACCTGCCCTTTTCCTCCCCGGCAACACATTCAATTTCCTCTTGATAAATGGATTTTCCTATGATAGGATATAAAGAATGAAGAATTATATAATAGAAAAGACAGAAACTTACAGGAGGAAGCAACGTGGAAAAGTACGGTGTAAACGAACTTAGAAAGATGTTTCTGGAGTTCTTTGAGAGCAAGGGACATCTGGCAATGAAGAGTTTTTCTCTGGTTCCACACAATGATAACAGTCTGCTGCTTATCAATTCCGGCATGGCGCCGTTAAAACCATATTTCACAGGACAGGAGATCCCGCCGAGAAAGAGGGTGACAACCTGCCAGAAGTGCATCAGGACAGGCGATATCGAGAATATCGGTAAGACTGCCCGCCACGGCACTTTTTTTGAGATGCTTGGAAACTTCTCATTCGGTGATTACTTTAAGACAGAAGCAATCCACTGGTCATGGGAGTTTTTAACCGAGGTTGTGGGACTTGACCCCGACCGTCTCTATCCGTCCGTTTACCTGGAGGACGATGAGGCATTTGATATCTGGAACAAGGAGATGGGAATTCCCAAAGAGAGAATTTTCCGTTTCGGCAAAGAAGACAACTTCTGGGAGCACGGCGCAGGCCCCTGCGGTCCATGTTCCGAGATTTATTACGACCGCGGCGAGAAATACGGCTGCGGAAGCCCCGACTGTACCGTAGGCTGCGAATGCGACCGTTATATGGAAGTATGGAACAACGTATTCACCCAGTTTAACAACGACGGTCACGGCAATTATACGGAGCTGGAGCACAAGAATATTGATACGGGCATGGGACTTGAGCGTCTTGCCGTTGTCGTGCAGGAGGTGGATTCCCTCTTTACCGTAGATACGAACAAGGCTCTTTTAGACCGTGTATGCGAGATGGCCCACACGGAATACCAGAAGGATCATGAGACCGATATTTCCCTTCGTATCGTGGCCGACCATATCAAATCATGTACATTCATGATCTCCGACGGCATCATGCCTTCCAACGAGGGACGGGGCTATGTACTCAGAAGACTTTTAAGACGTGCGGCCCGCCACGGAAAGAAACTCGGCATTGAAGGAAAGTTTATGGCCGAACTGGCAAAGACGGTAATCGCCCTCTCCAAAGACGGCTATCCGGAGCTGGAAGAGAAGAGCGCTATGATTTTCAAGGTGCTTTCTGAGGAAGAAGATAAATTCAATAAGACCATTGATCAGGGCCTTGCCATTCTCGTCGATATGGAGAATGAGATGGCGAAGAACCATGAGACGGTGCTTTCCGGAGAGAATGCATTTAAGCTCTACGACACCTACGGATTCCCGATCGATCTGACAAGGGAGATTCTGGAGGAGAAAGACCTTTCCTTAGACGAGGACGGTTTTGCCGCCGCAATGAAAGCGCAGAAAGAGAAGGCAAGAGCCGCCAGAAAGACGACCAACTATATGGGAGCCGATGTCACCGTATACCAGTCTATCGATCCGTCCATCACTTCCGAGTTTGACGGATACGGCAAGCTGACGGATGAATCCGTAATCACGGTTCTGACGACGGAGACAGAGATTGTGGAAGCGCTGACAGACGGAGAAGTAGGCACTCTGATTGTTAAAAAGACACCGTTTTATGCTACGATGGGCGGCCAGCAGGCCGATATCGGCGTTATCACGACACCGGATGCCGAATTCACGGTAAAAGATACAATTAAGCTTCAGGGCGGCAAGATCGGCCATGTCGGCGTTGTCACAAAAGGCATGTTCCGCACGGGCGACACCGTAACCCTGACCGTTGATAAAGAGAACCGCGAACTGACGGAAAGAAACCATTCCGCAACCCATCTGCTTCACAAGGCCCTGCGCACCGTGCTGGGCACTCATGTAGAGCAGGCAGGTTCCCTGGTTACAAGGGACAGGCTGCGTTTCGACTTCACCCATTTCTCCGCTATGACGGGCGAGGAGATTGCAGCGGTGGAGAAGATTGTTAATGATGAGATCGCCGATTCCCTTCCTGTGGAAACGATGATCATGAGCCTGGATGAGGCAAAGAAGACAGGCGCCATGGCCCTGTTCGGCGAGAAGTACGGCGACAGCGTCCGCGTTGTTAAGATGGGAGATTTCTCCACAGAGCTTTGCGGCGGTACCCACGTGGGCAATACGGGCACTATCTCCGCATTTAAGATTGTATCCGAGGCAGGCATTGCGGCCGGCGTCAGAAGAATCGAGGCACTGACTTCCACAGGTCTTATGAATTATTACAAAGAGATGGAGAAAGAACTCCATGAAGCAGCCAGAGTGGTTAAGTCCACACCAGCCGATTTAAGAACCAAACTGGAAGCTATGCTCGACGAGCTCAAAGCTCTTCATTCCGAGAATGAGAAGTTAAAGAGCAAACTGGCCAACGATTCACTCGGTGACGTTATGGATCAGGTCCAGGAAGTAAACGGCGTGAAGCTTCTGGCAGTCCAGGTGAAGGATGTCGACATGAACGGACTCAGGAACCTGGGTGACCAGCTCAAGGAGAAACTGGGCGAGGGCGTTGTTGTGATTGCATCCGTTCAGGACGGCAAAGTAAACCTGATGGCATCCGTTACGGATGAGGCTCAGAAGAAAGGCGCCCATGCGGGCAACCTGATTAAGGCTATCGCAGGTCTTGTCGGCGGCGGCGGCGGCGGAAGGCCGAATATGGCTCAGGCCGGCGGTAAAAATCCTGCCGGTGTGCCGGACGCGCTGAAAAAGGCGGCGGAGGTCGCAAAAGAGCAGATTAAATAAGGTTTGCCGTCAAATTGTAACTGTTCACAGTGCAATGCGGTGTGAACAGTTACATCAAATCAAAGAAAATTTAAGAAAACATAAAAATCCTGTTGACGTATGGAATTTTTATGATATAATTTTACTAGTGCTAAAAAAATACCCAAACAGTTGTATTAATATGCACTTATTACACAACTGGAGGGAGGTTAGGTGTGAGCTATGTCAAATGTAATCGTTAAAGATAACGAAAGCTTAGACAGCGCTTTACGCAGATTCAAAAGAAACTGTGCAAAGGCTGGCATTCAGCAGGAGATTCGCAAAAGAGAGCATTACGAAAAACCAAGCGTTCGTCGTAAAAAGAAATCTGAAGCTGCTAGAAAACGCAAATATAATTAATTATACGATGAAAAGATATGTTAAGCATACTTTTCACCGCGGTTAATGGGTGAGGAGTGTGTTAAACATGCTTTTCACTGTCAAGAGCGAAATGAAATCCCTGGTTTATTTAAACCAGGGATTTTTGTTGAGTGACAATGAAAAGTTCGCGAAGCGTGCTTTTCGTTGTTGAGTGGTAATGAAAAGATCGCGAGGAGGTTATGGAAGATGACAGGAATGAAGAGGAGAATATTGTGGTCTGCGGTTCTGGCAATCGCCACTGTTTTTTTTCTGACCAGTGAAACCACACTGGCCTTTCCTCTTTTAATGGATCCGGCATCCGTCTTTTGTCTGCCGGTCACGGCAGGGATTGCCTTCCTCTATCTGAAAGCTTTTTTTCCATTTGAAAAAAGAAGATTTATTCTGAGCCTGATATCGGGATTCCTGATGGGGCTTATGTTCATCCTGGGTATCCGCTACTCTCTGAATGAGATACCGGCGCCCACGGCCTTTGGTTTCTTAACGGCGCTTTCGGCCGCCACGCTGCTGTTCTCGGCGTTTACCGGCATCTTTTTGAGGATGATTCCCTTTGTGTCCAAAACAGTGGGAGAGGGTGGGAAGAAACCGGGAATAAAACCGCTTGCCCTCCTGTTCCTAATCACCTTTGCCGTCTATATGACGGCGCTCCTGGCTGTTTATCCGGGAGTGTATTCCTACGATGCCTCGGTTCAGATCCTGCAGGTTTTCGGAAGCGATCCGCTGACAAGCCATCATCCGGTTCTGCATACGCTGTTTCTCTGCGGCAGCCTGAAGATTGGGGAAGTGTTTTTCCACAGCTACCAGATCGGCCTGGCGCTATACAGCCTGATCCAGATCACAATGATGGCGGCGGTGTTTTCGTTCGTCCTGTACCGCATGATGCGAAGAAATGCGCCTCTTTGGCTGGTGCTTGCCTCCTGGCTGTTCCTGGCGGCGAATCCTTATATGCAGGTACTCGTCCTGCTCACAACAAAGGATGTGCTTTTCAGCGCCTTTTTCCTGCTGGCTTTTGATTTTTCCATCGACATGATATCCGATCCGGAGCATTTTTTCAAAAGCCGTGCATTAATGGCCGGTTTCTTTTTATCCGCGCTGTTTTCCTGCTTTTTCCGGAACCAGGGTATTTATGTATTTCTGTTTTTCTCTCTCTTTGCCCTCCTTTTCTTTATCAGATATAAAAAGCAACACGGCGGAGCGCGTCCCCCGGCATCCAGGTGGCTCATCTTTTCCGTTGCCCTGGCTGCGGTATATCTGACGGTAAACGGGCCGGTGTTTACGTCCCTCGGCGTGGAAAAGGGAGATGCGAAGGAAATGCTGTCCGTCCCGATGCAGCAGCTTGCCAGGGTTTGGCATGAAAAGCCGGAGAGCCTTTCAAAAGAGGAGAGGGCCTATATTGAGGCGCTGATCCTGCCGGACGCCCTGGAGGGTTATGTCAGGGTGAACGCGGATCCGGTGAAGAGCGGTTTTCAGACAGAGGTTGTGAAAAAGGATCCCGGAATGTTTTTAAAGACGTGGGCCGCCATTGGCGCAAAAGAGCCTCTCGTCTACCTCGATTCCTTTTTAATGGGAAACTGGGGATACTGGTATCCCGGAGACACCCAGTACTGGATCGACTATATCGTCTTCGACGGCTCTTTTATGGAGGAAGAATATAATATTCTCCACATATTCAGAAACAGCCGTTTCCCGCAGTATGAAAACTATCTGCGGAGTATCAGCCTGACCCCGGAATATGAGAAACTTCCGCTGCTGGCCCTGATTCTCAACCAGGCGTTTCCGTTCTGGCTGATGCTTCTTACGGGAACCGCGCTGGTTTACAGGCGGCAGGCCGCGCTTCTCGTTCCGCTTTCGATGATTTTCGGATACTTCGGCACGCTCCTTCTCGGGCCGGTCACCTGTGTCAGGTATGCGCTGCCTCTGATTGTGTGCGTTCCCCTGATGGCGGAAATTCTCCTGTACCGGACGCGGGAGAGGATTGTAAAAGAATAAAACCGGATATTTTTTCATATAATCTCAGTAAGGACTTCAAAAGGCGGTACGCTCTTGTTTAACAGGCAAAAAAAAGCGGTGGTATCGGCCCTCAATCTGCCGGAAGATGTCTTTTTTGGAGAGATGCTTCTGTCCTTTACCGGCAGCCATTCGGCTGTAGTGGAAAATTACAGAAGCATTGTTTTATTTACGGACACGATGTTGAAACTCCAGGGAAAGACCACAAAACTGACCGTGGAGGGAAAAAATTTATCGATTGAATATTATGATAAGGAGCAGTTGAAGCTGACGGGACACATCAAGTCGGTGGATTTTGAATCTCTCTGATTTCAGGAGGCGTTATTTTATGAAGTTTCTGCGAAGGTTTTGGTCCGGCAGTGTACGGATCCAGATGACGGGGCAGTCTCCGGAACGTTTTTTTAATTTATGCGCGGCTTCCGGGCTCGATATCTGGGATGTAATATTTTCTAAAGGCAATTACATATTTTCAATGGGGATACGGGATTTCTTTTCCAGCAAGCCCTATGCAAAAAAAGCGAAGATCAGGCTTAGGATACAGCGAAAACTGGGACTTCCTTTTTTTTTATATAAAAACAGGAAAAGGAAGCTGTGGGCCGCCGGTTTTATCTGCTTTTTCATGCTTCTTTACACACTCTCATTTTTTGTATGGGATATTGGATATCAGGGCAATGTAATGTATACGGACGATGAACTTTCTCATTTTCTGGACACACTGGGGATCCACTGCGGAATCATGAAGAATCAGGTTTCCTGCGAAGATCTGGAAGCGGCGCTCAGAAACCAGTATAACGGCATCACCTGGGTTTCGGCCCGGTTGAGCGGAACGAAGCTCTATGTCCATGTCAAGGAAAACGACGTGCCTCTGGAAATTCCGGTCAGGGATGATACGCCCTGTGATCTCACGGCCGACGCCGACGGAACCATCACATCCATGATTGTGAGGAGCGGAATTCCGATGGTGAAACCGGGCGACGAGGTAGTAAAAGGCCAGATTCTCGTCAGCGGGGCCATTCCCATCACCGACGACGGCGGCACCGTGGTGGCGGAGCATTATGTCCATTCCGACGCGGACATCATCGCCAGACGCACCAGACAGGAGACAAAGGATATTTCCCTCTGGCATGAGAGGGAGGAAAAGACGGGCCGGGTCAGGAAGGGGCTTATGGCGAACATCGGCGTCCATTCCTTTGTCTATCTGCTTCCCAACTTCCGGAATACGGAGTGGAGGACGGTGACCGAGATCCGCCAGGTAAGGCTCTTCGGCGATTTTTATCTGCCTGTGGAGCTGGGGCTTATCACGTCGCAGGAAGTGTGTTCCTACGATGAAAAATACACGGAAAAAGAGCTGGAAGAACTGGGCGAGGCCTATAAAAATGAAGTTGCGGAAAAATTAATGGAAAAAGGGGTACAAATTATTGAAAATAATGTTAAAATATTAGTTAATGGCTCTTCCTGCCGCTTTGAGGTCAACATGCAGACGGAGGAACCGTTTAAAACAGAAACAAATGTCGAAACACAAGGAGAACAGCCAGACGATGAGCATAATTGAAACAGTAATTGATATTCCCATGGAACATGTACAGAACGTCTGCGGCCAGTTTGACGCATATTTAAAAAAGATAGAACGCACACTGCATGTGACCATGATTACAAGAGACGGAGCCCTGAAGATCATCGGCCCCGAGCAGGCGATCCGGCAGGCCAAAAGTGTATTCAACAACCTGCTGGAGCTTTCGAAGCGGGGCAATACGATCACGGAACAGAATGTGGATTATGCCATTTCCCTTTCTTTTACGGAGCAGGACAGCCAGATTCTGGAGATCGATAAGGATATTATCAGCCGTACGATAAACGGCAGGCCGATCAAACCCAAGACCGTGGGCCAGAAGCAGTATGTGGATATGATACGGAAGAAGATGATCGTATTCGGCGTGGGCCCCGCCGGAACGGGAAAGACTTATCTTGCCATGGCTATGGCCATCCAGGCATTTAAGAATGGGGAAGTAAACCGGATTATCCTGACGCGCCCGGCCATTGAGGCAGGTGAAAAGCTGGGATTTCTTCCGGGAGATTTACAGAGCAAGATAGATCCCTATCTGCGTCCCCTGTATGACGCTCTTTATCAGATTATGGGAGCCGAGAGCTATCTCCATAATTCCGAGAAGGGCCTGATTGAGGTGGCCCCGCTGGCCTATATGAGAGGACGTACGCTGGACAATGCGTATATTATCCTGGATGAAGCCCAGAATACGACGCCGGCCCAGATGAAGATGTTCCTGACGCGTATCGGTTTCGGCTCCAAGGTCATTATCACTGGAGACCAGTCCCAGAAGGATCTTCCGGCCGGGGCGGTGTCCGGCCTCGACACGGCGGTCAGGGTCCTGAAGAAAATCGATGATATCGGCTTCTGTTTTCTGACCAGCAGCGACGTTGTGCGTCATCCGCTTGTCCAGAAAATCGTTGAGGCCTATGAAAGTTTTGAACTGAAAGAGAAAAAGGAACAAAATGAGGGCAGACGGCGCGGAGAACGCGGATTTCACGGCGCGTCCGAGGACAGGCCCTCACCCAGAGGGAGAAAAAACAAATGACAATCAATATCGAGTACGAAGCCGAGAAGAAGCTTGAACTGCCGTATGAATCCATCATAGAGGAAGTGGTGACGGCCTCGCTGGACTATGAAGAATGCCCTTACGAGGCCGAGGTCAATGTGGTATTGACCGACAACGAAGAAATCCGGCGCATCAACCGGGAATTCCGCCAGATAGACAATGCGACCGACGTACTGTCTTTCCCAATGGGAGATTTTGAAACCCCGTCCGATTTTGAACGCATGGAGGAGCAGTCGGAAGATTATTTCAACCCGGAGACGGGGGAGCTGCTTCTCGGGGATATCGTGATTTCGGTGGACAAGGTGGAAGAGCAGGCGGAGAAATACGGGCATTCCGAGTCCAGGGAACTGGCCTTTCTGGTCGCACACAGCATGCTGCATCTCTGCGGGTATGACCATATGGAAGAGGAAGAGCGCGCCGTCATGGAGCAGAAGCAAGAGGAAATCCTGAAGGCGGGAGGGTATACCAGATGATGAAACGGGGGGTTATTCTGGCGCTGGCGGCCGGACTCTGTCTGACTGCAGGATGCACCAGGTATGAAGAAACATCGGTTACTGCAAGTGTGAAAGAAACAGAGGAAACCCGGGTAATCCGGATTACGGAACCGGAGACGGAGCCGGAACCCGAGACCGAAGGGAGCCGGGAACTGGAACGTGTGGAGAAGGACGGAAAAATCCCCAGTTATCTGACCGGTGAGATGACGGACGTGGCGATCGCGGACCGCCGTCCCATTGCCATCATGATCAGCAACGACAAGGCGGCGCTGCCTCACTACGGAATTAACCATGCGGGCGTCATTTATGAGGCTCCCGTGGAGGGCGGAATGAACCGGTATATGGCAATCCTGGAAGATTATGATAATCTGGACCGCATCGGTTCGGTCAGAAGCTGCCGCACCTACTATACTTTTTTTGCGAATGAGTTTAAAGCGATCTATGCTCACTTCGGGCAGAGCACCTTTGCGCGCCCCTACCTGGATAAGATGGAGCATTTAAATGGCATAGAGGGAAAGGGTTCCGTAGCCTTTTACAGGACCAAGGACAAAAAATCGCCCCACAATGCCTATGCCAGTGGGGACCGTATCCAAAAAGCAATCGAAGCGATGGGCTATTCCCAGAAATATCCGGAGGACTATAAAGGCCACTATCATTTCTCAAAACCGGAATATCCGGTGATGCTTGAGAATGGTTTTGCGGCCGCTTTTGTGCGTCCGGGATACATAATGAATAATCCATGGTTTGAATATAACAGCAAGGACGGCCTGTATTACCGTTTCCAATACGGCGGTCCTCAAAACGGCAACGAAGGACAACTGACGGCCAAAAATATTATTTTCCAGTATTGCGGCTGGAAATATTATTCACCGTCCGAATATCTGGACATTGACGTACATAGCCCGGGGCTGGGGTATTATTTCACGAATGGAAGAGGGGAAAAGATCACCTGGACCAAGGGAAGCGCCGAGGCTATGACAAAATACTATGACGAAAGCGGTCAGGAGATTATGATGAATCCGGGAAGCACCTGGGTCTGCATCATACAGTCTGAACGTATGGATAAGGCGGAATTTTATGGAGAACAGACAGAGTAGACGTAAATCAACGGGCAGAAAGGAATCGAATTTCGTTGTCCAGGGAAGTATCCTGGCAGTGGCGGGAATTGTAGTAAGGCTGATCGGAATCCTTTACCGGGTGCCGATGACCAACATTATCGGCGACGAGGGGATGGGATATTACTCTACGGCATTTAACGTATACAACATCATGCTGATCCTCTCCTCATACAGCCTGCCGCTCGCGGTGTCCAAGATGGTGTCTGCGAGAATGGCGAAGGGGCAGTACCGGAATTCGGTCCGGGTCCTGAAGGCAGCCCTTGTCTATGCCACCGTGGTGGGGGGACTGGCCTGCTTTATCACCTGGAACTTTGCAGGTTTCTTTGCAACCACAGCGTTCAATACGCCGTTTTGTGTTTATGCGCTTAAGACCCTGGCGCCCACTATCTGGATCATGGCTTACCTCGGCGTTCTCAGAGGTTTTTTCCAGGGGCATGGAACGATGATTCCCACGGCTATTTCCCAGATCTTCGAACAGATCATCAATGCGGTAATCAGCGTGGTGGCAGCCGGCGTCCTGTTTAAGGTCGGGCTGGATTCCAACCGCGTTTACAACACGACAGGTTACCCGCAGGCATTCGGCGCCGCCGGAGGCACCATCGGAACGGGAGCCGGCGCACTGGCCGCCCTGCTTTTTATGCTCCTTCTTTTTGCCATCTATGCACCCGTGATGAAACGCCGCAAGAGGCGCGACAGAAGCAAACGCACCGATTCCTACGGCGATATCTCGGTAACATTTTTATTTACCGTTGTACCGGTCATTATCAGCTCGGCCGTTTACAATATCAATGCGGTTGTGGACAACAGCATTATGGCTTACGGTATGGAATCCCTGGGTCAGGGAAAGGAATTCCTGTCCCTGTGGGGAATTTATAATAACAAATACATGCTTCTCGTCCATGTGCCTCTGGCCATGGCCAACTCCCTTTCCTCCTCTCTGATCCCCTCCCTGTCGGGAGCGGTAGCCAGAAAAGAGAAGGGGGCGATTATTGCGAAAACAGGCCTTGCCATCCGCTTTGCGATGCTGATCGCCATTCCGTCCGCCGTTGGGCTTACGGTTCTTTCTGCGCCGATCAACAATCTGCTTTTCAGAGGCGGTAACAACGCGGAGGCGATCCGGATGCTGATTATCGGTTCGGCGGCGGTCATCTTCCTGTCGCTCTCAACGGTAACCAACGCCATCCTGCAGGGCATCAACCACATGAACGTACCGGTCAGAAACGCTTTTATTTCCCTGATCCTGCATGTGATTGCCCTCTATATTATGCTGATGGTATTTAAGATGGGAATTTACAGCATGGTCTTTGCCAATATCCTGTTCGCCGTTTTCATGTGCGTCCTGAATGCCCTGGCAATCCGGAAATACCTGAATTACAGACAGGAGTTTCTCAAAACCTTCCTGCTCCCGGCAGTCGCGGCGGCTTTTATGGGCGCAGCGGCCTTCGGAGTATATAAGCTCGTGATACTGATTGTAAAGAGCAATCTGATCGGAACAATCCTGGCGGTTATCACAGCCGTTGCTGTTTACGGGATTCTCCTGATTAAGCTGCACTGCATTGATGAGGAAGAGCTTTATACTATGCCGGGCGGAACGAAGATGATCAGGATATCAAAGAAACTGAGGCTGATGTAAGAAATGAGGCAGCGGGCGGGACGGGAAGACGCGGAAATTTCGACATCCCGTCGGTCCTGCGGAGCCTGTGGAACTCTTTCTTGGGAAGGAGAGAAGATATGGATAACGAATTTGTGAATTTGACGGCGGAAAATATTGCCGATGAGCATTTGTGCTGTATTATCCGCAGTAAAAAGCCGCATCCGGGTGTTGAGGCGAAGCGGCAGTGGCTTCTGGAGCGGCTTAACGAAGGCCATGTCTTCCGGAAACTGAATGCGAAGGCTACGGTTTTTATTGAATATGCCCCTCTTGAAACAGCCTGGGTCCCGATTGCCGGGGAGCATTATTATTACCTGTATTGCCTGTGGGTTTTAGGAGATTATAAGGGGAAAGGATATGGAAAAGAGCTGATGGAATATTGTCTGTCCGACGCCAGGGCAAAAGGAAAATCCGGTGTCTGCATGCTTGGTTCCAAAAAGCAGAAATCCTGGCTCTCCGATCAGTCGTTTGTGAAAAAGTACGGTTTTAAAGTGGTCGATACAACCGAGGACGGATACGAACTGCTCGCCCTTTCATTCGACGGAACCACTCCAACCTTTGGCCCCAATGTCAAAAACGGGGAAATCGAAAACAGGGAGCTGACCATTTATTACGATATGCAATGCCCCTTTGTCGGCCGGACCATTAACATGGTAAAAGAGTATTGTGAAACAAACGATGTCCCTGTATCCTTAATCCAGGTGGATACACTCAAAAAAGCCAAAGAACTGCCCTGCGTATTTAATAACTGGGCCGTATTTTATAAGGGAAAATTCGAAACCGTGAATTTGCTGGATCTTTCCTACTTGAAGAGAATTCTAAAAAAATGAGGACATTCCAGAGGCAGTGACCGATGGCGGGCGGGCAATAAACTTCGCGTCTTCGGTCCCGGCGAAAGAGTAGTGGGGGAATCCGGGAGAAAAAGATTCCGCAGGGAACCTTGGAGTGCATCAGCACTTAGGCGGCGTATTATGACGCCTTAGTACTGTTATGCACTCCACCGAGCGCAAGCGTTTCCCGAAGGAACTTTTTCTGCCCGGATTCCCATCCGCGACACCCTCCAACAGGACCGAAGACCCATCCCACCCACTCCCCGCCCGCCATCCCCTCCCTCAGTCCTCATTTTTCACCCCCATTTCGTGTTTAAGATAACAGAAAAAGGCAGATACTAATAATACTTAAGGAGGAATTCCATGAAAAAGTATTATGTCTGCTTTTTTCTATTAGCAGTATTTTTAGCTGCATCCATTCTAACGGGAGCCTATATTTATTTCTACCGGCCGGAGCACGCGCAGCCGATACCGGGACAGATTCTGGAATCGGAGTCTGCACCGGAGGATAATGTGGTAATCAACCAGCGCCAGGTAGAAACCAGGGAAGAAACAAAGAACTACTGTCTGGTGGCAGAGGAAGGTTTTCTCCTTGTCTTTGCTAAGGACCGTAACAATGTATGCCTGGACACTCATATGCCGCTTGCCGAATTCCCGCTGGAGGAGCAGGAAAAACTGATGGAGGGCATCTGGTTTACATCCATGATGGATGTGTTCAGTTATCTGGAATCGTACAGCAGCTAAAATCTGTTACTGTTCACGCCGTGCACAGTAACAAAATTCTGTCTTAAACGCACATTTAAAAGCGGGAACCGGGAAGATCCAAATTGTTACAAGACAGGAGTAAAAGGATTATGAAAAAACAGGTTATTATTATCGGAGCCGGGGCTTCCGGCATGACGGCGGCCATATTTGCCGCCAGACAGGGCGCGGACGTGACTCTGTTAGAACACACGGACCGCGTCGGTAAAAAGATTCTTTCCACAGGGAATGGGAAATGTAACCTGTCAAACCGTGTAATGGATGAAAACTGCTTCAGAAGCGGGAAAACCGATTTCCCGATGAATGTCGTCAGCCGCTTTACCGTGGAGGAAACTCTCTGTTTCTTCCGTGATCTCGGCATTGTCCCTAAAGATAAAAACGGATACCTGTACCCGAATTCCGGACAGGCGGCCTCTGTTCTCGATGCCCTCCGGTCGGAGCTTATCCACCGCAGCGTGCATGTCGTCACGGAGTGCCGAATCGAGAAGGTTTCTTACAGAGAACAGGGAGGAAAGAGGTTTGAAGTTACTGCCTCAAAGGGCAAATTTTCCTCCGACTCCCTGATTCTCGCCACCGGCTCGAAGGCGGCACCTGGCACCGGTTCCGACGGGAGCGGATATAAACTCGCAGAGCAGTTTGGACACCGTGTCATAAAACCCCTTCCCGCCCTCGTACAATTGCGCTGCCGGGAGAAGTTCTACAAACAGATCTCAGGGGTCCGGACGGAGGCTTCCGTCGCTCTTTTCTGTAACGGAAAGGAGATGGCAAGGGATCAGGGGGAGCTTCAACTGACCGATTACGGAATTTCAGGCATCCCTGTGTTCCAGGTCAGCCGTTTTGCGTCAAGGGCTCTCGACCAGGGCAAAAAAGTCACCGGAGTCCTGGATTTTTATCCGGAGGAGACGTACGAGAAAACCCGCGAAATGATAATAGAGCGGAGCTTAAGCTGCGCCCATAAGACAATGGAGGAATTTTTTACGGGCTGGTTCCATAAAAAGCTCTCTGTGCTGTTTATCAAACTGGCAGGAATTGAGCCGCAGAGGCCGGTGAAACTTCTGACCGAGGAGGAGATGGGGCGGCTGACCGGCATAATCAAGGCGTTCAGCACGGAAATTACGGCTGCCAATCCCTTTGAGAATGCCCAGATCTGCTGCGGCGGAGTGGATGTATGCGGGATTGATCCCGAGACAATGGAATCTAATATAAAGAAAGGCCTGTATCTGATAGGAGAACTATTGGATGTGGATGGTATCTGCGGAGGATACAATCTGCAATGGGCGTGGAGTACCGGAGCAATCGCCGGGACTCACGCAGGACTGTAAACATGATTCGTATTAACCAGTTAAAACTGCCTGTTAATCACACGGAGGCGGACCTTAAGAAAAAAGCAGCCAGGATGATGCGGATCCCGGAGGAGAAAATTATTTCCCTCACCCCGGTCAGACAGTCCCTGGACGCCAGAAAGAAAAACGAACTGCTGTACATATATTCGCTGAATGCCGCCGTCTCCGGCAAGGAGAGCGCCGTCATTAAAAATGCGAAAAACGTAAATGTGCTTTTCGATAAGGACAAAGCATACCGTTTCCCTGAACACGGAGAAGAACCGCTTAAAGAACGGCCCGTCATTATCGGATTCGGTCCGGCCGGTATGTTCTGCGGCCTGATGCTTGCAAGAGCCGGATTTGCGCCTCTGATTCTGGAGCGCGGAGAGGATGTCGATTCCCGTGCGGAAAGAGTAAACGAGTTCTGGGCGGGCGGAGCTTTAAATCCCGAGTCCAACGTCCAGTTCGGAGAGGGCGGCGCCGGGACATTTTCGGACGGAAAGCTGAATACCCTGGTAAAAGACCCGTCGGGCAGAAATAAAAAGGTGCTGGAAATTCTCGCCGAAGCAGGCGCGGATCCTTCTATTACTTATGTGAATAAACCTCACGTCGGCACGGATGTTCTGAGCCTTGTCGTGAAAAATATCAGGCAGGAAATCATCCGCCTGGGCGGAGAAATACGTTTTAACTGCAAGATGACCGATTTTAAGGATGAAAACGGGCAGCTTACCTCCATCACCGCATCACAGAGACAGGAGGATGGAACGTTTAAGGAAGAAACCATCCCGGCGCAGACCGTTGTCCTAGCCATCGGGCACAGCGCCCGCGACACCTTCGCCATGCTGGCGGGAAAAGAACTGGATCTGCAGGCAAAAGCATTTGCGGTGGGACTCAGGATTCAGCATCCCCAGAGCCAGATTAACCTTTCACAGTACGGAATGGAAAATCCCGGCGCCCTGGGAGCCGCCAGCTACAAGCTGACAAAGCAGACCTCGTCGGGCCGCGGCGTTTATTCCTTCTGTATGTGTCCGGGTGGCTTTGTCGTCAATGCGTCGTCGGAGGACGGCAGACTCGCCGTCAACGGCATGAGCAACCACGACCGGGCCGGGAAAAGTGCCAACAGCGCCCTCATCGTCACGGTGACGCCGGAGGATTTTCCGGACAATGGGCCGCTGGGAGGCGTGTCATTCCAGAGAAACCTGGAAGAGGCGGCATACCGCGCGGGAAACGGTAAAATTCCGGTCCAGCTTTACAAAGACTTTAAGACGGGCGCCGTGTCGGCCGCTTTCGGCGATGTAGAGCCCGCCTTTAAGGGCGGCTATTCCTTTGCAAACCTCCGCGATGTGATGACTGAGCCGCTGTCGGAGGCTCTGGTGGAAGGGATAAACAGTTTCGGACGCATCATATCGGGCTTTGACCGGGACGACGCGATTCTGGCAGGCATCGAAAGCCGCACCTCATCACCGGTCCGCATCCCCAGGGACGAGGGCCTGGAAAGCCGTGTCAGGGGACTCTATCCGTGCGGAGAGGGAGCGGGATATGCCGGAGGCATCACCTCGGCCGCGATGGACGGCCTCAGGGCGGCGGAAACAATCGTTTCCAGATTTTCCCCTGTTTTTATATCATAGGAAAATGCTCCTATGATATAAAAAGCCCTCCGGGCAGGATGCACATGCCGCGCAGAGGTAAATGGTTGCAGAAGCAACCGCGCGGCAGCGCAAGAGTTCCGCAAGCGGAACTCTTGGTTCTTGACGTAATTTTGTAAATGAGGTAAACTTGCAGAAAATGGATTAAGAAAATGGATTACTGTTCAACGAAAAATGGTGCACAATGCTGCGGGAAAAGAGGAATTGATATGACAGAGGAAAGAGCTGCCTTAAAACAGAAAAAAAGAATTGTTATTAAAATAGGTTCGTCCTCCCTGACCCATCCGGAGACAGGGGATTTGAACCTGAGAAAGATCGAACAGCTGGTGCGGGTACTCAGCGATCTGCGCGGAGAGGGCCGGGAAGTGATTCTCGTATCCTCCGGAGCCATCGCCGCCGGACGTCAGGCCCTCGGCTTTAATGAACGGCCCCGCCTTCTGGAAGAGAAGCAGGCGTTTGCCGCGGTGGGGCAGGCCAGACTGATGATGGTTTACCAGAAGCTGTTTGCGGAGTACAACCAGACCGCCGCACAGATTCTGATGACGAAAAATACGGTGACGAATGAGCAGTCGCGCTTTAACGCCCACAATACGTTCAACGAACTTTTAAAACTTGGTGCCATCCCCATAGTCAATGAAAACGATACGGTTGCGACCGATGAGATCCAGTTTGGTGACAACGACAGGCTTTCGGCCATCGTGGCCGCCCTGGTGGAGGCCGATATCCTGATACTCATGTCGGACATCGACGGTCTGTATACCGACGATCCCAATAAAAATCCGGATGCCGAATTCATCCCATTTGTCAAAGAGCTGACGCCGGAACTGAAAGCCATGGGCAAGGGTTCCGCAAGCAGTGTGGGCACGGGCGGAATGTCGGCCAAACTGGCGGCGGCGCAGATTGCCACGGGAAGCGGTTCGGATATGCTGATTGCCAATGCAAACGATCTGAACGCAATCTATGAGATTCTGGAGGGCAAAGAATGCGGCACCCTCTTTGCCGCCCATGAGAACAAAGACTTTGATTTGAATACATACCTGAACAGCGAAAACTGAGCGGGGAAAAGATCAGCCGGGATTTACATGCCGAAACGCATGATTCCCGGTGAGATACCAAAATCTGAATTATGACACAGGAGCGTACAATATGGACCAGGAAAAAATCGACCGCATCAACGCACTCTACCACAAGAGCCAGGCAACCGGCCTCACGGAAGAGGAGAAAAATGAACAGGCTGCTCTGCGCAAAGAATATATCGAGACTATTCGGAAAAACATGCGCGGAACCTTAAACAGTATATCAATTAAGGAGGAAGACGGTACAATTACCGATCTGGGGAAAAAATATGGGAATATCAGTGACATCCAAAGCTGACCTTAGGAAAAAGGTACTGGAACTTAGAAAACACCTGACCACGGAAGAGATGGCAGAGTGGGACAATGCAATCTGTGAGAAAATAAAGGAACTTGAACTGGAAAAGCAGTTCGGCACCGTATACTGCTATGTCAGCGTACGCGGGGAGACGGGAACCGAATCCCTGATCCGTTCCTACCTGGAGCAGGGGATCAAAGTAGCTGTTCCGAGAGTAAAGGGCAAGGAGATGGATTTTTATTACATCAACCGTTATGAAGATCTCGAACCCGGCTGCTTCGGGATCCCTGAACCGAAAAAGAGCTGTGAACTTGCTGCCGAACAGGATGTGCCTGTCATCGTGCCGGGAGTTGCATTCTCCGGGCGCTTTGAGCGAACCGGTTACGGCGCAGGCTACTACGACCGCTTTTTTGAAAAGGAGCCACAGCATGAGAAGATTGCCATCTGCTATGATTTCCAGATGACGGAGGCGATTGCCGTAGATCAATACGATATTCTGATGGATCGGATTATCACGCCTCAAAAGAGCCTGAACAGAAAGGATGATTAATATGCTCGAAATGATCGGCAAACGCGCAAAGGACGCCTCCAGAAAGCTGGCCCTACTCGGTTCCGTGAAAAAGAATGAGGGACTGAAAGCGGCTGCAGAAGCTCTTCTAAAAGGCGAAGAGGAAATCCTTTTGGCCAACCGTAAGGACATAGAAAGGGCCCGCGAGGCCGTAATGAACCCGGGAATGATCGATCGCCTGACGCTCACCCATGAACGGATCGAGTCTATCATTGAGGGCGTGAACCAGGTAATCAGCCTGGACGATCCCGTAGGCGAAGTCCTGGGAATGAAGGAGCGTCCCAACGGCCTTTTAATAGGGCAGAAGCGTGTACCGATGGGCGTTATCGGCATGATTTACGAGGCCAGGCCCAATGTCACCGTGGATGCCTTCGCCCTCTGTTTCAAGTCCGGCAACGCCGTGATCCTGAAGGGCGGCAGCGATGCCCTGGAATCGAACAAAGCGATTGTGAAATGGCTGAGAGAAGGACTTAACAACTGCGGACTTCCCGAGGACTGTGTGCAGTTAATCACCGATACGGACCGCGAGGTCACAAAGCGGTTTATGCGTATGAACGGCTACATTGACGTACTGATTCCACGCGGCGGGGCCGGGTTAATCCGCACCGTTGTTGAGAACAGCACCGTGCCGGTCATCGAAACAGGGACAGGGAACTGCCATATCTATGTGGATGAAACCGCTGATTTTGATATGGCGCTCGATATTATATTCAACGCCAAGACCCAGAGAATCAGCGTCTGCAACTCCTGCGAATCACTGCTGGTGCACCGGAACATTGCCGGTGAATTCCTGCCATTGTTGAAGAAACGCCTTGATGAAAAACAGGTGGAAATCCGCGCAGATCACGAGTCGCTTTCCATTGTGCCTGAATTTAAAGCCGCGGCCGAGGAAGACTGGGGAACGGAATACCTCGATTACATACTTTCCGTAAAACAGGTCGGTTCGGTGGAAGAGGCCATAGACCACATTAACCGGTATAACACCGGCCATTCCGAGGCCATCATCACAAAAGACTACGACAGTTCCAGAAAATTCCTGGAGGGCGTCGATGCCGCTGCGGTCTATGTCAACGCGTCAACACGGTTTACTGACGGCTTCGAGTTCGGCTTTGGAGCGGAAATCGGGATCAGTACGCAGAAGCTTCATGCAAGAGGGCCGATGGGGCTTAAGGAATTGACTACCACGAAATATATTATTTACGGAAACGGGCAGGTTCGGCCATAAGCGGCTGAAGTTAGGCTGCGGGACAGCAAGGAACCAAAAACGAAGGATTAGGGCTATATCATGGATAACATGGTATAGCCATTTTAAATGCGGGGGTTTTGAGGAAGGAGAACGCCGCCGGGACGGTCGGGGTTCGGGATGGTGAGAGGGAGGTTATGAGTCTTCAGTCCCGGTTTGCAGGTTGTCGCGGGTGGGGAATCCGGGCAGAAAAAGTTCCTCCGGGAAACGCTTGCGCTCTTCGAAGTACATAACGGAACTAACCTCGAAAAAACCTCGGTAAGTGCCGATGAACTTCAGGTTCCCTGCGGAATCTTTTTCTCCCGGATTCCGCACGGGAAGTTTATGGCCCGGGACTGAAGACGCCGAGGTTTTCGCCATCCCGAACCCCGGCCTGCGGCCGCTGATTTGTTCTATTCCTTCAAGGGGGAGGGTATTGTTGCGGCCACTATGTTTTCGAAAGCCGGGAGAATACCTTCCTTTTCTGGTCTTGGAAGAGAGTTTCTATGATAAAATATGGATTTAATATGTACTTAGATATAGTTATTGGTTCTCCGATATAGATTGAGCTATATATTTATCCTGAAATGATGCATGAAGCGGTAACTTTGAAGATATTGAATCGATTAAAGTCTAATAACGATGCAGTGGATGCGACAATACCTCTCATCCGCACTTGACGAAAGAGACAATCAGCCCCTGAAGACGGCGGACGGGGCAATACC
>NZ_URHZ01000029.1 GCF_900547735.1 uncultured Clostridium sp. | reverse complement strand
AGACTCATACACACCCTCCCACTCCCCCGTCCGCCGTCTTACAGAGGCGTCCTCGAATCTCAACTAAATCCTCATATCTTTTTACAAAAATAAAGTTTATCCTTCTATCTTCTAACGAAGTAACTTGTGCTTTATAATCAGATAATTTATAATAAAATCAGGCTGACTGGTATTATTATACATTTTTATTTGCATTTTAATACCGGTTTTTATTGTTTCTGCACAGGGGAAGGGAAACAATGGCGGCTCGATGTACATTTGACACTTATTAATAAGTAAGTACACCAGAATTTCACAATTGGAGGTAGGTAGAATGACGTTTGAAACTATTGAGAACATTCTCAACATTAACACGGATGCCATTATGACACTGGCTATGGCCGCTGTCCTTCTGGTCATCGGCTATTTTATCAAGAGCAAGCTTACAATCCTGGACAAGTATTGTATCCCGGCTCCTGTAGTCGGAGGATTCCTTTTCATGTTTATTACATGGCTGGGACACATCTCCGGCACTTTTACATTTAACTTTACGAATACATTCCAGGATCCTTTCATGCTGGCTTTCTTTACCACGGTAGGTCTCGGCGCAAGCTTTAAGCTGCTGAAAAAGGGCGGCGTACTGCTTATTGTATACTGGCTCACATGTGGAGTTCTCTCCATCTTCCAGAATACAATCGGTATTGTAATTTCCAAGGTAATCGGCCTTGAAGCTCCCTATGCGCTTCTGTCCAGCGCCATCTCCATGATCGGCGGACACGGCGCGGCCTTATCCTACGGAAGCACTTTCGCGGAGATGGGATATGAGACGGCTCCCCTGGTCGGCGCTGCGGCGGCAACCTTCGGTCTGATTTCAGCCGTTTTAGTCGGTGGACCGGTCGGACGCCGTCTGATTGTTAAATACAACTTAAAACCGGATGAGAACGAGAACTTCGCCACAGACGTTGAGAGCATCAACGCCGACACGGGCGAAAAGCTTTCCGGCATCGATATTATCAGAAACGTTACGGCCATCCTCGTTTGTATGGCTCTCGGAACCATGGTATCCAAATGGGTCGGCTCCTTAATCAACATGTCCTTCCCTACCTACGTCGGCGCCATGTTTGTCGCTGTTATCGTGCGTAACCTGAATGAAAATATCCATATGTACAATTTCAACTATCCTCTGGTAGAAGGAATCGGCGATGTAATGTTAAGCCTCTATCTGTCACTTGCACTGATGACACTGAAGCTCTGGGAGCTGGCAGGCCTCATCGGCGGCGTTGCGCTCGTCGTATTCTGCCAGGTGCTTTTCATGGTACTGATGGCTTACTTCGTAGTGTTCCGAATCCTCGGCAAGAACTACGATGCAGCCGTTATGTGCGCCGGTTTATGCGGACACGCCCTGGGAGCAACTCCTTCTGCTATTGTTAACATGACTGCTGTAAACGAGCGTTACGGCATGTCCAGAAGAGCCATGATGATCGTTCCCATCGTAGGCGCTTTCCTGGTTGATATCATTTATCAGCCGACCACCATCTGGTTCATCAAGACTTTCGTACAGGGCTTTACCGGCTGATAGACGGCATTTCACTGTAAAAGAGTGCAGTATAGCGGCTTCCCCTGAACAACGAAAAGCATGCTTCGCGAACTTTTCATTACCACTCAAAAAGAGCCATAAGACCTGGATTCCAGGCCTTATGGCTCTTTTAATTCAATCTAAATATACAGTACGTAATCCTGCATCTCCCGCAAGAATCCCGCCTTTATCAAAGCTTCACCCGCTCCGTCGGGAAATTCTTTCACAATCAGCCGTTTCTGCTCCGGAAACAGGCGTTTTTCCCTGAAATCCTTTACAAACTCTTTAAGCAGCCGCTCAAGCTCCCCGGCATGCTTCTCACCGAAGACCCGCAGGATTTTACCCTGGCGTTCGAACACCGCCTCCGGGAGTCCGCCAATCAGAGCCACCGCCGTTCCCGGCAGATTAAGAAATTCCCTTCCCTCCGGCTGCTTTAAGCATTTTCCCCAAAGCTGCGCCGGATCCGACGCATTCAGCCAGATGAGCGCATCATCCTGCATGTCCAGAGCGGCCGTCACACTCCCGTACTCCTCTTTTCCGATAAACTGCGCGCCGGACATCCCTTCGATAAAATAGCCTCTTCTGACGCGGCCGGTATATTCCCAGATACTGAGGATATCGAGAGCTTCCCGCCAGGTTTTCACCTCATCGGCGGCCGCCCTTGCGAATGTCTCACGGCTCAGCAGGGTATATTCGCGCATACAGCCCTCCAACAGCTCTTCCCCGGTCTTTTTCTTCAGAGGCCTTACAATGTCCCACCGTCCTGCCGACAGAGCCATTACACGGACATTGACGCGCTGCCTTGCCGTCGCTTTCCTTATTTTTTCTTTATTCAGCCACTGTCTCACCGGCACGAAGCTGTCCGCACAGACAAGCCCGCGGCCGGCCAGCCTTAAAAGCACCTCCTGCGCGCTGTCCTCTGCCGGTATCTCCGTGAGCGCCCTTAAAAAACTGGCGCCCCTGCGCTTCAGTTCCCTGTAGATAAGTAACTCATCTCCCTCAAGGTCCTCTTCCGCATCCGTTTGTTCCGCATCCCAGTCAATCTCGTCATACAAATGGAAACTCAGGTTCCCCCCAGGCGTCATTCTCCAGAAATAGCCTCCTCCGGAGAGCAGACGGTCAAGCATTGCTTCGGAATAGTTTTTCACCCGTTTTCTGAAAATCACATTCTCCCATAATTTAACCGGAAACTCCCGATCGAGGTACAATTTAAGCGCGCTTTCAAGCTGTTCTTCGGACGGCGCATGTACAAGAGTCCTTCCCGCTATAAGCGCCGTATACCGCTCCGGAGGCCTGGTAACGGTCTGGAGACGCAGATTTTTAAGCGCCGCTTTCCTGGCGCGATCGTACAGCTTTGCATGATAGTAAACATCCTCATCCTCCACCACGCTTTCGCGGCGGCAGAGTTCCAGAATGACCTGCTCCGTGAAAAGCGGCGTGAAGAAATACCGCTCCCCGATTCCTCCCGCCGTCTGGCCTCCCCGGTAATAGAGCATTCTCCGCACGATATGGGCGGCGGCCTCCACGGACTCCGGTTCCTGTGCAAACGCCGTTTCATATTCCTCCCGCTGTTCCGCCGCAATCCAGATCCCCGGTTCCATATAAACCGCCTGTCCTTGTTTTGCCAGTTTTTTCAGCCACTCCGCCGGAACGGCCAGTTCGCCTGCGGCCAGATCGCCCTCCATCATCAGGAGGGAATGGAGCTGTTCCTCATTTTCCGGCAGTTTTCTGCGTTCCTGCTGTCTTGCCAGATCCTCCGCGGACGGCTTTAACAGCTCCGTCTGCTTCAGCTCCTCGTAGGCGGCCTGACGGATGCCCGGCGTGGATGGGGAGTATTCATACATTTCCGCCGCCTCCGCCTGCCACCGGAACGGCAGGGACATTGGAGACGCCACATCCGTATACACCTCGCGCACCGCGATTAGACCGGAACGAATCCCGTTTAAAATCTCAATCACACCGTCGATATCCCACAGATCCTCCAGACATTCCCGGCGTGTTTCCCTCATCAGGGGATGGTCTTTCTCTCCCGTCAGGGAATCCAGCATCTCGGTACTCCTGAGGCGCTGCATCCAGAGCGGCTGACGGCCTCCATGTTTTACCCCCATCATCAGGGCCCTGGCCGCGCTGTAGCGGAAGGTCATGCCGAATACCGGGGTCAGCGGTAGAAGCGCCTCTAAAACAGGTCTTACCTGCTCCGGGTTTACCCGGTACAAAAGTCCTTCGGGAAGCTTTTCATCGCCATAGGAATAGAGAAGAAAACCGTCCTCGTCGTCCACGCATCCCAGGTTCATGCCGCCGTTCTCTCCCGCGGCATGCTGCACCAGCATGGACAGCGGAGCATTAACCCTCCGGCCGAACAGGGCATGGACCATCACCTGGCCGCCTCCCGTCTGATCGGTAAAATGCTCGACGATTACCGTGCGGTCGTCCGGCAGTCCCCCCGTCGCCGCGATCTGGCGTTTCAGAAATCCGGCGGCTGTCCCGGCCGCCGTCTCATCCAGGCCCAGGCGGTAAAGTTCATTCAAAAGCGCTTCATCCGAATTCTCCGCACACGTCTCAATCCCACGCATAATCCTTCCGAACGCCAGGCTGGTCCTGAGGGTCCTTCCGCGGATCTCGCCTTTCCAGAACGGCAGTCTGGCTCCCTCCACCGGAGCCGGGGCCACATAAACCGCGTCTTTATCCTGGCCTACAATTCTCCAGGCAAAGGCGCCCAAAAGGAACCGGTCGCCAAGCTGAGATTCATAGACAAACTCTTCATCCAGCTCTCCTAACTTCACGCCGTCCTCGGTCTTGGCCGTATAGAGCCCCTTATCCGGTATGGTTCCCCCGGCGGCCACGGCCAGCATCCGGCTGTAGGCGTCCCCAATGACACGGTCATGGATTCTGTCGTACAAAATGCGCGGACGGACGGGTATCTCCCGGCTGTGCTCATAATCGCCGGCCAGCATCCGGAGAACCGCCCTCACATCCTCTTTCGTCACATCGTAAAACGGATAGGCGCGGCCCAGCACTTCTATGACGTCGTCCACGGAATATCCCTCTCCCACGGCCATGGATACAAGATGCTGCGCCAGGATGTCAAAGCACTTCCTGGGAGGCTTTGCGTGCTCCACGCCGCCCTTCCTGGCCACCTCCGCCGTAATCCCGCAGTACAGGCTCTCCGGCGCCGTACGCGGATACATCGTCATCACACTCACCTTGCCGGGGTTATGCCCGGCGCGGCCCAAACGCTGCATGGTGCCGGAAACCGTGCGGGGGCAGCCGATCTGAAGCACCTGATCGATCTCCCCTACGTCAATTCCCAGTTCCATGGAGGAGGTGGCGCATAAAAGCCTGAGTTTTCCGGCGCGCAGGGAGGCCTCCGTCTCCGCCCTCTGTTCTTTGGAGAGGCTGCCGTGGTGTACCCTGGCAAAGTCCTCCCCTCCCAAAAGGTTCACATAGTAGGCCAGCTTTTCCGCATACCGCCTTCCCTCGGAAAAGGCGATCACGCTTTTGAAGGAAAGGCACTGTTCATAGACAATCTTCGCCAGCTCCTCCCAGACCGGATCTTTCCGCTTTTCCCCATACGGCACCGTGCCAACGATCTCGATTTTTACCCGTTTCTCCATAATGGGTGCCGAGATGACGGCCCGTTCCGGCGCCAGGTACTCCGCCGCCAGTTTTAACGGCTCTATCGTTGCGGACAGGCCGATTCTCTGAAGGTTACGGCCGCAGAGACGGTCCAGCCTCGCGATGGAAAGCATCAGGTGGGCCCCCCTCTTTGTGTCGATCAGCGCATGGAGTTCATCGAGAATGACCGCCCCGGCGGTTTTTAAGATTTCCCTCCCTCCCTTTGATGTCAGCATCAGATAGAGGGATTCCGGCGTGGTGATCAGGATGTGGGGAGGATGTTTTACCATCCTCTGCCTGTCCCTCTGCGGAGTGTCTCCCGTCCGTATCGCCGTCACAATCTCCGCCTGCCCCTCCTCTCTTCTGATTCCGTCCAGGGGGCGGCGCAGATTCTCACGGATATCTCCGGCCAGCGATTTAAGAGGGGAGACATAGAGAAGGTAAAGCTCCTCTTTAAGTTCCCCCTTCTCGGCAAGGGCGTTCAGACGATCGATGAAAATAAGAAAGGCCGACAGGGTTTTTCCCGTTCCCGTCGGTGCGCTGACCAGCACATGGTTTCCGCCGGCAATGGCGGTCCATGCCTCTTCCTGTACCTTTGTAGGCATTCCGAACGCACTGTTAAACCAGTCGGCCGTTGGCTGCGAGAATAAATCCATGATTTGGTTCTTCATCATTCCTCCATGTTTCCTGATTACTTCTTTTCTTTTTTACTGCCTTTCCTTATTTATTGCCGAATGTTTCCGTCATAAACGCATGGTTGGCCCGTTCTTCCGACTCCAAAAGATCTTTCCAGTCCTGTGCAAACGCGGTCAGGTTATCCTCCTCCAGATGTTTTTCCATCTGCCTGATGTTCCCGGAATATCTCTTGTCCAGATTTTCAATATTCAGGCGGAGAACGGTGAAGGGATAGCCCCAGGCGAGCAGTTCCAAAAGTTTTCCATAGCATTCCCGCACCATGGCCGACGGGCATTCCTTCATAATAAAAATCAGATATATCTCAAAGCAGTTGCTGCTTTTTTTGCTTTTTCGGTTCTTCTTCAGCTTTTCCTTTAACTCATCGCGCCGTTCCCTGGTCACGGACTGCAGCGTATAGAGGGAAATGCCGTATATCGTCAGGTTTAAAAGCTGCAGGCTTTCCATGTAGAGAATAAACCCTTTCTTTATGCCTGGATTGGACAGGTTAATATTGGCATGATCCATGCAGACCATCGTCCCTTTTCCCTGATACGATTTCGTTATTCCAAGCTCCTCCAGCAGGCTCAGGGTGCGGCGCACCGTCGTCAGGGACACGCCGAACTGTTCCTCCATCTGTACCAGGGTAGGAAGATAGCCTCCGATTGGATATCTGCCGTACATGATCTCCCTGATAATGAGGGAGGCAAGGGAATACCTCATCTGCGGCCGCTGGCGGTATATATTCCACTGAAACGGGATCGGCTCCGCATCCTTTAAGCCGTATTCGTTTTTCGCACTTTCCATAAAACCGAATACTTTTTTTTCCAGATAACCGTAGGAAGTCTCAAACTCCTGATTCAGCAGAGTGATCATCGTCTCCCTGGTGATATCCTTTAATTTTGTCCCGTTAATCCCTTTTACCCTCTTGCTCACCAGATATGGGAAACGCACATAGCGGATCCCCTCCCAGTAGAGGTTTAATATAAGGGTATTATCCAATGTGCTGAGCGCCATGATATACAGTTCGACCGGAAGGGGAACTCCGCTTGGAAGGGTAAATTCCAGTTCATCCCTGAAAAGCTCCCATTTTTTCTGATCCCATCTGCGGAGCCCTTCCTCCCACAAAGGCACAAAAAGAAGAAGGCCGGCCTTCTCAAAATCCTCCATGCCTTCTCTTCGCGGTATAAAATATTTTGCAGCGTTCTCCTCAAAGCCGTCAAACCCCGCACGGAAAACGACAACCGCCGTTTTCCGTTCCTCCGTCACTATATATCCCTCTTTTTCAAGCAAGGAAAGAGCCGCCCTGACCGTTGTCCGGCCCAGATGGAACATGGCGCCAATCTGCTGGATCGACGGAAGTTTGTCACCGTATCTGTAAAAACCGAACAAAATCCTGGTTTCAAAATAATCATAAACTAGCTGTTGTAAACCTGTCTCTTTTTTCATTGCCTTACCTCTGAAACTTTCAGTTCGTTATTATGTCTGTATGAACGGCGTTTCTTATTCTGTCCCCATTCCGGCGCCCAGAACCCTTAAAAGCGTCCTCTCCAGCATGCCGACGTCAATCGGTTTTGCTATATGGGCATTCATCCCCGCATTGAGAGCAGCCTGCACATCCTCCGAGAATGCATTGGCCGTCATCGCCACGATCGGGATCGTGGAAGCATCCGCCCGTTTTGTCATTCGGATCGCACGGGACGCCTCATAGCCGTTCATGACCGGCATCTGGATATCCATCAGTACGGCGCTGTAAGTTCCGGGCTCCGTATTTTTAAATTCCTCCAAAGCCTGGGCGCCGTCGACCCTGACCACTGTTTTCGCCCCGTATATTTCGAGCAGCCCGCATAAGATTTCCGCATTAATCTCATTGTCCTCGGCGATCAGGAAACGCAGGCCGGAAAGCGGTTCCCCGCCGTCCCCTCCCGAAAATGGCTGTTTTCCTTCTATTGACAGCGCTTCCTGTACCTCCTCCGCCGTCTCGCATTCCAGTTCCACGAGAAAGACGGAACCGCCGCCCGGTCTGCTTTCGACCGAGATGGTTCCTCCCATCAGTTCAATCAGGCCCTTGACGATGCTGAGTCCAAGGCCGGTTCCCTCGATGGGGGCCGCCTCGCTGCTGCGGCTGAAGGGTTCGAATAGTCTCTCCAGAAATTCTTCACTCATCCCGACTCCCGTATCGCTTACGGTAAAACGGTACCGGGCCCTTCCCGTCTCCTCATCCGCCTCTTCCGCAAGAAGATTTACAAAGCCCCCCTCCGGGGTAAATTTAACCGCATTGCTCAGCAGGTTTAAAAGGATCTGGTTGATTCGCAGCAAATCGCCGTAAAAATAGTTATGCCGGATGTTTTTAACCTGGATATCGAGCCGCAGCCCCAAAGCCCTGGCCTGCGGCGTCATGATGGCGGAAATCTGCTCGATCAGCCCCCGGACCGAGATATTGACGCGGTTCAGCGTAATTTTGGAACGCTCTATCTTGCTCATATCCAGAACATCATTGATTAGGCTTAACAGGTGGTTTGAGGAAATCGTAATCTTCTTCAGGCAGTCCTCCACCCTTGCCGGATCATCCATATGGGCGCCGGCCAGCGCCGCCATTCCCATGATGGCATTCATCGGTGTACGGATATCGTGGCTCATGTTGGAGAGGAAGTCGCTTTTGGCCTGGTTTGCTTCTTCGGCCATCATTAAGGCCTGTTTCAGCTCCTTCTTTGTCTTTCGTTCCTCCGAAATCACGTCCGTCACATCCGCCCTGACCATACAGATTGTCTTGCGGTTTTCATCTCCCCACATCACATTAATCTGCTTGTAGCGTTCCCTGTCGGCCGAACGGTAGGTAAACAGGAGATCATAACCTCCCGGAGTCTCGCAAAGACGGCCGAGCATGGTTTTCAGCAGGAACTGTTCCCGCATCGCTTCCATGCTTTCCTCTGTGGCATACTGCTCCACAAAGCTGAAAATCGCCTCATCGTAATTATTCCGGTAATATGGCGTAAGGTTTTTCTGCACCGTTTCCCTGGTATGCAGTGTAAAATTCCCTGTCTCCAAATCGATAAAGGCGGCAAATTCAAAGGTATAGGCAATTACCCTGAGAAGGCTCTGCTGTTCCCGGATGGAATCCGTGATATCGGTTCTGGACAAACACACTCTTCCCAGCCTCAGATCGATAGCCGAGACGGTCATGTTCTTCGTGCGTATCTCCCCGTTTTCGTCCGCAATGGCGGCCGCAAAGGTGTAGGTTCCCTCTTTCTCAAGGCGCTTTATAATATTCTCCGGATCCAGGCACTGTCCGTACTGTTCCCTGTCCCTGGGTACGACCCATAATTCCAGCATTTCCTTCATTCTCTCGGAATGTTTTCCCTGACGCGGCGGAATGCGTCCCGTATCCTTATTCCAGGTCAGCATCCTGAAGCGGTCATGGAGCAGATCGAGATCAAGTACAAAATCATAACCATAGGACGAGAGATGGCGCAGGGCGCGATCGGCTATCATCTGTTCCGTCGCGTCGGTGATCGTCATGATGCCGGTCACGTCGCCGCTGTCCGGGGTGAGCACCATATTGCCCTTCATCCTGACATAACGGCCTGTCTTTTCCCCCGGCAGTTCGATAAAACAGGTAATCAGGCGTTCCATGTCCCCGCCTGCAAAAGCGTCCAGAGAAGATTTCTGCATATAGGCATTTAAAAATGCCGCCCTGTCCTGCGGGGATTTAATACATTCCGACCATGCCGTTAAAAAGCAGTCCAGGCCCCCACCCGTCAGACTTGAAAAATCGGAACCGGTAAAATCGATGACCGACAGAACTTCTCCTCTGGTCAGGTTACAATGGCAGATCATCAGTGTATCCGGCCCCTGATTCTGGAAATGCTGCTGAAGCATCTCATCGTACTGCTGACGGATACGCTTCTGTTCTTCCCTCTCCCCCGTAATATCCCGGTAGGCTGCATAAACCTGGCGTTCCCCTCCCTCTCTCCGGATAATGGAAAACGTGGTCTTCGTCCACAGATAGCCGCCGCTGCCGTTGATAATCCGGTAGGTGATATCACAGTGTTTGCACCGGCCGGCAATATAGGCATCCAATTGGCTGCGAAGTGATTCGCGGTCATCCGGGTGCACGCCCGCCATTGCATTATCCTGGTAAATCTTCCACGCCTCTTCCGTCGTCATTCCGGTCATCGCGGCAAATCCCTCGGAAAAGAATTCCGGAATAATCTCTCCGCTTTCCTCGAAATGCAGTACGGCAATGCCGCTGGGCAGATTCTTCACCACCGTCTCAAAATACTGTTCCAGTCTTTCTTTTTCCCTCCGGATCCTTACCTCCTCCGTCACGTCACGGACATATTTTACATAGGCCGGTATCCCATTCCAGTTTGTTTCCCGGAAACGGGTAGTAAAGGAGCGCTTTTCCTCCGGAATTACAAATTCATGTTCCTGGAAGTCGGGAGCATGGTTTTTCAGCGAACAGTATTCGCAGGGCGCCGTCTTTCCGCGCAGCGCTTCATAACATTTTTGCCCCGGATAGTTTTGCCCGCCGTTAAAAAGCTCCTTTGACTCATTGACATAGAGCAGATCATAATTTTCACGCCCAATCACATAAATTCCGTCCACCGATTCATTGACAATGCTCTGGAACAGCCTTGCTTCCTCGCTCATGCCGGTAAACACGGCATAGAATATGGGAACATCCGATGCCGTCTCCATACAGCGCCCGCTGAGATGAATCCAGATCAGTTCCCCGTTTTTATGGTACATCCGGTAAGAAACATCGAGCACTTTGCCGCTTTCAACGGCTGCCATGGAAGCGGCAAAAACGCGCTCGCGGTCCCCCTGATAGATGGTATTCAGGGCGTCTCCCCCTGTCATGCGTTCAAGCTCTACACGCGTATGGCCCGAAAGCGCCGCTACTCCGTCCGATACAAAATCAGGGATAAAGCGGTTGTTCTCCACCCGGTATCTGGCAATGCCTCCCGGAATGGCATTGATGATATTCTGCATCCTCTCGTTGGCCCTTGTCAGCTTCTTTTCCAGAAGAAGGCGTTCGCTGACGTCCGTATATACCCCATATAAAAATTTTGTCCCGTCATCCTGCGGTTTGACGGCCCCGTCCAGACGGAGAAAGCAGTATTCCTGCTTTACGTCGTTCCACAGGCGGTAAATATGCTGAAAGAAACCGTTATTCCGGATCGCCTCGTTAATTTTTTTACTCAGGGCGGCCACATCGTCCGGGTGAACCCCCAGAAAATCGGTCTTCTGCTCAACCGAATGGATATGCTCTTGCGAATAACCCATGATCTCATAAAAGGAGGGGTTATGAAACAGAGGTTTAATCCTGACTCCGTCAAACCGGTAAACACAGAGGCCGCATGGAATGCTCTTAAACGTTTCCTGAAGCTCCCTCCTGAGTTCCCCGGTGTGTTCCGCTTCCCGTTTCTGTTCCGTTACGTCCTGTATGTATTCAATATGGGCGGCATCCTCCCCCCAGTCGATAATTTTCCCCCTGAGCTGGTAGATGCGGCCGTTGTCAGAATGGCAGAAGTCGCGCACCAGAAACTCATCCCTTCCCATCTTGGCCGTATGGCAGAAAGGGCAAGCCGTGCCAAAGCCCGCCACATTGTAACAGCAGGCGTCTTTGATATCCATATCAGTTAAAAATGTTTCCCTTGCAAGGCGGTTTGCATAGAGCAGCCTGTGGCTTTCGATTCCGCTTACAAACACGGCCACGGGAGCATTGTCTAAAACGGCTATCATCTGGCCGGCAGAAGGCGTGTCGATGGAGTGATCCTGAATCATGATTAATCCTCTCTTTATCAAATCTGTGTATAATGCAGTGTCCTGTTCTGTCTGTCTCAGACAATTCCTGGTTCAGGCAATTCCTTTTCCGTCAAATCCCCTGTCCGACCGCGATCGGGCCTACGCCGGCTCCCTTGGTGAAATTGCGGGAAACACGCGTTTCGGCCGGAATCCTGCTATCCGCACCGGCGCACTGTTCTTTCCCGGCATCAATCAGTTTTTCAAAGTCTTCTATCGGCATCGGTTTATAATAGATAAATCCCTGGATCAGATCGCAGCCCGTCGTTTTTAAAAACTCCACCTGGTCCTCCCGTTCCACTCCCTCTGCGACGGTGCAGATATTCAGTTCACGTATCATATTGATGACACTCTTAACAATTGTGTGTTCCCGCTCCACATTCACGCTGATCCTGAAAAACATCCCGTCCATCTTCAGCACATCGATTGCCAGATCCTTTAATAAGCCAAGGGAAGAATAGCCGGAGCCAAAATCATCCAGAGAGCAGAGGAAACCGTTGCGGTGCAGCTGCGTTACCATCTCCATCAGGTATTCCTCATGTTCAAAAATAACGGACTCCGTCAGTTCAATCTCAATCAGCCCGTCGGGAATTTTGTATCTGTTTTTAATCTCGGCATAGACGTTTATAAAATCCGAGTTATAAAACTGGATCTTAGATACATTGACCGAGATTGGCATCACTCTCGCCCCACAGTCCAGACGCTTTCTCAGCCAGCAGCATACCTTCTCAAATACATAACGGTCCACTTTTCCGATAAACAGATTCTTCTCAAGCACAGGAATAAAGAGTCCGGGTGAAAGAAGCCCGTGTCCCGGGACGTTCCACCTCACCAGCGCTTCCGCTCCCTCTATCTCTCCGCCCTGAACCCCTACCTTCGGCTGAAGATAGACTACAAATTCCTCATCGTCCAGTCCCTTCTGCATGCGGGACCTGATATTGGTCTCCTCAATTAACTTCTGATGAATTTTCTCATCGTAAAATCCGTATTTTACTCCCGGTGTATTCTTAACCGTCTTCTGGGCAAAGTTCGCACTGTTCACCATAACCGCGGCGTCGGCCGTCCCCGGCAGATCCTCCCTGCAGCATATGCCGCAGGCTACCGTCATCAGATAATGGTTGGATGCCGCCGCCACGGAATCGAGGAACTCTTCATCAATCTCCTTCTGGGCGTTTAAAACATCTTCCTTTTTCTCATAATGGCGCAGAATGACGAAATGATCCGCCATCACCCGGCCCAGTGCCTCATTCTCCCCCATCCTGCCCATCACAAGGCGTGCATAGTTTTTGAGGAGCAGATCGCCGTAATCATATCCAAATACATCGTTTACATATCGGAAGTTTTCGAAATCTACATATAATACGGCAAAATTACCATCCTTTTCCCGGCTCATCATCCGGTTTGCCTCCAAATAGAATTTTTCCGTATTAAATGCGCCGGTCAGTTCATCCCTTCCGGCTATGTCCTCCAGCTCCCTGTTGGTATACTTCAAATCCAGCAGCCGTTTAATATAGTAGTAGCTTGCAATGGCAGCCGCAATGCCGCAGACTGCGGCCGCAATGATAATCAGCCTGGTAATTCGGTCCGCAGACTGCGTTGAAAATTTCTCAATGGAAAAAACGGTCTGGTTGGCAATCTCAAACAGCCTCTCACTGGACTCCAGAAGCGCACCGCCCTGCTTTCCTTCCCTCACACCGGCAATGTCTTCCTTGACAATGTCCCACTGTTCTTCCAGCGCCGCCAAATCGTCCGTATAATCCACTGAATTGGCCGTGACAAGTCCAAACTGGCCTTCTCCCGTAAGCAGTTCATTCAAAATACTGTCTATGTATCCGATCAGGTCATCCGCAGGCTGTCCATTCATCTCCAGCTTTACCGCACGCTGTGACGCCCCTCTTACTATCCCGACATAATTAATCAGTTTCCCATACTCCCGTATATCCGATATCTTCATGACCGATATCAGGCTGACAGCGACAAGTATTCCACACAGAACGGGAAAAAGCATTTTTGCATGTTTTTTCATCTGTATCCCCCTTTGGTAACGTTGCCTTCCCTCTTTTCCAGACCGGCGCTCCACCGGCCCTTTCCATATTTTGGTAGTATTTTCTCTATATGGGAACAGGTTGGACTTGAGTTTTAGACATTATTACTATTATAACAGTTTTCGGATAAAAAAACAGACTTTTTATCGTAATAAAGGGAAAAAACCGGCCAAAGGAGTGTACGGATTGCCGTCTTTCATCAAAAAGCAGGATCACTTATGGACGAAGTTGTGTTATACTGATCAGATATGCAAACACACAAATAAGACAATCAGCCTGATACATGGAACATACGAAATGAACCAGGCCCGATCGTGAGTTTATGATGAAGTATCAGAAAAGCAGCCCCGGCTGCAGAAGGCGGTTTTATTATGAAACGAGTATTTAAGGGCGGACTGATTTCTTTATTTTTACTGCTTTTCGTGTTCAGTGGAGTTAGCAGCCGGACTATGAAAAGCTGCTCTCCGATGGATGCTGATCCGCATTCCCGGTTTCCTTATCCCAGATACCGCCTCATTAATTCTTTCAGCTTCTCATAATCGACAGGCTTGGAAAAATGAGCATCCATTCCGGCGCGCAGAGCCGCCCGGACGTCCTCCTCAAATGCATTGGCCGTCATGGCGATGATCGGAACCGACTTCGCGTCTTCACGCCCCAGACTGCGGATACGCCTTGCCGCCTCATAACCGTCCATGACCGGCATCTGGATGTCCATGAAGATCATGCTGTAATATCCTTCCGGCGAATCTGCCACACGGTCCACAGCCTCCCGGCCATTCACGGCTTCTTCAACCGTCATCCCCATCTCCTCCACCAGCGTCCTGGCGATTTCGCGGTTGATCTCATTATCTTCTACCAGCAGGAGTCTTCTGCCCCTGTAATCCGGCGCCGATTTCCCGTCTTCCTGCTTCTTAAGTTCCTTTCCCCCTTTAATCTCTCCCAGCAGATAGCACAGTTTGGAGCGGTAAAAAGGCTTGGATAAGAAAGCGGTCACACCGGCATCTCTCGCCTCATTCTCAATCTCCGACCAGTCATAGGCCGTAAGGATGATAACGGGCACATCGGGCCCCACCGATTTCCTGATACGTCTTGCCGCTTCCACGCCGTCCATATCCGGCATCTTCCAGTCAAGAATTACCAGTTCAAACGGATCGGACGTGCCGTTCGCCCGGATGACCGATTGAACCCCGGTTGCTCCATCCGTGGCAAACTGTGCCCTGAGCCCCATACTCTGCAGTAACTCGGCCGCATTTTCGCAGGTCTGTCTGTCGTCGTCCACAACCAGGCTGCGTACTCCAAGCCATTCCTCGGGAACTTCTTCCTCCTGGATATTCTGGGGCTGAAGCGGGAAGGTTACGGTAAATGTGGAACCCACGCCCGGCCTGCTCTCTACCTGGATATCCCCATTCATCAAATCCACGATATTCTTGGTAATTGCCATTCCAAGTCCCGTTCCCGCCACTTTGCTGACGGCTGGATCCTGCAGCCGCTCAAAGGGTTGGAAAATCCGGTCCAGAAATTCATGGTCCATCCCCACCCCAGTATCCGAACAGCGGAACATAAAGTTACGGTAATGTTTACCCGGAATGTCCTCCTGCCATATTTTGACGCTGATACGGCCGCCCGGCAGAGTGTATTTGACCGCATTGCTCAGAATATTGATGCATATCTGTCTGATCCGGAGAGGATCGCCGATTACATTTTCATTCTTGAGAGACATGAGCTGTACCTTAAATTCAAACTGGTTTCCGCTGACCTGGGATTGGACCAGTTCCACACAGTCGGCCACCAGCCCGGCAAAATTAAAGGGTTCATTCCTCAGGGATATCTTTCCGCTCTCAATTTTGGACATATCCAGCACATCATTAATCAGGCTTAACAGGTGGTTACTGGAAAGGCTGATTTTCCTCAGACACTCCATAACACGTTCCCGGTCGTCCAGATGGATGGCGGCAATTGCGGCCATCCCTGTAATCGCATTCATAGGCGTACGGATATCATGGCTCATATTGGACAGGAACTGGCTCTTTGCACTGCTTGCGGCCCTGGCGCTGTCAAGCGCGCTCTGAAGGGCCAGGCGCTGCTGCTCCTGTTCATACTTCTGTTCGTCGATGCGCCGGGATATGAGGATTGCCAGTTTATCATCCGAATACGGATTGTCCACATTGATAATCTGGATGGATATCCAATGGAACTTCCCGTCCATCATCTTCTGTCTTGTTTCCAGGAACACTTCTCCCGTTTCCTTCCCCATTCTTTCCCGCAGCATCTCCAGTGAAAAACGGGATTGGAATTCCAGACAGTTGTCCGGATGCATCTCATTTGCAAAATCTTCAAAAAGCTGGCTGTATGTTTCCTGATTTCCCAGGTTCACCATCAATCCGGATTTGACATACACAAAATTCAGCGTATCCTGGGTCAGATTCAGGCGTATGATCACCGGATATGCATTGGAAATGGCTCCCACCAGAGTCAGAAGTTCCTGACGGTGCTCCTGCTTTTCCTCTTCCTCCGCCAATTTCTCCTCCGTTATGTCATGGAAGGTCGCAATCAAAACGTCTTCCCCTGTTTCGTCCAGTGTCTTTTCTATAATTCCGGCAATCCAGAATAAGGTTTCATCCTTTCTCATCATGCGGTACTCAAAGGCACTCTTTCCTCCGCCCGTGGCTGCAATTTCACACAGTGCCTCCATCTTTTCATAATCATCCGGATAGATCACATCCTGAAGGCATTTTCCTTCCGGCGCGTCGTTGGAAGCACCGTCCGGATATTCCAGAAGATGCAGTCCTTCTTTATTGAGCTGGATAAAACGGTGCGGCTTTTCCACCGTAATCAGGGCAATCCCCTCCGGAACCGCATTGTACAGATGGCCGATATAATCCGCCTGGTTCCGTAATCTCCGGTTAGTCCTGTTGATATAGCGGAAGTAGACCAGAACGAGAATGAAAAGCCCCAGTATGATACTGCTCACGAGGACCAGAGTCTGCATCAGGATTACATGCGTCTGTGCGTTGACCGTATCCTGCGGGATAATGGATATTAAGTACCAGTCGGACCCGAGTTTTAAAGGGGTAAAGCAGAATACATTCTTTTCCCCCTGATAAGTAAAAACAGTCCAGCCTTTGCCGGAACCTTCGAGAGCGTTCCGGAATGTTTCCACTTCTTCCGGGCTGTTACGGACGTCGGACAGCATGTCGAACACGTTTTTGATTGTCTTGTTACTGCCCGGATGGGGCGGACGGATCAGCACGTCGCCCGAGGCATTCACAATATAGGAAAAGCCCTCATTATTGTAAAAGGACAGGGTAAAGCTGTCCACGATCCCATCCACCTCATATTCCCTGACCAGATACGCTTGTGTACCGTCGCTCAGAACCGCTTTCACGAAGAGGTCAAAGACGTTGACGCCGGTTACGCTGCTGATATGCGGATCGATGATCCCACTTTCCGTTTCTTCATTCCAAATCTGGTTTTTTACCCCTTCCTCCTGCTGTGCGTCCGACGGGATACATGTTCCGTCCGGAAGATAGAGGACAATGCTCCTGTCTTTGCGGACCGGACTGCCCAGCGCCGTCTCCAGCTCTTTTTTCTGTTCCGCAGAATAGTCCTGACTCAATGTAACCGCATCCGCCATGCCCTCATACGCTTCCTGCAGTTGTACGCGCAGCGTAGTGCAGCCCTGTGCGGTGCTTTCCATAATTGTATTAATCGACTGGTTCCACAGTTGGGTTTTTACAGCCTGTACGAAAAAAAAGGTTATAAAGGCAAGGATACCGCCTACGAGGATTGCCGTCAGTGCGATTTTTTTCTTAATGTTTCTTCCGCTGTCATGCTTCATTGCAGAGTACCCCTTTCCTGCTCAGCCTGCTGATCCATCCATTCCATCGCCGACTCCACCGTCTCACCCGAAAGAAGCTTCATCGATACCTCCGCCGTCAGATTCCAAATCGGAAGCTCCAGAAGTCCGTCCGTTCCTATTACGGTCCTGCCCGACTGATAGCAGGAAACCAGCGGCCTGATCGCATCCACAGAGGAGGGCGCGCTGTCTTTCAGCGGACTGAGGGAACACTGCTGATCCGCAAACTTCTGTATGTTTTCCGGCCTTGTAAAATATTCTACAAATTTGACCGCCGCTTCAGGATGGGCGCTGTCCGCATTGATACTCAGCCTTGTGTCCGCATTAATTACTGCAAGCGTTCCGTCCGGCAGCACGGGGTAGGGGAATACCTGAAAATTCAGCTTCGGCGCCATACCCGTAAGACGGCCCGCCGCCCAGGCTCCCGTGAGCATAAACGGAGACTCCCCCTTTGCAAACTCCGCCAAATCATCCGATGTTTTCATCGTGTTTAACGCTTTCTCCCTGTCGATATATCCCTTCTCTATAAACCGCTCCGCCAGCGAAAATCCGGGCGTAAGATATTGGCTCAATGACTCCCGGCCGCTGTTTAAGCGTTCAAACACTTCCGCCTGGCGGTTCTCCTGGTACACGCCGAAAAATCCCTGTCCGATCGCAAGCGTCTTTAGGGATATGTCATTATTGGCAATCACGGGTGTGATTCCCTTTTCCAGAAACAGGCCGCAGGTGTCTTCCCACTCGCCGAGGTTTCGCGGTACGTCCTGCCCGTACTCTTTCAGAAGATCCATGTTACAGTAGAGGCCGAATACAGATACCGAGGTGGGCAGCCAGTAAATGCTTTCACCATCCTCCATCTGTCCCAGCATACTGTCCGCATAATTGGGAATCGTACCGATCCCCGACAAATCCGCCAGCCGGCCCTTTTTCTTAAGCTCCAGTACGCTATCATGGTTTACCATGAATACATCGTCCCCTTTACCGGCCTCCATACGCTTACTTAAGGCCTCGTAGTACTCAACCCCTTTCAGGCTCTCATAGGACACACGGATATCCGGATTCTCCTTCATGAACCCGGATAATATTTCTTCGATTACCGTAACATTCTCTGTCTCATATTTATTGCCGAAAAAGGTGAGCACAACCGGCTCTCCTCCGTTTTCTTCGTAATTCACCTCGGAACTCGGCCCCTTACAGCCTGCCAATAAAAGAAAACTCATCATAAAAGCCGCACTGACGGCCCTATTTTTCCTGCTTTTCATCTTCCATCCCCCTGCCTGGGCAGAAAGACCTGAAAAGCCCGACTCTGTCCATGTATGTATCACATTATTTTAACATAGAACAGAGCGATTAGCAATCTTTAATATACCTGTTGTATCACAGTAAACACCGTTCCCGGACCATGCCTGCTTTGCCTCCTTCAGCCTGCCTCTGTTCTTAAAACGGTATATCCGTCCCTGCCGTTTTTCTTCTGCCTGTACAATGCTTCGTCTGCTTTTCTGTAAACTTCCTCAAATGACAGACAGGGACCGTCACAAAATACGATTCCTATGCTGCATGAAGTTCCCTTCTCCCTTGAAGGAATGATGGACCGGATTCTTTTGCAAAGCCGCTCCGCCTTTTCAGCCACCGTCTCCGGCGTCAGTTTTCCCTGAAAGTAAATGCAAAACTCATCTCCGCCCAGCCGGCCGGCAATATCTTCCCCGCGCACCAGCTTTTTCATATAGCCGGCCGTTTCCCGAATCACCATGTCGCCCACACTGTGTCCATAGGTATCGTTGATTTCTTTAAAATTGTCTAAATCCAGCATGAAGAAAACGCCCCGGCTGTCTGCTGTGATGCCTTTTAACCTCTCTCCAATCTTTATTTCGGAATATTTTTTATTATACAGGTCTGTCATCGGATCCCGCTCCGCCCTGTTTTGCAGTTCAATTTCCTTTCTTTTTTCCTTATCAATATCAAAAACATACAGATATCCTTTTAAACAGCCCTCTTTTTTATCCATATACAGACGGATTACCGTGCGCAGCCAGACGGTTTTGTTGCCGGGCATCAGTCTCTTATAGTCCATGGAGAGTTCCGTTTTTCCGCTGTTATAAGACCGGATGATATTTCCCAATGAGAATTTGCTGACAAATAAGTACCTGTCTTCTTCACTCAGATATTTCCAGGCCGATTGAAATATCGCATTCTCGTATGGCTCCCCCGCCTCAACCGGTATAACCACATCATTTCTCAGTACGGAATCTTCAAAAATACTCCTGGTAAAATTAATCCGGTAAATCGCCACACTGTTTTTCTGTGCGCTCTTTGCTATTTGTTCCTGCTGTCTGTATTTCTCAAGGGCATTCTCAGCAAATTTAATCGGATAAGCCTCCATTTCTTCTATTTCATTAAAAAGAGGCGTTGCCTGGACGGCAAAAGCCAGCCATCTTCCATGGTCTTTTCGAACTCCCAGCATCTGCCCAAGAGAACTGTTTAATGTCTGTCCCTTTTCCGTGGTTTGGATTTTCAGGATTCCGCAGATAGTTCCAAACCGGCCCTCATAGCACCGGATCTGCATATTTTCATAGGAAACCTCCGTGACCGTTCCCTCCGCATCCGTTTTTCCATCACCCAGAATCCTGATAAGGTCTTCTTTCCCTGAAACACCCCCCTGGTTTCCCATGCCGATTCCCGTCACATCGTCGGATATTACCGACAGGGATTTCTGAATGTTATGCTCAACCAGAGTCCCTTCCACGAACAGTTTAAATAAGTCTTCAATCTCTTTCTCATCCTTTGTCATACATCCCACCCCTTCTCTTAGCATCATGTGATAATCAAATCAGCCCGGAAAATATCCGCCTCATTTCAGCACCCTCGCTAATGCGGCCCGCAGCAGTTCCATATCAATCGGTTTTGCCACATGGGCATTCATTCCTGCCTCCAATGCCGCCTGGACGTCTTCCGCAAACGCATTGGCCGTCATAGCTATGATCGGGATTTTCCCCGCATCCGCACGGTTCAGGCTGCGTATCATGCGGGCTGCCTCATATCCGTTCATCCCGGGCATCTGAATATCCATCAGTATGACATCATAGGTCCCCGGCACTGCCGCCTTGAACGCCTCCACAGCCGCGGCCCCGTCTTCCCGGAGTTCGGAGAGAGCCCCTTCCATATGGAGGAGTTCACAGAGGATTTCCGAGTTGAGTTCATTGTCCTCGGCAATCAGAAAGCGGCGTCCGGTAAACAGACTGCCCATTTTTGAATCAGAAATCTCTCCTCCGTCCGTATGCACGGCGGATAAGTGGTCCGCCGCTTCAAACTCCAGCTCCACGGTAAATCTGCTGCCCTGCCCCAGACTGCTCTCCACCGAGATTTTCCCTCCCATTAAGTCCACCAGCCGTTTGGCAATGCTTAAACCGAGGCCGGTTCCTTCGATACGCTCTACCGTCTGCTCCCGGGTAAATGGTTCAAAAATATGCTTCAGGAATTCTTCGCTCATCCCAATTCCCGTGTCCTGCACGGTAAACCGGTACCGGATATCTCCCGCTGTTTTTTCCGGTACCGTTTCCTCCACCAGAAAGTCGACCCTGCCGCCCGCCGGGGTGAACTTAACCGCATTTCCGAGCAGGTTAATCAGAACCTGGTTCATTCTCAGGGAATCACCGTAAAAGGCGGTATGGGTAACCTGCTCCGCGCTTATGGACAGCAGGACTCCCTTCTCCCTGGCCTGGGGAGCCAGAATTGCCGTCAGCTGGTCCACGATGTCGGGAAGCAGCAGCTTCATATGGTTCAAAGAGATTCTCGACTGTTCAATCCGGCTCATATCCAGCACATCGTTCACCAGACTCAACAGATGTCTGCTGGAAACGGTAATCTTCTGCAGGCAGTCCTCCAGCCGTACCCTGTCGTCAATATGGGCGAACGCCAGGGTCGTCATGCCGACAATCGCGTTCATCGGGGTGCGGATATCATGGCTCATGGAGGACAAGAAATTACTTTTTGCCTCATTGGCCGCTTCCGCATCGGCCAGAGCCTGCTCCAGCTCCTTCTTCACCCTGCGCTCCGACGCTATCATATCCGTGACGTCGGCCCGGACCACGCAGACCGTATCGTGGTTCCTGTTTCCCCAGAGCATGCTGAACTGTTTATACCGGAGACCGTTTTCACATTGACAGGCGGCCACAAAGTCATAGCCCAGGGGCTCCTGTTTCAGCCTCTCCAGGATAGACTCCATCCGGAACTGCTTCTGCACGTCTTCTGCAGACTCGGACGCAATATCGTGATCGGTAAACAGCCCGACAGCCTCCGTGTAATCATCTATCGTATCGGGCGGCAGGTTTTCCAGAACCATCTTTCTGGTGTACATGGTCACACTCCCGCTGCCGACCTCCAAAAGGCCCATGAGCTCAAAGGTATATGCCATCATATGCAGCAGCCCCTGCTGCTCCCGGACAGAGTCCGTGATGTCCGTGCATACCATACAATAGCGCTCCAAAAGCGGTTCAATGGACGCAACCGTCATATTCTTTATGCGGATATCCCCGTGGTTTGCCGTAGAAAAGGTAATTGTATAGGGACCCTTTTTTAACCTTCTGCGCATTTCTTCCGCTTCCACCGCCTGTGTGAACTGCCTGCTGTCCTTGGGCAGCACAACGGAACCCGCCATTTCCGCCGCCTGTCCCGAGTGGCAGCCGCGGAGAGCGGGAAGGTAGGATGCTCCTTCGTTATATGCCAGGATTGTGTAGGAATCATGGAGAAGATCCACATCGACCACGAAGTCATGGCTCGTGACAGACAACTGGTGAAAAATCCGTTCGGATATGGTTTCTTCCGTGATGTCCGTAACCGTAAGGATTCCAATAATCTCACCCGCTTCCGGCCCGGTCAGAAGATTTACCTTGAACTGGACGAAACGGCCATACTTCTCCTCCGGCAGGCGGATGAAGCAGCTCATCGCCTGCTCGGTCCTGTTCTGGGCATATGCCTCCAATAAAGGTTCATTCAGATACATTTTTAAAAATGCCTTCCGATCCTCTTTATCCATTATCAGCCCGGCAAGCCCCCGAAAGAATGCCTCCCGGCGCGTTCCAAAACGCTTTACAAGTGCGGAATTTGTGGAATCCCGCATTTCCACCACCCGGTTCCTGGTAATGTTGCTGTGCCCAAGAATCAGTTCATTGGCCCCCGTCTTATGGTAATGCTCAAGAAGCTGCTCCTCATACCGGTACCGCAGTTTCTCCTGCTCCTCGATTGTTTTTGTAATATCGGTATAGACAATATAAATCCGGCGGATCTCGTCGGATGAAGGCAGCATGGACAGCATACTGCTGGTCCAGAGATACTTCCCATCCTTGCGCTGCATACGTGCAATCAGCTCACACGGTCCTTTTCCGCTCTTTAAGAATTCCCGGAGCTTATGCAGATTTCTGTTCACATCATCCGGATGAATACCCGCAAAGATATCCTCATCGTACAGTCGCCTGGTCTCCTCCACGGTCCGCTGCATCATCGCCGCAAAGCCCGGTGAAATAAATTCCGGCTTCATTGTGCCGTCCGGATAATACGCCATCATGGAAATTCCGCCGGGGAACTGTTCTACGATACTCCGGAAGTAAAGGTCCAGCCGTTCTTTCTCCCTCCGCGTCTGAACCGTCTCCGTGACATCCCTTATGTATTTTACGTAGGCAGGAATGCCGTTCCAGTCGGTCTCGCGGGAACGCGCATAGATAATCCGCTCGGTTCCGTCTTCTTTTATTTCACACTCTTCTCCGTCCATCCTGCCTGCCATAATTCCGCAGAATTCACAGGGTGATTTTCTGTGGTGCAGCGCGGCGTAACATGTTTCACCAAGACAGTCGGATTCCGGTGAATAAACGCCGTCCGTCTCATTGACATAGAGCAGTTCAAAGGTATCCTTCGCTACGACATAGATCGTGTCCGCCGTCTCATTGGTGATATTCTGATACAAACGGCTTTCCGATGACATTCCCGTAAAAACGGCATAGAACATGGTATTTGCGGACGAAGCTTTCATCTGCCGTCCGTTTAAGTGAATCCAAATCAGACGGCCGTTTTTATGGCGCATCCGGTAAGATACATCTAAGACCTCTCCCCTCTCCAGCGCCCTGGCCGCCGCCGACATGACGCGTTCCCGGTCGGCTTCATAGATGACGTCCAGCGCATCGTTCTTCGCCATTTCATGATACTCTTCCCCGGTATGGCCGGAAAGCTCCATTACGCCATCCGAGAAATAGACGGGGATGAAGCGGCCCTCTCTTACCTCGTAGCTTGCAATTCCCCCTGGAATGGAGTTTACAAGGTGGTCTAATTCCTGTTCCAGCAGCTTTTGTTGACTGATATCGGAAATATACTCGATATGCGCCGGGCGGCCGGCCCAGTCAATGTCTTTTCCAACATACCGGTAGGTGTGGCCGTTCTCCGGATTAAAAAGTTCACGGAGCGAGGACTTCCCCTGGCCAACCGTTCCTGCCGGACAGGTCGGGCAGGGCTGGTCATATCCGAACGCCTGATAACAGGCCAGCCGCCTGCCCCGGCATTCCGGTGATATTCCGGAACGTGCGGCTTTATTCGCATAAAGAAGCTCCCTGTCCTCCAGAGCGCTGATGATAATAGTGGTTGGCGAATTTTCCAGGATCGACTCTAACTGGTCCATGGAAATCGATGTATCTTTTGTCATTGCTGGAATCCTCCTCTCGCGCCGTCTTGGCTGAATCCCTGCAGCTTTGAGTTTTCTATGTTCACATTCATAATAATACGTTCAGTATAACAAATTCTATTGTGAATATCAATGTTTAACAATAAGCCGCCGGCTTTTCCCCCCTTGTTCCGCCGGTTTATTGTGGTAAACCTGTTCCGATCATGCTATACTTGTTACGATCTGTTAAATAGCAAAAAATGAGGTGAATACGTGAAAAATGACATGGAACGGTGTCATGTCGTATATGAGGTTCTAAAGACGCATATCCAATTCGGCGCCTATCGTTTTGGGGATGTTCTTCCTACGATGGAGAGCAACACCGAAAACTTCCTTGTATCACTTGATACCATACGCAGTGCCTACCTCCAGCTGGAACGGGAAGGATATGTCACCCTGTCCCAGAATGTGGGGTCTACGGTAATAAAGAATTACGACAAACAGGAAATAGAGCAGAATGTCCAGCTCTTCTTTTCCATTCGAAAGAATGCACTGGTTGATTTAAGTAAATCCCTGCGTCCGCTGTTTACCAATGCCCAGTGGACCGGCCTGAAAAATGCCCCCGGGGAAATTTACAGTAATATGATGGAGCTTAAGGAAGATCACGGCCTGCAGCCTTTTATCGCATTTAACCATATGATGCAGGCATATGATTCTCTGGGCAATGACCTTCTTACCCGGCTGCTCTGGCAGGTTTATATGTTTTTTGAAGCTCCCTTTTTGTGTGTACCCGGCAATCCGTGGTGTGATTTTGCCGTCAATGAATTTGCGCCGCAGTCTCTGGACTTTTGTCTTAAACAGGACTGGGATTCTCTCCGTGATTTAATCTGCCGTGCGCAGGATCACCTGGCCGTATCCTTATGCCGGTTTTATGAGGAACGCATCACGCTGCCGCCGCAGGAGGAAATTCCTTTTATCTGGAATTCCTATAAAAAGGCATCACAGATCTGCTATTCCCTTGCCATGGATTTACTGATTGACATCAGCCTTGGACATTATCCGGTTAACACTCTGCTGCCCTCCCTGAATAAGCTTTCCAAAGAGAGAAATGTCTCCGTGAGCACGGTGCGCCGTACGCTCTCCCTGCTGAACGGTGTCGGCGCCGTCAAGTCAATCAAACGGATTGGTACCAGGGTTCTTCCCTTCCACGAAACGGCTGAGAACTGCGATTTTACCAACCCGGTGGTCCGCAAACGGCTCCTGGATATGGCACAGAGCCTGCAGATTCTGACACTGTCCTGCAAAGCGGTTGCCGAGCTTACCGTATCGTCACTGGATGCGGCGGGAATACAGAAAAGCACCGAACTGCTGGCCACGGTGGAAACGCGGCAGATGTATCAGCTTATTGCTTATGACGCCCTGGACCTGTTGAGGCGGTACGCCCCCTATCACGCAATCCGCACCGTCTACGCGGAACTCCTGAAACAGCTCTTCTGGGGATACGGCCTGCGCAGTATGTGGAAAGAAGACGATGAGCAGGCGGATTTTTATATTTCAAATTATAAACTCCTGCTGCAGTTACTGAAGGAAACGGATTCCGTCCGTTTTTCCGAAAAGCTGGAAGAACTCATGAGCCATGAATTCCGTCTTACAATTGCCAAACTGGTGCAGCTTGGAATTACCGAAGCCGGAGAACTTTTTATTCCCGGCCCGTAGCAGAAAATATTATACCTTTAAACGGCGGCCTGCGCTCTTACGCGTACAGGCCGCCGTTCTTTATTGAGTGGCAATGACAAGTTCGCGAAGCGTGCTTTTCGTTTTTTCCATGGTTCTGTTTTTGTTGATATTTACAATCTCCTTTGCTATACTGATAGCAATCTAAATAAATATGTATATGAGCAAAGAAGTCTTTTCAGACCTTTAGGAAGGAAAAAATGATCAAAATAACGAACCAGGCCAACTTAAAATTCCAAATGATGGCGGATGCCCTCCAGGTAGGAATACTGAAATGCAGAACTGATAAATATTTTTCCATTGAGGAGATGAACGACGGTTTTGTTCAACTGTTAGGGTATACTGCTGCGGATATGGAAAACTGTTTCAAAAACCGCCTGTCGGAGTGTATTTACGCGGAGGACCGGACCGTGTTCCAGTCCCTGCAGGCAGGGATCGCACAGGGAAAAATATACGCCACGGCGGAATTCCGTATTCCGGAAAAAAGCGGTGCCGCCCGCTGGTACCGTTTTCTGGTCCTTACACAATTTGACGATGCGGGAACCCCCTCCAGCGCCATCGGAATTATTTTCAATATTGACGATGAGATGCAGGCGATTGACCGGCTGCGTATCCAGGCGGAGCAGGATTCCCTGACAGGTTTATATAACCGCAAGGAAACAGAAAAGCGGATTAGGCAGTTTCTTGCCGGCAAGCCGGAGCTCAACTGCGCCCTGTTTATGGTCGACATGGATAATTTCAAACAGATTAACGATACAAAAGGCCATATGGTAGGGGACGTGGTCCTGACCGAAGCGGCGGCCGCCATGAAATCCCTTATGCGTTCAACCGACATTGTGGGCCGGATCGGTGGCGATGAATTTACCGTTTTCATGAAAAATATACCTTCCAAAAAGGCGGCCGAAAAAAAGGCGGAACGTCTGGCGGACATTTTCCGCCACCTGTTTGAAAATGAAAAATACTCCGTCAGGCTGTCCTGCAGTATCGGCGTTGCCGTATACCCGGAAGACGGTCATGATTTTAAATCGCTGTACAACCATGCCGATCAGGCCCTGTACCTTGCTAAAACCAGCGGCAAAAATAACTACGTTATGTATGACGGCAATCAGATTTATCATCAGGAGAAAACGGGAGTCTCTTCCATCGGCGCGCGAATTGATTCCGAATCGAGAACGGCCCGGGGGCTGGGAGATTTTCTGACTGATATTTTTAAAATCCTTTACCGCATGGAAAATCCCGATCAGGCCATTAATCTGATTCTGGAAATAGTCGGCAAAAGATTTGATGTGAGCAGGGCCTATATATTTGAATCCACCGAAGACGGGAAATATACTTCCAACACCTACGAATGGTGCAACGGCGGCATCTCCCCGCAGATTGATCTGCTGCAGAATCTGAATTACAGCCAATTTGGAGATTATCATACCTTATTTGAGGATAATTCACTTTTCTACTGCCGGGATATTGCCGCACTGCACCCCGCACAGCGGGATTTGCTGGAAGAACAGGGAATCTGCTCCACGCTGCAGTGCGCTTTCTGGAAAGGGGAAGAGCTTGCGGGTTTTATCGGTTTTGACGAATGTACAGGCTTGCGCCTCTGGACGGAGGAGGAAGTGGATATCCTGTCTCTTATCGCCCAGATGATGACCATTTTCCTGCAGAAGCGCAGGGCGATGGACTTGTACAGCGAAATGGAGCTGCAACTGCATACGATTCTCGATTCAAACGAGTCCTGCATTTACGTCATCGGTCAGGATTCCTTCGAATTACTGTACCTGAGCCAAAAAACCAAGGACTTAATGCCCAAAGTGCAGTTGGGGGAATTCTGTTACAAAGCATTCTTTGGAAAAGACAATATCTGTGAATTCTGCCCTCTTTTAAATGGAGGGACGGGATGTCTTACTCTCCCCGGATGCGGCCTGCAGGCTGATTTACATGCCTCCTCCATGAAATGGCTTGGCAATGACGCGTACCTTTTATCTTTTCACGCAGATTCCGGGGCCATGACCGTTCCCGGGGAAATCAATCCCTCCATGATGACTGAAAAGAGCCTGGCAGACTGCCTTCAGTGGCTGGCCTCGGCTGACTATCAGGATGATGTCATTGGATATGTCCTGCGCATCGTACAAAATTATTACCAGTCCGACCGTGTGTATATCATTGAAGTCGATGTAAAACATGATACTGCAAACAATACCTATGAAATATGTGCGCCGGGCGTGCCCCCGCAGAAGGAGCTGCTGCAGAACCTTCCGCTTGAAACAATATCTTTCTGGATGGAACAGTTTGCAGTCAGAGGCTATATCAAAATCGACGACATTGAGGAACTTGGAAAAGACCGCCGGCTGGAATACGACATCCTGAAGAAGCAGGGGATCAGCAGCCTTATGGCTATCCCGCTGTCCGGACAGGGAGAAGTCTGCAATTTTCTGGGAGTGGACGATCCCAGGCAGAATAAAAAGAACTTCCATTATCTGAGAGGCCTCTCCTATTTTCTGGAGAATGAACTTGCTAAGAATTCGCTTAAAAAAAGCATGGAGCTTATGGTTTATCAGGATGCCATGACAGGACTTGAAAACCGGAACAGTTTTATGAATTACTGCGACGACTTCTCAAAACGCATGCCTGCTCCCACAGGAGTCATCTATATGGATATCAACGGACTCAAGCGGCTCAATGACACAAAGGGCCATCTGTATGGCGACATGCTTATCACCCAGGTGTCCGGGCAGATGAAGAAAAATTTCCCCAATGCCCGGAAATTCCGGCTCAGCGGGGATGAATTTCTGATTGTATCGGAGGGCCTGGGCTATGAAACATTTATGGAACAGATCAACCGGCTGGAAGAATCCCTGTCGGAAAACGGTATTTGTATTATCGCAATCGGAACCACATGGAATGACATCTATACCGACTTAAATGAATCGTTACATAAAGCAGACCGGCTGATGTATCTAAGGAAACAGGAATATTACAAAAAATCCGGTACGTCCGCCACCGAAAAAATGCCTCTGCTTCAGGATTTGACAAGCGCAATCCTGAATAAAGAATACCTCATCTATCTTCAGCCCAAGATTAACCTGAAATCGGGACGGATCGACAGCGCTGAAGCACTGGTGCGCTACAGGGAAACGGACGGCTCCATTTTGCCGCCCTGCCATTTCATCCCCCTGCTTGAAAGCGAAGGGCTGATATCAAATATTGATTTCTTCGTTCTGGAAGAGGTATGCAGACTCCTGACCGGCTGGAAAGATACACCGTTCGCAGACATCAGGCTGGCTCTCAATTTTTCCAGGATCACCCTGTTTGATCACCGTTTTTTAGAGAAATTTCTGGACGTCTTCAAACGGTATGATTTGAGGCCGGAACAATTGGAGATTGAGATTACGGAAACCCAGGAAACTCTGAATAAGAAGCAGATGGCCCTGCTCCTCGAACAACTGAAAGGCCACGGCTTCGGCATTGTCCTGGATGACTTCGGCGTGGAATACTCTTCCTACGAATTTTTAATGATGGCTGATTTCGATCTTCTTAAAATCGATAAGAGCATCGTACAACGGTACAAAACCGCCGAAAAATGTGAGATTTTAGTAAAACATATCGTGGAGCTGTGCCATGAATTGGGAATCAGGTGCTGTGCCGAGGGGGTTGAGACCGAGGAACAGTACCGGTTTATCAAGGATACCGGCTGTGATTATATCCAGGGATTCCTAATCGGAAAACCGGTCCCGCCGGAACAGTTCTTCCTGAAATAAATCCACGTTTCGCATAACGGTTATTAATCTTCGCTGTCCTCTGTTTTTGTTGCTATTTTTATTTCCTTTTGTTATACTTATGACAATATTTATGTATGTGAACAAAGATTATCGGTTACATAGGACAGGTGATAAAAGATGGATATCAGTGAAAGAAACAAACGAAACGATTCCGCCCCACTGCAGATAACAGAAAGAAAATGTCCTGCTGGAATGGATTTATTAAAGATTGGCGTTATTTGCTGCCTGATGGATGACTCCTTGACACTTATATGGGGAAACCCCGGGTTTTTCAGACTTACAGGATATACGGAGGAAGACTTTTACGGCCTCTTCCCAGGCCTGCGCGATTACTACGGTCACTTTCCCGACGATTTTACGGCGCTCCGCCATGCGGCGGCACAGGCCGTCCAAAGGGGTGATTCTGATATTGATATGACCATCCGTCTGCCCCGGCAGGCGGACGGTTTTACCTGGGTGCGCCTACTGGGAACCATAAACTGGGACCCGGCAACGGACAAACAGGCGCTCCGTATGGAGTTTACCGATGCCGGAACGCTGGCCGCCGAACGTGAAGAGCAGGCCCGGCTGAACAGACAGCAGCATCATTGCTTCCGGGCGATGCTGGATACATATGAGGGCAATGCCTATGTCAGCGATATCGACACCTATGAGCTTCTGTACCTGAATCAGACCTCCTGTGAGGTGCTTGGCGTACCGGCGTCGAAAGCGGTGGGCCAAAAGTGCTATGAGATGATCCAGGGGCGGACCTCCCCCTGCCCCTTCTGCACCAATGACAAATTGTGTAAGGAAGAATTTTATAACTGGGAATTCGATAATCCCACCCTGGGACGGACATTTATGATCCGGAATCTGGAAATTAACTGGAAGGGACGCCGGGCACGGCTTGAGCTCTCCCACGATATGTTCAGTGCGGAGTACAAACTTGCAAAGAAGGATCAGGAACGGGATGCGCTGATTAACAGCGTCCATGGCGGATTTGCGCGCGTGGACGCCAGAGATATGAGAACAATCCTCTGGTACGGCGGCGGTTTTCTGGATCTCATCGGCTATACAAAAGAGGAATTTGAACAGGAGCTCCACTCCCAGTGTACCTATGTGCATCCGGACGACATTGAGGAAATAACCGGTATCATGGATCAATCGAGGGTGGGCGGCAAACCCACGGCGGCAGAAGGGCGTGTCGTCACTTATCATGGAACCGTCAAAATACTGGCGCTGTCGTTCAGCTTTGTAAGCGCCGGGGATAGCTGGGACGGCGTCCCCTCCTATTACAGCGTGGGGCTTGATGTGACCAGGGAACGGATGGAGCAGGCGAAGCAGAGACAGGTGCTGGAGGATGCCTGCAAGACAGCCCAGATTGCCAGTGATGCCAAGACCAACTTCCTTTCCTCCATGTCCCATGATATCCGCACGCCCATGAATGCCATCATCGGCATGTCTGTCATCGCACAGTCAAACTTAAACTCCCCGGAGAAAATACAGGACTGCCTTGCGAAAATCAACACGGCCAGCCGCCATCTGCTGAATCTGATCAACGAAGTCCTGGATATGTCTAAAATTGAAAGCGGGAAGATCGATTTGACCTCTGAGGACGTCTCACTTCCGGACCTGATTGAAGATGTAATGGATGTATTCCGCCCCCTGGTCGCAGAAAAGCATCAAACGCTGCAGGTAAATGCCAACCGGGTCCGCCATGAAAAGGTGGTGACGGACGGGGGACGGCTGCAGCAGGTACTTGTAAATCTGCTTTCCAACGCCGTCAAATATACACCCGAAGGCGGGACCATCGGACTGATCATTCAGGAAACCCCCTCTTTTGCCAGGGGAAAGGGGCAATACTCTTTCATAGTAACCGACTCCGGGATCGGAATGCAGGAAGATTTCATCCCGCATCTTTTTGAACCTTTCTCCCGGGCCGATGACGCCAGAATTTATAATATCCAGGGTACCGGACTCGGTATGGCAATTACGCAGAACATCGTCCGCATGATGAACGGGACCATCGAAGTGAAAAGCATTCCGGGAAAAGGCAGCCAGTTTATCGTTGCCGTCACCTTTGAATTATGCGCAGAGGCGGATAACAATAACGAAGAACTGGCCGGGCTGCCGGTTTTGGTCGTGGATGATGACCAGATAATATGTGAAAGTGTCTCCGAGATTCTGAATGAACTGGGAATGCATTGCAGTTGGGTGCTGTCCGGCATGGAGGCCGTCGACCGTGTTGCCGAGGCTCATGAGGCGGCAGACGACTACTTTGCCGTGATTCTAGACTGGCTCATGCCGGATATTGACGGTCTTGAGACATTAAAGCGAATTCGAAAGAAGGTTGGCACGGATACGCCTATTATCATCATTTCCGCCTACGACTTTTCTGAGATCGAGGATAAGTTCCGGTCGGCGGGTGCGGATGCCTTCATCACAAAACCGCTGTTTAAATCAAAAATGATACATACCTTCCACCAATTTTGCAGAACCGGCCGTTCCGATACCCGGGGAATGCTGCGTGAGCGTCCCTATGCCGCCTTAAACGGCAAGAAACTTCTGCTGGCGGAGGATAATGAACTCAACCGTGAGATCGCGGTTGAGCTGCTTGAAACGCACGGTTTTCTGATCGACACGGCGGAAAACGGTTTGATCGCAGTCAATCGATTCGAAACCTCCTCCCCCGGAGAGTATGCCGGTATTCTGATGGATATTCAAATGCCTGTGATGGACGGATATCAAGCAACAAAAACGATCCGCGCCATGAAGCGGGAGGATTCCAATACCATTCCCATCCTTGCCCTGACGGCCAATGCTTTTGCATCCGATATCGGAAAGGCCCACAGTGCGGGAATGAATGACCATATTGCAAAGCCGATTGATATCGGAATACTCATGGAGACCCTGCGGCGGTGGATTGTATAGCGCGTTCATTTATCCGCCGTTACGGATCCACTCCCCCCATACAGAATAGTATTTCCCCAAAATATGGGCGCCGTCGGTGGAGTACGCCGCAGACAAATTTCCATTCTCATCATCAAAGATGCTGTTGACATCGATATAGCGGCAGCCGGTATCCTCCGCTATTTTTTCAATGGACTGATTCAGGCCGTCAATTCTCAGGTTGTTATAAATCCTGCTTTTGGCGGCTTTTTCCCTGGTCACATGTAAATTTGCCGCAAGCACCAGTACCGCCGCGGGCTGCTCTGCGCGGATTTTCTCCACAACGGAACGGTATTGTCCGACAATACTCTCCTCTTCATATCCCAGCTCATTGATCCCCAGCATGAGATAAATTGTGCGGTAGCGTTTCAATGAGAGCAATTCCTCCAGCGTCTTTTTTTCTTCCCCCTTCACGGAAACCCGCTCCCGAAAAAGCTCAAAAACCGTCATCCCGGAAGTCGCGAATACATCCGCCTGTCCTAAATCACCATATTCCGAAAGTCCCACGGTCCGTGAATCTCCAATAAACAATACATTTGAAAAGTCTTCCTTCATCTCTCCCCCCGTCTCAACCGTTTTTTCCGTACCAGCCGATTCTTCCGTCCTGGCCATTGTTCCCGTCCCGGCCTCTTCTTCCGTTCCGGCTGTTTCTTCCATCCCGGCTGTTTCTTTCATCCCGGCTGTTTCTTTCGTCCCGCGAATTACCGCCGTACTCTCCTCTTTTTTCATCCACTCCGCAGCCGAAGTCACAGACTCCGTCATTCCCGCGCGCTTTGCCCCCGCCATATGGTTATCCGCGGGCTCCGCCGCCTCCCGGGGGATCGGATTATTTTTCGGCATGTCCTGTGACAGATCTGCGGACGCCATAACAATCATACTGCCTGTCAATAAAATACTGTACCAATATCTTCTCATCCCATGCCTCCGTCTAAAATCGAAAATACAAAAATGGATCATTCAGCCCGATACGCATACAATAGACGCATCCCCAGAAAACGGCCAGAAGCGCTGCCGCCGTAACCGGGGAATATTTATAATGTTTATAAATACGAAACGGGATATCCGTCATAAATATAAGCCCAGCCACAATGGAGACCGCATAAAGCTTTCCATATTTCAGATAATCCCCGCTGTAATAAAAAAGACTCTGACGGTTAAAAAACGGGAACAGCCTTTGGAAGTACGTTAAGATTTGTCCGATGCCGGTAACAGCAAACACAAGCCAGGTCAAGGGAATCATAAGCATCATATAAAGATGTCCGATTAACCGCCGCCGTTCCAGTACACGGATAAGCCCAATGCGTTCAACCGCCATAATCAGAAACAGTAAAAGCCCCCATATTATAAAATTCCAGCCGGCCCCGTGCCAGAATCCGGTCAAAAACCAGACCGCCAGCAGGTTGCGGAAGGTCAAAAAGGTTCCCAGCCGGCTGCCTCCCAGCGGAATGTATACGTATTCCCGGAAACAGCTGCCGAGCGTTATATGCCATCTACGCCAGAATTCCGTCATGGACAGGGACATGTATGGGTGGCGGAAGTTTTTCGGAAGATGAAACCCCATCATCGTCCCCAGCCCTTTCGCCATGAGTGAGTATCCATAAAAGTCAAAATAAATCTGCAAGCTGAAGGACGCAAGGCCGAGCCAGGCCAGGGGTGTGGAAATGCTGTCATAGCCAATCGTCTGAACTTCGTTCCATAGACCGCCAAGCCGGTTCGCCAGGAGCACCTTAAAACCCAGGCCGATGGTGAACTCCTGCAGGCCGTCCTCAATGCCGCGCAGGGTAAACCTCCGGCCGCCAATCTGCGGCCGAAGCGAGGAGTAGGTCACAACAGGGCCGGCGATCAACTGCGGAAACATGCTGATATACATGCCGAAACCAACCACCGACCGCTCGCAGGGGACCTCTTTCCGATACACATCCACCAGGTAGGAAAGAGCCTGAAATGTATAGAAACTGATACCCAGCGGAAGGATTGGGGCAAAAACCGGTAAATGCAGCGGAACTCCCATTCTTTCCAGAAGCAGATTCCCGTTTTGCATAAAGAATGCTGCGTATTTGAAAAGAATCAGCCATGAGAGATTATAGATAATACCGCAAAAGAGCCATCTCTTCCGCAGCCTGCCCAGCCTTCTCCGTCCTATCAAAATCCCGATTCTGTAATTGACCAGAATCGAGAGAACCAGAAGAACAAAATAAAAAGGGGTATCCCTGACCCCATAAAAATAAAAGCCAAGACTTCCCGCAAGAAGCCAGAAATTCTTCCAGTGGTCCGGGATAACATAATAAATCATCAAAAATAGCGGAAGAAACCGAAATATAAATTCCAAGCTGCTGAAAACCATTTTTTTCCTCTCATTTGTACGTACTTATTTCTTATTAGACGTGTAAAAAAAGAAAAAAGTTGCAAATATTCTTTGCAACTTTTAAAAAATGCCTCTCCGTTCTATATTCTTTCTTCAGGAGGACCATCCTCCCTGTTTTGTATATACTTTAACTCTAATTGATTCTTTGTACATTATAGTAGGAAATACAGGTCTGATATGCCGGGTTCTCATAAACTCCCTGAATTGTGTCACTGACCACATAATTCTGCATCATATCATACGCAAAAATCATATAGCATTCGTCCAGAATTTTGTTCTGCATCTGAATATACAGCTTTTCAGCCGCGGCTTTATCAGTAACCGTCAGTCTGACGGCTTCTTTATTTTCAGGCCCAAATACGTCGTCTTCCAGGTAGCAGAAATTATATCCGGTGGAATCCCCGGAATTCATTAATAATGTTGAAAACCAACTGGCAGGATCGGCATAATCCGGCCACCATTGCATCAGCATAATATCCTGGCAGTCCTCCGGATCGGCGCTTTTGGCCAGGGCTAATTGGGCATCCCAATCCATGCTGAGGAGTTTTAACGTCACACCAATCTGTGCCAGGTTATCCTTAAATAGCTGCAGCATCTTCCTGTACGCGGTATTATTCCCCATATAAGAAACCGTTACCGTGGCGTTTGTGACTCCCGATTTTTTGAGATATTCTTTCGCCTTTTCAAGATCACACCGGTACTGCATCAACTCCTCACTGTGTCCCCAAAGGCCTGCCGTTATCATACCGTGGGACTGCGCCCCCCTTCCTTCCAGTACATGGTGAATGGTTTCTTCATATGGAAAGGCGCAGGCCAGAGCTTTCCGGAACTCTTTATTACTGCAGGGCATGCTCTTTGTATTCATCATCAGGATGACATTTGTAAACGTATTGGCAGACAGAACCGAAAATCCCTCTTCCATGCTCAATCTGTTTAAATCTTCCGTTGAGAAGTCAGAAGCAAGCTGAGACTCCCCGCTTTCAAGAAGTTCACGGCGTGTGCCGGAATCGGGAACCTCCTGAATGTAAACATACCCATACTGATTGTCCTTCCATCCGCCGCGATAGTTTTTATAAGCAGCCATGGTAACTGCTCTTGCTGAAACAGCCGCTATGGTATATGGGCCGCTTCCTCCATCGTTTCCATCGTTAAACCACTCTGCCGGTTTGTCAATTACATTCGGACTCATAATGTAAGCAGCATAGCAGGCTGATGCGATAAGCGGGATCGGTGCACTGTAATGAAGATGAAACGTCACTTCATATTCTCCGGTTACTTCAATTGAATCTACACTGTCCCAAATATAGGACGCCCCCTTACCGAGAGCCATCGTCCGGCTGATGGACTGTTTGACCGCCTCGGCGTTCATTTTCAGGCCGTCATGAAATGTAACATCCTCTCTCAATTTGAATACCCACTCGGTACCGTCAATATTTGACGTCCAGCCGGTGGCAAGCAGCGGATCCACTTCACCGGTCCGATCATTGTAGTGTGTCAGGGTCTCGTATACATTGTAAAGAATTTTGACTCCATTAGACTGCTCCGTACTTGGATCTAATGTTACATACGGCTCAGAATAATATGCGTGGTAAAGTACAGGTATATCTTCACCGCTCTTTTGTGAATTCCGGCCGCACCCGGCAAGCAGTAAGACCGACATCACCGACACCAGAAAAATGGATACTCTTCTCTTCATCTTCATCGGATTTCCCGTCTCCTTTCGCTGCCAAGTCCTGCATTCTTCATTTCTCTGAAAAGCTTCTTTATATTGATGGGTTTGGCAACATGACCGTTCATACCTGAATCTAGACAGGCCTCAATATCCTCGGCGAACGCATCCGCCGTCATGGCAATAATCGGAATATTCCGTTTTCTTTGATCCGGATGAGACCGTATCGCTATGGAAGCTTCATGGCCATTCATGACGGGCATCTGGATATCCATCAAAATGGCGTCATAAGTACCTGCTTTTGCATTATTTAAAAGATCGACGCAAATTTGCCCGTTATTTGCTCTGACTGCATCAATTCCATAGAACTTCAGAATCTCTTCTATGATCTCCCAGTTCAGGTCATTGTCCTCTGCAATCAGGAGATGCAGTCCCTGCAGCCCGTCAGAATCATCGTCCGTATTCCCGGTTTCCGATTCAGAGAAATGTAAAAATTCGTTCAGCTTATCATAGAGCACCGTTCTGAACAAAGGTTTATTGATATAGCCATTGGCTCCCGCGGCTTTTGCCGCTTCCTCTATTTCATTACAGTCATACGCGCTGATGATAATGATTGGGATTTCATCTCCAAGCTTACTGCGGAGTGCTCTTGTGGTCTCAATACCGTCCATATCCGGCATCTTCCAGTCGATTAGTACAACAGGATAATCTTTGCCGGTTTCATGGCGGGCCACCGCCATTTCTACCGCTTTCTGTCCATTTTCCGCTATATCGACCGTTCCTCCCATGGAAATCAGAGTCTCTTCTGCGGTTTTGAGGAATATCTTATCATCATCAACAAGTAACAGTTGAAGCGGCGGCAGCATTAAATTCTCTGTATTCTTCTCCGCAACCGGCAGCGTCAGCGTAACTGTAAATTTCGTTCCTTTGTCGGGTTCACTCTCGCAGTCAATGGTTCCCTCCATCAGCTCAATTAACTGCTTGGTGATTGCAAGGCCGAGGCCGGACCCCTGTATCTTGTCAATACGGGTATCTACAGCCCTGGTAAATGCCTGATACATATCCCTCATAAAATCCCTGGACATCCCAATTCCCGAATCCCGGACTATGTACGTCAATATCACCCTGCTGTTGTCCCCGGGGAACGGCTCCTCTGCAAGCTCCAGGACAACCGTTCCGCCTGGATTCGTATATTTTACCGCATTGGTAAGAAGATTAATGAATATCTGATTCATACGCAGTTCATCCGCATACAGATATTCATATTTCAGGTTATGGAGATGTACGTCGAATATCAATCCCTTCTCCCTGATTTGCGGCCTAACGATATTTACAAGGTTTGTGCCCGATTCAGAAAGCGAAAACACAACCGGATGCAGCGTCATCTTTCCCGATTCGACTTTTGAAATATCTAATACATCATTGACCAATGTAAGCAGATGATTGCTGGCCAATACAATCTTGCCGAGACAGTCCAGTACCTGCCCCGGATCATCAATATGCTTTGTAGCGATTGTGGTCATACCGATAATGGCATTCATCGGTGTGCGGATATCGTGGGACATCGACGAGAGAAAATTAGTTTTTGCCTTGTTCGCCTGTTGTGTCTCCTCTATACTTCTTCTGAGCTGCCGGTTAATAGACATAATATAACCCCCGTCCAACAAAATCAGGAGGATAAAACCGATTGTTACATATAGAAGCATATGCCAGTCAAATCCCATATTGATCAGGGCACCGGACTGAATATAGGCTACAAACGTGCAGTTTGGCGTATTCTCTATCTGGGTGCTGACATAATAGGAATCCTCACCTGCCTGATCCTTTAACTCCACCAGGTATTGATCCCTTTTCTGGAACGCGCTCTGGTATTCACCTATGTCGACATATGATAACGGGTTGTTCTCCTTAATAAATGTCCAGAAAGTATCCCCGCCCATAGAGTCGGATTGAATCGTATAACGTCCATTAATATCAATCAGAGAAATTTCCGCCTCCTGATACGCGCCGGGAAAAAGCCACTGGGAGTGAAGCACTTCAACCGGGAGTGTTTTTACGAGGATTACTTTCACATTTTCACGGTTTTCATCTTTAAGAGTAAGCAGGCTGCAAAAGCCGACGCTTTTGACTCCATCCATCGGATTGGTGTATGCCGATGAAATATAAATCGTTCCTTCTCCCCGGCTTCCATTGATCATTCTCGGCAGAATATAGGTAAATGCTTCTGCGACCTGAGAATAATCCACACTGTTTCCGTCATCTCCCGAACGTGTGGACAGGCCGGACAGCGTATCATAATATAAGATATGTACGGATACCTCACTGTCTATATTAACTTCTTTCAGATATTCGACCGCTTCCTCCATCGAATATCCGTGGTTCTCCATATAGGTCGCCCAACTGTCACATTCATTCTGCAGACTGCTCATATATCCATAGGATAACTGGGAAGTTGATTTTACGGCTGCGGTAAAGGATTTCCGCGCTGACGCCGCTTTATCACTCCGTATATTTTGTGCATAGCCGATACAAAAAAATAATATGACGGCAGCGATTGCAATATTGCCCAGGGCAAGCGCGATTAATTTAGACTTCCCACGTCTTTTTTTCATATATACTAATCCTTCCCTCTTAACTAAGTAAGCCGATATCTCAGGGGGTGTCATTTCGCAGATGCTCTTGATTGAACCAGAGCTGAACCTTGTCCAGCTCATACTGATATTGTATCAAACCATAAATTATTTTACAAGAATATGTGAATAACCGACAATTTTAGGTGTTTTTTTACTGTTTATGCCGGTTCCCTACCCCATCTTGTACCTGCCTCCTCCGAATTGTTTTTCGACAGATATTTCCACGTAAACAAGGCCTGCAGGATATATACCCTACAGGCCTTGACTTCACTTCGTTTTTCTTGCTCGGCAGAAAATTAGTCTTCTACTTTGATGATCTCTTTTTTATTGTAAGAGCCACAAGCTTTGCATACTCTGTGAGGCATCATTAATGCGCCACATTTGCTGCACTTTACTAAGTTTGGAGCGCTCATCTTCCAGTTAGCCCTGCGGCTGTCTCTTCTTGCTTTGGAAGATTTGTTTTTTGGACAGATAGACATGGTTACACCTCCTTAAATTGATTAAAAATCTCCTGGATAACTGACATCCGTGGATCGAGCGACCTAGTGTCACAGGTACAAGTCTCGTGATTGAGATTTGTTCCACATCTATTGCAAATCCCTTTGCAGTCTTCACTGCACAGGACTCTCATAGGCAAGCTCAGTAGCAGTTCGTTACAAACCAACTGGTCTACATCCAGACTATAACCGCTTAAATACGGCTCTTCATCCAAACCATCTTCCTGTTCCTCCCCCTTGCCGAGATCAAACTCCCGATCAAATGTAAGTTCACAGACAAAAGATACAGGCTCAAGGCATCTGGCACAGGGTGCCTCCACGGTAACGGAAAGTTGTCCCGACATCGTGAATTTCTTGCCGCCGATATTCGCTATCTCAAGTTCAAATGGTTCCGCCTTCAAAATCGTATAAACATCGCCGCTGAATTTGATGGAAGCAAGTTCGAATGATACCGTATAAACCTTTCTTTTCCCTTCACAGGTAAAAAGCTCAGATAAATTTATCAGCATACTAATCTCCTAATACGCACTATGATATTATACATAGCGGTTTCTTGTTTGTCAATGCTTATTTTGTATATTATTCCAAATTTTCGACAAATTTTATACCACATCTGCCGTTTTTCCCGAAGCCGGGTTCAGGCAGAACCGCAATTCCTGCAGCTCTGCCTGTCTGGTATTATAAACTGAATCGATTATTTTACAAGGGCCAGAGTCTCTCTTGCGATTGCAAGCTCTTCGTTGGTCGGTACAAGAAGAACTTTAACTTTGGAGTCGTCGGTAGAAATAATTCTCTCCTCGCCTCTTACGTTGTTCCTCTCATCGTCGATTTTAACGCCAAGGTAGCCGAGGTTCGCACACACATTCTTTCTCAGTTCCTTATTGTTCTCGCCGATGCCTGCCGTAAATGCGATGGCATCCACGCCGTTCATAACTGCTGCGTAAGCGCCTACGTATTTGATTACTCTGTAATCGAAGATGTCGAGTGCAAGCTGGGCTTTTGCATTGCCTGATGCAGCGGCATCCTCTAAGTCACGTCCGTCGCTGGAGAGGCATGAAATTCCGAGAAGACCGGATTTCTTGTTCAGCACTTCCATAAGCTCATCGAGGTTCTTGTTCTCTTTCTTGCCGACATACTCTAAGATAGCCGGATCGATGTCGCCGGAACGTGTTCCCATCACAAGGCCCTCAAGTGGAGTAAGTCCCATGCTGGTGTCTACGGATTTGCCGCAGTCAACTGCAGATACGCTGGCTCCGTTGCCAAGGTGGCAAACGATGATCTTCATCTCTTCGTATGGCTTTCCAACAATCTCAGCCGTTCTCTTGGATACATAGCTGTGGGATGTTCCGTGGAAACCGTATCTTCTTACTTTGTAGTTCTCATAGTACTCATAAGGAAGGCCGTAGATAAATGCTTTCTCAGGCATTGTCTGATGGAAAGCTGTGTCGAATACGGCTACCATCGGTACGCCCGGCATCAGTACCTGGCATGCATGGATTCCGATCAGGTTGGCCGGATTGTGTAATGGAGCAAGCTCATTGCACTCTTCGATGGCTTTTAAGGACTCCTCGTTGATGATACAGGAGGAAGTGAACTTCTCACCGCCGTGTACGACACGGTGTCCTACTGCGCCCACTTCGGAAAGGCTCTTGATAACGCCTGTCTTCTCGTTGGTCAGCGCTTTGATGACAGCGTCGATTGCCTCTGTATGGGTCGGCATGGAAACGTCGGACTTCTCCTTCTCTCCGCCTTCCGGCTGATAAGTAAGCTTTCCGTCAATTCCGATTCTCTCGCAAAGGCCTTTTGCCAGAACTTCCTCAGAAGCGGAGTTAATTAACTGGTATTTTAAAGATGAACTGCCACAGTTGATTACTAATATATTCATTTTTTTATCCCTCTCACTTTTCCATAATCTCATTTAAAAATTGCAGAACGATTCCCTGATGCCGGAATTATGACATCTGAGCCTGTACTGCGGTCAGAGCTACTACGCCGACGATATCTTCCGCAGAGCAGCCACGGGATAAGTCGTTAACCGGTCTGGAGATACCCTGAAGCATTGGGCCGTAGGCTTCTGCTTTAGCAAGTCTCTGTACCAGTTTGTATCCGATATTACCACAGTCTAAGTTCGGGAAAATCAGAACGTTGGCATTGCCAGCCACTTCGCTTCCTTTGGCTTTGGACTTGGCAACTTCCGGTACGATAGCCGCATCGAGCTGTAATTCACCGTCCAGGTCAAGCTGAGGATATTTCTCGTGTGCAATCTCGGTAGCCTTGATCACCTTGTCAACGAGAGCATGATGAGCACTGCCCTTTGTGGAGTGTGAAAGCATTGCGATGGTTGGTTTCTCACCTACCAGGGCGCGGAAGCTCTTGGCGCTGGAATCTGCGATGGCAGCCAGTTCCTCAGCCGTCGGATCCTGGTTCAGGCCGCAGTCTGCAAACAGGAAGGTTCCGTTATAACCAAATTCACAATTCGGCACGTCCATGATAAAGAAACCGGAAACAAGCTCTGTGCCCGGCGCTGTCTTTAAAATCTGAAGAGCCGGTCTCAGGGTGTCTGCCGTAGCGTGGCATGCTCCGGCTACCAGGCCGTCCGCATCCTTCTCTTTAACCATCATAACACCGTAGGTGATGTAGTCGTTCTTCAGGAGCTCTTTTGCTTTATCAAGAGTCATTCCTTTATGTTTTCTCAGTTCGAATAAGGTATTTGCATAAGTTTCAAAGTTCGGATCCAGATCCGGGTCTACCACCTTGATTCCTGTAAGATCTACTTCCAACCATCCGGCACCATCCAGGATCTTTTCCTCTTTACCTACCATAATCAGGTCTGCTGTACCCTCCTCTAAAATCTTAGCGGCTGCAATCAGAGTCCTCTTATCTTTACTTTCCGGTAAAACGATGGTCTGCTTGTCCTGTTTTGCTTTCTCTTTCATTAAATCAATAAATGCCATGGTCAAAAAACCCCTTTCATAAGTGTGTGTGTTCTTTATTCTGCTAACATTATATACTACTTGTTTATTGTATACAAGAGATAATTTCCATTTTCGGGTTAATTATTTTTTTAACAGGCTTGTTTCTTTTTTAACCGAAACTTAACCCTTTACGAAATTTCCTTCCTCTTATATAATTGTAACCAAATCAAGCGGCCAATATAAGCCTTATTGCAATCTTAACACACAGCGATTGTAAAATTTGGTTACATGATTCATCAGGAAAACTCAAAAAAGCAGGAAAAAATATGAAAATCGTTGGACTTATCACAGAATATAACCCATTTCACAATGGCCATCTTTACCATATCAGAAAATCAAAGGAGCTGACCGGCGCAGATTACTGTATCGCGCTGATGAGCGGCAGCTATGTACAGCGGGGAGCTCCGGCCATCTACGACAAGTATGTCCGCGCCTCCATGGCCCTGTCGTCGGGCGCCGATCTGGTGCTTGAGATGCCGGTGGCTTTTTCAACAGCCTCCGCCAGGGAATTTGCAACTTACGGCGTCGCCCTGTTCACAGCGCTCGGGGCCGTGGACTCCATCTGCTTCGGCAGCGAGTGCGGCGATATCGCTCCCCTCTCAAGAATTGCCGGCCTGCTGGCAGACGAACCGGAGGAATTCAGCCGGACGCTGAAGGAATGTCTGAAGCAGGGAATGACCTATCCCGAAGCGAGGCATCAGGCGCTCCTCTCCTCCCTGACTCCGGACGAACAGGCCGTTTTAGCCTCCCCGAATAATATCCTCGGGATTGAATACATCAGGGCCGGGATGGCCCTTGGAAGTCCGCTCCGGTTCCATACCATAAGGAGAGAGGGCCAGGCCTATCACGATACTGCGGTTCTGAGCGGGATTGGAAATCCGGACCGTTGTCTGGCCTCCGCCTCGGCGATCCGGCGGATTGTCGCCTCCGGACAGAATCCGCCGGGCCCGTCCGCCTCACAGGACTTACCGGCCTCGCTGGACTTACCTGGCTCTCTGGACTTCCCCGGCTCTCTGGGCTTACCGGACTCACCGGAAACCGTGACAACAGATTCGCTCTCTTCCATGGTTCCCGCCTGCGTCCATCGGATGATAAGCCGGGAACAGCCCGTTTTCAGCGATGATTTTTCTTCTATATTAAACTACCGGATCCTGAAGGGAGACTGGACCGGTATCGCCGATTTGACACCGGAACTGGACGCGCGCATCAGGAAAAGCGCGCTTTCCCCCGTATCCTTTGAGGAACGGATCCAGGAGCTGAAAACCAGGCAATTAACTTACACCAGGGTCAGCCGCGCCCTCCTGCACCTTATCCTGAATCTGCATGAATCCGATGTCGGTCTCTACAAGGAAAACGGATATGCCCCGTACGCCAGGGTACTGGGTTTCAGAAAGGACTCTCTTCCTCTCTTAAGCGCCCTCAAACGCTCCTCTGTTGTCCCACTCATTACCAAACTGGCCGATGCCGGTAAGCTTCTGGACGGTACGGCTCTCTCCATGCTCGGGCAGGAAATTGAGGCGGCCCATATTTATCAGATGATCCGCGCATCAAAGGGCGGAACCTTTCGAAATGAATATACGCAGGGCGTTATTGTCTGCGGTACCGGGTCGGAGTGCAGCCCATAAACCGCTTGAATATCATTGTAAAATAACTGGGGCTGTCAAAACCGGTCCGGTTCCCCACCTCGGTGACCGACAGCCCCGTCTCTTTCAGAAGCGCGGCCGCGGCCGTCACCCTGTATTTGAGAAGATACTGGATCGGCGGAATGCCTAATGACTTTTTAAAACACCTGAGGCACTACCGCTCGCCGATACTGGCGGACTCCGCTATGTCCCGCAGCTCCAGATTTTCTTTAAAATGTTCCTGTATATAGCTTATCATCGTCTTGATTCTGGCCGCCTCAAGGCTCTCCTTCACAGGCTCTCTCATAAGTCCGTTTTCCATATGAGTGACCATCAGGTACCACATATGGGAAAGCTGTTCCCTGACGGGAAATTCAAATCCGAATCCCCCCTTTTCATACGCCTGGTATGCTTTCAGGATACACCCAGCCGCCTCTTCCCGCCATCCTCCGTCTTTCTTTAAATACACGCCCGGTATCTCACGCCGTGACGTAAATGGCCTCACATACCGCCGGCCCAGCACACTCTCCGCAGAGCCGGAGATCAGGCTTTCATGAAAGACAAAAGAATTATACCTGCACTCCCCTTCCATGGCCGCTCTTCCCGAGTGGAGCGCCCCTGAATTAATCAGGAGCCCCTCCCCCTTCTCCAGCGTAAAACTGCCGCTGTCCACGCCGACGCGCATCCGGCCATTCAGAATATACACCGCTTCCAGCTCCTCATGCCAGTGCCAGGGAATTTCACCCGATATGTAATTTCTCACATTCCCCGTATACGCCTCACAGGGAAACATGGGCGTCCCCCGTATCTCAAGTTCCTTCCTGTCTTTTGTAAGATTTAAACTCGTTTTCTGCTGTTCCATCCCGTCCCTCTCCTCCATGCCTGAATCCGCCATCCGCTATATAGTCGTTTTTATTATATTATATGTCTTTTTATTTATTGTTTCAACACAAATCAGGCGTTATTATTATATTACAAAGAGACGTCGGACGGCGAAAGCCAATCACCGGGGATACGCTCCGGCGGCGTTTGCAGATGAACAATAAATGCAGGAAAGCTCCTGCAGAAATAGACCATTCACCCCAAAGGAGGAACCCTTATGATTACACTTTATAACCTGGCCAATGCCGATCAGTTTTTCCGCATCGTGGATACCTGCGAAAGCCCTGTCTTTATCAGGACGCAGAGCGGCAGCACCGGAGATATCCGCGGCAACCATGTCATACATTCCCTGCTTCTGGACAGTTCAGGCGGAAAATATATCTCCCGCCTGACTCTTCAGACCGACTCTCCCCAAGATCTACAGACCCTCATGCACTTCGCCATGCAGGAACATGCCAAAAAGGAACCTATTAAAACAGAGCATACAAAAGAACGCGCCTCATAAAGGCGCGTTCGGAGTGTCGACAAAGTCGCCACTCTGTAGAATTCATGGCATGCGCCATAAATTCTAGTCACTGAAGGAAGAACTGCCGATTTCCTCGCGCAAGGGCCAAAGCCCCTAGAAATCGGCAGTTCAGCACTACGGCGGAACTGAATTCCGCCTGCATGATTTGAAATGAGGGTTACACCCTCAAACTCCTGATGCTAGGAAAATATAGTTTGTCGATAAGCCAAGAACGCGCCTCATAAAGGCGCGTCCCGTCAGTTTACTATGCTTAACCGCTTGCTGGTTTACAGCTTACTGCAATTTGCTTCTTACTATCATTACTTTTTACTGTACTTTACTTTTTACTGTACTTTACTTTTTACCGTACTTTACTTCTTACTGCAATCTGCTTCTCACTGTCCTTTATTCTGAACTTCATCCTCTTCTCCGCACTCTTCCTTTAACAGCCGGTAGAGAGTCGGTTCCACATGCAGTTCCTCCATCATCCTCTGCAGTTTTCCATCGTCTTTTTTCGGTTTTCCCTGTTTCACCGCGCGGATCATGATATTCTTCGGGGTGTGCTCCATATCGATAAATTCCAGTATCTGCGTCCTGTATCCGGCCTGTTCCAAAAGGCCCGCGCGGATCCCGTCGGTGAGAAGCGCCGACATTCTCTCCTTTATCAGCCCGTATTCCAGAACCGGAGAAAGCAGTTCATTGCCAATCTGCTTATTCAGCTCATGCTGGCAGCACGGTACGGAGAGAATCACGTCCGCTCCCCAGCGGACCGCTTTGGCCATCGCATAGTCCGTAGCCGTATCGCAGGCGTGAAGCGTCACTACCATATCGACATGTGATACACCCTCATAGCCCGCAATGTCGCCGTGGTAAAAATGAAGGCCGTCAAACCCGAACTTTTCACTGAGTTTGTTGCAGAGCGCAATCACGTCTTTCTTCAAATCGAGGCCCACCACCTGAATCGGATATCCCTTCAGCTCCTTCAGATAATAATACATGGCAAAGGTCAGATAAGACTTGCCGCAGCCGAAGTCGATAATCGTATTGGTCCTGTTCTTATCAAGCCTCGGAAGAATATCCTCGATGAACTCCAGAAACCGGTTTATCTGGCGGAATTTATCGTATCTGGACTTTACCACCCTGCCCTCTGGCGTCATGACCCCCAGCTCCGCCAGAAACGGAACGGGCACTCCCTCCTGCAGGACGTAATTCTTCTTTCTGTTGTGGCCGGACAGACGCTCCGCCAGCTCCTCCGGGATCACAGTTCCCTGAACTTCCGGGGCGTTTCTTTGGCCGGGAGCCATCTTCATCTTCTTTTTGACGGTGACCGTTCCCTTCTTTCCCACCAGAATATTCATCGTACCGAGACGTGAAACCGCCTCCGCATTCCGGTAAAGTTCCTCCAGCTGCTTCTGCAGGTAGGCCGCCGCCTCATCCCTGTCCATGTTTTTCTGGAATGCCTGCTTTTCCGTAAATTCTTCCACCTGAAATTTGAGCGCCCCCTTGAGTATCAGGGGACGCACCGTCATTTTGATATAGTGTTCACGGCTGCGGGGATTGCTGAAAATCATGCGTTCCAGCTCCCCGTTTAAGAAGCAGTCCAGTGCTTCTGCCAGTTCTTCTTTCTTATCTGTCATCTTTTCCATCTTCTTAGTTTTTAAAGCTGTGGACAGGCGCGGGAATCCGGCCCGTCCTGCTGATAAATGCGTCGCAGGAGAATTTATTGACCGGAATGATCGGGGCATATCCCAGGAGGCCTCCGAACTCGGCCGTGTCGCCCACGGTCTTTCCGATTACCGGAATCAGACGGACCGCCGTTGTCTTCTGGTTGATCATTCCGATTGCCGCCTCATCGGCGATAATTCCTGAAATGGTGGATGGCTTTGTATCTCCCGGAATCGCAATCATATCGAGTCCGACGGAGCATACACATGTCATTGCCTCCAGTTTTTCAAGAGTGAGCGCTCCCTCCGAAACCGCGTCGATCATACCCTGATCCTCGCTGACCGGAATAAATGCGCCGCTCAATCCGCCTACATAAGAGGAAGCCATGATGCCGCCCTTTTTCACCTGATCGTTGAGCATAGCCAGGGCCGCCGTGGTTCCGGGAGCTCCGGTGCGCTCCAGGCCGATCTCCTCCAGGATCTCGGCTACGCTGTCTCCGACAGCCGGAGTCGGCGCAAGGGAAAGGTCAATGATGCCGAAGGGCACGCCAAGACGCCTGGAAGCTTCCTGTGCCACCAACTGGCCGACACGCGTGATTTTAAACGCCGTCTTCTTAATTGTCTGGCAGAGAACTTCAAAGTTCTCTCCCCGCACTTTTTCGAGGGCGGTTTTTACAACACCCGGGCCGCTGACGCCGACGTTGATAATCGCGTCCGCCTCCGTTACGCCGTGGAAAGCTCCGGCCATGAATGGGTTGTCATCCGGCGCGTTGCAGAACACAACGAGCTTTGCGCAGCCCAGCGAGTCCTTATCCTTGGTCGCTTCTGCCGTAGCCACGATAATCTCGCCCATCAGTCTTACCGCGTCCATATTGAGGCCCGTTTTTGTGGAACCGACATTAATGGAGCTGCAGACACGGTCGGTGACTGCAAGGGCCTGCGGTATCGAGCGGATCAGCCGCTCCTCCGCAGGTGTCATGCCCTTGGATACAAGAGCCGAATATCCGCCGATAAAGTTGACGCCGACCTCTTTGGCCGCCTTATCGAGCGTCTTTGCAATCTCCACAAAATCATCGGAGGTTTGGCAGGCGGCTCCTCCCACCAGGGCGATCGGGGTGATGGAAATCCTCTTGTTGACGATGGGAACACCGAATTCCCTTCCGATGGCGTCTCCGGTTGAAACGAGATCCTTTGCATAGGTCGTGATCTTGTTGTAAATCTTCTCATTCAGCTTTGCCAGATCACTGTCCACACAGTCCAGAAGGCTGATGCCCATGGTGATGGTGCGCACATCCAGCTTCTCGTGGGCAATCATGTTATTGGTTTCTAATACTTCGAACATATTTATCATGTGTCTGTTTCCGTCCTTTCTCCGGCCTCTGTCATCAGATGCGGTGCATACTGGTAAAGATCTCTTCTCTCTGGCAGCGGATCGTAACGCCGATCTCCTCGCCTACCTTCTCCAGTTCCTTTGCCATGTCATCAAATGACTTCGGGGACTTGGAAATATCCACGATCATCATCATGTTAAAATATTCCTGCAGGATAGTCTGTGTGATGTCCAGAATGTTCATCCCGTTTTCTGCCAGATAATTACAGGTTTTGGCAACGATACCGACTCTGTCCTTTCCAACGATAGTGATAATAATTTTGCTCATAGCGGTTCCTCCTCTTTTCTGTCTGTATGTGATACTGAATCTATATTGTAACAATGGGGGACATATCGTCACGCTTTGCTACCGTTATTGGGAAGTCAGATGCCGTATACGGCGAATCTCCCTGGCTGATTTCCAGACGCACCGTCTCGTATGCCAGTTCTTCATAATTATTCTCCTTGCTCAGATGCCCAAGGAAAATATGTTTTAAATTGTCATGAAGGATGCAGTTTAAAAGACGTCCCGCATTCTCATTGGAAAGATGGCCGTAATCTCCCAGGATACGCCGTTTCAGGTAATATGGGTACGGTCCCGCCTCCAGCATCTTCACATCGTGGTTGGATTCTAAAAGTATCGCATCCAGCCCCTGCAGTCGGTCGATTATGTACTGGGAATAATGCCCCATATCGGTTGCCACAGCCACCGATTTGCGGTTGTTCTGCACCCGGTAGGCCACGGGGTTCGCCGCATCGTGATCAATGCGGAACGGCTTTATCTCCAAATCCCCGATGCGAAAATCCACATCGTGGCAGATGGGGTGGAAAAGCTCCCTTGGATAGTCACCCAGGCTTTTCACATTGCCGATTTCCTCCAGCGTCTCTTTTGTGCTGTAAATCGGCGTTCCGTACTTTCTTGCCAGGACTCCCAGTCCCTTTATATGGTCCGAATGTTCATGGGTAATCAGGATTCCGTCCAGGTCACCCCCGGACACCCCGATTTCGTTTAATCCTTTTTCAATTCTCCTGTTGCTGATTCCGGCGTCTATCAGAATATGGGTCTCATCACTGCCCACATAAATACAGTTTCCACTGCTGCCGCTCGCTATACTTACCATCCGCATCTGTATTATTCCTCTTTCAATAAGTTTTCTATCTGAATACGTATTTCTTCCACGGTTCCGTTGTTGTCAAGCTCATGATCCGCCTGGGCCCTGTATTCATCCTCCGTTACCTGGTTTGCCATAATCTCCAGGCACTTTTCCTTTGAATAGCCCCGGCTTTCCATGAGTCTTTTGACCCGGTTCTCCCGATTTGTAAAAACATACCAGATCTCGTCAAACATGTGATTGTGCTCCTCATCAAAGAGGGCGGCTTCCACCACCACAATCTCCTTATCGGAGTGGGCGATGGCATGTTCGATCTCACTCCATGCCATCGGATGGATAATGGAATTCATCTTTTCAATGGATTCCCTGTCTTTAAATATCAGCTCAGCCATCTTCTGCCTGTCAATACTGCCGTCGGCATTCAGAAACGAATTTCCAAAGACGGCAAGCACCCGGTTATATCCCTTTTTCCCCGGCTCCATAAGCTGGTGTGCCACCTTGTCCGCTATAATGACATCGGCTCCGAATTCCTCCTGCAGTATCCGGAGCACCTCACTCTTTCCAGAGCCTACGCCTCCGGTGATGCTGATGACCTTCATACTCTTCCTCCACATTCCATATCTTTTATGCTATTTTGTCTCAAACCAGGAATGCCCCGTCTTCATGTCTATTTCAAGCTCCACCTTTAAGTGGGCCGCGTTCTTCATCTCTTCTTCCAGGATCTTCTGGACCGTTTCCAGTTCCTGCGTCCATGTCTCGATCAGAAGCTCATCGTGCACCTGAAGTACCAGCCTGGAACGCAGATTTTCTTTTCTCAGCCTGCCGTCCACCCGGATCATCGCGATCTTGATGATATCGGCCGCCGTGCCCTGGATCGGGGAATTCATCGCCACACGCTCACCGAAGGAACGCTGCATGAAGTTTGCCGATTTGAGTTCCGGAATGGGGCGTCTTCTGCCGAACATCGTCTCCACATATCCCTGCTCTTTTCCAAGCTCCACCAGATGGTCGAGGAATTTCTTCACATCCGGGTAAGTCTCAAAATACCTGCTGATATACTCAAGCGCTTCCTTCCTGGAAATACTGAGATCCTCGCTTAAGCCAAAGGCGCTGATTCCATATACGATACCGAAGTTGACCGCTTTGGCGTTGCGCCTCTGAAGCGCCGTCACCTCGTTAAGCGGCACGTGGAATACCTCCGAGGCCGTGATGGCATGGATGTCTTCCGCTTTTTTATAAGCCTCAATCAGACGCTCGTCCCCCGACATATGGGCCAGCACTCTCAGCTCGATCTGGGAGTAGTCGGCATCCAGGAGCACACACCCCTCCTGCGGAACGAATACCTTCCTGATTTCCCTTCCCAGCTCCATACGGACCGGGATATTCTGAAGGTTCGGCTCCGTGCTGCTGATGCGGCCGGTGGCGGTAATCGTCTGGTTAAAGGTGCCGTGTATCCGGCCGTCATCCCGGATGAAAGCGGCAAGGCCGTCGGCATAGGTGGATTTTAGCTTTGTAAGCTGCCTGTAATCCAGTATCTTTCTGACTACGGGATATTCCGGCGCCAGCTTTTCAAGGACATCGGCCGCAGTGGAATAACCGGTCTTCGTCTTCTTTCCGCCCGGCATCTTCATCCGGTCAAAGAGAATTTCTCCCAGTTGTTTCGGGGAATTGATATTAAACTCCGTTTCCGTATCCCGGTAAATCTCCTGCTCCAGCGTGCCGATCTGCTCTCCCAGTCTCTCGCCGTAATCGTGGAGTTCCTCCCTGCGCACGCAGATTCCCTCCTCCTCCATATGGTAGAGGCTGTAGATAACGGGCATCTCTATATCGAAAAACAGCTTGCGCATGCCGGCGGCTTCCAGTTTCTTTACGAGAACCTCTTTCGCCTTCCATGCCACGTACGCCATGTAGCAGATGCAGGTCTGCGCCTTATCAGGCATCATGTCAAATGCCGCCGTAAATGATGTCTTGCCCATGAGATCGGCTCTGGAGGGAACCGTCATATCCAGATAATCCCTGGCCAGATCGTCGTAATCATACGTATCCTTCAGCGGATTCAGCAGATATCCCGCCACACCGGCGTCAAACATGGATTCACCGCCGTTCTCATTGCCGGTTCCGTCCACAACCCGTCTGTCTCTCCCTTTTAAATAAGGAAGCTGGGGTTTTAAGTCGAGTACGCTGACCGAAGCCATCTCCGTACAGAGGCCTTCCATCTTGTCGGCAAGGTACTCTCCCGTTATAAAACCGGCCGCCGGGATACTGTATATCCGTTCCTCCCCATAGCAGAGCGCCAGGGCGGCAACGTCACCGTTTTCTATAATAAGCTGCATGCCGGCCGACGGTTTTCCCGCCGCCTCTTTAAAAATCTTCTCCGCCTCCGAAAGCTCCGTAACGGTCTTAAAATGTTCCTCCACCTTGGACGTGGAAAAAACACCGGCGTCAAACTTCTGGAGAATCGATTTGAATTCCAGCTGCTTCATATACTGATATGCTTCCGGTGTATATAAATTGGTTATTTCCGAATCTTCCAGTGAAAATTCAATATCGCAGTCAATGCAGATGGTGGCAAGCTCTTTGCTCATCTGAGCCATATCGTAGTGCTCCCTCAGCGCTTTCTGGGCCCTCGGAGGTTTCACCTCGTCAATGTTCTCATATGCCTTCTCGATGGAACCGTAATTCACAATCAGGCTGGTCGCCGTCTTCTCACCGATGGACGGCACACCAGGAATGTTGTCCGAAGCATCGCCCATCAGGGCTTTTACGTCGATAAACTCCGTCGGCGTCACCTGATACTCCGCCTTCACATCGTCCGGATAATAGTCCTTAATCTCCGTTGTTCCCCTGGAAGTCCTCGGCATGCGGATTTTGATTTTCTCATCGGCAAGCTGAAGAAGATCCCGGTCTCCCGATACGACGGAAACCTCCACGCCCTGAGCGGCGCAGCGCTTTGCTATCGTTCCGAGAATATCGTCCGCCTCATAACCGGGACGGGTCAGAATCGGAATTCCCATTGAAGACAGCACTTCCTTCATCACGGGAACCTGTTCGTGCAGTTCCTCCGGCATCGGTTTCCTCGTTCCCTTATATGCCTCATACATCTTATGGCGGAACGTAGGCTCCTTAAGGTCAAATGCAACCGCAATATGATCGGCCTTTTCGTCCTCAATGACGCGGAACATAATGTTGAGGAAACCGTATACCGCATTGGTATGCAGTCCCTTGGAATTGGTCAGTTCCGGCACACCGTAAAAAGCCCGGTTCAGTATGCTGTGGCCGTCTATTAATACTAATTTGCTCATTTCATTGTCTCCTGTCCTGTTACTGCTTGCAGCGCTGTTTTTACAGGGCCGTCAAACGGTAACCCTGTTCTGTCGTTTTTAATAAAGCCAGATTCGAAACTGGAGGAGTACCGTCACAATCACCGCCATGACGCACAGTGTATTGACCGCATAGCGAAGTGTCCGGAATGCCCACATTCTCTGCACCCTGGCATAGGATTCCTGGATTCTGCGTTCAAGGGCTCCTGCAATGTCAAAGGTTCCGTCTCCTTTATCGAGCTGCTTCAGGCCGACATCCACCATAAAGTAGATCTCAAGCTCTTCCTGGCAGTTCCTGCAGGATTCAATATGCGCTAAAAACTCTTCCATCTCGTCGCCGGTCAGCTTATCATTAATATACGGCGTCACCAGATGCTCCGCTTCCTGACAAGTCACTGCCTCACCTCCATTTTAACGGCAGAGCATAACCCTTTCAAGGCCTGCTCTGCCCATTTTCGTATATCATACAATATTATACCCGATTTTTCAAGAGATTGAACAGGAATATGCTGTGTTTATGTTACCGGGTGTTACTGTTCACAGGTAATGTCCCGCGAGGCGTTTTCGCGCGTATCTTGCGTAAAAATCCCGAATTACACGGCGCGAAACGGCGTTTTTTGCCGTTTATGCGCCCATTAACTGACGGAACAGCCCGGAATATTCCGTTTTATGGTTCTCCACAAACTCGATGGCTTTGGAAGGATGCTTGCTTCCCTGCCCGGTCAGAAGGTAGGGAATGTCATATCCCCAGAGCACTCCGGCCTGTTTCAGGGGCAGCACCTGCTCTTCTATAAATTCAATAATCGGCAATTCATTGTACCGCTCCAATGCCCTCATATATCCCAGAAGCTGTTCCGTCGAACAGTTCCCGGCACCTCTTCCCATCCCGTTTACCGTCACATCCAGAAGGGACGCTCCGTTTCTCATCGCCTCGATGGTATTGGCAAAGGCAAGCTGCTGGTTGTTGTGCGCATGGATCCCGACTCTGCGTACCGCATCTTCTGCTCCGCCGTCTTCTCTTCCATTGTCGCGCTTTCCGGCCATTTCAATGTAACGCCTTGTCAGCCTGCCAATCTCTTCCGGGTAAAAGGAACCGTAGCTGTCCACCAGGTAAACGGCGTCGGCCCTGCTGCCCCTCACTCTCTCAAGGGCCTCCTCTATCTCCGCCTCGGTGTTATTCGAAACCGCCATAATATTAATCGCCGTCTCATAGCCGCAGCCCCGGCAGTATTCCGCCATATCGAGCGCCTCATCCATCTTATCCGCATAAGTGGCAATCCTTATCATATCGATTACACTGTCCTCCTTTTTCAGGATGTCTTTCCTGTAATCGGTCCTTCCCACATCGGCCATAACGGAAATCTTCATGGAAGTTTTATTATCCCCGACGATGGCCCTGATATCCTCTTCACGGCAGAATTTCCATTTGCCGAATTCTCTTCGGTCAAACAGCGCTTCAGAAGCTTTATATCCGAATTCCATATAGTCGATACCGGCCAGAAGATTCGCCCGGTACAGCCCGCGTACAAAGTCGTCCGTAAAATAAAAACGGTTAACCAGTCCTCCATCTCTTAATGTGCAATCCAAAATTTTCTGCTCCATGATTCGTCTCCTTTCTGTCCGTCTTTTGCGGCATATTACATCTTCGCGCGAGTGCGCTTCCTGCCCGGAGGGCTTTTTATATCATAGGAAAATGTTCCTGATGATACAAAAAGAGCCGATCCCTGCACATGCAGACATCGGCTCATCATTTTCTGTTCAGTGTGTGGCTACTGATCGCTTCTGACTATACTCGAATGCTCATGCACAGCAAAAAAACCGGTACAAAATAAAAGTACCAGTAGCCATAAAATGTATATCCTGTTGAATTTACACATGTAAGGCGGTCTGCTGTCATAATGAACACTCCTGTCAAATAGTTAGTTGCATTATAGTGTATCGAATTTCATTTGTCAACGTAAAAAAATAAAAAGAAAAACCCCGGAACCTTATAAAAAAGATTCCGGGGCTGCCCCTGCCAAGGAGTGCCGGCCACGGGACTTGAACCCGTACGGTGTTGCCACCAATGGATTTTGAGTCCACCTCGTCTGCCATTCCGACAGGCCGGCTACGCTGTCAGCGAATATTATATTACCAAAATTGTGAGAAAAATGCAACTACTTTTTATCCGCTTTCAGCTTTTTCTTTCCTCTATAGGCAATTACATTTCCGGCTGCCTAGTGGTGGAACAGGCGGATTCCCGTGAATGCCATCACGATTCCGTATTTATTACATACTTCTATCACATTGTCGTCGCGCACGGAGCCGCCCGGCTGTGCGATATAGTTAACGCCGCTCTTATGGGCGCGCTCGATATTGTCGCCAAATGGGAAGAATGCATCGGAACCAAGGGTTACGCCGCTCATCTGATCAAGCCAGGCTCTTTTCTCCTCACGTGTGAATACGGGCGGCTTCACCTTAAATGTATTCTGCCATGCGCCTTCCGCCAGGACATCCATATACTCGTCCCCAATGTACACGTCGATGGCATTGTCCCTGTCGGCCCTTCGGATGCCGTCCACAAACTTAAGGTTCAGCACCTGTGGCGCCTGTCTTAAGAACCAGTTGTCCGCCTTCTGGCCGGCCAGCCTCGTGCAGTGTACCCTGGACTGCTGTCCCGCGCCCACGCCGATTGCCTGTCCGTCCTTCACGTAGCAGACGGAGTTGGACTGTGTGTATTTGAGTGTGATCAGTGAAACAATCATATCAATTTTAGCCGAATCAGGAAGTTCTTTTTTCTCCGTCACAATATTGGAAAGAAGTTCCCTGTCAATCTTAAGCTCATTTCTTCCCTGCTCAAACGTAATTCCATATACCTGTTTTTTCTCCACAGGCGCCGGAACATAGTCCGGATCGATTTGGAGCACATTATAATTTCCGTTCTTCTTGGCCTTCAGAATTTCCAGGGCTTCATCCGTAAATCCCGGTGCAATGACACCGTCGGAAACCTCGCGTTTGATCAGGCGGGCCGTGTCTGCGTCACAGACATCGGACAGGGAGACAAAATCCCCAAAGGAGGACATACGATCCGCTCCCCTGGCCCTTGCATAGGCACAGGCGATCGGTGACAGCTCTCCCATATCATCCACCCAGTAAATCTTTCTCATGGTCTCATCGAGAGGCAGTCCCACCGCCGCGCCGGCCGGTGATACATGTTTAAAGGATGCCGCCGCCGGAAGTCCCGTGGCCTGTCTAAGCTCCTTCACAAGCTGCCAGCCGTTGAATGCATCGAGAAAATTGATATATCCCGGGCGGCCGCTCAGCACCTGAATCGGCAGTTCACTCCCGTCCTCCACATAGATTCTGGACGGCTTCTGGTTCGGGTTGCAGCCGTATTTTAACTCCAGTTCTTTCATTAAAACTTCCTCCTTTGTATTAAACGTTACAGTAAAATGAACTGCAGCGGTGTCTTACTGATTCTTATTCATGATCTTCGAGCTAGTCTTTCTTGTTTCAATATCAATATAACGTACAAAAAGAGAAACCTTGTTATCCGGATTTAAGTTCTCCCACAGAAGATCCGCGAACTCGTCCATATCGTCGGGAATGGAAATTCTCTTCGGCTCTCCCTCGAAGCTTGGAAGCGGATTGCCGTCCTGCATATAGGTGTGGATAAAGTGGCCCTCTCCCGGTATCGGATTCTGGTATGCATAGGTAAAACGCAGGCAGGAATCCGGCCTTCCGTTGTCACTCTTTAAGATGGACATGGCATAGTTGTAACCACTGTCCTCAATATGCATGATACCCGAAATACGCGGTGTATAGTTCGGTGCGTCCGGCTCAAAATCACGGCAGCGGAGTGACTGCTCGAATGTGAGCTGGATGTCCATCCCGTCGTAAATCGTATCGGTCTGATCGCCGTTTGTGACGATTGTCTTATTGCCCAGCACTCTGACCGGCGCATAAATGATCAGGCTCGGATCGGTAAGTTTGGATGGATCGAATGCCTGTGTGCGGATTCCGTCTCCGTCCTCCACAAAGACACGGTTTCTGCTGTTCTCGCTTCTTCCCATGATAAAATAGGCTGTCACGGCTTTTGTGCCGTCCGCCGATCTGCCGATAATGATTCCTCGCCCGGGGTAAGAATTGTTCTTCAGTTCCTCTGCAATAGATAACATTTTCATAGTATGGACCTCCTGATTGCGCTCTTTTGATATCCTGGATTTTATCTCATTCTGCTGCGGCAAGTACCCGTATGACCTGCACACGGCCCGCCGCCGTCAATGAAAAGTACGCTGTGCGGACTTTATCACCGTAATTTTAAATAAAGTAACCTGATTTTATTATATACCATTTTCCTCATTCTTTACCAGTTAGTTTTATTGATTTTTTCTTAGAAGCTGAACTTATAATAGTTTATTGTTTATTTTATTGTTCTTATAACAGTTTTCCACTCAATCCCGCCGGCCTTAGAACCGGCTCCGGGCACTTTCCTATGATACAAAAAAATGGGCAGGCCGTCAATCTCCTGATTCATGGCCTGCACCGCACTTCCTTTTTAAAAAATCATAACTCCTATAAACCCGCATATCAGAAGCGGGATATTATACACGATAAACGTCGGCACACAGGTGTCCCAGATGTGGTCGTGCTGGCCGTCCGCGTTCACCCCCGCCGTAGGCCCCAGCGTCGTATCGGAGGCCGGTGAGCCTGCATCACCCAAAACGGCTGCGGCTGAAATCAGGACAACGGTCGCAGCCGGGCTGAATCCAAGCTGCGCGCACAGCGGAACATAAAGTACGGCCAGGATCGGCACCGTCCCGAATGAAGTTCCGATTCCCATGTCGATCAAAAGGCCGATGAGGAGCATAACCGCGGCTGAAAAAGCCTTATTCCCTCCGAGGATCGCCAGTGCGGAGGTGACGAGCGTATCCACCGCCCCGCTCTCCTTGACAACGCCCGCATATCCGGCAGCCACGAGCAGAGCCACTGCCACAACGCCCATCAGGCGGATTCCTTCATCCACCACCTGATCGACATCCTTTAACGGCACGGCTCCTCCGACAATCATCACGATCAGTCCGGCCACAGCGCCGAACGGCATGGAATTATACATCAGCTGGCCGACCACCGTTGCCGCGATTGCAAGCAGGGAAACAAACTGCGGACGGGTGATTTTACTGCGGACGCCCTGCCCTGTGCCGCCTCCCTTCGTACTGTTGACCGCCATGCTCTCAACGGCAATATCCTGATACTCCCTTTTTTTCGAAAAGAAGAGAAGCGACAGAATCATTCCGGCCACCATTCCAATCGCCAGGATCCAGTTGCTGTGCCACACCTGGAAGGTATCGACCGGCATTCCGTTATCCGTCATATTGGATGCCACAATGTTACGGAAAATCAGGCCGTATCCGATTGGCAGCGTAGCGTAGGGAGTCACAAGGCCAAAGGCAAGCGCACAGGCCGCGGCCCGGCGGTCCAACTTCATCTCGTTCATCAGAGACAGCATCGTCGGAACGAGGATTGGTATAAATGCGATATGTATCGGAATCAGCGTACCGGATATACAGGCACAGACCGCCAGCATCGCAAGAAGCACATAACGCCTTCCCTTTATGATGCCGGCCAGCTTCTTTGCCAGGATATCGGCAATGCCGACACGGGCCAGTCCGGCTGCGAATGCAAAGACATAAAACACACAGTGCGATTACGGATACCGTAATCGGGTTACTTAATACTTCCCACATAAAAAGCTCCTCCTTAAATTAAAATTCAGTTGAGGAAAGAGAACGCCGCCGGTTACGGTCGGGGTTCAGGATGGTGAGGGGAGGGTTATGAGTCTTCAGTCCCTGGCGCTAGGTTGTCGCGGGTGGGGAATCCGGGCAGAAAAAGTTCCTGCGGGAAACGCTTG
>NZ_URHZ01000028.1 GCF_900547735.1 uncultured Clostridium sp. | reverse complement strand
TCCCACTCCCCCGTCCGCCGTCTTACAGAGGCGTCCTCGCATCTCAATTAAATCCCCAAACCGCTTGTAAGTTCATGTCATTTTTTGTATAATGTAATAATTGGAATTACAAACCACGGCCTCTCCTCCGCGGGGCATAACATCCCTGTATTTGCGTGTGTTTTCCGCATCCCGCCGTTCCTTCGGACAGCGGCCGCACCAATGCTGAACGCTTCGTCCGTGCACCTGTATCATATAATATGGAGAGGCAGTTGTGTCTGCACAGACAGGACCTCCGGTTCAGGCATTTACACCAATAAGGAGCATACACTATGAGTAGAGTAAAATTTAAAATAACACCGTCGCTTGTTATGACAGCGCTCTTTCTGGCTCTCGCGCCCGGCAGTGTTTCACAGGCTGCCACCATTTATACTCCGACAGCCGACGGCACCGTAGCCTACACCAGCGGCAAGGCGGTGATTGACGCTTCCCACACGGCCGACGGGTATGTGATGGTCAAGTACACCGGCTCCAATGCCAAAGTGAAGCTGCGCATCCAGAAAGACACCGAATATACTTATGACATTAATGCCACGGGAAACTATGTGACCTTTCCCCTGACCGAGGGCAGCGGAAGCTACACGATCAAGCTGTTTGAGAATGTGTCGGGCACCACCTATTCACAGGCGGTGAGCCAGACGATCCAGGTGAACCTGGCAAGCGATACGATGCCGTTTCTTTATCCGAACCAGTTCTGCAATTTTAACGCCAATTCTAACGTAGTGGCCGTCAGCGATTCCATCACGGCCGGAATCACCGATCCGCTTAAAAAAGTAGAGGCTATCTATAACTATGCCGTGGACAATATTACCTATGACAACCAGAAAGCAGCTACGGTGCAATCCGGCTATCTTCCCAACGTGGACAACACGCTGTCACAGAAAACCGGTATCTGTTTCGACTATGCGGCCGTCATGGCATCCATGCTCCGCTCCCAGGGTATCCCTACAAAACTTGTAATCGGCTATGCGGGCAACGTCTATCACGCCTGGGTCAGCGTTTACATCCAGGGCCAGGGCTGGATTGACAATCTCATCTATTTTGACGGAACCAACTGGCAGCTTATGGATCCTACCTTTGTATCCAGCGGCAGAAAGAGTGCGGAGGCGCTGAGCTATGTCAGCAATCCGGCAAACTACAGGCAAAAATTCTGCTATTAGCAGCATAACTCTGCACCGTCAATTATCTGAAAACTGACGGTGCAGTTATTTAGTTGGCGGAACTGTTATTCCGCGGGACATCTCTTTCCTTATTACAGGAAGAACATATTTGGAGGTATATCATGAGCAGCAGCGCATCACCCTTTACCGGACTTACCCTGTCCGGATTCTGTATGCAGATTTCAATTCTTCTCAAATCGGCGGTTCCTCTCTACGAGGGACTGAAGGTCATGGCCGAAGATTCACCGGGACAGCAGGAGAGGGAAATTCTCACCGCAATGTCCGACAAGGTCCGCATGGGTCTTCCGTTCCATCAGGCCGTTAAGGAAGCCGGCTGTTTTCCCCCTTATGTTGTCAACATGACCATGCTCGGGGAACGGACCGGTTTATTGGATACCACGATGGAACGGCTTGCCGTCTACTATGAGAAAGAGTATTATCTGGCGGAAAACCTGAGGAAGGCCGTCACTTATCCGGCCATGATGATCCTCATGCTGATTATCATCCTGTTTGTCCTGTTTACAAAAGTGATGCCAATTTTCTCCGGCGTCTATGAACAGCTTGGAGCATCCATACCTCCGGCCGCGGCCGCAGCCATCCGTCTGGGTGGATTCCTCAGCGGGGCCGCCCTGATCCTGGCCGCCGTTCTCATTGTGACGGCTCTGGCCCTGTGGATTTTCGGCAAAAGCGGAAAACAGTCCGCCATGGCCCTCTCCCTGCTGGAAAAAATCAAAACGCGTTCTACAATCGCACGCGCTGCCGCCAACCGCAGATTCTGCAACGTTATGGCCATGGCACTCCAGTGCGGCGTCAATCTGCCGGAGGCGTTTAAGCTGGCGGAAACGCTGGTGTATAACCGTTCTGTGGAGCAGAAGGTGAAAAGCTGCGGCGAGGCAGTTTCCCAGGGCAAAGGATTCTATGACTCAGTGAAAGAAGCCGGTCTTTTCTCCGGCTTTGAGCTTCAGTTGATCCGCGTAGGCAGCCGCGCAGGCCAGTTGGATCACATTATGGACAGTCTGGCGGAGGATTACGACAGAAAGGCCTCCGAAGCGATCGACTCCATGATCGCACACCTGGAACCCACTATCGTGTCTGTGCTTGCAGTGGCCGTCGGTCTGGTTCTCCTCGCCGTTATGCTGCCGCTGGCCGGCGTTCTGTCCTCCATCGGATAAGGAGTGTTTGCTATGTTACATATTGAAATCCCAAAGCGCAGGAGTTCCCTGCCCGGATACCTGATTTCGTTTCTCCTTCTCGGCATCATCCTGTATCTCTTCCTCTACTCTGTGGGAGCCATGCAGAGCAGAACCGAGGAGGACCGTTTGAATGCGCTGACGGCTGCGATAAAAAGAGCCAGCGTCCAGTGCTACGCCATCGAAGGACGGTATCCTCCCAGCGTGGAATATCTGGAGGAGAATTACGCCGTCGTCATTGATCGCGGACGGTATAATGTATTTTACGACGGCTGGGCCAGCAATGTAATGCCGGATATCACCGTTCTGCCTGTCATCCCGCAGGCCGGTAAGGAGGGACAGCAATGAAAAGAGAAAATTCCCGCCCCTCGGGCAGCATCGATTTTATCTTCTCCATGATCCTGTTTCTCGTGTTTATCCTGTGCTCCGTCTTCACAATTCTCATCGGCAGCCGGGTTTACAGTAATATAAGAGCCAGAAACGACGCCGCATTTTATTCCGACACGGCGCTCAGCTATATTACCAACAAAGTACGCCAGTCCGACCGGACGGACTCCGTGGCTGTCCGCTCTATCGACGGACAGAATGTCCTTGTCCTGTCGTCCGACTATTATGGCGTACTCTATGAAACCTGGATTTATACAAAAGACGGTTCCCTTATGGAACTGTTTTCCGAACAGGGCAGCGGCCTCTCCGCAGAGGATGGTCTTCCCGTTATGGAATGCCCTCCCGTGTCATTTGCCATTGACAAAGCAGCGGCCGGGGAGATGCTCGTGATTACGCTGGAAGGGAAACCGTCGCCCAGTACGGCAAAACTGTTTCTCCGAAGCGCATCAAATCCGGAGGGAGGGTCAAGGCAATGAATAAAAAACGTACTTCTTATGCTTTCCTGATGGAAATGCTCTGGGTCTGCGGCTTTTTCGCCCTGGCCGCCTGCATTTTTGTCCTTGCTTTTGTAAAAGCCGACCGGCTCAGCAAAAGCGCAGAAAACTTGAACCATGCGGTTCTCGCCGCAGAAAATTCCATTGAGACGGTGTTTGCCGGATACGACGGGGACGACGCTCCACGGGAGATTTTATCCGGATTTGACCGGAACTGGAACACTTGTGAATATAACGCCCCGGAAGCCGCCTATTATGTAAAAATCAATCATCATGTAAATGACGGGATGCTGTACGTAGACGTCAAGGTCCATGAAATGAAAGGCGGAAACACGGAGCCCGTCTATTCTCTGAACGGCGCCCGGAGCCTGGACGCTGAAAGGAGGCTCCGATGAAAAACAGAATCAATATTGGAACCGCCTCCATCATCCTGATTTTTATTATTTTGTGCCTTGCGGTCTTCTCTCTTTTGAGCCTGAGCGATGCAAAATCGGCTCTCGTCCTGTCAAAGCGCCATGCCGATTCCGTAACCGCCTACTATCAGGCAGACACACAGGGCCAGTTGTTCATTCAGGCCGCCGCCGTTTCCCTGAAAGAAGACGGCACCGCAGCAGAGGCCCTGGAAAAAGCCGCCGGGACACTGCCGGAAGGTTCTGAATCAGGGATCGATGAGTCGGGCCGTCTCTACTGTGAGATTCCTATGAACGCCGGCCAGGCTCTGCGGGTCGAGCTGTCCGGGGATGATGCGGCCGTACTTGCCAGTTATGTTTACAATAAAGAAGATTATGCGATAGACGACAGTCTGCCCGTATGGATCGCCCCCGAAGAATGAAACGGCTGCTGCACCGCTGCAAAACGGACAGCCGTGAAACGTGAAAGGAGATATAAATAATGCTGAATTTTCTGACCGACGCCGTGGAGAAAAATGCCTCCGACATTTTCATTATTCCCGGACTTCCTCTCTCGTACAAGATAAACGGTAAGATTCTTCCATGTGACGATCATAAACTTTTGCCTTCTGAAACGGAAGCGATGATAGAGGCCCTCTATGAACTCAGCAACCACAGGAGCATGGATAAACTCCACGCCCACGGAGACGATGATCTCTCCTGCTCGATTCAGGGCGTTGCCAGGTTCCGTGTCAGTATCATGAAACAGAGGGGCACACTGGCCGCCGTCATCCGTGTCGTCCACTTTGAAGTGCCCCGCCCGGAAGATATGAATATTCCTCCTGAGGTCATCAGAATCGCCAATCTGAAAAAGGGACTGGTGCTCGTCACAGGAGCGGCAGGCAGCGGCAAATCCACCACTCTGGCCTGCATTATTGATGAAATCAACAGAACCAGGAACAGCCATATCATCACTTTGGAGGATCCGATCGAATACCTGCACCGCCATAACCATTCCGTCGTCACCCAGCGTGAGATAGGCCTGGACACGGATAGCTATGTGAACGGACTGGTGGCCTCCTTAAGACAGGCTCCCGACGTGATACTCCTCGGTGAGATGCGCGATTTTGACACGATAAAGACCGCCATGACCGCGGCCGAAACGGGGCATCTGGTAATTTCCACACTCCACACCATCGGGGCCGCCAATTCCATCGACCGTATCATCGATGTATTTCCGCCCGACGGACAGCAGCAGATCCGGGTGCAGCTCGCCATGGTGCTTCAGGCCGTTGTATCACAGCAGCTGGTGCCCTCCTCAGACGGAAGCATGATTCCTGCATTTGAGATTATGTTCCTGAACGACGCAATCCGCACAATGGTGCGCGAGGGCAAAATCCATCAGATTGACAACGTAATTGCAACCAGCATGGCCGAGGGCATGACGGGAATGAACAACAGCCTGCTGCGTCTTTTGCGTGAGGGCAAAATCAACCGCGATACCTGCATAAGCTGCAGCACGGATTCGGAACAGATGCAGATGAGGCTGATGTAAGACCGGATGCCGGACAGAACAAAGAATCCGGGGAGCGTGATTCTTCGCGCTGCCGCGCAGCGGGAAATAGAAAAAGAGAGTCTCTTCCGCCCGGGAATCGCAATCATTCGATTTCCCGCCGGAAGAGACTCTCTTTTTCCATTTCCCGCTTTCGCAGGATCTTTAACCAATTTAATATATAAATTACTAATATCTGCCACGCAGATTAAGATTATATACTGAAATGATACTTTCGTTTAAGCTGCTGTTACATTTACAGCCTGCATGCCACGATTTCCCTGAGCTAAATCGTAAGTTACGGCCTGACCGTCCTCAAGAGATTTGAATCCGTCAGTGTTAATTCCTGAAAAATGTACGAATACATCTGCTCCATCTTCTCCTGTGATAAAGCCAAATCCTTTTTCTGAGTTAAACCATTTTACTGTACCTTTGTTCATAAAAGATACCTCCTAATTTTTAATATGCTTTTATAAAACAAAAAAAACATATAGCTGTAAATCATCAATAAAAGAATGACTTACGGATATATGTGAAATCAAGGCTTTATCAAAACACTATTTATACTATAGCATATAAATAGAGGAAAGTCAACTATAAAATAAAAAACAGATGAAATATGACTTATGAAATAGGAATTTAGCTGAAATACGATGAGGGAAAAGGCAAAGAAAACATTCCAGTGAGCTTCATCTTCTTCGGAATGTTTTTCTCCGTCTTCCCCGGACAGCTTGTCGGTGGGACTGAGGATTCACAGTCTCCCGCTCAGCATTTCATATGTATAATACTTGTTTTTATCCGTCTCTTTGACAAAATACAGGGCCTTATCCGCTTTTGCAAACAGTGTCAGATAGTCTTTCCCGTCCTTCGGATAAAAAGATGCGCCCACAGATGCCCGGACCCCGCCGGTCCTTCCATCCAGATGGAGCGCGTCCACCGCCTCCTGAAGGCGGCGTACGACTTCAGCCGCTATTTTTTCCGTTGCACCGGGCAGATATGCCAGAAACTCATCCCCGCCGATCCTCGCGGTCACATCCCCCTTCCTCGTCTGGCTCTTCATAATCTCCGCAATCTCGGACAGCACCCTGTCGCCGCATAGATGGCCATACCGGTCGTTTATATGCTTAAAATCATCTAAATCAATCAGGATAAACGCCCCGCACGTCATCTCCCTATCCAGAAACCAGTTCTCTATCCGCTCCCTTGCGGCCTTCTTGTTCAGCAGGCCTGTCAGTGAGTCCAGGCTCGCCTGGACCATCAGACATTCTTTCTGTTTCTTACTGCGGTCAATGTCGATAATCACCCCCACCGCTCTGACCGCCTTTCCCTCCGCGTTAAACTGCGTTGTCGCGCGTATCAGGCACCAGATATAATCTCCCGATTTGCCGCATATGCGGAACTCCGTCTCCGAGTAGGGCACGCCCGCTGCCGTATCCCTCATAATTTTGATAAATGCAGGCATATCGGCAGGATAAATATTTTCGGACATAGGAATCCTGTCACTGATTTTGTTGTGTATGGGATTATATCCGAACTTCTTTTTCCAGTTGGAAGAAAATTTCAGTTCATCTTCCTCGATATCCCACTCGAATATAATATCGGTAGTCTGATCCATGATGAGTTTATGGCGTTCCAGGGAAAGGCGCAGTTCCTCCCTCCCCTTCTTCTGCTCCGTAATGTCCAGGAGAACACAGTAAAATATGGCGTCTCCATCCTCCTGAACGCGCACCCCCTTATCGAGGATCCAGCGCAGCCCCCCGTCTTTCCCGGCAATCCTGTATTCCAGCTCCACCGTATTTCCTTTCGCGAGCTGGCGGTCTATCTCACTTCTGATACGGTAGCGGTCTTCCTCATACACCATCTCAATAAAGCTGTCGTTAAACCAGGCTCTTATCTCTTCCCTGGTGTAACCAAACATCTCCAGGAAACTGCCGCTCATCGTGAGCAGTGTCAGTTTTCCGTCGTCCCTGCAGCGGTGAAGTCCTCCCGGCACACTGACCGTCAGCGCTTCCAGCTCGCTCTCCTTCTTCTGGAGGATCCTGGACGTCTCCTCGACGCGGGCCTTCAGTTCCTCTTTTGTGCTCCCGATCTCTTTCTTTGCAAAATAACTGCCCTCCGTCTGCTCCAAATCGGGCTTTGACATGTGAAGGTGAAGAATCTTCATCCCATCCTCACGATCCGCACAAACTAATGAAAACCGGCCGCAGACATCCGACATCTCCTCCGCCGTGCTGACGGCTGAAAATTCCCCATAAACTCCATAAATGCCGTCTGCCAGTGGAAAGACCTCATACTTCTGTTCTCTGAGTGTAAAACGGGAGGGACACTCCTCCGCCTGCTCCCTCAACGCCTGTATCGCCTCATCCAGGTTATAGCAAATTTCATGTCTCCCGGTTCCGATCCAGGATGTCGTTTCGTCGAGATACGGAATCAGCTCCTCCATATCCCTTTCTTCCCAATACAGATGCTGTAAATGTCTGACAAATGCCAGCACTTCCTGCTTAGATTTCAACCCGGCACCCCTCCCCGCTATTGTCATCTTGCATGCCGGCGGCAAAAGCGGCACGGCAAATTGAATTTTTTGCCGTACCGCTCTTTTGCATTCCGCTTTACCGCCATACTATTCTCCCTCAATTTTACCATTTTCCTGCAGCATTACAAGTAAAATGTATCTAAAAGTGGGGTGCGGTATCATCCGTTGCAATTTACAGCCCTGCCAAAAGCTGCAGTTCTGCTTTTATTCAGTTTTCTTCCGTGCAACCACCAGGAGACGGCCGTCTTTCTGCGTGTATTCACAGGTGGTCAGGGTGATAAGCTGATCCGGCCACTGAGCCGTTATCCCCGTATCATAGGGGGAATGCTGCTTGACATACTGTGTAAAACTCTCATATTCTTCTTTGGACCTGGCCGCCAGGACCGCCGCAAATTCTTTGCTCAGTTTCTCGGCCGGGAGTCTGACCACGCCCACAATCTCATATTCTGCCGACAGCTCGGGGGTGTCGAGAAGAATGAGCGGATGCTCCTTATAAAAGTTCTCCATACTGTATTTTTCAAGGGTGGCAAACATCGATCCGTTCTTCATATGATGTCCATAAATAATGGCGTTGGGGCTGGCTTTTCCTTCGGCTGCCGCGGCCTCATAGAGTTCTTCATCTCCCTGCAGCACACAGGCCGCATCCATATAAATCATCCCATAGGCGGAATAGCGGCCGTCAAAACCTCTACGGTAATAATAATCCGGGATGTCCGGGGTATGCATGACGGGATAGTCGATTACGGTTCCCGGTATGGTAATCCATGCCGCCACATCTTCGTTCTCTTCCTGCAGGTTCAGGCACCCGTTCCGCCTCTTTTCGGCGGCTTCATGTTCCTCCGCCCTGAGGGATGCCTCATCCATCCGGTTCTTTATTTCTTCCGTAAGCGCCTGCGGAACCTCTCCGCGCAGCTCCATCACAGTTTGCAAATCGCTGTCGCTGTGCCGGTATTCATTCTGTGTCCTCACAAACATTACGGCAAAACCGGCCAGTGAAAGAAGGCTGAGAACGGATATGGCCGTACAAATCCGGCGTTTCACTCTGTTTGTCATAAATTACTCTTCTCCCCCGGTATACTTCTTCCGACGGATGAAAGCGGCGCATCCCGTAAGCAGGGAAATTATTATGCCTGCCGCATAAGCGCCCGTTCCCATGTCACCCATCTTTGGAAGTGACGGCAGCGCTCCCAGAGGCACCGGCTCCTCCTCAATCTCCACCACTTCGGGAGCCGACTGCGGAAAGCTTGCCAATGGAGTGTTATTGTCGTAGATCACCGTTGTTTTTCCTCTATCGCGGTCGCGGCCTCCCGAGGAACCGCCCGAATTTGGTGTCGTTGGGTTTACTGGAGACGCCGTAGACTCGGTAGGTGACGTTGTTCCTTCGGTGGACGGCTCCGATGTCCCGCCGGTTCCGGGTTCCGTCGTCGGCTCCTTGGTCGGATCGGACGTGGGATCTGTTTCCGGCTCCCTGGTTGGATCATTTGTCGGGTCGGTGGACGGCTCCTTCGTTGGTTCCGTGGATGGTTCGCTAGACGGTTCTGTCGTTGGTTCCGTGGTCGAAGGCACTTCCACCTCCATCTTTGGGGATGCCGTTACATCATATTTCATCACTTTTTTGCCGTTTTCATTCACCATCATCGGAAGCGCCACAAAGAACGGTGTTGATTCCACGATCAGACCGGTGCCCGGCGTTCCGGTCTGGCTTACGAGGTACAGACCACGCTCCAGCCCCGTCATCTTTGCTTTGCCTGATGCATCCGTCGTTTTCGAAGCGGTTGGTTCAATCACATTATTTTTCACATAAATGGTAAGCTTTTTTGCACTCTTCTGCATGTCGGACTGTTTTGACTCATTCAGGCTGCCGATATCCAGGCCGCTTTCAGCAAAGTTCTCCGTCAGGGTAAACTCCCCATCCCGCGTCATTTCCGCCACCCGGTAAACGGACCACTCCACTCCCGGCACCATATTGCCTTCCGAGGATGCCTGTATTGTAAATGTAGCCTTCTCATCATCAGCGAACACCGTAACCGCCGCCTGTATTGCAAGCGCCGCCGTGAGTACTGCCGTGATAAGCGCCGCCCCTGCTTTTCTTACTTTTCCTGCCTGTTTCATACCTCTTACCTCTTTCCTCTTTTACCGTTTCTCCTGCGCCTGCACATATAAACCGCTGCCGACAGAAGAATAATTATCACTGCCGCTATGGCCATCCTGACCGCCGCCGGAAGCGGCGCCTCCATCCTTGGCCCGTCCGTACCCGCCTGTTCTGCCGCGGACGCGGCATTGGTAACCTCATATGGTATCCTGATTCCACGCACCAGAAGGCGGTGGCTGTTCACTCCGTACGGCGTACATGTAAACAGGGTCATATATTCTTTGCCCGGTACCGGATCAAGTAATTCCAGCTTTGTCGGCTCCACCGTCTCTATCTCATCCACCTGGTATGCCATCACCCTGTCAAACAGATGGAAATAAAAAATATCTCCTTTATGCATCTGATCCAGGTCCGTAAATAATTTAGCCGACGGCAGGCCCCTGTGGGCCGATATCACGCTGTGTGTACCGCTTCCCCCGGCCGGCAGGGCGGAACCGTATAAATGTCCGGCGCCCTTTTTCAGCGTGGAGGCCGATGTGCCGTGATAAACCGGCAGATAGACATCAATCTTCGGAATATCAATGTATCCCATCACACCATTAATATTTAATAAATCGTTATATTCCTCATCCCCCTCATATGGGTTCACATCCCCTGTCTCGAAGGGATCGGTGGAGAGTGAGCCGGAGAGCCGGCTGTTAAACTCCTGTGCTTTAGCTATCATTACGTCCGTTTCAGACGTGCTGAGCCCCTGGACGCCCTTCTGGTATTCTTTTATCCTGGACGCTGCCTCGGTACGGTAATATAAATCACTGATGTCCGGGTAAAAATAAACCCCGGCTCCCGCCAGCAGTATCAAAAACGCCACTATCATAATTCCTTTTTTCTTCATTTTATTCTCCTTGTCACAGGAACTGGCTCTGCCGCCGGTCTTCCGGCAGTACAGCCAGTTCCTGTGGCCTCCGGCGTTCCAATGAGACGCCGGAACCACAGTCAAACTATATCACATTTTATATTGCCCCTCAATCGGACTCACATCTCACTGCTCTTTTTTTCTTCTTTTGCCGGTCGGATTTCCCGTAAAACATCCCGCCAGCATCAGAAGGGATAAGAACATCATTCCCGCCCCTTTTCTGCGGAACATATCTGTGCCTGCGCCTCCCGTCTCAGGAAGAAAGAAACTGCTTCTCGCATTTGTAAATGAACAGTAATAATTCTTTCCGCTTACCGCTTTATCGAGAACTGCGGCCGGAGGGGTATCAGGATTAAAGAGAAGGCTGCTCTTATCGCCTGTGCCGTCCCATGTAGTTCCATCAAAATCCGTAACCGTTACATAATACCCATCCGCATTTTTCTCTCTGACGCGGTAGCTGTGCCCTGCCAGCACGGTAAATTTAGCCGTCTCTCCGTCCGCCAGCGTAAACCCTCCGTCCGCCGCCGTCTTTCCGGCTGCCGTATTTTCCGAAGCCTCGGATGTTATCTGGTAAGACATGACCCCTGCACTTTTCCATTCTCCGCTTCCCTTACCGTCCCGTGTCTCCAGGATGAAGGTAAACCGGCTGTTCTTATCTTCCTCAAACCGGCTTTCAACCTTCTTGGTTACGGCCAGGGATGCCGTAGGAATCTGGACTCCCACTTTGGCAGGCTCTACCGTAATTGTGGAGTGGTTCAGTGACTCAACCGCCATATATGCATAACCAAACGTATTCCAGGCGATCAGCTCGTTTGTCAAATCCAGTTCATCCGCCTCCGGAAGCTGAGCGTGATAGGTCACTACGATCGTATCATTATTGGAAAGTCCCTTAAGGGCCTCATCTTCCACCTCAAGGCGGAATGTATCATTACCTGCACTTGAATTTTCCCAGCCGCCGCTGTGTCCTTTCTCCCAGTATTCGGCAGGCAGGGCGGAACCCTTGCCGAATTTGGAATTCCAGTCTGTATAGGTAACTTTATAGTCACTCTGTTTCAGCGCTGCCGACGTGCCGTCCTCTTTTTCTACCTGAACCCTGATCTCCGGATGGGATGTAAAGGAAACCTTGAAATCTGAGTTTCTCTGCATATTGTTTACAATGCCGTTATCCTTAACTGCCGGAAGACGATCCACAATCACAAGATTCTTAATTCCCTTTTCCACCTGGTTCTTAATGTTCAGTGTGTAAACTACTTCGCTTCCCGCATCCGCTATAATGGAATTGCCGGAACTGTCTCTTCCGTCACCGCTTCCCTTCACTCCATTAAAGGATCCATCAATCTCCTTCCATGCTTCGGTCCTGCCGTCGCCAAAAAAGATATCCACCGATGCTTCCGCATGTACGGCTGCCGGCACTCCCCCGTCGTCTCTCACAACGGTTCCTGCACAGGCCTCCATGAACTCGTATTCATCCGAAGGAATTAAGTCCGCCTGGTTAACATAAGTTCCGTATTTGGCAGTTCCGTCTCCGGCAGCCCTGGTTCCAATCTGCACCGTCAGCTTCCCTCTGGCCGGAATAGACAGGTTTTCCTTTGTCGTTATTACCGCTCCGTCCTCGCCCGTTACCGTATATCCGCCGTCCTGTTTTTCGACGGTCCAGGAAGCCGTCACATTGCCGTTTTCACCGACTCCCATTAACGGTTTTGGCAGCATCACCTTTTTCCCGCCCGTGCTCACGATATAGTTTCCGTCCGCATCGTCGCCGTTGTAGGTAAGGCCGGTTGGGAAAGTATCTTTCATTGTATAATTTTCAATCGGTCCCCTGGTCATGTAGCTGTTGGTTCCGTTATTAAGCGTCACTTTCCAGCGCATTGGATAGTTTGGAAGGAAGTTTTCATTTTTTCCGTCTTTCTTATAATCCGTCCAGGTTCCCCGTGAATTGTACTGTGCCAGATCTTTCTCAATACCGGGCGTATAAATCCCCGTAGTGATTACTTTGGCCGTATCGGTTGTTATCTTGTACAAATCGTCGGAATAAGACCTTCCGCCTACCGAACCGCTTAAATTTTTTACTGATTCATCATTCCGCTCATCCGTTCCAGCCGATTTGTCAACCACTACTCCGGTTGTATTTTCAAGGATCACTCCGCTTTCGAAATCGCCGGTCACCTGTGCAATAATGCCGTACGCGATACTTTTTCCCGCCGGAATTGCTGCAATATCCTTGGAGGAAGTATTAACATTCTGATTATATAATCTGGCTCGGTACGTTGTACCGTTTATTACTTTGTGTGCATTGCCATGGCCTACCGCCGCCGCCGCATTCTGCCAGTTTCCTGCGGTTGCATCGGTATAGTACAGCCAGTTGGCGCCCGATCCGGTCAGCGGTTCCGACCAGTGGGAAACGCCCAGATCCAGTGTGTCCCCTTCCGTACCGCCGGTCTCCCCCGGGATTCTCTGCTTTTCGTTATTGCCCTGGCCGTTGAATTCATAGAACCTGACAAACTTCATGCCTTCCGGCAGCCAGTCTTCAATCTCATGGATCCGGAGCGCTTCCTCCTCACTTTCATTGTTGATTGTGATCCGGTAGAAAACATAATCTCCCGTACCGACCTTGAGGATTGATTCATCCGGTACATAGCCCCTGCCCTGCGTACCCAGTCTGGGGTTGTTCCATCTGGCTCCCTTTAAGTAAACACGGCCGTTTTTCTGTTCCAGTTCCCTGGCAACCGCATATACCTCTTTGTCAATGGAGGCCTCCTGGACGTCCTGGTTGATTGTAATCGTGGCTTCCGCCTCAATCGTATGCCTCGGCTGATTCGTATAGGTCAGGGATGCGCTCACCGTATTCACTGGACGGAGCTTTACCGTTTCCCCGTTTTCCGGGTCATTGCCCGGAATTTCAATGTAGATGCGGAAAACTGTTTCCTGATCTTTCTGAAGCTCCACTTCCTTCTCCAGAACTGTTCCGTTCTGGGAGAGGTTCATCTTCTTCCACTCTTTCGTTCCCGGTTCCCGCATGAATACGGAGCCTTCTTCATCCAGCTTCGCCGCCGCTAATTCCGGTGTAATTCCCGCTCCGAACAATTCTGAGATATCATCCTTGACCGTAGCTGTAAAGGTATCCCTGCCCGTGTTCTTAAGCGTCATCTCATAACATACGACATCCCCCGTTCTGAAGGTCACGCTCTGGTCGACGGGATGGTTCCTGCTGTTTGCTTCGGTAATGGAACCCGCCTGTGAGGCGGAAATATAATAGGCATTTTTCTCTATGGCGGCGCCGATTGCATAGAAAGTCTGATCATCGGGTTTCGTCCAGCCTCCGCCCTCTCCTCCTTCGGCCTGAGCCTCGTTTTTAATCTCACCTTCCGTATTGATAGTTCCCTTAAGCGTCAGGTTTGCTTCCGGGCTGGACGGTGACAGATATACCCGGGCTTCTACGGTTACGGACTTGTTATCCAAACCTGTAATATTACTCCAGGCCGCCGTATTTCCGCCGGTATTTTCATAGCGTTTGAGTACGGTTCCGCCTGTTTTATCCTTGATAACGACAATCGCCTGTGACGGGATATTTGATATTTCTTTCAGTGTCACTCCGTCCGGCCAGTTATCCCTCACCGTAATCCAGTGGGAATTCTGTACCCCTTTTGTCAGTTCCGCATGCAGTTTGTAGGTCACATCGCTGCCTACCGCGGGTACGCTCTTAGCCGTATCACCGGATACAGGAACGATCGTCTTCGCAAATTCCACGTCCTGCGCCGTCAGTGTATTGAGGTTTACATATACCGTAGCGTCACCGTTTCCAAGAACCGTATTTCTTCCGGTATCCGAACTGCGGTACCATTTTGCATTGTTCGTCTGGGTGGTGCTGATATTTTTATCTGAAAACTCGCCTTTGCCTTTAAATTCCGCTTCAAATATTACAACCGCCTGCTGCCCGGACGGAATCAGGATATTCCCCCATGTCTTGACGGCGTAATCCTCTGTTTCAACCGCCGCCTCGTCGGTAAAACGGTTATCCGCCGCCGTAATCTCTATCCCTGCTGATGTTACTTTAACCGTCTTGACGGAGGCAGGAACCAGACCGTCGGGAAGTTTATCGACAATGTCAAATTTCTCATCGGAGTAGCCGTTATTCTTCACGGTAATCTTGTAATACACCTTAGCCCCCGGTTCAAAGATTTTACTGTTCCCGGTGGCCGCGTTGGTACAGTCTTTGTCCGTGTAAGCGGCTTTTGCCAGGGAATAATCGGTGCCTGCCGTCAGAGTCACCGCCGCCTCACTGTAGTGGTTCGTCTCCCCGTCATTTATCTGTATCCCGCTGCCGCCGGACGTTTTATCGTACATGATGGAATGGGCTTCAAATTCCACCCTGCTTGTCACGGACGGATTTTTGCCGGCCGCCGCGGCATCCGAATCGTACTCCACAATATTTTTCACTTTGCTGAGTATAGAGCCAAGCCCAAGATAAACGTTCATCTGTTCTTTTGCGACATCGGCCATATCAGCCGGGCTGCCGCCGTCCAGCGATGCGTTAGCCCTTGTGTATTTCACCTCAAATCCTGTGATGATGCCGGATTGAGAATCACCGTCTCGGTAGATCGGTGTAACTTCCACCCGCCCTGCCTTATAGCCGCCGGGAAGCTGCAGTCCTATCAGTTTCACCACATTTTTTCCGTCTTTGGTCAGATATAATTCACCAATCTTACTGTTGGTATCCGTTGACATTCCATACCCGGAAACGTTCAGGGTAAAGCCCTCAAACGTGATGGTGTCGGTAATGGTGTAGTCCGTTGTATAGAGACGTCCCATATCGCTTTGATAGTCCTTTTTGGCCGATGTTTTGAAAACAATCTCTCCGTCGGTGGTGCCGGCCGCCATATTGCCGATCTTGCCCGTGCTGCTCTGCTCCACATTCTGCCACCAGAATTCCGCTTCGCTTGTGAGCGTGGCTTCATCACCGATAATTAACGCCGTTTCACCGCTGTGTGCGGGGCCTGCGCTGCTCTCATAGGCATTCTTTAATTCCTCTTTGTTTAAAATGCCCGGTGTAGCCGTGATAGTGGAACCGATCCGGGTAACATAATTGTCAAAACTGAAAAACATCGGAAGATCCGTGATTGCCGTTCCGCCGTTCTTTATTCCGAAAACAGCCAGACCGGCAGTCCTGGAATAAAAATATGTGTTGGTCTCCGCCGTAATCATCTGCCAGTCGTCGTATCCAGCTGCTTCCTCATATTCATCTGATTCGGCCATCAGGCCGTTGATTTCTTTCCATTCTCTCTGCTTTTCACTGCTCAGGGAGGAGATAGGTTTGGCAGTGGATTCACTCTCCGGTCCCATATAATTGATATATTCGTTCCCGTTCTCGTCCTTTACTTCGAATTCCACCGTAAAGTAAGCATAATCCGGAAGTTTATCGTCAATGACGCTGTAATCGGCGGCAATGTGGAACGTTCCGACTGCGCCTGATTTTATGCTCTCTTCACCTTCAGCAATAAATGCGTTGATTTGTGCAACCTTGCCGCGTGCATTGGTACTGCTCTCGGCGTAGGCAACTGCAAACCCGCCCGCCGGAACCCTCATCTTCGGTCCGGCCGCATCTTTGGGATCCACCGGTCCGTCCGGTGTTCCTGCCTCTCCCGGTGTGGCTGTTTCGCCTGTCTGTACTAAGTCAGCCAGTTCATCTTCGCTCAGCTCTTCCCTGTTGCCCGCCTCCACAAATCCGTATCCGGGAAGCTCCGAACCCGTTGCTTCCGAGGAGGTTGCCTCGGATGAAGTTGCTGCAGAAGGGGTTGCCGGCTCCTCACTTTCCTCGGACGGTGTCGCCTCGGAACCGGTCGCCTCCGACGATGTGGCCGCGCTGCCGTCCTGCCGGTAAGTGATAATCGTCATGGAGCGGATTACGATATCCTGTGCATCCACAATCTGAAGCGTAAATACGCAGTCCCTGTCTTTATTGCCGTTCAATCCGATAAAAACCACGTCCTCCGCCGCATACCGGACCTCGCTGCCCGATGCGGGAAGCTCCTCTCCGCTGACCGCCACGATATAGGAACAGTTGTTTTTCAGCGTATCCTGCTTTACAATCGCCGTTCCCATCAGAAACGGGGTCATTTTGTCAATGGCATCCTCTTTCAGCTCATTGCTTGAATAAGGAAGATACTTTTTCTTGATCGTCGGAACATGCTCCTGATCTTTTCCGGCCGCCCGTTTCACTCCCTTGATAATATCACTTTCTTTTACTGTGATGACCTGATATATGGTATCATCGGCATAAGTTTTGACAGCACCGAAGCTGCCTGCCACCATCTGTACCACGATACAGACGCCAAGCCAGGCAGCCACCGTTCTCTTAAACTTTCCATCCTCTCTTAATTTCCTGATTAATCCCGCCATTTTTTCTCCTCTTTATCTATCCCAATTCTTTATTAATCTCAATTCTTTATTTATCAATCACTTCATGCAGGCCGTCTTCCCGGCTTTTCTCTGCGTCCGCCGGTTCTTCATCCAGCGCGGAATCGATCAGTTTCAAAAGTTCCAGCGCGCTCCTGAAGCTGCAGGTCTGTTTCTTTTCAGCCCATGTTACCTGGCCCTGCCAGGTAGCGTTTTGTCTATATTTGATATGAACCACGAAGGTTCCTTCTTTGCCTTCTTTATTTAAAATCTCTTCTCCCGCCACGGGCATTGCCTCCTCTGTCTCCCTGCCGCCGGACCGCTCCGGTCTTTTGTCACATTCTCTTCCTGCCGCATCACCCGCTTTGGGCGGCTTTGTCTTAAATTTCCTTGCCACCACCCCGGACTGGGGATATCCCACCCGGTCACACCACATTTCCATCTCAAAGAGGGCCTGGCCGCTGTTATCAAAGGGAACCGGTTCTTTCCGGCCCCTGTGGTACAGTCTGCCGCTTATATCCGAATGATTCCGGCCGTCCACACAGATACACATCAGGTTGGGCGCCGATAAATTAATTTCACCGTTATTCAACTGGTTCTCACTTCCCCATCGTCTTTTTTCTATAACGCTCTCGTTTTCGGAGCATTTTTCCGGTTATTCTTGTTTTATCATAACAAAAGAGCTGCCTCGCGAATTACCTCGCCAAAAGCAGCTCTTAAACTTTTTCTTATATTTACCAATAAATGTATTTTTTTACTGTTTATTCATTCAAAACCGATTCCAGGAAGATGTATTTTCCTCATCCGACAGCTCCGGATTCAGCATCTTGATCAGGGACTCCACGGAATAACTGAGTTCGCCCCTTGCTCCCTCCGTATTCTTCCACCGGGTAATGCATCTGGTAAATGCCTTATTGCAGTTCTCCTTCTCCGTTCCGACCAGGATAATCATATACTGGCTTTTGCTGTATGTTGTAAACAAATCTCCTCTTCTGAAGGTCGACCGGATTACCTCTTTCAGCAAATCCATCTGAGTCTCCAGTCTCGCCGGATCCGTTATCTCTTTTCCCATCTTATCAGTCAGGTTTATGAGCATCAGGAAGACCGATCTTCCCGTTCTCTCAGCCACTCTTGACATAAGCTGGCAGGAATCCAGAAAGCTGGGGTACAGACAGTAAAGCGCCCCCCTGTTCTGCTGTTCCTGGAAATTCTGTTTCAGGTCTTCAAAATTACCGACCGGATTCTTAATCTGCTGCTCTATCTGACGCAGGCGGCTCACCATCTCGGGTCCCGGCGGCACTCCCATCTCCTCGCAGTACAGGCTGGCCGTATTCTGATAGACATCGTACGCTTCTTTGTATTCTTTCATTAACATCAGGCAGTCAATCTCCTGAACCTGCCATTTGTCAAAGGGATAGATCTTTCCCGCCTTGCGGTAAAGCTTCAGTTCCTCCTGATACTCTCCCGCCTCTCTCAGGACCGCGCCCAGAGCTTTCACTGTCTGTTCATACAGGTTCTTAAGCTTTAGATTCTCCTCTATTACCCATAGCTCCGTTGAAAATTCCGGAAGCAGTTCTCCTGCATAAAGGCGTTCTGCTTTTTCAAGGGCTCTGATGCGTTCGTCTCCCTCTTTATTCTCCGCGGCCGCCGCATACTTTGCAAACAGCACCGTATCCGTCTCCACGGGAAAGCTGCTGTTCCAGCGGCACATGCCGTTATCCAGAATGACATAATCCTCCTCCGGCAGACCTGCCGTAATCAGCTGCTTTTTCAGCCTGTATATGACGTTGTTCAGATTCTTATTCGGGTTGACGCCCTCATCCCAGCCGTAGAGCGTGTCAATCAGCTCTTTCTTGGAAATCCCGTGGCCGGCATTTAAAAGCAAAAGCTGCAGAAGCTGAATAAACTTTGTATTGCTGCTTCTCGAAAACGCTATCTTCCTGCCCGCATATGTCATCGAAAAACCGCCGAACATATTCACAACCAGAACCTCCTGCGGCCTTGATTCGAAAATTTCTTCTACCATCCAGCTTCTCCTTTCCCGCATAAAATTCTGCGATTTTCTTATAACACCTATATTGATTATAATACATTTCCCAGCTATTTCCAGCACTATTTTAGTAAGAAACTGTGGGTTTGCTTTAGTTGTGATGCGGGGACGGCTCCGGAATGGCCGGCGTTCCCGTTCCTCGCTCAACTCAATAATGCCGCCAGCCGGAGTCTTGTAACTCCGTCCGGCGGCATCCAGAAATGTCCTGTTTTCCTGCCGCATGCAATGCACACTACTGTTGTCCTGCGTATTTCTCAACGGCTGCCTTCATCTCATCCCACTTTTTCTCCATGTCCGCCACGAGAGCAAACTGGGTATGGCAGCGGTCCAGGTTATGGTTTTCCCTGGTAATCTTAAAATAGACGTCTCCCTGGAGATAGTCCGTAAGGAATCTCACTCCGCACTCGTAGGTCATGAGCTTCGCGCCCATGGGGAGCATCTGCACTTCTTCCCTGGTCAGGCTTCCCTTACAGCCCTCCAGATATCCCTTTGTGTAGATATCAAACAGGGGAAGCGACAGTCCTGCCAATGAGTAATCGGGCTCATCCTCGGCCGCCGTATTGGCGCCGAACCGGATGGAGTCTCCAAAATCAAAGATGGATAATCCCGGCATGATGGTGTCCAGATCAATGATACACAGGGCCTCTCCCGTCTCATCATCTATCATGATATTGTTGAGCTTTGTGTCGTTATGGGTAACGCGCAGCGGAAGTTTTCCCGCCTTCTGCATCTCCATCGCGGCTCCTGCCTCATCCGCGCGGTCCAGTACAAACCGAATTTCTTCCCGGACCGAAGCCGCACGGCCGCACACATCCTCCTCCACAGCTTTCCTGAATGTCTGAAGCCTGACAGGGGTATTGTGGAAATTTGGGATTGTCTCGGACAGTTCATCTGCCGGATACAGTGACAACTGACGCTGGAAACGGCCGAATGCCTTCGCACTCTGATAGAAATCTTCCGGTTTCTCCACTTTGTCGTAACAGGTGGCATCGGCGATGAAAAGATAGGAGCGCCAGTATTCCCCGTCGCTGTCCACATAATAATCTTTTCCGTCTTTCACCGGTACCAGATTCAGGGTCTCCCTCAGGGGATCCCCTCCCTCTTTCTCGATTTCTTTTCTCAGAAAGCCGGTGACACCCGTGATATTTTTCATCAGGGAAACGGGATCCTTAAACACTTCCCGGTTCATTCTCTGCAGAATGTAAGCGTGTTCACCGTCCTCCGCCTGTGTTCTAACATAAAAAGTGTCGTTGATATGACCATGGCCGTAACGGTAATATTCCGTCACCGTGCCTTCATAGCACATATTTGCCATGGCCTCCTCTGTCTTCAGTGCCTTATCGCAGCTCATCTCTATCTGTCCTCCCAGAGTTTTTCAGGGTAGATTCCCCGATCTTTCATGCCCTGGATGGCGTCCATCACCATCTGTTTATCTTCCTTGTAGGTGACGCCATACCAGCGGTCAACACTCTTTAATACAGTTACCTCCGCTTTTCCCTCTTTCAGGAGTTCATCCACAACAAACGGGAGGAAATACTCACATTTAATCGGGTTTTCCGGAAGATTCTTCTCCAGGAAAGGTACAAATCGGGCTTCCAGCTCGGCCAGAATGCTCTTTGTAAATCCCCACATGTTCATCGAAGCGATGGTTCCGGCCGGAAGAAATTCCCAGGTCTTTCCGTCATCCTCCGTATATTCCGCCCTGCCGCCGTGATTCTCAATCCTGGTCCTCTCATGGATATCTACCAGTTTCCCGGCCTCATCGGTGCTGCAGATGCCTCTGGCCACATAACCGTTCTCCGTCAGAGTATTGTGAAGCTCATAGCCGACCATCGTGTACTGGTACTTCCCGGCATCACTGTTTGCGGCAAGCTGGGCGTAAATCTCCCTGAATGCGGATTTACCGTAGAAATCATCGGCATTGATCACGGCAAACGGTCCGTCAATCACGTCCTTGCAGCAGAGAATCGCATGGCCCGTTCCCCAGGGTTTTACACGGCCTTCCGGCACCTCGAACCCTTCAGGAAGCTTATCGGTCTCCTGATAAACATACTCAACCTTCAAATGTTTCTCCATCCGGTTACCGATATGCTCTTTAAAATCTGCCTCAATTGCTTTCTTTATAATGAAGACGACTTTCTCAAATCCCGCTTCGATTGCATCGAAGATGGAAAAATCAATAATCAAATCTCCGTCTTTATCTACCGGGTCAATCTGTTTCAGACCGCCGTATCTGCTGCCCATGCCGGCTGCCATAATTACTAAAACCGGTTTTTTGTCCATACTGTCTATACTTCCTTTCACTTGGATTCATACTGCCGGGTTACGGTCCACAGGACCGCGTTCTATAGCGGGGCCGTGAACCGTAACCTGAAACTTCATATTTAACCTTTAACACCGCCGCCTGTTACACCGGCAATAATCTTCTCCGACAGGAAGATGTACAGGATGAACGTCGGCAGGAATACAATGATAACCGCCGCAAACATACCGGCCCAGTCGCCTGTGTACTTCATGGAGTTAATCATGGAGTAAAGACCTACGGCAACGGGACGTATCCTGTCTGAGTTTCCGAAAATCAGGGAAATGAAATACTCATTCCATACATTGATAAAGTTGAAGATGGTTACTGTTATGATACCCGGCTGTGCCATCGGCAGCATTATCAGCCAGAATGTCTTGGTCGGTGAACAGCCGTCGATCGCCGCGGCTTCCTCAAACGCCCTTGATATGTTGGCAAAAAACGTCATCAGGAAAATCGTCGTATACGGCACGTTAATTCCTATGTAGAGGAATATCAGCACAAAACGGTTGGACAGCTCGTGGTTTAAAAGGTCCATTCCCGCTACCAGTCCGAACAGCGGGAGCACGATCATAACAACCGGAACGCCCATGGCCGATACAAATCCGGTCTGGATTACCTTATTGGCAATAAATTTAAATCTTGACAAAGCATATGCCGCCGGAGCGCAGATCAGAATTAACAGGGTGCAGGAAATAATTGCATACCCCAGTGAGTTCATGAAGAAGGTAGAAACATTCGAGTTGTTCCAGGCCTTCGCATAGTTTTCGAGATGGAATCCACTGGACATAATCTTTCCTGCGAAAATCGCCTTTGTCGTGGAAAAACTGGCGCCCACTACCCATCCCAGCAAAACAACGGTAAATAAAATCCAGAGACACAGAATCAAATAGCCGGGGGCAAGTTTCAGTTCTCTGTTCCAGTTAACGCGTTCGCGCACTTTCTTTTCTTTCGCCATAACTTCCCCTCCTTTTAGAATTCCAGGTCGTCATCTTTCAGCAGATGGTTACACAGCCAGAAGATGAGGACCACGCAGATGCTCAGCATAACACCGACCGCCGCGCCAAGACCGGAGTTTCGTTCCGTCACGCTGTTGCCGGCGCCGAATATCTGCATATACAGGTAAACCATCGGAGTGATCGTCTGATTATCCGCCGTAACGGAGGAGAACAGCTGCGACCATACGAAAAATCCTACGGATGTAACACTCCACATGGTAATGTTCGTCTTAAACACCCCTTTTAAAAGAGGCAGGGTGATATAGCGGAACTGGCCGAGTTTATTGGCTCCGTCCAGAGTGGCCGCTTCATAATAATCCTCACTGATACGCTCAATGCCGCTGGCAAAAATCAGCATATGGTAACCTACCATACCGAAACAGTAGGCAAACAACAGCGCGTAGAACTTATGGTCGCTGTCCAGCCACTGGATTTTGGCCAGTGAGGTCAGACCCAGCTTCTTAAAAATGCCGGTCAGGAGACCGTACTTGTTGTTGTATACATACTGAAGCCACATCGTTGCCAGAGCTACGGCGCTGACTACGTTCGGCAGGTAAATCATTGCTCTGAAAAAGCTCTTGAAGCGTATTCCGCTTGTCAGAATAACCGCAAATAAGAGAGCCAGAGACATTACGATGATACCTCCGATAAACCAGATACGGAACAGGTTCCACATGGAGGTCTTAAACAATGTGGTATTCATAAGTTTGACGTAGTTGTCAATTCCGGTAAACTGCCACTTGGATACCGAATCCGTGATTCCTTCTATTTTAAAGAAACTCATCACGACCGTACGGCAGATTGGATACAGGAATACCATAATAAACATAAATACTGCCGGTGCCAGGAAAGTGACAATCATTGCCTTGTTCTTCTTCAAGCTGCTTCCCCCTTTTCATCTTTATTTTTGAATATGTTTTTAAAAAACATGGTGACAGCGATGAATTTATCGGTGCCACCATGTAATCTTCATTCAGTAGTCTTTCATTCAAGCGCGGACGCTTCTACTTTATCATTATTTCTTTAATGCATCAACGAATTCCTGAGCTGAGATGGAACCGCCAACCAGTTTGAGCATGTTCTCTTTGATGATTGGAGTCATATCTGCGTTGTCTTCAGCGCCTGCTGCCCATGGATAACGAACTGTAAGCTGTTCCATAACAGGCTGTGCGCATTTAACCATTGCAGGCCACTCTGTGTTGCTTGTATCTGCCGGTATACCGTTGCTGTCCTCAGCTAATACTTTGTCATATTCGCCCTTTGTAATCTTGCAGATTAACTGGAAAGCTGCTTCTGCGTTCTTGGAATTCTTGTTGATAGCGAGTACCTGAGCACCGTAGTTGGATGCGTTTGTTCCGTCTTTTCCGCCTTCAACTGCCGGGTAGCTGAAGCATCCCCAGTTAAAGTCGTCACCGGCCATATCCTTAACTTCGTTTGGAAGCCAGGAGCCGTTTAAGTACATAGCGGCTGTTCCGCCTGCCAGTTCCATGTTCTGACCTGCCGGCCATACGTTGGAAGCGATATCCTCAGAGAAGTAACCCTTCTTTGCGAAATCTGCGAAAGCCTCTGCTGTCTGAAGAACTGCCGGGTCATCCCACTCGCCGTTCTTAACGATCTCGGATGTTCTCTCGTATCCTACGAGACGGCACATATGGTATCCGAATAAGCATGTGATATATGCGTCATCATCTGTAATCGGAACGTAGCCCGCATCTTTAATCTTTGCACAAGCTGCATCCAGTTCTGCCCATGTGGTAGGAACTGCTGTCACGCCTGCTTCATCAAAAATATCCTGGTTGTAGAACATTGCAAATACGTTTGGCTGGTAAGGAATGGACTTTAATGTCCCGTCGCCAACTTCGCGGCATGCATTGATCAGTCCTGCATTGGCTGTAGACTCATAGTCAGCCGCTTTTGCAAGGTCTTCCAGATCTAATAAGTACTGTCCCCATGTCTTGTTGACACGGTCGATATCCTCGTCAAATAAGTCGATATTGGTTCCTGCGTCAAGAGCCGGCTGTAAACCTTCACGGATACCGGTACGTCCCTTGAACTGTACGTCAACCTTGATGCCTGTTTCTGCTGTAAAGGCATCGATTGCTTTCTGAATCGCCTGACCCTGTGGCTCGGTAGACTCCCACATGGACCAGTAAACGAGTGTGCCGCCTTCGGCCGGAGCTGCTGCCTCCCCGCCTGCTTCACTTCCTGCTTCCTCTGTTGCCGCCGGCGCTGCTGTCTCAGCCGGAGCGCTTTCCTTCTTGCTTCCGCAGCCTGCGAGCATGGTAACCGCCATAGCTGCTGTCAAAAGTACGCTTAACGTTCTTTTTTTCATAAAAACTTTCCTCCTTAACACTTTTAGTGAATTTTCACATTTAGTGCAATTCATATCTCTATGATATTATACTAATTGCCAAATTTCTTTATACAAATCGTTTCCTTTTTTGCACTTTTAGTTCTTTTCTTCTTTACACCTGCCGGAATTCAGGTTAAAATGTAAAAAAGTCTCAATTACGGTTATACGGCCGGAAGACACAGTTTTGGTAAGCCGCCGGAAAACCCATCCCACAGGAGGCGCCTATGTCCTATCAGTTTACCGAGTTAAAAGAAGAGCTGCGAATCGGAAAAATCGTCAGCCTGCATTATTTTGAATATATGAGTGATTTCACATTTCCCGGTGAATCTCACAACTTCTGGGAGTTTATGTATGTGGATAAGGGAGAACTCCAGGTGACGGCAGACCGTGAGAAATTTGTCCTTCATCAGGGACAGATTATTTTCCACCGGCCCAATGAATTCCACGCCCTGGCCGCCAACAACGTCATCGCGCCGAACCTGGTTGTCATCTCCTTTGAGGCCGGCGAACCGTGCATGGCATTTTTTGAGCACAAGATCCTGACGGTCGGCGAGAGCGAGCGCAACCTTCTGTCCCAGATTATTGCCGAAGCCCGCGACACCTTCGACGGACCGATGGACGACCCTTATATGGAGGTGCTGAGCCGCAGGGAGAACATTCCCTTCGGCGCGGAGCAGATGATTAAAATACATCTGGAACAGTTTCTGATTCAACTGTTCCGCACTTTTTCCGGCGCCTTCTCTTATAATGAAGAAAAGCCCTTGCCTGCCCTCTACAATCCCGGCCGGACTCCGGCGCTCTCGGATGGAAATGAATTGTTTGCCAGCATTATCGACTACCTGGACCGCCATATCGGCCGGCAGCTCACCGTGGAAAAAATATGCCGCGACAACCTGATCGGTGCGTCGCAGCTTAAAAAGCTGTTCCGGACCTACCAGAAAAGCGGCGTGATGGAGTGTTTTAACCAGATGAAGATAAGCGCTGCCAAACAGATGATCCGCAACCAGCAGATGAACTTTACCCAGATAGCGGATGCCCTGGGCTACACCTCGGTGCACTACTTTTCCAGGCAGTTTAAGAAAATCACCGACATGACGCCGACCGAATACCGCGCGTCCATCATGCAGAGGGCAAAGAGACCTCAGAGAAAACACCTGTAACCGCTATGTTGTCTGCCGCTTGCCGATACCGTCGGAAAAAGGGAGGCTGAAGGCCTCCCTTTTCCGCACTTGTTTATTATTTTATATCACTGTCCGGTACCTGCCTGAACAGTTCCTATTTTTCTTTCTTTTTATGATCTAATTCATACATCTTCCTGGCCTGGCTGAATAACAGCTCCCTGTCTCTTTCCCCCAGTGCCATGTACAACTGTGCCAGCTCCTGCGCCTTACTGTCGTCTTCTTCCTCCGAGGGTCCAAAATCTGAAATTCCCAGCATATAGTCGGTTGTAACATTGAAATAGGCGGAAAGGCGTATTAAAGTCTCAACCGACATCAATAATTTATCATTCTCAATGCGGCTGACCGTCTGCTGTGATGAGCCTATTTCATCCGCCAGCAGCTCCTGTTTTAAATCGCGTTTTTTACGTAATTCCCTCAGTTTACTATCCGTTTTTAAAATAGCTTCCACTTTCGTCTTCTTGGTCATAGCACACCTCTGATATTATTATATCAGGCATGCTTTTTTGGTATTCTCATGTTGCAAGTTTTTACGTACCCATATTATGGGTATTATCAATTTATTATTACCCCGGCATCCTACCATTTTTCCGCCCGGCAATCCGCGCTGTAAATGTCAGAAAATCCCTTTCCATCGGAAAAGGGATTTTCTTAATTAAGTTTCTTTTGAATTTTCATATCAGCAGATTTTCATCCCGCTCTACTATATTAATACAGTTTGCTGAGTCCTATCTTTCTCTCCACGATATAGATCACGACTCCGGCCACAATGATGAAGAGTGTTGCAAAGGCCGAAATCAGCGGGGTGAACGACTCCGTTATGTAGGAATAGAGGCGCAGCGGGAAGGTCACTGTCTTTGCGCTCTTCATGAACATAATGATAACGCACTCATCAAAAGCCACCACGAAGGAGAACACGGCCCCTCCAATAATGCCCTGGCGGATACAGGGGAGCGTCACCTTGAACAGCGTTCTAACCGGGGATGCCCCCAGCACCAGGGACGCTTCCTCAAATCCCGTGTCGAGCCCCACCAGGTTGGCCGTAACGGTCCTGATGACGTAAGGAATCTCGATAATCGCATAGGTCAGGCACAGTTTCCAGTAGTTTGTAAACATGTTGCCGAAAATGGCAAAGTACTGTAAGAATGCCACGGCGCTGATGATGGTCGGAATGACGATCGGGGACAGAAACAGCGTTTCAAATATCCCTTTTGTCCGGCTTCCCGATTTCCAGAACCAGAGGCTGACCATCGTGCCCAGCACACAGGCAATCACGACGCTGACACAGGCGATCCGGATGCTCAAAAGAAGCGAATTCATAAATTCCACATTGGCAAAGGCCTGCCCGAACCACTTGAGCGTAAACCCTCTCGGCGGGAAAATAACCCTGTTTGTATCACTGAATGCCGTACAGATAACGACGCCGAGGGGACAGAGTAAAAACATATACACAAATATTCTGAATAACTTTCCCGCTATTTTTGTAAGGTTCATCTTTATTCCCCCTCCCTGCGAAGCTGTTCCCTCAGAATTTTAGAGGAACGTCTCGCCCTTTTTTCACAGTAAACGTCGTAAAGCTTTCCCGAATTGGTGAGAGCCATGGATACAATCAGGAAGATAACGGATATGGCTGCTGCAAAGCCCCAGTCATAAATATAAGTGGCCTGCTGGTAAATCAGGGTTGTCATCGTGACAATTTTTCCGCTTCCCAGCATAACCGGCACGACGAACGCCGCCGTGTTCAGGGCAAACACCAGCATAAAACCGGAAATAACTCCCTTGATGGTGAGCGGAAACGTGATCTTAAAAAAAGTTTCCCAGAATCCGGCGCCGCACACGTAGGAGGCCTCCTCCACGCTCTGGTTCACGTTTCCAATCGGCCCCGTGAGTATCATAATCATATAGGGCAGACCGCAGTAGACCAGCCCCACCTCAACCGCAAAATATGTCCCGCACTCAATGATCGTCATCAGGCCGAACATCCTGACCGTGATTGACACCCAGAGGGGCAGCATGACCATTGCGGTGATAACGCTTTTCACTTTTCCCTGCATTCTGCTGAGATGGTAGGAAATCGGATATCCCAGGATGACGCAGATAATTGCCGAGAGAAAGCTCAGCCCCACTGTTTTCCCCAAAACGCCCCAATAATACCCGTCTTTCAGGAATTTATGATAATTCGTCAGGGTAAAATCTCCAAGCGGCTTATTCACCCCGTTAAACTGGAACATGCTCAGATAGAACATCTTAATCAGCGGAGCAACGAAGAAAAATGTCAGGAAAGCCAGGGGAATAATCAGGTACCATTTATTCACATAGGACCATGTGTCTTTTTCTTTATCCAAGGAAATCCCTCCTCCTTTTATGTCTGTATCTTAAGTGCGCCGCCAAAGGGCAGGGTGTCTGCCCCGCCCCGGCGGCGTCCTGGAAATATTATTTGAATTCCTTATTCCATCTCTCGATCAGGGCTGCTTTTACCGGCTCCAGTGTCTCGGAATCCATATAAAGCAGTTTGGAAACCTGCTCCTGACCGTACGGCATGAATGCCTGAAGTTCTTCGTCAATCACGGTTTTACCGTTGGACGGCGCATAGTAGTTGTTCTCCGCGTATGCCTTCTGTCCTTCCGGGGAGATCAGTTCATTGACAAACAGATAAGCCAGTTCTTTCTTTGTGGAACCTTTGCTGATGGCTGCCAGAGAGGTCATGGCGATGGAGCCTTCTTCAGGCTGGCAGAATCCGATATCGATTCCTTCCTTCATCAGACCGATGGCACGTCCGTTCGTTTCTACCGACATCACGATGTCGCCCTTGGTCAGCATACTTTCAATATCGGAGTGCTGGCTGGCGTAAACACCGATGTTTGGTTTCAGGGAAGACATCTTTGCAAAAAGATTGTCCCAGTTCTCTTCGTCTGCCACGGTGTATCCCTGGATTCGGGAAACTGCCTCCGCAAATTCCAGTCCACCGCCCATGCTGTAATCAATAACGCCGATTTTTCCGCCCTTGTATGCGTCATCCCAGAGATCCAGCCAACTTGTCGGCTCTTTCTCCACAAGGTCCTTGCGGTAGATAATGCCGTATGTACCCCAGTTTGTTACAACCGCCGTATCATACATGTGGGCTTCATCATATAAATCCGGTGCATTCGACATTTTGCTGAAATCCAGTGTCTCAAGCACGTCCATATTGGTTCCCTGCACCACCTCGCTGCAGTCTACGTGAAGGACGTCGATGGAAGCCGCGTCACCTTCCGTAGCAAGCTGGGAAAGCGGAGCCGCGCCGCTTACTACTTCAACCTTTGCCCCTGTCTTCTCCTCAAAGGCAGGAATAATGTGGTTTCTGAGCGTTTCCTCATAAGTTCCGCCCCAGACCTGGACTACCAGAGTCTCGCCGGAATAATCTTTTGCCTCCGCAGATGCTGCTTCCGTGTCTGCTGTCTCCACGGCCGGAGCCTCCGTATCGGGTGCTTTTGTGGTGCTTTCCGCCGTGCCGGATGAACTGCATGCCGTCATCGTGCATACCATTAACAGTGCCATTGCCGATTTGATTGTTTTTTTCATTTGTACCTCTCCTCTCATTTTTATCTTTCAACCAGGACCAGACCGTTTTCTTCGAGTTCCAGATAAACCGTATCCCCCTCGACCGCTTTCCCTTCGTCCTTGGTGTGAAGATCCACTTCAAAGTCATTGTTTCCCGCCATCTCTACCACATACCGGAGAGTGGAACCCAGATAGATTTTAGCTTTTACCTTCCCCGAAAGTATATTTTTCTTATCCGGTTTTTCCTCATGAAGCTGCACGTTTTCCGGCCTTATAATCAGAATAGCGGCGTCCCCGCAGGACACCTTCTTCCCTGTATCGGCCCTGGCCCACAATTCTTCCCCTCTTGTGAGCTTTACTGCGATTCTGTCCTCCGTCACCGCCGTCACATTGCCCTCCACAATATTGGCATGGCCCACAAAACCGGCGATAAACCGTGTGGCCGGACGTGTATAAAGGCAGCTTGGCTCTGTGATTTGTTCAATTCTTCCTTTATTCATTACCGCAATCCTGTCGGAGATGGTCAGGGCTTCCTCCTGATCATGGGTGACATAGATTGCCGTCACATTCATTTTCTTTAACAGGTTTCTGATTTCTACCCTTGTCTTCTCTCTCAGCTTCGCATCCAGGTTGCTTAACGGTTCATCGAAAAGCATGACCTTCGGTTCCACAATCATGGCCCTGGCCAGTGACACCCTCTGCTGCTGGCCGCCTGAAAGTTCCTTGGGAAGGCGGTTCTCCACGCCTTCAAGCTGGACTAAATCCATCATTTCCCTGGCCTTGTCCATCAGCACCTTTTTGTCTTTGATCTTCCTCGTCTTCAGTCCGTATACAATGTTCTCATATACGCTGAGGTGCGGAAACAGTGCGTAATTCTGAAACACCATGGAAATATCTCTCTTATGGGGCGGTATTCCGTTCATATCCTGTCCCTGAATGCGGATCGTTCCCCTGGTCGGCTCAATCAGGCCGGCGATCATCCTCAGCGTTGTCGTCTTGCCACAGCCGCTGGCGCCCAGGAAAGAGACGATCTCTCCCTTTTTGATCTGCAGGCTCACACTGTCCACTGCCAGAAACTCTTTATACTGTTTTGCTACGTCGATTAATTCCAGTTGATAGTCCATTTTTTCACCCTCCAGCGTACCTATGTTTACTGTGACTGTACCTCCTCAAGTCTGCAGGCCAGGTCCCCGAAAATTTCTCCCAGGGCATACGCTCCCGCATCGGGATAGCCGAGGCTGCGTTCTCCCACCGTTCCGGCGCGCCCCATTCTGGCTACGATCGCTTTGGTGCTTTCAGCCCCCGCCTTTGCCGCTTCGGCTGCCCGTCTGAAGATTTCCAGCAAAGGAGCTCTCTCTGAGGTCAGACGGGTCCATTCATCCGCACAGGGAACAAGCGCATCAATCAGTGTCTTATCTCCCGGAACGGCTCCCCTTCCAAAGGAACGTTCTCCCGTTGCCTGAATCCCCTGCACCGCCCGGCCCAGCATCACGGCCATATCCTCCGCCTCCAGTGTTTCCTTCCCCTCCGCGGACTTGGCCGCCGCTCTAAATGCCGAGCCCCAGATGGGCCCCGAGGCTCCGCCGCAGTGCTCCATAATAATCAGAGAGCAGGCGTTCAGGAAGGAAGCGATATCCCCGGATGATTCGATCACTTCTCCCCACTCCTTTCTGAGCTGTTTAAAGCCCTTTGCCACACTCATTCCGAAATCCCCGTCGCCTGCATGTGAGTCCAGTTCACAAAAGGGAATCTCATTTTGTATGATGTATCCCCCTATACAATCTATCATAAAAATCATATTGTGTAGAGTGATTTTTTCGTCCCTGATTTTGCCCTCTCCCCTGTATTTTCCTGATTTTCCGGCACTATTTTCCGCGTTTTCTCCGGCTCTCCCCTCCTCTTCCAATTCCTGGAAACCGGTTGTTTCCGGCGCATGGTCTATCTTGAGGGCAGGAGTGCTGCACGGTGCAAAAAGGTATTTCTTCAGTTCTTCATCCAGCTTTAAAATGGAAATCGACGCCCCCATCATATCGATACTGGTCATATAGTTGCCCACCAGGGAAAACCGTGTCCTGATCTTTCTTTTGGCCAGTGCTTTTCTGAGCGAGCGGTTAAGGATGTATAATTCCTGGGCCGGCGTTCCTCCGAGGCCGTTTACCAATACTGCTATTTCATCCTCAGCGTCTTCTTCTAGCCCGAGCGCCTCCAGAAGCTGTGCCGTCATCCTTTCGGCCACCGTATCGGCATCCGTCTGTTTTTCCCTTTTAATACCCGGTTCACCGTGGATTCCCACGCCGTATTCCATCTCATCCTCCCCAATCTCAAAGGTGGGAGTTCCCTTGGCCGGTACGGTGCAGGATGTGAGGGCAAATCCAATGGATTTTACGGAGGCAGCCGTCTTCTCTGCAACGGCCTTCACCTCCTCCAGGCTGCATCCCGCCTCGGCCGCCGCGCCTGCGATTTTATGTACGAAAACCGTCCCTGCCACACCGCGGCGCCCTACGGTATAAAGGCTGTCCTGAACCGCAATATCGTCGTCCACTTTGATATAATCAACCTGGATTCCGTCCTCCCGGGCCATGTAAGCGGCATTTTTGAAATTCATCATATCTCCGCTGTAGTTTTTGATAATCAGCAGAGTCCCTTTCCGGCTCTTCGTCTCCCTGATTGTCTGGTAAACCTGAATCTGGGAGGGTGAGGCAAAAACATCTCCGCAGACTGCCGCATCCAGCATTCCTTCCCCGACAAATCCGGCATGCGCCGGTTCATGACCGCTGCCACCGCCGCTGATCAGAGTCACTTTGTCCTGATTCAGATTTTTTTTCGTGATAAATTTGTACTTCTGCGAAAATTCCAGTTCCGGATGAGCCAGCGCCATCCCCTGGCACATCTCCGTCACTACCTGTTCCGGTCGGTTGATAATCTTCTTCATTTGTCTCCTCCAATCCTTTTGTTTAAGCTGATCCGGGCGCTCCTGATCCGGCTGCTCCTGTTGGGCTTGTTGGCCTCCCGAATCGTTCCACCTCCGTTTTATCTGTTATCCACGGAACTATTGTTAAAATTTTATTTTATATTACGTTTTTCCTCTTATTTGCTTGATTTTTACGCACTTTGCTATTGAATTATCTATAAATGTATGGTATATTATTTCAACATATTAAGCAATTGAATATTTATTATGGATCACATAACAAACTTGAATGGAGGCCGAACAATTGAGTATTCTGAAATACAATGCCTTTTTGAAGGCCATTGAGTATGGCAGTCTCACAAAAGCTGCCGAGGCGCTTGTTTATACCCAGCCCGGAATCAGCCATATGATTTCCTCCCTGGAGAAGGAGATGGGATTTCCGCTCCTGGTCCGCGGCAAGGAGGGCGTATTTCCCACCGAGAATGCCGAGCCTCTGATTTATTACATGCAGCGGATTGTGTCCGCCGAGGATACGCTGAAGGAAATTTCCTGTAAGATAAGGGGTATTGAGATAGGTTCCCTGAAAGTAGGGGCATTTTACAGCACTTCGGTAAAATGGGTGCCGCCGATTGTTTCCCGTTTCTCCTCCCTTCATCCCGGCGTCAAGCTGCAGGTCTTTGAAGGAAATCACTACGAACTGGAAGAGTGGCTGACAAACGGCACTATCGATATCGGCCTCATGTCCATGCCCGTGCCGGAGAACTATGATTTTATCCCTCTGTATAAGGATTCCATTATGGCCGTGCTCCCCACCGAACACCCTCTGGCCCGGTGTGAGAAAGTGGATCCGGCGGAGCTGGTGAATTACCCCTTTATCATCCCGCATGACGGAGGCGATGAGGACGTGTGGCAGGTCATGAATGCGGAAAATCTTACTCCGGAAATCAAGTACCGGATCAAGGGAGACATGGCTACCATCTCGATGATCGGCCAGAATCTGGGCGTATCCCTGATTCCCGGACTAGCCCTGCCGTTCCAGTTCGACAACATTGTTACCAGGCCTTTGATTCGCGAACACAGCCGTGTCCTGGGGCTGGCAATCCGTTCCATTAAACACGCCTCCCCGGCTGCTGAGGAATTTATATCCATCACTAAAGAGTTTTTGAAAACCGAGGGAATGCTGACCGGCCAACAGGGACTCCGGCCCGGCCAGTAAGAACAAAGAGTTCCGCTTGCGGAACTCTTGTGCTGCCGCGCGGTTGCTTCTGCAACCATTTACCTCTGCGCGGCATGTGCATCCTCGCGGAGCGTTTTTGATTCATAGGACGTAATTTCCTATGAATTGAAAAAGGAGTTTCTGCCACTGTACGGCAAAAACTCCTTTTAGCTTTATTCTTTATTACCTATGTCTCACATTACAGATACTGTGCAAAATCCTGCTTTGCAAAGCCGTTGTATACACCCCACGGAATAACCAGGTCAACCCACATGTGGTGACGGTTGAAATACTTCAGTGCGGCATTGCTCAGGTGGATAAACTCCTCAAGAGTCTCCACGGTGTCGATTGCCTCCAGATACATGAATAACAGTTCACTGGCCATCGGAACGCCGGTAAACACGAAAAATTTTGCCTTATAGTCGAGAATACGTTTTGCAAAGTGAACCAGTGTGCGCAGATCCACATCCCCTTCCTTTGCCGTCTCAATCATATAAAAAAGCACTTCATCGCACAGGGTCCTGAGCTCAGAATCGGCATACATCATCGTTGTAACATACTGGCCGTACACATTGGTGTCGCCCGGTACCTTACCATTACTCAGATCATAAACATCCTGCGGCATATTCTCCCAGATTGCAAGACGTCTCTCTTCAAATTTGTCTATCGCTGCTTTCCAGTTCATTACGTGCACCTCCTTATTCTACTTCACCGACAATTGTCATCATACTGCCCTGTTTTAACCAGTTCTTGATTCCAACTACCTGCATTGCCTCCATGCCCTCTACGATACGGCCGATGCGGCTGATAGGCAGCGGCTCGTCCGTTCCCACTCCATACAGGAAACAGAGCTGGTTTCTTGGAGGATAATATGCCAGATCAAATGTCTCCAAATCTCCGCCTCTGCACTGGTTCTCAAATCCACAGGCATAGGGGAGCGTGCCGAAGAATAACTGCCCGTTCAATTTCGCGTGCTGGATGATCGCCCTCTGTCCCGGATTGTTTAAAATCATGTTGCAGATTACCGGAGCGTCGTCAACATAAAGCTCCGCAACAAGCCTGACATCGTCAATCATAATTTCCACTTTTTTGTTTGCCATGATAATCTTCTTCCTTTCCTCTTTGAAATTAATAGTTTTTGCCCTGTGCTTCGTGTCGCAGAAACTATTTATGAGTTCATCATAGGCTTGTTTTATGTATTACGCAACTGAATAATAGTTATGGGTTGCATTCAAAAATAGAATGGTGTGTTGAAAAATGAGGACGCCGGCGTGAGGATGGCGGGCGCAGTTGGGGTGGCTGCTTCTTCAGTCCCGGGATATGATTCGCGTTCGGGGACTCCGGGGGACTGAAGACCGGGTGGGATCGGAACCGCCCGCCATCCTCGCGTCGGCTGATTTTTCCGGGACTTTTTTGAATGGGGAGGGGAGGGGGGCGGGAACACTTTGGGATTGATGAAGAGATAGAACTGTATTAGTGAGGGGATGTGTGGTAGAGTATGGGATATAGAATGCTGGGAGGATAAGAGGGGGTGTTTGTTTTGTTTCGGAATTATGTTATGGATACGCGGTATGGCGTTGATTATTGTCGGTTGAGGAAGTTTTTTCTTACTAACGGCAGGGCCGGTTTTTCGTTTGGGCGGTGGGATTGGATGATTTCACATGCTTATCTGGATGTGGAGGGACTGCCGCGGATTGGTATATGGGAAAAAGACGGGGAGATTGTTGGGGTTGTTTTGTATGATACGGTGCTGGATGGGTGCTGTTTCTTTTCTTTGAAGGATGGCTTTGACAATCTTTATGTGGAGATGATTGCATATGCAGAAACGCATCTGGCGGGGCCGGATGGGGTGATGCTTGCTGTCCGGGATGAGGACGGAAGGTTTCAGGATGCTGCTTTAAGGATGGGATATCGGCCGACTCAGTATAAGGACTGTACTTCTATTTTTGAGATGGATGAAAACCGGCTTGAATTTGAGTTGCCTGAAGGATTTGTTGTTACCAGTATGAGAGATACGTTTGACCCTTATCAGTATGGAAGGATTCTCTGGAACGGGTTTAACCACGAGTTGGACGGGGACGGCCCCTATCTGCCCTCGCAGGATGATTTGGATGGGTTCAGAAAGGAATTTGAACGCCCTAATGTAAATCTTGACTTGAAAATTGCGATTGTGGCGCCGGATGGAAATTTCGCCGCTTATTGCGGTATGTGGCAGGATAATGCCTCGACGGACGTATTGGTGGAACCGGTCGCTACGGATCCTGTCTACCGGAAAATGGGGCTCGGCCGGGCGGCTGTCCTCGAAGCCATCCGCCGCTGCGCCGCACTGGGTGCTAAACACGCCTATGTCGGCTCCTCGCAGCAATTTTATTACAATATCGGCTTCAAACCCTCCACCGCTTCAACCTTCTGGACTAAATAAAAGTTCTGTTTTTCCGGTAAAACAGGACACCCGGCGGCGGCAGTCCGGGACGATGGCGGCGCCGCCCTTCGCATCTTCAGTCCCGGCCGCTATCTTCCCTTCACCACCATGTCCACGCTCTCCCATCCGCGTCTTTTTACACTGCCTAAATCTCAACCCATATCATTTCCATCGGCTTCATATCCAGACTGCATTTTAAGGAGCCATGGATATACAGCTCCGTCTTCTGAGCCTCCTTCGAGTTGTTGATTACGGCAACACGGCCGGCCTTCTCGAATGCGGCAACCTCGGTTTCGACGTTGGTAACATAGTATTTCTTCATCTCTTCTTCCCTGTGGGCGGCAAAGTAGATGGCCCGGAGAAGAATTCTGCAGTTCTGCGGCGAGTACGGCAGTCCTGTAAAGTACACGCTGCGTCCCTGGCCGTACTGATTTACGATCAGTCTGCTGTACTCCCCGTCTTTATCCAGGATCTGGTATCCCTCTCCCTGGGCATAAATGCGGCTCTTGCCCTCTCCAAAATCAATGTCTCCGCTGATATCTTCCAGGATAAAGTGCTCTTTATAATTCTCTGCAAGTTCGTTGTATTTATCCGTGCTCATGGAGAATCCCATCTCACGGTCGGCCCCCAGCACATCGCTGAGCTGGAAATACCGTCCCTGGTGCTGGAACGCGGTCGGCTCTCCGACTCCGATGAATCCGCCTCCCTGATCCACGAAGCGGCGGATGGCGGTAACCACTTTCTCGTCCACCCAGTTTTCCGCTCCGCTCCAGGCCGTATAAGCGTCTCCGGCATTGATAATTACTTTGATGTCCGGATCAATTCCGTTGCGCACATCGTCGAAGTTTATAAATTCCACATCGACCGGCATTCCGCTCAGGCATTCAATGACGCCCACATAAGAATAAATCTCGCGGTGCCAGATTGCATGATGGACCTGGTTGCACATCCATCTTCTCAGCTCTCCCCAGCAGTTTAAGATTGCCACCTTGAACGGGGCCACGTAGGAGCTGGTTCCCTCCATCGCCTCCTGGATCTGGCGGAATTCCCCTACTACTTTCTCAATCTGTTCAATAAAACCAGGCCATTCCGAAGCCAGCTTCAGATAGCCGCCGTAACCGATACGGTCCAGAGGAGAACGCAGGGTCGCCCTTCTGGCCTTCATCCAGTTGTCCTGCGCCTCACCGATTGGATCCCCGCCCTCGGTGAAAACATCCGGGAAGAAATACGGTAAAAGACGTCCCTCCGTATAATTTACTCCCTTGATATCGGAAATCATGCGCATTGTTACACCGTCCCCGACGGAGCCCACCACGGCATCCAGTCCAATGTTGTCAAAATACTTGCCGAACGGTTCCGTTCCAATCCAGTGATCGCCTAAGAACATCATGGCTTCCTTGCCATAGGCATGTACAATATCCACCAGATCCTTGGCCAGCCTGCTGACCTCAATCTGCTGGAATTCGATGAAGTCCCTGAATTCTCTGGACGGCACACGGAAGGTGGAATTAAAATAGCCCTGATCTACAATATATTCCGGACGGAACCGGTAGCCTGCCCAGTGCTCAAACTGTTCCAGGATATAGGGGCTGACGCTGGCGCTGTAGCCAAACCATTCCACGTATTTCTCCCGTTTCTGATCGTCAAAGGTCAGGGTAAACTGATGGAAGAAGGTAGTGAATCTGACAACATCCACATCCGGGTTCTCTTCACACCAGCGTCTCAGCTTTTCTTTGACATAAGCCTGTGTCTTGGGCTGGCGCACATCGAACGTCATCTGGTGCTCCGCTCCCTGCCAGTCATTAGTCAGATAATTGTACATATGGACCGGATCCCAGATCAGGAAAGCCAGAAAGCTGACCGTATACTGATGATAGGGGATACTTTTTATAATAACTTCCCCCGTAGCATCGTCGTAAAACCAGTTTTCAACCGGAATCACCTTACCGGTTGTCCTGTCCACAACCTCCCACCAGCGCTTCGGATCGTCGATTGTATTGACCTTAAGCTGCTGTGTATGGAATCCCTTCATTAATTCAATGGAGAGCGTCCAGCTCTTGGCTGTCATACGGTCTGTAATCAGATACTCCTGCTGGACCTCCTCCGGGTTATTCCTGGCCCAGTCGTTGTCTTTTCTCGTTGTATAATAAGTAGCGTAGATCTTTGCTCCTGTTTTTAAAAGTTCAGGAGGCATCTCTGTCCCGTCGCAGTCTCTGAGTGCATCTGCGTCAAGTCTTTCTTTTAACTTAAGTGTCTCATCCACCATGTCCACGTCTGTGGGCAGAGTAAGTCTTCCTCTTACATTCATTATTACGCTTCCTCCAAAATCTTTTGTACTGCATTATTCAAGTGTCTTTCTTTGTACTATGATTATATTCATTCTCACACCTGTACGCTATCAGTTTCTTGCCTGCTTTTTTATAATTCTTGCTCCCATATCGACAATATTCAACCTGATATTTACAAATTCTTTTATTTTTTCTATAATTTTCTTAACATCCCAATCAGGAGGTACTATTATGAGCAGTAATCGCTTTATTTTAAAAAACCACGACGGCCAAAAACTGACCGGCAGTCTCTTATATGTATCCACATCCAAGTATGAAGATGACTGGCAGAGCATCCCTCATATCCATCATTTTTCCGAACTTATTTATATTACGGCAGGCAGGGGCCGCTTTATCTTAGAGGGCGAGGAATACCCGGTGGTCGAGGGTGATCTTATTATCATTCCCCCCGACATGGAGCATACGGAGCGCTCCGTTCCCCTGCACCCGCTGGAATATATCGTGGTTGGGGTAAACGGCGTTTCCTTCCGGGACAGCAAATGCCTGGAACGCTATTTTATCTGTCACTACGGTACGGACACGAACCTTCTCTCAGTGCTTTTACTTCTTCTGGAGGAAGCGGAAAGTGAGGAAGACTACTCAGGCACCGCCTGTCAGGCTCTTCTGGAAGTTCTGTTGATTCGGATCGCGCGCAGGCAGAATCTGCTGCCCACACACTTTACCGCTTCCAGGATGACAAAGGAATGCAGCCAGATTAAGCGTTATCTGGATTCTAACTACGCGGACAATATCACCCTGGATCAGTTGGCCTCCCTGGCGCATATGAGCAAATACTATCTCGTTCACGCATTTACCAGATATACGGGCCTGTCTCCAATCAACTACCTGAATGCCCGCCGTATTGCAATCAGCAGAGAACTGCTGGCCACGACCGATCATTCCATTGCCCAGATAGCCTCGCTGGCCGGTTTCTCCTCCCAGTCATATTTTGCCCAGGTTTTTAAACGCGAGGTTGGTAAATCGCCGGTCCAATACAGAAAAGAAGGTCCTATTAAGAGTATTTGATTATTATTTTACAAATAAAAAGAGTAAAAGTCCATAGCCATACATCATTTTATGAGTATTGAAATACAATATAATCAATGTATGATAAATTGGTTCTACAACTAAATTGTGTAAGTTTGTAGAACCGGAGGTGATGGCATGGGAATTGTCGGTGAACGTCTCCGTCTTTTGCGTGAAAAGAACGGCAAGACTCAGGAGGATATCTCCCGGGTCATTGGTACAACACAGCAGATTTACTCACGTTACGAAACCAGTAAAACGGAGCTTCCTGTCCGGCATTTACTTAACCTGTCCTCCTACTATAATGTCAGTACGGATTTCCTTCTAGGCCGCATAGATTATCCCAAGATCCCTCCTGAATTTTCCAATTATTTGATTCAGAATGTCACAATCGGCGATTTTGTCTGCCGAATCGATTCATTCAGCGGTAAATCAAAGAGGCAGCTGGTGGATTATGTTAACTATCTCACCTATCTGGAAAATACCGAAAAGCTGAAGAAAGATGAAAAGCCAAAGAATCTGCCACAATGAAGTGACGATTTTTAGCAGGACAGGCCGTCGGCAGCGGATAAAAAAAGCAGATGTTCCATGACCGGAACATCTGCCTTTTTTATTGAGTGGCAATGAAAAGCTCGTGAAGCGTGCTTTTCGTTGTTTATTGATTATGATACAAATCAGTCATCCTCTTCCTGGCTGTCTGTTATTGTAAATACCTGACGTTTTCTGGCCATCTCATCGCTTGCCAGATATTCGTCGTATGTGGTAATCTTATCGATCAGCTTGCCGTTTACAATCTCCATAATATGGTTCGCCGTTGTCTCCACGATCTGATGGTCACGTGATGAGAAAATAATTACGCCCTGGAATTTTGTCATACCGTTATTGAGCGCCGTGATGGACTCCATATCCAGATGGTCGGTCGGCTCATCTAGGATCAGCACGTTGGCTCCGGAGATCATCATCTTGGAAAGCATGCAGCGGACCTTCTCTCCACCGGAAAGAACTTTTACCTTCTTCACTCCGTCCTCACCGGCAAACAGCATCCTGCCCAGGAAACCACGGACATACGTTACATCCTTTACCGGAGAGTACTGGGTCAGCCAGTCCACAATCGTATCGTCGTTGTCGAACTCGGCGCTGTTATCCTTCGGGAAATATGCCTGGGATGTGGTAAGTCCCCATTTATAGCTTCCCTCATCCGGCTCCATCTCACCTGCCAGAATCTTAAACAGTACCGTCTTGGCCTGCTCGTTCGGTCCGACCAGGGCAACCTTGTCTTCCCTGTTCAGGATAAATGAAATTCCGTCTAAGACCTTCACTCCGTCGATTGTCTTGGAAAGATTCTCCACGGTCAGCACTTCGTTGCCGATTTCGCGCTCCGGCCTGAAATCAATATAAGGATATTTACGGCTGGATGGCCTGATCTCATCCAGTTCGATTTTTTCAAGCGCTTTCTTTCTGGAAGTAGCCTGCTTTGACTTGGAGGCGTTGGCCGAGAAACGCTGGATAAATTCCTGCAGTTCCTTGATCTTCTCTTCCTTCTTCTTGTTGGCTTCCTTCATCTGCTTAATCATAAGCTGGCTGGATTCATACCAGAAATCATAGTTTCCTGCGTAAAGCTGGATCTTGCCGTAGTCGATATCGGCAATCTGGGTGCAGACCTTATTCAAGAAGTACCTGTCATGGGATACCACGATAACCGTGTTCTCAAAATTAATCAGGAATTCCTCCAGCCAGGCGATAGCGTCCAGATCCAGATGGTTGGTCGGCTCATCGAGCAGCAGAATATCCGGGTTTCCGAATAATGCCTGGGCCAGAAGGACTTTTACCTTCTGAGCGCCGTTTAAGTCGCCCATCATTTTATAGTGTAAGTCCGTCTCGATACCGAGTCCGTTCAGCATATTGGCGGCATCCGATTCCGCCTCCCATCCGTTCATCGTGGCAAACTCGCCCTCCAGATCGGCGGCCTTGATTCCATCTTCATCGGTGAAATCTTCCTTCATGTAAATTGCTTCTTTTTCTTTCATTATCTCATACAGTCTGGCATTTCCCATAATAACGGTGTCCAGAACCGTATAGGCATCATATTTAAAATGATCCTGCTGCAGGAAGGAAAGTCTCTGTCCCGCGGTGATAACGACCTCTCCGCTGGTCGGTTCAAGCTGTCCGGACAGAATTCTTAAAAATGTAGATTTACCGGCTCCATTGGCGCCGATCATTCCATAACAGTTTCCCTCGACAAATTTAATGCTGACATCTTCAAACAATGCCTTCTTGCCTACACGTAACGTTACATTACTTGTACTAATCATATTGATTCCCTTTCATAATTAACTGCTTTATAATGACTGACTGTTTATTCTCGTTCACTGACAAACTGCAGGGATAGAAAAAGAGGCTTTTTCATGCCCCTCCCACTGCGTCTCTTCTATTTTACAGGAAAATAATAATTTTGCAAGACCGATTTCACAAAATCCCTGAAAAACAAGGGGTTTGCGGCAATTTTCGAAAAAACCGCCACTGTTATTGAAGAAAGAGAACGCCGCCGGGACGGTCGGGGGGCGGAATGGGGAAGGAGGGTTATGGCCCGGGACTGAAGACGCAAAGTTTTACCGCCATTCCGAAACCCGGCCTGCGGCCGCTGATTTGTTCTGTTTCTTCAAGAGGGAACTATTCTTAAAACCACTACGTTTCTGCGTAGTGTGGCGGCTGCGACAATCCCTCTCCCCGCACTTGACGAAAGAGACAATCAGCCTCTGAAGCTGACGGACGGGGCAACACCTTCCCTGAGTCTTCAGTCCCGTCGACAACCTGCCCGGGGAAGGAGGAGAAAAACTTTCCGAAGGGGACCTTGAAGCCCGCCGGTGCTTAGCGAGGTCCCTCACGAGCTTAGCATCCGCTGTGCGCTTCATAAGCGGGAGCGAGTCCCCGCAGGAATTTTTTTCTCCGGATTCCCCCTCACCACCCCCTACAAACCGGGACTGAAGACTCATATACACCACCCCACTCCCCCGTCCGCCATCTTACAGAAGCGTCCTCGCATCTCAACCACTTCTCCCTCATTGCACCCTCCGCCCACCTGTGCTATACTCAAACCAACAAAAAATCTCCGGCTATACGAACCAGACAGGAGGTCCCTTATGTCTTATGATGATTATTCAAAAGCCTACAAAGCAGGAAAAAAGGAATACCAGCGCCATCTTTCGGAGGGCAGCTATCCTTACCTGCAGGCCCTTGATGAAAGTATTTCCCATATCGATATTGTATCTGAGGTGCGGCTCGGACTGCAGCAGATTCCGGCGGAGCTGATTGCCGGAACGAGGAGTATCGGCAGGCGGACGGCATTTGCCCCAAATTACATGCCGCTTCTGGATCCCCACTCGGAATTTGCCTCCAAATGGATTAATCTCTGTGATTCCCATTTGAAGGAGGGGATCCGTGAGCCGGTAACCGCCTGCGAATTTATGGGGCGTTTTTACATCATGGAGGGTAATAAACGGGTCAGTGTCCTGAAGTATTTTGACTCCCCCTTTATCCCCGCCGTTGTCACCCGGCTGATTCCGAGGAGGACGAAGGAAACCGACAATATCATTTACTATGAGTATATGAATTTCCACAGGCTGACCAATATCAACTATGTCCTGTTCGGACGTGAGGGCGGCTTCACCCGCCTGGCCGCCGCCGTGGCCGGTGACAGTAAGACGGTATGGTCCGAGGAGATGCGGATGGATTTTGCCGCAGCCTATGTAAAATTCCGCAGCGCCTACATGGCCAGCGGCGGTTCCCGGCTCCCCGTTAAAACCGGCGACGCTCTTCTGTCCTATATTGAAATATACGGCTATGCGTCGCTTCTTAACGAGCCGTCGTCCAAAGTGAAAGAGAACATGGCGAAAATCTGGGATGAATTTACGCTTCTCAAGGAAAAACAGTCCGTGGAACTGGTCATGGATCCCGTGGACGCCTCGCCCAGGAAAAAATTTATCGACATCCTGCTTCCACCTTCCCCAAAACAGGTCAGGATCGCGTTTATCCACTCCAAGAACGCCGCCACATCAAGCTGGACCTACGCCCATGAACTGGGCAGACGCCATGTGGAAGAGATTTTCAAGGGTCAGGCCGAGACGATCTGCATCGACAACGTAACCGCAGGGGAGGATGCCCAGGCGGCAATCAAGAAAGCCATTGATGCAGGATGCGACATTATTTTCACCACCACCCCCGAATTTATTCCCGCCAGCCTGAAAGCGGCGGTGGAATACCCGGACGTCAAGATACTGAACTGTTCGCTGAATACCTCCCACCGCTATATCAGAACCTATTACGGGAGGATGTATGAAGCAAAGTTTCTGTGCGGAATGATTGCGGGCTCCCTGGCGGACAATAACCACATCGGCTACATTGCCGATTATCCGATATACGGCATGACGGCCAATATCAACGCGTTCGCCCTGGGCGCGCGGATGGTGAATCCAAGAGCCGAGATTTACCTGAAATGGTCCACGGTGAAAGAGGATGATATCGTGGAGTATTTCAGAAAACACCATATTTCCTATATATCCAGCCAGGATATGATTATCCCGCGGTTTGCCTCACGCCAGTTCGGCCTGTACCGCTTCGAAAACGCCGCAGACGGCAGCATGCCGTTCAACGCGGCCACACCGCTGTGGAACTGGGGAAAATTTTACGAAAAAATTATCAGCAGTATCATCAGCGGATCCTGGGATGAGAATGAATCCTCCGACAGCAGGGCCCTGAACTACTGGTGGGGTCTGTCGGCCGGGGTTGTGGATATTATTTACACCCAGAATCTTGCTCCCGGCACCAAAAAGCTGGTGGAATTCATGCGCCGCGCCGTGGAATCAGGTTCATTCCATCCATTTTCCGGAACGCTGTATTCCCAGGACGGTATGGTTCAAAAGGACGACGATCACATCCTAACCCCCGAGGAAATTATCACGATGGACTGGCTGGCTGACAATATTATAGGCACAATTCCCGATTTTGAGATGCTGGCCGACGAGGCCCGGCCGGTTGTCCGCCTGCAGGGACTCCGCAGGCCCAAGGACATCTGAGGCGGTATTAAACTCCAAAGGCAATATCACGCTTTGGGGCGATATCACACTCCGGGTGATACCACGGCGCCATATCTGGCTCTAAAGTTAATAGCGCATAAAAACGATACCAGACACAGTAACCCATGGTTCCTGTACAGCCCCGCCCATTCCGGCCGGGCTGAGGACGGCAGGCATCCGACGGGATACGGATTCAGAATAACATACGAGGATTTTATAAATGAAAATACTGACACTGGCTGACGAGGAGTCCAAATCCCTTTGGGATTATTTTGAGAAATCAAAGCTGGACGGGGTCGATCTTATCATTTCCTGTGGTGACTTAGCCCCGCAGTACCTCTCCTTTCTGGCCACGTTTACGCACGCTCCGGTGCTCTATGTCCATGGCAACCACGACGACTGCTATGAACAGACGCCGCCGGAAGGCTGTATCTGCATTGAAGATAAAATTTACAATTACAAAGGCATCCGGATCCTGGGTCTGGGCGGCTCCATGCGCTACCGCGACGGCGTCCACCAGTATACCCAGGGTGCCATGAACCGGCGTGTCTCCAGGCTCTGGCCCAAACTGGCCTACAGCCGCGGCTTTGACATTCTCGTGTCCCACGCCCCGGCCTACGGCTTTAACGACGGGGAGGATCTCCCGCACACCGGTTTCCAGGCGTTTAACAGGCTGATGGAAAAATACAAACCGGCCTACTTTATCCATGGCCATGTCCACGCAAATTATGGGGGAAATTTCAAGCGGAATTCCGTTTATGGTGATACCACGGTAATTAATGCCTATGAGAGATATCTGGTGGACTATGAGGATAAAGAAAAAACAGAATAATGGGAAGTTTGATAAAAGACCCGCCCCTCGAAACCAGTTTGCGGGTCTTCGAAGAGCGGGTCTTTGAGTGTATTTTTAATTTCGGAATATCTGTGTAAATCCAACGGCATTTTAAACCGTACTTTTGTTTCCCTACTCCTCCCATAATGGACTGAGCGTCCGCTTATAGGAATTGTTCAGGTGGCGGCTCACGGCCTGCTCGGCCTTTTCCGGGTTGCGATCACGGATGGCAGCGCCGATAGCCTGATGTTCTTCCCATACAATCTGGGCATCAATCGAGTTATTATACACTGATTTAACCTCAAAGCGCAGGTAATTGTCTAAAAGCAGCCCCGTCTCGCGGCTCATCCATCCATTGTGGGTCGCATTGGCAATCCCACGGTGGAATTTGTGATCGATCCGGTAGAGGAAACGGCTGTCCCTGGAATCCAGATTCCTTTTCAGTTCATCGAGACACTGAAGCAGCCCCTCTATCTCCTCGTCCGTGCTCCTCACGGCGGCCAGCCTGGCATTATTGCGTTCCATTAACATACGCATCTCCAGAATATCCCTGGCGTCATCCTCCGTCACGGGAACTACTTTCACGCCTTTGCCCCGGCAAAAACAGACATAACCTTCTTTCTGCAGCTCCAGCAGGGCCTCGCGCACCGGCGTGCGGCTGATTCCCAGTTCATTGCAGATTGCTTCCTGTGAATAGACCGCTCCAATCCGGAAACGGTTGTAAAGCACGGCATCCTTAATCAGTTCATATGCCTGTTCCTTAAATGTATTCGTGTGGATATACCCTCCACCCAGCAGAGATTCATCATTCATAAGTATAAAATCCTTCCATTTATTAATCTGCGTAACGGCCCGGCGGCCTTATCATTTTCCACTTCATAAAGTATGGCCGTCCAAACGGTTACTTCTGTAAAACAGTTTTCTCTCAAATTTCTCTCATATCAAATATATTACATATCCATAAAACAAGTATAACGACAAAAGCAAAAAAATGCAACGGAAACCCGCACACTCGGGAATTGGGTTACCGCCTTAAATTGAGAGAAAAAGCGGGTTCAGACGTTACTATTTACAGCCGAGATCCCGCGTGGTGTTTTTTGTGAGTGAAGCGTAGCGAAAGTCCACAGAAAACCCGAGGATAGCAGCGCGAACCGCAAAAACAGACATTTTCCGCGAAAAATAATTGACATCCGAGTCAATCGTGCTATACTATCGATATGTAACATGTAATATGTAATATATTACTGGAAGGTGAGGAGGGGAAGGACGTTCATTTTATCGGCAATGCTAAACTAAACAAAGTGTCAGTGTAAACAACGGAAAGTACGCTACGGCGGCTCTTCATTGTCAAACAATCAAAGGAGGAGAAGTATGTTAATTGCTGTATGGATTATTACATTTATGTTGATCATTGGGGTCGGAGTTTATGCCGGTACAAAAGTGAAATCGGCGAATCAGTGGTCCGGCGGAGACAAGACAATGGGCGCCGTTTCCCTCGGCTGTATTTTTGCAGCGTGGCAAATCGGCGGCATGGCCGTTGTCGGCGCGGCGCAGAACGGTTACAATCTCGGAATTTCCGGCGCATGGTATTCCATCGCGGGTTCTTTCTATTTTATCGCCCTGGCCGTCTTCGCCAAAATTATCCGGGAAAGAATGCCCGGCGAATCGGTTCCCGCTTATCTGCAGAACCGGTTTGACAAAAAGACCACGCGCCTATACTCCTACGCCTGGATCGTTTACGGATTTCTCTATATCCCGATTCAGTTAAAGACGGTAGCCAGCATCATCCAGATTGTACTGCCGGGTATGAACCTGATGGCCGCAATGCTGATTGGCGTTACCGTAGCCGTACTCTACACCAGCTTTTCCGGTATGAAGGGAGCATCGGCCGTAGGACGTGTTGTCTGCATCGGTATCTACATCCTGCTTATTATTTTTACCTTCACAACGCTTTCCAATTTCGGAGGCCTCGGCGGCTTATTTGACCAGCTTCCTGAAAAATATGATTCCATGGGGAATATGCCGACACAGCGTATCGTTGCGTGGATCCTGGGCGGATGCATCAGCACCGCGGTTATGCAGGCCGTGCTTCAGCCTCTTCTGGCCGCAAAGAGCCCTCAGGCTGCAAGGACCGGTTCAATTCTCGGCTATCTGATCGCCGCACCGATCTGTTTTTTCACGGCAATCTGTGGTATGCTGTCAAAAGCGTCCGGCGCCGATCTGGGCGACGGTTCAACTGCTTTTGCCTATGCCGTTAAAACCTTCAGCAGTCCTGTTTTCGCCGGTGTCATCTTTGCATTTGCAACCATGATCATCGCCGCTACAATGGCAACCATGATGCTTGCTACGGGAACCATCATCACGAATATTTACAAGACGGAAATCGCACCGGAAGCCGATGATCAGAAGGTCTTAAAAATTTCCAAATCCGTTACGTTTATTTTTGCCTACCTTACCCTGATTCCGGCTTTCCTGATTCCCAGCCAGTCTCTGACCAACCTGTTCTTAACGCTTCAGCACGTAGCGGCAGCCCCGGTCAGCTTCGCAATCCTGGCCGGTTTAATGTGGAAACGCTGCACCAGGCAGGGCGCTTTCTGGAGCATGCTGACCGGTATGGTAGTGGGCGTTACCTGGATGCTTCTCGGACTGACCGACAAGATGGAAGCAGTATATCCGGTTGTGGTTGTTACATATTCAGTCGGAATTATTGTCTCGCTTATGACGAGTAAAAAGGAGATAGCTTAATATGTGCCAGGAACAGAAAAAACAGATTTACATGTGGCCGTCCCACTGGGATAAACCGGTCGCCCGCGGTGATTACGGCGCGGTGAGCTGCAACAATATCTATGCAGCCAGGGCAGGCCTCCAGATATTAAAAAACGGGGGAAATGCTTTCGATGCGGCGGCGGCCGTCTCTCTGGCATTATCCGTGGTGGAACCCCATCATTCCGGAATCGGCGGAGGCTGTTTCAGCCTCCTGTACAGTGAAAAAGACGACGAGGTCTACGCTCTCGACGGAAGGGGAACCGCCCCCGCGCAGGCTGGGCCGGATCTGTTCTTAAAGGACGGCGAAGTTCAGGACGAGTGGAAGGATCTGGGAGGACAGTCCGTAGCCCTTCCGGGCCTTCTCAGGACGATGGACAATATGCTGAAACGGTTCGGAACAATGTCCTTTAAAGAAGCTGCCGCCCCCGCCATCCGGTATGCGAAGGAAGGATTCGGAACCAGCTACACCGGAGCGCTGACCATGTATGATGACTCCGTGAAACGCAAAATGGACCTTTCCGGGGATTTCCGGAAGCTGTACTTAAAGGGAGAAAAAGAATTTTACCGTTTTGGTGAAACTCAGAAGAATCCCGAGCTGGGCGCTTTGCTGGAAACCGTCGCAGACAGGGGAGTCGACGTATTTTACAGCGGTGAAATTGCAGAACGGATCGTGGCTGTAATCAACAGGCGCGGGGGCTGTTTTGAGCGGTCGGATCTGGAACAGTATCAGCCTAAATTCCGCCGCCCGGTTCAGACGGACTACCGGGGATATCATGTCGTTTCCTTCGCTCCCCCAAGCGGCGGATGCGCACTGATCGAGATGCTCAATATCCTGGAAAACAGTGACTTGCAGAGCATGGGGCACAATACCGCGGCCAGCATCCACGCGATCGCAGAGGCGATGAAACTGGGATTTGCCGACCGCAGCATTGCTCTGGGCGACCCGGACTTTGTGGCGGTGGACACCGAACGCCTGACCAGTAAAACACATGCCGGGGAACGATTCCGGCTGACGGACGGCCATGCGGGTGAATATGCGCCGGCCGAGGGAATCGAGGCGAAGGAGTATCCGGGAAATACCTCCCATTTCTCCATCATGGACCGGTTCGGCAATGCCGTTTCCCAGACCCAGACCGTCAGGGACTGGTTTGGAAGCGGAATCGTGGTAGACGGCTTGGGATTTATCCTGAATAACGCCATGTCCGATTTCTCGGCCGCCGCAGGAGCGATGACAAGCCAGGGCCTGGCCTACGGAAGCGCCAACAGCATTGAAGGCGGCAAAACTCCGCTGTCGAGCATGAGCCCGAGCATGGTGTTTAAAGACGGAAAACCGTTTCTCGCCATCGGAGCCGCCGGAGGCCCCAGAATCATCACCGGTACGCTCCAGGGAATCATCAATGCGGTTGACTTCGGCATGAACCCGGAACAGCTCGTAAACGCTCCGTACGTGAACTGCCTGACCAGGGCGCAGGGGCTGGAAATTGAGTTTGGGATATCCGAAGATACGGTAAAGCTGCTGGAAGAAAAAGGCCACCGCCCCGTGCGCATTGCCGTGGACCAGGCCATGAGCACCATGGTAAACAGCGTAATGCAGAAGGGCGGCGAATTCTACGCAGCCGGGACAAAGCGCATAGACGGCTGCGGAGGCGCGCTCCTGTCCAGCGGTAATATTGTTCTGGAAGGCGTCAGCCAGGAACCGTAAATATACTCGTAATCTATGCCGACTATGCTGAAAATGCAGGTTTGGGAAAAGTTTTACCGTGTTACAAAAAAGCGGACAGGACTGAAGGTAAATCGGCCTCTTCAGTCCTGTCCGTTTTGCGTTTAAATTCTGAATTCTTCTTACTGTGCCATCGGGCCTTCGGCTTTCCTGATTCCGTCACCGACTCCCGGTTACTTTTCTTTATCCTGGATCAGCTCCGGCACGTAAATCGTCCCGTCCTTTTTGTGGGAATAGAAAATCGTGACCTCATCGCCCTCCACGGGTCCCGCCGAGAGATTAACCGGCTTGGGATCCTGCTCAAAGGAGACTTCGGTTCCCTCTTCCGTACGAATTGTGATGACGCTCATGCCGACACCGAGCACTTCGCCTGAAACAACGCCCGCCCGGCAGTCTTTATCTCCCTCTCTGGGGTCCCGGACCAGCTCGGCGGTCACGGACTTGGAGTCTGTCAGGTTTATTTTCCCGCGGTAAAATACGGTGACCTCATGATCGATGACAAGTCCCTCGGACAGGCTCACCGCCGCATCTTCTTTGGCGAACACGACGCCGCCCGGGTACTCCTCATTAGCCACCACCAGCGTATTCATTCCCGCGTCTTTCACGGTGCCACACATGATGTTAATCTCATCTTCGGATTTAAGTTCCGGCATTGTCCTCGGATCTTCGGTGCTCTCCTCCGTTGTAACTACGGCCTGGGAGGTTCCCGTCTCTCCCTGCGGCTGTGACGTTCCCGCAGGATCCGTCTTCTTTGCGCAGCCGGCTGCCAGGGCCGCGATGGATATTGTTAAGAGCAGCGCTGCTGCATATTTTCCGGTCTTTCTTTTCTGCATATAATGTCCTCCTGTCATAATTCCTTCGGTTGTCGGTTTGAGTCTGATTTAACGGCCATCCTGGAAACGCCCGAATGTATCAACCAGCCAGGACAGATATCCCGTCTGTTCGTCGCCGAACTGTCCGGGTTTCATCCTCCATCTCCAGTTCTCCCCCACCGTGCTCGGCGTGTTCATCCTCGCCCAGTTGTCGAGTTTGAGCACATCCTGCATCTGGAAAATCGCCACGCTTGCCACGGAACCGTAGGCCGCGCGGAAAACCTTGTCTACGACCTCGGTCTGATGGGCCGCGCCCAGATAATCCGCGATATACTGAAGTTCCCACCACTGTCTTTTCTCCGGCTTAAAGTATCCGGCCAGCGTCTCATTGTCATGGGTTCCGCCGTACACAACGGAGTTCGGATCATAGCAGTGCGGAAGATGTTCATTAAAACGGTCTCCGCTGAAAGCAAATTCGATGATTTTCATTCCCGGATAGCCTGTTTCCGCCAGCAAATCCTTTACATCCTGGCTGAAGATTCCCAGATCCTCGGCGATAATTTTTGTCGTCCCGACCGCCTCGTTGATTGCATCCGTCAGCTTCCTTCCGGGTCCCTTCTCCCATTTTCCGTCCTTCGCGTCTTTGGCTCCGTACGGAATGGAGTAGTACTGGACCACTCCGATAAAATGGTCGATGCGGATCACGTCGTAGAGCTCGGCAGAAGCTTTCATCCTCTCCCTCCACCAGGCAAAGTCCGTCTTCTCCATGGTTTGCCAGTCATAGAGAGGATTCCCCCAGAGCTGTCCCTCGTCGGAAAATGCATCCGGCGGCACTCCGGCCACCCTGACCGGCGTCAGCTCGTTCTCATCCAGCTGGAAAAGCTCCGGATGGCTCCACACGTCCGCACCGTCAAGCGCCACATAGATCGGGATATCCCCGACAATATTTACCGCATTCTCCGCCGCGTAGGCCTTAAGCTTCTCCCACTGTTCAAAGAATTTATACTGCAGGAATTTCCAGTAGTCTATCTCTTCTTCCAGATCTTTTTCATACCTTGTAATCGCCTCGGGATCCCGGAGTCTGATGTCCTCGTCCCAGGTCAGCCATTCTCTGTCCTCAAAATGTTTCTTAAGGGCCATATAGAGGCTGTAGTCGGGAAGCCAGTAGCTGTTTTTCTCACAGAACTTTGCATACTCTTCCGTCTCTTTATGTAAACTTCTTTCAAATGCGTTCCTCAGAAGGGGAAAACGGTAATAATGCACTGCGTCGTATTTGACCTCTTCCGGCTTTTCCATCCAGTAGCAGGCGTCTATCTCCTCCTGGGTCAGAAGCTTTTCTTCCTTCAGCGTATCGAGGTCGATAAAATAAGGATTTCCGGCAAAGGCGGAAAAGGACTGGTACGGGCTGTCGCCGTAGCTGGTCGGCCCCATCGGGAGCACCTGCCAGTAATTCTGTCTTGCACGTTTCAGGGCATCCACAAATTCATATGCGCTTTTTCCAAAAGTGCCGATTCCGTATGGGGACGGCAGGCTGAAAATCGGCATCAGAATACCGGCTCCGCGCTTTAACATTGTTTTCATCATTGTTTCTCCTTGTCAGTATTACAGGAATGTTTTAAGCTCAGAAAGCCTGCGTATTTCTCTTGTTACCGGGAGCGCTTTCCTGTTCTCGTTCCCCTGCGGGTTAAACCAGCATGTGTCGACTCCCGCATTCACTCCGCCCTGGATATCGGATGTCAGGGAATCCCCGATCACCATCATCTCCTCCGGCCTGATATCCGGAATGCGGGCAAAACAGTAGTCGAAGAATTCCTTCTGCGGTTTCTGGCTTTCCGCTTCCTCGGAGATAAAAAGCTCCCGGAAATACCCGGAAAGTCCCGAGGCCTTAAGCCGTTTTCTCTGTGTGGCGCCGACGCCGTTGGTCACCACATAGAGCTCATACCGTTCTTTCAGATAATCGAGAATTTCCAGCGCGCCCTCCATCAGGTAGGCACCTTCTCCAAGCCAGACGCGGTATGCATCCTCCGCCTCCCTGCCGCTCACCGGCAGGTTATGGGCGCCGAAGAAGCGCTCAAAGCGGACCGTCAGAACATCATCCCGCTCCATCTGTCCGACTTCAAATGCCTCCCAGCACTCCTGGTTAATTCTGTGATACTCTTGCACATAGCGCTCTTCCGGCTCTAAACCGTATTTTGCCAGCACCTTTACAAATGCCGCGGCCTCCGCCCTGTCAAAATCCAGGAGTGTGCCGTCCACATCCATTAAAAGCGCTTTATAATGTCTGCTCACGCCCGATATACCACCTTTCCACCACAGATTGTGAGTTTCACTTTACCGTAAAGCTCCTCTCCCGCAAATGGAGAATTGGAGGATTTGGACTTAAACTCCCTGACAATGAACTTCTCGCTGTCGTCGAAAATCACGAGGTCGGCATCCCCGCCCTCTCTGATCCGCCCTGATTCCAGGCGGTAGAGCCTGGCCGGATTCAGACACATCTTCTCCATCAGCTCCAGGTAGGTGAGATGTCCGGCCTTTACAAGCTTTGTGACTGCCAGAGGAAGGGCGGTCTCCAGGCCAATAATTCCGCTTGGCGCTTCCGTAAACGTTTTTTCTTTCTCCTCTTTGCTGTGCGGGGCGTGATCCGTGGCAATAATATCGATCGCTCCGCTCTTCAGCCCTTCAATCAGCGCCTCCCTGTCCTTTGCCGTGCGCAGGGGCGGGTTCATCTTTGCCAGAGTCCCATGCTCAAGCACAGCCGTCTCATCCAGTGTAAAGTGATGCGGCGTCACCTCCGCCCACACATCGGCGCCCAGCTCCTTGGCCAGAGCCACCATTTTCACGGAATTTCCGGAACTGATATGCTGGATATTGACCGCCGCCCCGGTGTGGAGGGCGATCATACAGTCACGGGCCACCAGAGAATCCTCTGCAAGCGCGGGAGAACCTCCGATGCCCAGTTTCTCAGAAACTTCGCCCCGGTTGATTCCGTTATTGAAGATAAATGCAGGATCCTCCTCGTGGAAACTGAGGGGCAGATCAAGCTCTTTTGCCTTCTCCATGGCTGCTTTCACCAGTTTTTCATCCATCAGGGGAATGCCGTCGTCCGTAAATCCGGCGGCTCCGCAGGCCTTGAGCGCTTCCATGTCGGTCAGCTCCTGTCCCTTCAGGCCCTTTGACACGGCCGCGGCCGCCAGCACGTGAATCCCGGTTGTTTTCCCTTTTTCAATAATATATCCGACCGTCTCCGGATTGTCGGCAGCCGGTTTCGTGTTTGCCATGCAGACCACCGTCGTGAAACCGCCCGCCTTTGCCGCGGCCGCTCCCGTCACGATGTCTTCCTTGTATGTCAGTCCGGGATCGCGAAAATGCACATGCACGTCCACCAGTCCCGGGGCAACGATAAGCCCCGACGCGTCGATCACTTCCCCGACGCTGTTTTCCGGCGCTTCGGCGGGGCCGTTTTCATTGGTTCCGCGTCTGATTATCTTTTTTATCTTCCCGTCCTCAACCAGTAAATCGGCGGGGCCGTCAAAGCCGCTATCCGGGTCTATGACCCGTCCGTTTTTTATAAGCATGATTTTCTCCTCACTGTTTCGGTTGTTGTTTTGGTTACTGTCCCAATTTCCATTTGGCCTTAGGGCTGCGGCATTCTTATTTTGCCGGCACAATTTCCAGCCAGTATCCGTCCGGATCCGAAATGAAGTAGATTCCCATGGCCGGGTTTTCGAAGCAGACGCAGTCCATCTCCTTATGCTTTTTCAGGGATGCATCCATATCATCCGTTACAAATGCCAGATGGAACTCGTTATCTCCCAGGTTATAAGAATCCTTCTCCCAGTCTCTGAGCCAGGTCAGCTCAAGCTGGTAGCCCGTCTCACCATCGCCGAGATACACCAGAATAAAGCTGCCGTCCGCTGCTTCTTTTCTGCGCACTTCTTTGAGGTTCAGCGCCTCCTCGTAGAATTTTAAGGATTTCTCCAGGTTTACTACATTAAAGTTATTATGTGCAAATGTGAATTTCATATGTCAAGCTCCTCTCCTTCTCTGTGAATCTCTATCAGACGCTCTCTCCATCCTTTGCTGGACGGATGCTGTCTCATCTTTTCAATTATACTGTAGTCTTTCCAGAAATGCATCGGAATTACGGCTTTTGCATCGGCTTTTTCCATAAATTCTTTCATCCCCAGATAAAACCACTGTTCCAGGCGCGGATCCAGAGGAATAAAAGCCGCATCCGCCGTGCGTCCCGTCATCTTATCCATCTCTTTTGCATAATTGGCCGCCATATTGTGGTTCCAGGCTTTGTCCTCGCCCTCCCACCACCAGTTATTCAAATCTCCGGCATGGTAAATCTCTTTTCCCTCACAGGAAATCCAGAATGCCACGCCCTCATCGGTGGATTTAAAAGTCTCTATATCCATGGTAACGCCGTCCGGCTCCGCATTTCCGCCTTCCTCCGTCTTTTCGTTTTTCCCGGGATACAGCCTGTATTTCTCACCGGCTTTTACAAACATCACTTTATCAAGCAGATGCTCCGGCACTTTCTTTTTGTTAATGTCTTTGGAGAGAACATATTGAATATCCTCTCTCCCCTCCGCCAGGTCAAATATCACCGGTGCAAAGTGATCACCGTGAAAATGGCTGGCAAAAACCACCAGCGGCCTGCTCCTGTCAAAATCGGGCAGAGGCCCCTCATAGTAGTCAAACAGCATGGTTACATGGTTAAACTCTACGGAGAAAGAGCTGTGATGTATATAGGTTATTTTCATGGATTTTCGGCCTCCTTGCCTGCCATCGTGTGTTGAATGCTGAGTTTTGTGTTCTCTTTATTATATTCTAAAAGCCGGGGGGCTTCAATATGAAAAATGAGGACGGCAGGTGACGGGGTGGTGAGTGGGAGGTTGTGAGTCTTCAGTCCCGGGAGGATGGATAACGTAAGGTGGGGGCTACGGAAGAAAGAAATCTCCTGCGGGGACCGCTTCCGCTTATGGAATGCGTAGCGCTTCTAAGCTCGATAATACCTCGCTAAGAAGCGGCGGATTCCAACGTCCCCTTCGGAGATTTTTTCTTCCTCCTCCCCCACGGGCAGTCTATGACCCGGGACTGAAGACGCCGGGTTTGTTGTCCACCCCGTCCCGGAACGGCCACTACTGTCTGTCCTGATTTTGGGGGCGAGGGGGATGCATGCGAGAAGCCTTAAGGCGCTCTATGTACATTTGACAGAATTGTATAGAAAACGTAGAATGAAACAAATAGCTGGAAATAATGCGCATTAGGCAAGGAGAGCGAAGGAACGGCAATTTATATTAGACACTAAGTACGGATATAGAAACAGGAGGTTGTTTTTATGAAAAATACAGTAAGTAAGTTATTTGGCGATATAGATTATTTTGCTGAATGTGCCTCAAAAATAGCTATAGAAAATTATAAAGACAGCATACGCAGCAATAGCGTATATTCACATGACTGTAGGGAAGAAGGGGCCTATTTTTGCGCAGTTTCTAAATCATGCTGTAATTCCTTAGAAATGGCGCTTCCTATCCTTTTTATCTATTCATTATATGAGCATGAGGAATGGCAGAAAACAGAGAAACCATGGAAGAATAATTTCAAAACTGATGAGTGGAAAAAACATTTAAAGGATTATTGGATACCAAAATACTTCTCGTGTGAGGGCGCTTCAAGTATCAAATATATGCAGGCGGATGCCATAGACGGATTCGATATTAAGAATAAATTACTTGATATTGCAATCCCATCTCCTGTTCTTTCTATAACTCGATATGGTGATCTTAATGCTTGGAACTCTTTCGATTATCTGATTGAAACGGGAGATGAGTATATTTTTTTTGAATCATGGACCACCGCGTAATACGTAAAATTCAGCGGATATTTGGCAAACTAGAGAAGAAAATTTTACATATCAATGCTTAATATATATCGCAGAAGTTCAAAATACAGAATTAGATAAGGAGGTACGAAACTTGAAAAAAATCATAGCAGCCGCATTAACTGTTGCAATTTCAATGAGCGTGTTCTACCTTGTGGGGACAGGTTTTATGAAGCAGACAAGTGTAGTATTGACTGATTATTCTGAATCAGAAGATGGCACTGAAATAACACTCCATGTTGCAGTTGCATCCTCTATGGGCTATATCCGAGATTATAAAGATGAAGGTGGTGGTGTAAAACCTCACTACTTGAAGTTTTACTCTACTTTCGGTGGATTAAATAGTTCGTTTGGTTCTGAAAATTCGTTTGCACTAGATATAGCACCAGATGATTTGGAGATTTACTTCTATCAGGGTGATGGTGGGTATACATTGGTGTTGAAGAAAAATGAGCAAACAGGCGTATGGGAAGTACCGAAATAACCCACCAATAAAATCCAGTTCGCATAAGGGTTTAGTGAAAGAAATGGAAAGAAAATTAAGAAAGGTAACGGTATGTGTGATTATTGCTCTAAAATAGAGTTGAAAAACAAATTTCAGACACCTAACGAGTATGAAAAGGCTGTTAACTATATCAAAGAACTTATTGATATCCAACACTTCGTTTTAATTGACGGCAACTGTGAATTAGGTTGTCACAAAGATGTGAATGGGCAATGGAAAGATGATGTCATTTATCATGTCATAAAATGTCCTAAATGCGGTCAGACGTATACCTGTACTGTAAATACATATAGAGGTGGCGGTTCGTTTAGCAAAGGCAATTAATCTCCTCTTTAATTTGAAGCTGCAGCGCATAGCAAAAATAGAAACATTTTGTTACGCATTTAATCTATTATTCCAACCATAATTCCCTTACCTCTTTCTGATACGGGTAGTGGCCTCGGCAATCCCTCCTCCCCCCTTTGAAGAAATAGGACAGTTCAGACGCCGGACGGCCGGGAGGACGGGGTGGGCGATACCCCCGGCGTCTTTGGTTCCGGTTCATAGACTCCCGTGGGGGAGGAGGAAGAAAAAACCTCCGCAGGGGACGTTGGAATCCGCCGCTTCTTAGCGAGGTATTATCGAGCTTAGAAGCGCTGCGCATTCCATAAGCGGAAGCGGTCCCCGTAGGAGGTTTCTTTCTTCCTCCTCCCCCACCTCACGACACCATCCGCCCGAAACCAAAGACTCATAACCTCTAACACCACCGCCCCGTCCCCCGGCCGTCCGGCGGCGTCCTCATTTTTCATCCACTATTTCCTTTTAGCCGCCGCCTTACTCATAAATTTCTCATTTTTTATAATAAATCTCTCATGCTCGCCTTCGCCGATTTTTCCGCTCTCATCAAAGGCCTCCACATGGAATACCAATCTTCTTCCGTCAACTTCCGTTAACTCACTCTCACACCATACGATCATTCCCGTCGGTGTGGCGGACATATGGCTGATGTTCAGCTTCGTTCCAACGGTTCCTTCACCATCATTCATATAAGGGGCAACGCTCATCCATGCTGTTTTTTCCATAAGAGCCACCATAGCCGGTGTTGCAAATACTTCCAGAAGACCGCTTCCAAGAGCGTTTGCAGAATTGTCCTCTGTCACCATTACTTCCTGTCTTCCCTGAATTCCTGCTTTTAACATCTTCTCTACCTCTCTTTTCTTTGATTCAAACGTAAATCTAATCTTCCAGCCTGCTGCCGCATTTCGGACAGTAGGAGAAATCTTCCGCCGCTTCGTATCCGCAGTTCGGGCACTTCTTTCCCGAATGCTCCGGCAGGCAGTTGGAGCCGTTCTGTTCCCCATATGTATGTCCTGCACGTTCCTCCTGCTCCCACGGGTTTCCATTTCCCTCGCGGCACAGTTTCAGGTCTTCGTCACGGATTTCGACATCCGCTCCCCGAAGCAGCATCCGGCCAATCTCCGGATTCAGCTCGTACACGGCATTGCAGCACGACATCTTCACATAATAGCGCCTGTTCCACTTAAACAGAGGGATAAAGAAAAAGCTGAAATACATATAGGTCATATAAACCTGATATCTTCCATAGGCTCCGCATCTGTTGCAGATTACCGTTTTTAAATATTCTATCTGTTTCATTCCGGAACTGATTCCGCCGATAAATATCATAACCGCCACCTGATTTCTGATTACTCCGTTACCTTACTCTGTCCGGTTAATTGCGTATCACTGCATTACCGGGATATTTATTAGTATACTAAACGTATTTTACTTGTGCAATAAATATGTTAAAATTTTATCTATTTTTAAGAAACATCTGACATAGGGCAGATATTTCATCCCCGGCCACGCGGACAGACAATGGCTTTTCCCGTCATGTTTTTTCTCAGCTTAATTATTATGGCGGTTATTTTTTATGTGGAACTATTTTCTAAAAAATAAAACTGGTATTATGGTATAATGTTCACAAAGTGGACATTGTACCTGCGCATGCCGAGTTCTGCGTCCACCGCAGAAATTCGGGCGCTAAATTCCGTCGGAGACACCGTATTCACGAAGTGAATATGGTATAATGTACACAAAGTGAACATTATACCTGCGCATGCCGAGTTCTGCGTCCACCGCAGAAATTCGGGCGCTAAATTCCG